>CAVFVI010000011.1:0-72405 GCA_963626055.1 Acutalibacteraceae bacterium
GGTTTTTCGAGGTTTTCGATTGTAAAATCGCGTCCAATTATCTCTTGGAGAACTGCGGAGCACGACGAGCGGCTTTGAGGCCGTACTTCTTACGTTCCTTCATACGAGGATCGCGGGTCAGGAAGCCAGCCTTCTTCAGGGTGCTGCGCAGCTCGGGATCGAACTGGAGCAGAGCGCGGGACAGGCCGTGGCGGATAGCGCCAGCCTGGCCGGAAGTGCCGCCGCCGACAACGTTGATCACGATGTCGAACTTGCCATCGGTGTTGGTCAGAGCCAGCGGGCTGCGGACCATCAGCTTCAGGGTTTCCAGGCCGAAGTAATCGTCGATATCACGATTGTTGATGGTGATCTTGCCGGTGCCATTGTAGACGCGGACGCGGGCAACGGAATGCTTACGACGGCCAGTGCCGTAGAAATACTGTTTAGTTTCGTACATCTTCTATTGCCTCCTTATCAAAATTCCACAGCTTCGGGCTTCTGGGCAGCATGTGCATGCTCAGCAGTCTTGTAGCAGTGCAGGCGGGTCATAGCCTTAGCGCCCAGGGTGTTGGAAGGAACCATGCCCTTAACAGCGTAGGTCATAGCCTTATCGCTGGCTTCAGCCATCAGGGTCTTGTACTGGGTTTCCTTCAGGCCGCCGATCCAGCCAGAATGGGTGCGATGATACTTCTTTTCCAGCTTCTTGCCGGTCAGGACAGCTTCGTCGCAGTTGATCACGATGACATGGTCACCGCAGTCAACATTGGGGGTAAAGGTGGTCTTGTTCTTACCACGCAGCAGGACAGCGGCCTGGGCAGCAACGCGGCCGAGCGGTTTGCCGGCAGCATCAATAACATACCACTTGCGGTCGACCATCTCAGCGGGCTTAGCGAGAGTAGTGCTCATGATTTGAATCCTCCATACTTTATAGTGACGCATCCGAATCATTTCGGTTTATTCAAAGCGCAATGCACAGCACGGCACTGCGCTGATTTCGCGCAAGTATGATTTTAGCAAATACGCGCTGTTTCGTCAAGGGATTTTGCAAATAAAATCATTTTATTCTTGTGTAGCTCCTGTTTTCTTTCGTTTTCTCTTGTTTTCTCGCGTTTTCATAAACGGCATTTTACTGTTTTGATGTTTGCATCTGTTTTTGTGTACCCTGTAACAAAGTGTTCTGCACGGTTTGTGCAGTCTGCCGGTTCCCGGGGGTCTCCCCTGCCCTGCTTTGCCAACAAAACCGCGGCGCGGGCACGGCTTTGTTTTTGCAGCTCCTGTGCGGGGCTTTGATAAAATTCTTCCGTTTTGGCTGCGGCTGTTGGCATTGGGCGGCAGGATGTGCTATAATAGCGATGTTTATAGTATCGTCTTAGAGTGTATAAAGGTAAGGTGGAACGGGCATGCAGCGTTTGGAGGGTCTGCTGCGCAAGGCAGTGCAGGATTACGAGATGATCGCACCGGGCGACCGGGTGTGCGTTGGTGTTTCCGGCGGGAAGGACAGCGTTGCGCTGACCGTGGCGCTGGGGCACCTGCGGCGGTATCTCGGCGTTCCGTTTGAGGTCATGGCGGTCACGCTGGACCCACGCTTTGGCGGGGTGGAAGCCGACTACCAGCCGCTTGCGGACCTGTTTGCGCAGGAGGGCATTCCTTACGAAATACGGCGCACGGATATCGGCCCCGTGGTATTTGATTACCGCAAAGAGCCGAACCCCTGCGCGCTGTGTGCCAAAATGCGGCGCGGGGCACTGCACGCTGCCGCGCAGGAACTTGGCTGCAACAAAGTGGCGCTGGGGCACCACCTGGATGACGCCGTGGAAACTTTTTACATGAACCTTTGGCGGGAAGGCCGCATTGGGTGTTTTTCGCCCGTGACCTATCTGGACCAGCGCAATATCACGCTGATCCGGCCCATGATCTTTGCCACCGAAAGCGAGGTAAAAAGCGCGGTGTACCACGCCGGGCTGCCCATCATCAAAAGCCGCTGCCCGGCTGATGGTGCCACAGTGCGCGAGCAGACCAAACTGTTTGTGCAGCAGATGAGCCGGGATGACCCGGCTTTCCGCCAGAAAACACTGCACGCTTTGCAGCAAAGCGGCATCGACGGCTGGCGGCCGCTGCATACCGGGCGCACGCGGGGCTAAGACCCCCGTTGTGTTTTGCATCGAAATGGGGTGGATTGCAATGACGAACGAACTGTACGAAAAGCATTGTTGGGCATTGGTTGATCTGGATGCCATGCAGAGCAACCTGGCGCTGATCCAGAAAACGGTGGGCGCGCCGGTGTGCTGCGTTGTCAAAGCGGACGCTTACGGCCACGGTGCCGCTGTGGCTGGGCCCTGGCTGGAAGAAAACGGCGCGGCCGCTTTTGCGGTCAGCTGCCTGGCCGAAGCGCGGCACCTGCGCCGCCACGGGATCAGCAAACCCATCTTGATCCTGGGCTACACCGACCCGCTGCAGGTGGACCAGCTGGCATTCAGCTGCATTACCCAGACCGTCTATTCCGAAGAGTATGCCAGGGCGCTTTCCGCTGCCGCCCAAAATGCCGGGGTGGAGGTACACTGCCACTTTAAGGTAGATACCGGCATGGGACGCATTGGGTTCAGCGTGCGGTCTGACTTTGAGGCGGCCATCGCTGCCATGGAGCGCTGCGCTGCCCTGCCCAAGCTGCATTTCAGCGGGATATTCCAGCATTTTGCCGTGGCGGACAGCACCACGCCGGAAAACGAAGCCTACACCCAAGCCCAGCACGCCCTGTTTGAGCGCACCGTGCAGCGGCTGCAGGCGGACGGCGTTGCCCTGCACACCATCCACTGCGCCAACTCTGCCGCGCAGATGCGCCACCCGGAATGGCACCACAGCCTGACCCGCGCGGGCATTATCCTGTATGGGCTGGACCCCAGCCCGGAAGTGCACTTTGACGGTCTGCGCCCCGCCATGACGCTGAAAAGCGTTGTGACTTTTGTGAAAGACCTTTTGCCCGGCGAGAGCGTGAGCTATGGCCGCACCTACACGGCCAACACCCCCCGCAAAGTAGCCACCGTATGCGTCGGCTATGCGGACGGCTACCCCCGCGCGCTTTCCGGCAGCAATGGCAGCCCCAACGCGGGGGTGATGAGCATCCACGGCAAGCCTGCCTCAGTAATTGGCCGGGTGTGCATGGATCAGACCCTGGTGGATGTGACCGACATCCCCGATGTTAAGATGAATGATGAAGTAACGGTGTTCGGCCCGGAAAATGCGGCTATCGGCGCAGATACCGCCGACAGCATTGCAGCCAAGACCGATACCATCAACTATGAAATTATCTGCGGCATCAGCCGCCGGGTTCCCCGCATTTACCTGCGGAACGGCGCGCCGGTGCGTATCTGGAACGATTTGGAGGAAACCTGATGGCACGCGACAACATTCGCAACTTTTGTATCATTGCCCACATTGACCACGGCAAGTCCACACTGTCGGACCGTATCCTGGAACTGACCGACAGCGTGGACAAGCGCACCATGGAGGACCAGATCCTGGACGACATGGAGCTGGAACGCGAGCGCGGCATTACCATCAAAGCCCGCGCCGTTACCATGCACTACCACGCCGATGACGGCAAGGAATACGAGTTCAACCTGATCGACACGCCGGGTCACGTTGACTTCCAGTACGAAGTCAGCCGCAGCCTGGCTGCCTGCGAAGGTGCCATCCTGGTGGTGGATGCCAGCCAGGGCGTGGAAGCCCAGACGCTGGCTAACTGCTACCTGGCCATTGACCACAACCTGGAAGTTGTGCCCATCCTGAATAAGATCGACCTGCCCAGCGCCGACCCGGATGCCGCCGCCAAAGAGGTGGAAGATGTTATCGGCCTGCCCTGTATGGATGCCCCCCGCGTGAGCGCCAAGATGGGCACCAACATCCGCGAAGTGCTGGAGCGCGTAGTGCGGGATGTTCCCGCCCCGCAGGGCGACCCCAACGCCCCGCTGAAAGCGCTGATTTTTGACTCCATTTATGACAGCTACAAGGGCGTTATCGTCTATGTGCGCGTGTTTGAAGGCACGGTGCGCCCCGGCGATACCATCAAGCTGATGAACACCGGCGCAACCTTCCAGCTGGTGGAAGTGGGCCACATGGGCGCTACCGCCCTGGCCCCTTGCGATAAGCTGGAAGCCGGTGAGGTCGGCTACCTGACGGCTTCCATCAAGACGGTGCGCGATACCCGCGTGGGCGATACCATCACCCTGGCCGAAGCCCCCACGGCGGAAGCGCTGCCCGGTTTCCGCCAGGTAACACCGATGGTGTTCTGCGGCATTTACCCCGCCGATGGTGCCGACTACCCCGATTTGAAGGACGCCCTGGAAAAGCTGCAGCTGAATGATGCCGCTTTGAGCTTTGAACCGGAAACCAGCGCCGCGCTGGGCTTTGGCTTCCGCTGCGGGTTCCTTGGGCTGCTGCACATGGAGATCATCACCGAGCGGTTGGAGCGTGAGTTTGACCTTGACCTGATCACCACCACCCCCGGCGTTCAGTACCGCCTGACCCTGACGGACGGCACGGTGGAAGTGATCGATAACCCCTCCGCCTACCCGGACCCGGCCCGCATTGCCAAAGCGGAGGAGCCGTTTGTGGATGCCCACATCTACACCCCCAATGATTATGTTGGCCCGCTGATGGACCTGTGCCAGCAAAAGCGCGGCACCCTGATTGCGATGGATTACCTGGACGAGACCCGCGTGGACCTGCACTATCAGATTCCGCTTGGCGAGATCGTGTACGACTTCTTTGATGCCATCAAGAGCCGCAGTCGCGGTTACGCCAGCTATGACTATGCGTGGGAGGGCTGGCACCAGTCCGAGCTGGTCAAGCTGGATTTCCTGCTGAACGGCGAGATCGTGGATGCACTTTCGATGATCGTATTTGCGGATAACGCTTACGCCAAGGGCCGCCGCATCTGCGAAAAGCTGAAAGAGAACATTCCGCGCGCTTTGTTTGAAATTCCCATTCAGGCTGCCGTTGGCGGCAAGATCATCGCCCGCGAAACGGTCAAGGCTGTGCGCAAGGACGTTTTGGCCAAGTGCTATGGCGGCGATATCACCCGTAAAAAGAAGCTGCTGGAAAAGCAGAAAGCCGGCAAAAAGAAGATGCGCAAACTGGGCAGCGTAACCCTGCCCAGCGAAGCCTTTACCGCTGTGCTGAAGCTGGATTCCGATACCTGATTTACAGCATCAACATCACACAAACAATAAACCGCCGGGGCAGCGCAGCACAACAGCTGCCAGCCCCGGCGGTTTTGTTTTATCAGGCTGCGCTCCCCTGCGGGCAGCCCAGTATAAAAACAAACACCCCTGCCCTGCCGCAAGTTTTACTATGCGGTCAAAGCAAGGGGTGTTTTTGTGTTATTTTAATTTAGCCGTTCAGCTGGCCGCCGGGCAGCAGCGAACGCGGCAAAATCTCAGCGGATCTCGATGCCCAGCTTGAACTTGAGGTTGCCGAGGATCTTTTTGACAAAGCGGTCCACATCGGCAGCTTCCAGGGCTTTGTTTTCCGGTGCAAAGTGCAGGGTGAACGCCATGCTCTTTTTGCCGGCGCCAATGGCTTCGCTGCGATAGATATCGAACAGCTCCACATCGGCCAGCTGCTTGCAGGCACGCTTCATTTCGGCAATGATGGTGCCGCAGGGGGTTTCCTCGTCAGCAACCAGAGCCAGGTCACGGGCCACGGTGTCAAACTCCGGCAGCGGATGATAACGCAGACCGGCGGGCAGCTGTGCCACCAGCGTCTCGTAATCAATTTCGCCCAGGAAGATCTTCTGGTTGGCGCGGCTGTCACGCGGCAGGTCCAGGCCAGCCTGAACATCATTGGCCAGCTTGCCAAAGCTGCCCACGCGCACGCCGTTGCACAGGATGTAAGCGGCAATGCCGGGGTGCAGGTAAGGCACATCCTCGGCACGCTCGACCTCAAAGGTAACGCCGAAGGAAGCAGCCAGGTCTTCCAGCGCGCCCTTTACGGCAAAGAAATCCTCATGCTCGCCAAAAGCCACAAAGCCCAGGTGCAGGCGCTCTTCCGGCAGTTCGGTCAGCGGCAGCTGTTTGGGCACATAAATGTTGGAAAGCTCAAACAGGCGGCCGGCGGCGTTGCCCTTTTTCAGGTTGGTGACCGCCACGTTCAACAGGCTGGGTGCCAGCAGAGAGCGCATGATGGTCAGGTTGGAGGAGATGGGGTTGACGATGCGGATCACATTGCGCTCCGGTGCATCGGGGGCAATGTGCAGGGCATCCAGGTCGGCATCCGCATAGAATGCCAGCGTCATGGCCTCATAGAAGCCCTGGGCGCACATGGCGCTCTTGAGCTTATCGCGGCGGTGCTGGTCTGCGGTCAGGCCGCCGGTGGTGACCTGGGCAGCTTTCAGGAAGGTGGGGGTGATATGGTCATAGCCATATTCACGTATCACTTCTTCGGCCAGGTCCGGCTCGCCGATCTCGATATCCTCGCGGTAGCGCGGGGCAACCACCTGCATGGTGTCACCGTCGGCTTCCATCGTTACTTCAAAGCTGAGCTTTTTCAGGATGGTCAGGATCTCATCGGTCGGCACAGTAATGCCCAGAATGGCGTTGATGGCGCTGACGCGGGCGGTGAAATGCTTGCCTTCACGCGGGGCACCGGCAGAGCAGTCAAACTCGGTGGCGGTCACTTCGCCGCAGCCCAGTTCCTGGATCAGGTGCAGGGCGCGGGCCATGCCCAGCTCGGTGGTATATTCGCTGATGCCCTTCTCATAATGGGCGGAAGCATCGGTGTTCTGGCCAAGGCCGCGGGCGGTCTTGCGGATATTATCGCGGGCAAACTTGGCGGATTCAAACAGCAGCTGGGTGGTTTCCGGCTTGATCTCGCTGTTCAGGCCGCCCATAACACCGGCCAGGGCAACCGGCTTTTCGCCGTCACAGATGACCAGGTTCTGCGGGGTGAGGGTGAATTCTTTGCTGTCCAGCGTGGTGATCTTCTCGCCATCCTTGGCACGGCGCACAATGATCTGGCAGCTTTCCAGCGTGTCCATATCAAAGGCGTGCATCGGCTGGCCGATTTCCAGCATGACATAGTTGGTGATATCCACCACGTTGGAAATGCTGCGCAGGCCGCACAGAGCCAGCTGGCGGCGCATCCAGCGCGGAGATTCGCCGGTGGTGATGTTGCGCACATAGTGGCCCAGGTAGCGCGGGCAGAGGTCCGGTGCTTCCACCGTAATGTTCAGGCGCGGGTCCTTGTAATCGCTCACGGTGTAATCGGTGGCGGGCATTTTCAGGGGCTTGTTCAGCACAGCGGCAACTTCGCGCGCAATGCCCAGAACGCTCTGGCAGTCGGCACGGTTGGCGGTGATGGAGATATCAAAGATATAATCATCCAGGCCAACAACCTGCTGGATGGGGGTGCCGGGCACGGTATCCTTGGGCAAGTCCAGCAGGCCGTATACCTCAGCACCGGGGTACAGGTCCTCGTTCAGGCCCAGTTCCTCGCCGGAGCAGAGCATACCGTTGGACTCAATGCCCATCAGGGGCTTTGCCTTGATCTTGATACCGCCGGGCAGCGTGGAGCCGTCCAGTGCAGCGGGGGTGTGCATACCGGCATACACATTGGATGCACCGGTGGAGATCTGAATATCATGGCCATAGTCGCCGCAGTCCACCTTGCAGATATGCAGGTGGGTGCCCTCCTGGGGCACGCACTCGGTCACAACGCCAACAACAACCTTGCTGATCTCAGCGCCAAGGTCGATAAGTTCTTCTACTTCAAAGCCGCAGTCGAACAGTTTGGTTTCCAGCTCCTGGGCGGAAACATCAATATCCACATACTGCTTAAGCCAGCTGAATGGTACTTTCATTGTTGTTCCCCTCCTTAACCCTTGAACTGTTCGAGGAAGCGCAGGTCGTTCTCGAACATCAGGCCGATGTTGTTGATGCCGTACTTGAGCATGGCAATACGCTCAATGCCGATGCCGAAAGCAAAGCCGGAGTATACTTCGGGGTCAATGCCGCAGTTTTCCAGCACGCTGCGGTGCACAACGCCAGCGCCCAGAACTTCGATCCAGCCGCTGTGCTTGCACAGGGGGCAGCCTTTGCCGTGGCATTCAAAGCAGCTTACGTCAACTTCCACGCTGGGTTCGGTGAACGGGAAATAGGACGGGCGCAGGCGGGTTTTGACCTCCGGGCCAAACAAAGCCTGCACAAAGCGGTCCAGCATACCCTGCAGGTCGCACAGGGTAATGCCTTTATCCACAACCAGACCTTCCATCTGGTGGAACATCGGAGAATGGGTTGCGTCAGAGTCCGAGCGGAACACGCGGCCGGGCACCAGAACCTTGATGGGGGGCTTTTCCTTATCCATCACGCGGATCTGGCCGCCGCTGGTCTGGGTGCGCAGAACAATGTCATCCGCCACATAGAAGGTATCCTGCATATCGCGGGCCGGGTGGTTTTTGGGCACGTTCAGGCGGGTAAAGTTGTGGTCGTCGTCCTCAATTTCGGGGCCTTCGTAAATTTCAAAGCCCATGCCGGCAAACACATCAATGATCTCATTCTTGATCTGGGTGATGGGATGCAGTGCGCCGGTGGCGTGGTGGGTGCCGGGCAGGGTGATATCCACGGCCTCGGCCTTGTTGCGGGCGGCCAGCTCGGCCTTTTCGATCTCGGCGGAAGCAGCCTGATACTGGCCCTCCACCCAGACCTTGAACTCGTTGATGGTTTTACCGGCGGCGGGGCGTTCCTCTTTGGGAACATCGCGCAGGGATTTGGTCAGGCCGGTCACGCTGCCGTTTTTGCTCAGATACTTCTGCCAAAAGGCGGAAAGTTCATCTTTGTTGTGCACTGCTGCAAGGTCGGCTTCCAGCTCGGCGCGCAGTGCGGCGATTTTTTCTTCCATAATGCACCTCTTTGATGATTTACGGGGCGAAGGCTGTTCGCTTTTGCTGCAAAACAAAATAAAAAAGCCCCGTCCCTGAACGGTAAAATCAGGGACGAAGCTGTAACATTCATTTACACTCCGCGGTACCACCCGTGTTCCGCCAAAATTCTTTCCGGCGGCACTCGATGCTTTGTAACGGGGCAGGCCGTCCCGCGCTAATGGCTGCAAAGCAGGGTTCACACAGGCCGCTCAGGAGCGAACTTCTGTCAGCAGGCTTTTGGGGCGGCTTACAGCCGATGGCCGCCCTCTCTGTGCCAAGTTTGCAGGCATACTTTCTCCGTCAATGCGTTTAACATTAAGCATTATAGGCCGTTTGGCCTTTTTTGTCAACCCTGCGCGCACAGCAAAAGGGCGCTGCCCCGTTGCGGAACAGCGCCCTTTATCAAATTATTAAAGCCGATCAGTTGTTGCGGCGGGAACGGCCCACGATGCGGACGATATACAGGAAGATGTTGATATAGTCCAGATACAGGCTGAGTGCGCCGATGATGGAGGATTTGTGCAGCATGGAAGCATCGCCGCCGTAGTAGGCGTAATAATACTTCAGCTTTTGGGTGTCATAGGCCGTGAACAGCATGAACACCAGGACAGACACAGCGCAGAGCACGATATCCATCATGCCAAATCCTGCACCGGTCAGCATGCCGATCAGGCCGCCCACCAGGCTGGTCACGATAATGGCGATCAGCGCGCCCATCAGGTTGACGCCCCAGCCGCTCAGATCCCGCTGGGTGCGGGCGCCGTAAACAGCCATAACGCCAAAGTACACAGTGCCGACCAGGAACGCCAGGATCAGCGTGGAAAGGTCATAGATGATAAAGTAGGTGCTGAGGTTGATGCCGTTCAGCACCGCATAGGCGAAGAACAGCCCGGTTGCGGTGGTGGGCTGCAGGCGCTCCACCCGCATGGAAAGAACCGCAACCATAATCAGCTCGGCAATGCTCAGAATGAACACCAGGCCGGTGCTGAACATCAGCTCAAACAGCGGGGTGGTAACGGTAAGCAGCGCCGTTGCAAAGGTAACCAGCAAACCGGCGGCCATCCAGCCATAGGTGCGGGTCATATACTGGTTCAAAGTGCCGAACGGACTTTCGGCATAAGAGATATTATAATATTTCTGGTCCATAAAACAGACCCCTTTCTTTTTGACTGGTTCTATTATATACTCTGTATTGAGTGAAATGTGTTATCGATATGTGAATTCTCTATTACACTTTTCCGTTCCTGTCCAATTTTAACGGAATTTACTTATTTTTGCAAGATAAGGAGCCACGCCTTGCCCAACCCGGATACTTACGGCATCTACCTGCACATCCCCTACTGCCGCAGCAAATGCCGCTATTGTGATTTTTACTCTGCCCCCGGCACGCGCGGGGTGCCGGATGAATATGTAACCGCACTTCTGCGCGAACTTTCCAAAAGCACCCGCAGGCCGGACACGTTATATTTTGGCGGCGGCACCCCCGCCCTGCTGCGGCCGGACCAGGTGCGCCAGCTGATCGAAGCTGCCGCCCCGCTGCCGGGTGCAGAGATCACGCTGGAAGCCAACCCCGATGTGGTCACGCCGGAAAGCCTGGCCGGTTTTGCGGCCGCCGGGGTGACCCGCATCAGCTTTGGGGTACAGAGTGCGGACGATGCCCAGCTGCGCCGCCTGGGCCGCACCCACACCGCCGCTGCCGCCGCGCAGGCATTTGCCTGGGCGCGGGAGGCAGGCTTCCGGGATATCTGCGGGGACATTATGCTGGCGCTGCCCTATTATTCCAACGCGGAGTTTGATAAAACCCTTGCCCTGCTGCAGGCGAGCGGCTGCACCCATATTTCGGCCTACCTGCTCAAGATCGAACCCGGCACCGCCTTTGGCCGCAACCCGCCGCCGGGCCTGCCAGACAGCGATGCCGCCGCGGAATTTTACCTGTACGCGGTGCAGCGTTTGGCGCAGGAGGGCTACCAGCAGTACGAGATCAGCAACTTTGCCCGCCCCGGACATAAAGGGCGGCACAACCTGCTGTACTGGAACTGCAAAGATTACTGGGGCATTGGCCCGGCGGCCCACAGCTGCCTGGGCAATGTGCGCCGCTTTTGGCCCAACGATACCGCCGCTTTTATCGCCGGGACTGTTCAGGAGCAGTACGAAGGCCCCTGCAACGCTGAGGATTACCTGATCATGCAGCTGCGCCTTTGCAGCGGGCTGAACCTGGCCGAGTATGCCGCCCGGTACGGCGTTCAGTTCGATGCAGACCAGATGGCATTTTTGCGCCACTGCGCCGCCAGCGGCTATGCTGTGCTGGATGGCGACACCCTGCGGCTGACACCGAGCGGCATGATCGTGCAGAATGCCATTCTGGAAGAGCTGATTTGATTTTCAAAAATATCCGCCGTCCATATGGGTGCTCTGGGCCACTGGCTGGTCGTGCAGGCCCATCGAAACGCCCAGTGCTTCATCCACGCGGCGCATATCATCTTCCGGGATGCGCCCGGCGCGCTCCCGCAGGCGGCGTTTATCCAGCGTGCGAATCTGTTCGGTCAGCACAATGCTGTCTTTGGCCAGGCCGCAGCGGTCGGCCCGCACGCCGATATGGGTGGGCAGGCGGTTTTTATCCTGCCTGCTGGTAATGGCGGCGGCGATCACGGTGGGGCTGTGCCGGTTGCCGATATCGTTCTGAATGATAAGTACCGGCCTGACTCCCCCCTGCTCCGACCCAACCACCGGGCTGAGATCTGCGTAAAACACTTCACCTCTGTGCACTTCCATAACAAAACCTCCCTGCTGATACTGCAATGCGTTCTGTTTACAGTATAAGCAGGGAGGCTTTATTTTAATCATGAATCGGTGGGGCAAAAAGCATTGCGATTCTATCTGGCGGGGGTGATGGGGCAGCCATGCGTTTTTTTCCCCGGGTGTTACGCGTATTCCAGGGTAAGCAATTTGGCATGATCCGTCATGCGGGACGATGCAAGCATCGTCCCCTACAAATTGTTTGCAGGTTTGCAATGAATCATTTATATTTCTCCACGGCGGGATGAGGGCATCCCGCCCTACCGATTATTTAAGGGTTGGCCGCGCACAATAAACCACACCGTAGGGAACGGTCTTGACCGTTCCGAGTGTTCGCCATATTTCAATTTTATGGTGAATATTTGTAGGTTTCGGAACGGTCAAGACCGTTCCCTACAGAACATTTTATAAATAGATACAAACATAAAAATGATTTGTAGGGCGCGATGCCCCCATCGCGCCAGGGAGAAATCTTGAAATGTGCTGCAGACCTCACAACCACTTTGCCGTACTTATCTGCGGCAAATTATTTATCACTCTATCCGTTCCAACACCACAAAAGCACCGGCAAGGCCTGCTTCGTGGGTCAGGCTCAGGTGTGCCCGCAGGTGGTTCTGCTCCATGAAACGGGCGGCTTTGCCGGTAAATTCCAGGCAGGGCGCGCCGCTTGGTTGCCGCAGGGCGGCCACTTCTGCCAGGGCAAACCCGGAAAGGCCGGTGCCGCAGGCTTTCAAAAATGCTTCTTTTGCGGCAAAGTTGGCCGCGGCGGTTTCCGCCTGCTTCCTGCCCGTATGGGCGGCAATGAGCTCCTGCTCCGCCGGGGTATACACATGCTGCAAAAACGCCGGGCGGGCAATGCTCTTTTCGATCCGGCTCACATCGCACAGGTCTGTGCCAATGCCGTAAATCACAGCAGGCCCTCCTTTTCCAGCGCGGCCAGCAGGGCGGCTTTCTCGTTGGGCAGGCGGCCCTCCATCACGGCGCGCAGCAGGGTGTTCAGCGCTTTGCCCACCGCGGGGCCGGGGGCGATGCCTGCATCCATCAGGTTGGCCCCGTTCACAGCAAGCTGGCCCACCGTATAACAGGCGGTAGCCGAAAGTTCCAGCATTCGCCCCTCAAAGGCGCGCACCTGCTGTTCGCGCTGCATCACCCCCGCATTGCGGGCATGGGCGGCAAGATCTGCCAGCTTCAGGCGGCAAAGGCGCTGCAAAAATGCGGCACCATAGCGGTTCAGCATGTTCAGGATGCCCACATCATCACTGGGCAGGGCACCATCGTGGATGGCAACCAGCGCGCTGGCGCTTTCCACAAGGTAAGTAGGCGCTTTGAGCCGCAGCAGGATGCCGCGCGCCATTTTGCTTCCGGCCTGGTTATGGCCGGGGAAATGCGCCGCGCCGTCCGGGCCGACGGTGCGGCACTCCGGCTTGGCCAGATCGTGCAGGAACACGCTCCACCGCAGGATGCGGGCATTTTTATCATCCATGCCTGCCACATCCAGCAGCTCCACCGCCACAGCGGTGTGCTGCCACACATCATAACAGTGCCACCGTCCCGGCTGGGTGCAGCCGATGCAGGGCTCAATCTCCGGCACCGCCCCGGCCAAAATACTGCCATAACGGCTCAACACTTTGCCCGCGGCGGGGGCGGCCAGCAGCTTATCCAGCTCGGTATAAATGCGCTCAGCGGAAATATTCTGGATGCTCTGCCGCATTTCCAGCGCGGCGCGCTCGGTGGCTTCTTCCAGCGCAAAGTCCAGCTGGGCGGCCAGCCGCACCGCGCGCAGGATGCGCAGGGCGTCCTCGGCAAAGCGCTCTTCCGGGTCACCCACGCAGCGCATCAGGCGGGCGTGCAGGTCACTGCGGCCGCCGTACAGGTCGATCAGCCCCTCACCAGGGGCATAGGCCATGGCGTTGATGGTAAAATCCCGCCGGGCAAGGTCCGGCTGCACCTGCGGCACAAACCGCACAGCGTCCGGGTGGCGGCTGTCATGATACTGGCCGTCCACACGGTAAGTGGTGATTTCATAGGGGGTACCGCCCACAATAACGGCAACGGTGCCGTGCTTTTCCCCTGTTAAGATCTGGCGGTAAGCGGAAAACACTGCCCGCACCTGTTCCGGCCTGGCAGAGGTGCAGATATCCCAATCGCCGGGGGTACGCCCCAGCAGGCTGTCCCGCACGCAGCCACCCACGACATAGGCTTCAAACCCGGCGCGGCGCAATGCCCCCAACAGGCGGGATGCCGCCGCGGGAATGCTGATTTTGATTTGCGGCTCATGGCCAGACAAGGCGGTCACTTCCCCTCTGCAAGTATTTCAGCCGCACAGCGGTTTATCAGCCAAAGTTCCATTCTTCGGCAAGGTCTACACAGCAGGCCACACAATCGCCTTCCTCACGCAGGGCGGCGATTTTGGCTTCGGCTGCTTCGGCATCCGGCATCCAGGTAACAATAAAAAAGTTCTCCGCCGGAACGCCGTAATACACCCAGGTGCCATCGGCGCGCACCAGGTCTGCCAGGTGGTCCAGTTCCTCGCCGTCGGTCAGGCCCTGGCCTTCCTCGGCGTAAATCATTTCCGGCTGCACCTGCATGGAATCGATCACGGTAATGCTGCTGTTGATGTAAGTATCGCGGTCGGTGCTTTGGTCGCTGGCTTTCCACGCGGTGGCAAATGCTTTTACAAGCAGCTCCCGCACTTCCAGCATTTTATCGCCTTGCTGATACATGGTAACTCTCTGCCTTTCCATTTATAACATATGAATACAGTATAACACGAAACAGGCCTGCACGCCATAATAATAGAAAGAATTTTGGCGCACGCCCTGCCGGGCAATGCCAAATGCCCAAAGCGCCGAACTTACCCCCGCCGCATATACAAGATTGGGTACGGGTTGCCCTGTTCGTCCAGCTCGCTGCGGCGGTACACCGCAAAGCCCATGTGCTGGTAAAACCCGGCAGCCGCGGGGTTCTGCTCGTTCACGGTCAGCTCATTCACGCCGTACTGCTCCATGCCAAGGCGCAGCAGCCGGCTCCCAAGGCCCTGGCCGCGCACAGCCGGATCCAGGAAAAGCATTTCCAGTCTGTTCTCCTGCACGCCCATAAAGCCGACCAGTGTTCCGGTTTCATCCTCTGCCACGATCAGGTGCTCCACCCCGCCCAAAGCCTGTGGAACATAGGTGCGGATAGCGGCAATTTCCGGCGCTGACAAAAACAGATGGGTTGCCTGCACAGAGCGCTGCCAGACTTCCACCAGCTGTTGAACCAGCTGTGGGGGACGGGCGGAAACTTCGGTTATTTTCATGGTGATATTCCTCTTCTGTTTTATGCTCTAAATCCTGCAATAACAAACAACGGGGAGCTGCCAGGCAGTCCCCCGTTGCGGTCTCTTGCTTTTCTTTCTTAGTTGAACTTAAAAATCTTCTGTGCCACATGGTAGCCCCACAGGGTGAGCTTGTGGCCCAGGGTGCCGGGCAGGTTGCAGGCACCGGCAACGGAACGGCGGCACTTATTGTACATGCGCTCATCGTGGTTTTTCAGGTACTGCCACAGCTCGGTCTTTTTCTCAAAAGCTTCCGGGCGGCCATCCATCGTCAGGAACACGCTGGAAATCGCCATCATCATGGACAGGTAGTTGAACATGTAGGCGCGCAGCTTTTTCTGGCTTTCCGGCAGGGCAAACAGATCCACCGCGTCGATCATGATCTTGGTCACGCGCAGCTGCTGGTCCACGCGCTTGACCATTACGCTCTCGTTCACGCTCTGGTCATCGCGGCCAATGAAGTAACGGTACAAATCAAGATCCATATAGTACAGGCGCTGGCAGAGCGGCAGCGGCTGGTAGACAAACACGTTATCAACATAGAAGGTGTGCTTGGGCAGCTCCAGGCCGCTGTCACGCAGGATCTGGGTGCGGTAGATGACAGTGTGCATCAAAATGTTCTGGCTCGGCGGGAAATGGCCGATCTCATCCCAGGCAAACACACGGTCCTGCGGCAGAATGCTCTTGTAGCTGACAGTGTGGTGGGTGTTATCCACCACATGCTCGTACACATAGTTGCACATCAGCAGGTCCACCGGCTGCTCCATGGCGGCAAATCCGCGCAGGGTCTGCATGACTTTCTGCAGGGCTTCGGCATCCAGCCAGTCGTCAGAGTCCACAACTTTGAAGTACATACCGCTTGCGTTGCGGATGCCCTGGTTGACGCCCTCGCCATGGCCGCCGTTTTCCTGATGGATGACCTTGACGATGTTGGGGTACTTTTCAGCATAGGCATCGGCAATTTTGCCGGTGTCGTCCTTGGAGCCGTCATCCACAAGGATGATCTCGGCTTCCTCACCGGCGGGCAGCAGCGTTTCCACGCAGCGGTCCATATAGGCGGCGGAATTATAACACGGTACGGTAAAGGTAATCAGCTTCATAACAGGCCTCAATTCTCATAGTTTCATGCTTATTTGCGGGGTGCGGGGCCGGGCTGCTGCTGCACGTTCTGCAGCCAGTCCTGCCAGGTACGGCTGGCAAAATCCGCCGTTTGGGTGATCTGCGGCCAGAACTCTGCCATTGGTTCATCATAAATGCCAACGGTGGCAAAACCGGCAGCGCGTGCGGTGGCAATGCCCACGGGGGAATCTTCAAACACGGTTGCCTGCGCGGGGCTCTGCGCGCCAAAACGGTGCAACGCATCCAGGTAGACATCCGGCTTCTTTTTGCCGTCCGGGTTCTTGCAGTCCACCGCAAATTCAAACCAGCGCATCAGCCCATGGGAGGTCAGCGCGGCTTCGATCAGCGGTGTTTCGGTGCCGGATGCCACGCACATGTGAACACCACGTGCGTGCATGGCTGCCAGCACCTGCTCAATGCCCGGCTTTACGGTGGCTTCCTGCGCATAGCCGTACCGCGCTTCGGCACGGATCAGCTCTGCACATTCGGGCTCCGTCAGCGGCACGCCAAGCTGCTGCACAAACATCGCGGCGGTGCCTTCCACCGTAAGGGTCATGTTGGCCATGCGCTGTTCATGGGTGATGGTTTTGCCATATTTTGCAAGGATGCGGTCCGTTACATGGTCCCACATGCCGGTGGAGCACAGCAGGGTGCCATCCATATCAAAAATTGCGTAAGGGGTCAGTTCCACGGCGTACCTCACAATCGTTTTGGGGTGCAAAATTGTACCCTGCAATAAGCAATACGTTTTAAGGATACTAAATTTTGCAAAAAAAAACAACCCCTCCGGCATAACCATTGCCGAAGGGGCTGCGCACCGGGTGGGTGGCCTGGTGCCTGCTTGCTTGTTTCAAGGTGCAACAAACAGTATTATGGTGAATCAATCATCCATATCTTATTTGTGCCCTATTCGTGGTAAATTCCGGTCAGAACCGCACCTTTCTGCGCAGCATTACCGTGCGCAGGCCCAACTGTTGGGAACGATGCGGTACCGCCTTAGTACTCCCGGTCAGAGCGGCAGAAGTCGTGAACGCCGGAGGGGATCACGTCGTTGTAGACATCTTCCGGCAGGTTATAGGCTTCCTCACTGTCCAGAATACCACGTACCCACTTTGCGAATGAACGAAGGTTCAACATTGCAACCCCATCTCCTTTCTGTCTTTATTATATCCAGCGCAGGGGAATTTTGCAATGCACGCTTTGTACAATCTTACAAAAGCTTTTTGTATATTATAAACTATTTCGTTATTTTGTATATTTTATAGTTGCATCTGTACGCGTTACGCGGACATTTCGTCCCGGTAGTCCTCCCATGCTTCCTGCATGGTATCGGCGGAAAAAAGGAACTCGCCTGCTGCGGAATAAACTTCAATGTGGCCTGCTACATACCGGAATTGTGCTGTCATGGGAACCCCTGCCTTTCTGTTCTGCTTTGTTTTGCTATGGTTTTATTATAGCAGACAGCCGGGGTAATAAACCGGACTTTCAGCTCCTGTGGGCGGAAAAGCAGGGTGATAAAGTGTACTTTAAGCCTTTGTGCGGGCCATATGGGCAGCAAAACCGCGCAGAAAGCGCATCATGCCCAGCACCCACAGGCACAAAAGGAACCAGAGCGCCGTGTATTTTGGGCACACAAGCCCGGCCAGGTTGCCCCATTCCTGGCTGTAATCCCACACCTGCAAGTGCAGCAGGCGGCGGCAGGCAAGCCCGGTGCCCAGTTCCAGCGCCGAAACCCCAACCGCGCCGATCCCCGCCAGCAGCGGGGTGGGCAGCGGCAGGCGGCCAAGGGCATCCAGCGCGCAAAGGCAGGCCCCGCCCGCCAAAAACATCGTCCAATGGGTGGTGCCGCGCCAGGCGATTTCCAGCGCAAGGTACGCGGTGCCGCCCATGGCAAACAGCACCAGCTGCCCCGGCGCAGCCAGACGGTGGAAACAAACAGACATACAAACGCCCCCTGTACAATATGGAAGAATGAGCCCGTCATCCTTAACCATAGTATGTGCAGGGGGTGTTGTTTGTAACCAATTTGTAATAAAGTTACAGCATTTTATTTGGACAGTTTCTTCAGCAGTTCGCTGCGGGTATCCCACAGGTTCTTGCTCAGGTCAACGTAATAGCGGTGCGGGTTTTCAAAGCGCTTTACTTCGTCCCACAGGGTGCCCACCTGGGCTTTGCAGAACTTGCGGATATCGGCCAGGTTGGGGCTGGTATAAACGCGCTTGCCGTTTTCATAGATCGGGGTGGAAATGCAACGGGCAGTGCTGTTGACATAGGTGCATTCCTTCCAGGTCTCGATGGGGTCAAACAGGGTAATGCCGTTCTTGGTATCCACCACTTCGTCCGCCATGGTGATCAGGTCCGCCTGGGCTTTGCCGTCCTCGTCATAGATACGCCATACCTTTTTCAGGCAGGGAATGGTCATCTTTTCCACGGATTCGGAGAGCTTCATCTTGGGGGTATAGCTGCCGTCATCCTCTTTCACAGCGGCCAGCTTGTACACGCCGCCAAACACGGGGTCGCTCTTGGCGGTGATCATGTTCTCGCCAATGCCAAAGCTGTCCACACGGGCACCCTGCAGGATCAGGTCGCGCACGATGTATTCATCCAGAGAGTTGGAAGCGCAGACGGTGCAGTCCGGGTAACCGGCGGCATCCAGCATCTGGCGGGCCTTTTTGGAAAGGTAGGCAATATCACCGGAGTCAATGCGCACGCCTTTGGGGCGCTTGCCCATCGGCTTCAACACTTCGTCAAACACCTTGATGGCATCGGGCACGCCGTGGCGCAGAACGTTGTAGGTATCCACCAGCAGCACGCAGTTATCCGGGTACATCTCGGCATATTTCTTGAACGCATCATACTCCGTGGGGAACATCTGCACCCAGGAGTGTGCCATGGTGCCGGATGCCGGAATGCCAAAGTCGCGGGCAGCCATCACGCAGGAGGTGGAGCCGCAGCCGCCGATGTAGGAAGCGCGGGCGCCGAAGTAGGCAGCGTCATACCCTTGAGCACGGCGGGCGCCGAACTCCATGACCGGGCGGCCAGCGGCAGCGCGGCAGATACGGTTGGCCTTGGTGGCAATCAGGCACTGGTGGTTAAAGGTGACCAGCAGCAGGGTTTCCAGCAGCTGGCACTCGATAGCCGGGCCTTCCACGGTAACAATGGGTTCCTGCGGGAAGATGGGCATGCCTTCCTCAATGGCCCAGATGTTGCAGTGCAGCTTAAAGTTGCGCAGGTAATCCAGGAACTGCTCATTGAACGCACCGGTGGAGCGCAGATAGCTGATGTCTTCCTCGGTAAATTCCAGGCTGTCCACCGCGTTGATGAACTGCTCCAGGCCGGCCATAATGGCGTAACCGCCGCCGTCCGGCACTTTGCGGAAGAACATATCAAAGACGGCAATTTTATCCTTATACCCTTCGTCCAGGTAGCCGGCCGACATGGTAAGCTCATAAAAATCCGTCATGGTTGTCAGGTTGCGTTTTACATCCAACATAGTACAATGTACCCCCTTATGGCTGGCTGGTGCCCGCCATTATTCCTTATTTCGGTCATTCGGTTTATTTTTGCGTTTTTGGGTCGGCTGCCCCACACGGCGCACCGTAAGCAGCATAACATACACCCACAAAAGCGCATAGACAACAGCCGCTATGATGCAAAGCACAATAACGACCTTGAAATAAGTGCTTGAAAAGAAATCTTTTACCTTTGCCATGGTATACAGCAGCTCGTTGCGGTCCACGCTGCTGCCGGCCAAAAGGTCCACCGTACCAACGGTTTCGCCCTGCATGGTAACGGTAACGGTGCCCACCACATCGCCCTGCTTGATGGGCGCAGACAGGTGCTCCGGAACATTAAACGTCTTTTCCGTCAGCTCTGCCCCGCCCTGCCGCGGCAAAAGGGTCTGCATATCATCCGCCGGGTAGATCATCACGGTATCCGTCTGGGAGGAATACACAATGGGCAGCTCGGTGATGGGCTGGGTGGTATCCAGTGCCGCGGTTACGGTAAAGGTAGCGAACGCCCAATCCATCAGCTCTGCAGTTTCGGTCAGCGCCGGGCGCGGATCCTCGTCTGTTTTGGGGCTGTGCAGCACCACGCTGACATAGGTTTCACCATCCTGGGTATGCCAGCCCGCAAAATTCTGCCAATCATCCAGGCTGCCGGTTTTGCCGCCTTTGGTGTAAGAGCGGTAGTAGTTGCTGCTGGGCGAAACCAGCTTATCGCTGGTCAGGATGGTATAGGGCGAATCATGCTTGGTAGAGGCCGACATCTGGTAGCTTTCCTCCCCTGCCGCCTGGGCAAAGGCATCATAGCTCATGGCCACCCGCACCAGCAGATAGGCATCCCGCGCGGTGGTTACGTTGCCGGAATCCAGCCCGCAGGGATCGGTAAAGGTGGTGCCGGTGCAGCCGATCCGGGCGGCTTCATCGTTCATTCTGGCCACAAAGTTATCAATGCTGCTGCCGCTCATATAGTCTGCCACGATATACGCTGCCTCGTTGGCGCTGGGCAGCAGCATGGCATACAGCAGGCTGCGCAGGGTATGGGTCTCGCCTTTCCAGATATCCGCCGTGGAAGCATTTTTGCCGTACAGGTAATCATAGATATAGCCCGGCGCTGTAATGCTGATGGTATCCAGCTGGTCCTGGTAGCTTTCCAGCATCAGGATCATTGTCATCAACTTGGTCAGGCTGGCGGCGGCCATGGGGGTTTCGCTGTTTTTTTCATAAACAACCAGCCCCGTATCGGTGTTGGCCACATAGGCTGCCTCCGCGGTAACAGAAAATCCCGGTGTCAGGTTGGGGGCATCGGTGGTTTCCTCCGCCGCGGCGGGCAGAACCAGCAGCACCGCCAGCAGCAGTACCGCAAGGCAGGCAGACAGGAATTGTTTCATGGCATGTCCTTTTTGGCTTGTCGGCCCAAGCTGTATAGTTATGTGTCAATACAGCTTGAACCTTAGTATAGCAAATTCTTTCTGCAAAAAAAAGAGATTATACAAAAAAATCAAAAATAATTTGGGCAGTTTTTTATTGGAAATAAAGATGTTAAGACTAATTCATGGCTCCGGCTGTGGCAAACAGGCGCTCCACTTCGTCCGAAAGTGCTTTGTGCTCCGGTTTGGCCAGGTTGGGGTCCACGGCCAGCAGGGCTTTGGCTTCCTGCTGGGCAACGGTCAGGGTGCGGGTGTCCTGCACGAGGTCCGCCACATGCAGGGTGGGCAGGCCGTGCTGTGCTTCGCCAAAAAAGTCGCCGGGGCCGCGGGTTTCCAGGTCATACTTGGCAACGGCAAAACCATCCGATGTGCGGCACAAAAAGTGCAGCCGCTGGCGGACCGCTTCCCCCTCGTTATCCGAAATCAGGATGCAGCAGGAATCCGCCGCACCGCGCCCCACGCGGCCGCGCAGCTGGTGCAGGGCCGAAAGACCGAACCGTTCCGCGTTCTCAATCACCATCACGGTTGCGTTGGGCACATCCACGCCGACTTCAATCACGGTGGTGCTGACCAGCACATCCAGCTCCCCTGCCTTGAACTGCTGCATCACTTCGTCTTTTTCTTTCGGTTTCATTTTGCCGTGCAAAAGGCCGATGCGCCGCCCCGGCAGCAGCGGGCAGGCCACCTGCTCGTAATACTGCTTGACGGCTTTCATGCCGGAATCCATCTCGTTTTCCTCAATGGCCGGGCAAACGATATAGACCTGATGCCCTGCGGCGATCTGTTTTTCCAGAAAGCCATACATATCGCGGCGCTTTTTGCCGGTGATGAACCAGGTTTTGATGGGCTTGCGGCCGGGGGGCAGCTCGTCCAGGATGGAGATATCCAGATCCCCGTACATCAAAAGCCCCAGGGTGCGCGGGATGGGGGTTGCGCTCATGACCAGCAGGTGCGGATTATTGGCTTTGCCTGCCAGAATACCGCGCTGCCGCACACCAAAGCGGTGCTGTTCGTCCACAATGGCAAGGCCGAGATTTTTGAACACCACGCTGTCTGTCAGCACCGCATGGGTACCGACCACCAGCCCGGCGCGGCTATCCGCAATGGCGGCAAGGGCCACCCGCTTTTCGGCGGCCTTCATGCCGCCCACCAGCAAAGTAACGTTGACGCCGAACGGCTCCAGCCGGTCCGCCAGGTTGGCGGCGTGCTGCCGGGCCAGAATTTCCGTGGGGGCCAGCATAGCGCTCTGCCAGCCGTTCTGTGCGGCAAACCAGATGGCCGCGGCGGCCACCAGTGTTTTGCCGCTGCCCACATCGCCCTGCAGCAGGCGGTTCATTGGGGTCTGGCCGCACAGGTCATGGCAGATTTCCTCCGCCGAGCGGCGCTGCGCCCCGGTGGGGGCATAGGGCAGGCTGCGCCAGAACGGCGCAAGGTCCAGCTCCCGCATGGGGGCACCGGTGATTTTGCGGCCATGGCCCCGCATCAAAAATATGCCCAGCTGCAGGATATACAATTCTTCAAAGATCAAGCGTCGGCGGGCGGCTGCGGCGTCCGCAGCGTCCCGTGGGGCGTGGATGGCCCGCACAGCGTCCGCCTTGGGCGGCATGCGGTAGCGGGTCAGCAGCTCCGGCGGCAGGGGGTCATCCAGCTGGCTCACATATTCCAGCGCCAGCTGGGCGCAGCGGGTCAGGCGGGCGGCGGGCAGGCCTTCGGTGCTGCCGTAAACCGGCAGCAGGGGTGCCGCGGCAACCTGGGCTTCGGTACGGACCAAGGGGTGCAAAATTTCCCGCCGGGTCATCATGCCGCCAACACGGCCCTCGAAATAATATTCGGTGCCGGGTTCCAGCTTTTCCGCCGCATAGGGCGCGTTGAACCAGGAAAGCGCCAGCATCCCTGTATCGTCCCCCGCCAGCACATGGGAGAGCATCCGCCCGCCCTTAATGCGGCGGTCCGGGTCGCGCTGCAATACCGTTGCTTTTACGCAGCAGTCCACATCGAACGGGGCCGCCGCAACAGCGTATGGCTGGGAGTAATCAATATACCGCCGCGGATAGTGCAGCAGCAGATCCCGGATGGTATAAATGCCAAGTTTGGCAAACTTTTTGGCGTAAGCGGGGCCAACACCTTTCAAATATTGGATATCGCTGTTGATATCCGGCATGGCTGCACCTCCCTTCGATGGGGTTATAAACAAAGGACGAACATGCGTTTTGATGCACAAGTTCGTCCTTGAATGGTTTTGTCCGTTATGCCGGGCTTATTCCACGCTGAGCATGTAGTAGTACACCGGCTGGCCGCCATGGATATGGCTGACCTCCACGCTGGAGCCGCACTTGGACTGCACCAGTTCGGTGGTATGTTCGGCATCTTCCTCGCTGACTTCCGCACCGGAGATCACGGTGATGAACTGGCTGTCCTTCTTCTTCATGGAGCGTGCCAGGCGGTAGGTCATCTTGGTAATGTCGTTGCCGGTGGCAACGATCTTGCCGTTTTCCAGTGCCATGATCTCACCCTTGCGGATGGGGCGGCCATCAAACTCGCTGTCGCGGGCGGCATAGGTGATCAGGCCGGTAGCAACCTTTTCGGCGGCAGCCATCATGTTGACGGCATTCTCCTCCGGGGCGGTCTCGGGGTCAAAGTTCAGCATGGCGGTCATGCCCTGGGGCACGGTGCGGGTGGGCAGAACCAGGACCTTGCGGTCAGCCAGTTTTTCTGCCTGTTCAGCAGCCATGATGATGTTTTTATTGTTGGGCAGCACCAGAACAGTCTTGGCGGGCACGCTCTGGATTGCAGCCAGGATATCCTCGGTTGCCGGGTTCATGGTCTGGCCGCCGGAAACAACGGCATCCACGCCCAGGTCCTCAAACACAGACTTCAGGCCATCGCCTGCTGCCACAGCAACAAAGCCATAGGCACGGTCCGGGTCAACTGCGGCGTAAACAAAGGTTTCCTTTGCGCCGGTTTCAGCAGCTTTTTCCTCGGCTTCGGCCTGCTTTTCCAGACCTTTGGCCTGCTTCTGGCGGGCCAGGAACTGCTCGTGCATATTCTCGATCTTGAAGTTGGTCAGGTAGCCGTACTTGATGGCTTCGCTCAGCATCATGCCGGGGTCAGCAGTATGCACATGGCAGTTGGCCACATCGTCATCCTCGATCACAACAACAGAATCGCCGTTGGATTCCAGGAAAGCGCGCAGGCGGGTGATGCTGGCACCGGGGTCCTTATGGACCAGGAACTGGGTGCAGTAGCCGTTCTTGATATCCTCAACCTTCATCAGGTCATCGGTAAACACGCCCTTGCCTGCTGCGCTGGAATCCAGCTTCGGCTTGGCGGCAACTTCGGCACCGGCAATGATCTCGCCGCCGTCGAACACCTGCTTCATGCCCTCAAACACCAGCATAATGCCCTGGCCGCCGGCATCCACAACGCCGGCCTTTTTCAGCACGGGCAGCAGGTTGGGGGTATCTTCCAGGGCTTTCTGGCCAGCTTCGCACACGGTAGCCCACAGCTGCGGCACATCGTCGGTTTCAGCGGCAACGGCAGCTTCGGCAGCCAGGCGGGTAACGGTCAGGATGGTGCCTTCGGTGGGCTTCATGACAGCCTTGTAAGCGGCTTCCACGCCCATCTGCAGGGCTTTGGCCAAATCGGCGGCTTCGGCATCGGTCTTACCGGCCAGCGCCTTGGAAAAACCGCGGAACAGCAAGCTGGTGATAACGCCGGAGTTGCCGCGCGCACCGCGCAGCATGGCGGAAGCAGCGCTTTTGCTGGCCTCGGCCACCGTGCAGGTATCCGGCATAGCGTTCAGCTCGCTCAGGGCTGCGCCGATCGTCATGCTCATGTTGGTACCTGTATCACCATCCGGCACAGGGAAAACGTTCAGCTCGTCCACGCGGGTACGCTGATTTGCAATATTGTTGGCGCCGGAAATGATGGCGTCGCGCAGTGTCTTACCAGTAATCATTCTAACAGTTGCACCTCATTGTAATTTTTGGGGAAACAAGCCGCCGGGGCAAACACCAGCCGGGGCCCCCGCCGCTTTATTCGTCAATGATATCATCAACAAACACGTCAATGCGGGCCACTTTCAGGCCGGTTGCATGTTCAACTTCATCCTTAACGCGGTGGGTAATGCTTTGCGTGATGGAAGCGATGTTCAGGCCATACCCCACCTTGATGTGCAGGGTGATGACCAGCCGCCCTTCCTGCTGGCTTACGGTAACGCCTTTTTCGGGCAGGGAGCCGTTGCGCAGTGCTTCGCGCACTGTGCTGGAAGCCGGGCTTTGGCCCATGGCGGCAATGCCGTAACAGTTTTTGGCAGCTTCGGCCACAAGGCCGGAGAAGTAATCATTCGTAAGCGAAATATGTCCCAAAGGATTCACTCGTGTGATCATTTGCGTTCCTCCCTATGGAATACAGATGAATTCCCGGCGTTGGGTTTGCCCCTTTGCCGGGTTCCATGTGCGTCAGTTACAGCTAACGCAATTCTATTATACACGATTTGTTCCGGTTTGAACAGAGCTTTTTGTAAAAAGCCCTGCCGAAAAGGGAACAAAATTTGCGGCCTAATTTTTTACATCGGTTTTAACAATCCATTCACAAAGTTATCCCAAACGGCGCGTATACTTAATATTGGTAAGGGTCGTACTTTTAACGCCCGCCCCGGCAGCGGGTGCGGGGGCAGCAAAAACCGCCATGCGCAGTGCTTTCCCTTTCCATCAAGATAACCTGCAAAGGAGTTATTTTCCGCCATGAATCTGTTGTTCTTTTTAACGCCAAAACAGGACGTTTTATTTATCTACGAAGATTTTACCCTGCGCCAGACCCTTGAAAAATGGTCCAACCAGCGCTTTGCCACCATCCCGGTATTGAAACGCAACGGCGAATATCTGGGCACCATGACCGAGGGCGATATTTTATGGGGCATCAAAAGTATTCACGGGCTGGATATTGACGCCAGCGAGGATATCCCCATCTCCTCTTTCCCCCGCCGCCGGGATTACAAGGCGGTTCCCGTTACCACTGACATGCACGCTTTGCTGAACGCCGCCGTTGACCAGAACTTTGTTCCCGTGGTGGATGACCGCAACGTATTTATCGGCATTGTACGCCGTACCGCAATTTTGCAGCAGGTTGCCAAAGACTATGATATCCCCAAAAGCAATGTGATTCCGGAAAGCGCCAAAAGCAAAGCCCGCAAAGAAGCGGCGTTTGTGTAAAGTTTATTTCATTTATTCGGCCGCCTTTCCCGCATTTTTTAGTGCATTTTATTCCATAGTGACCGCCAACCTAATCTACCCTAACGATACCACATATTTTAATAGGTCGTACACAAGGCAAACAACCGTGGGCGAACGATGTTCGCCACGAAAACACTTATATTTTTAGCTTTCCTAACTTTCCTATAAAGCCATACGCGAACGATGCAAAAAAATCCCCCACAGGTCAGTTCTTCACTGTACCTGCGGGGGATTTTTCAACTTTATTTTCGCAGAACGTTGAAAGTTCTGCGTTTTTTATTTTTTAATAGAACCAGCCGTTGTCGGTTTCTTCGGCGCGTTTGCGTTCCGGTTCCGCTTTTTCGGCCAGACGCTTTTTGCGGTGTTTGTGGCCCAGAATGGACAGGATGACCAGCAGGACAGCTGCCACGGCACCGCCGATCAGAATCGGCAGCGGAATACCGGGCTTTTCTACTGCAGCAAGGGTCGTTTCGTCCGTCATGGCGGTAAACACCAGATAGCTGCCATCCTCGGTGGTATCCACCTTGCGCCAGCTGCCGTCAGCATCGCGCAGGTATACCACAGTATTGTCCGAAGGTGCCAGGTAATGCAGCACATGGCTGTCGGAGCGGTCCTCCGGCAGGGTGATTTCCCAGCATTCCAGCAGCGTTCCCACAGCACCGGGGCTTTCGCTGGACGGGGTCAGCGTTACTTCCGCCGTGCCAAATGCGCCCTCTGCCAGCAGGATGGGCAGACCGTTGCGGGTATCGCCGCTCTGCACCACGGAATCCAGCGGGGTGTATACTGCTTCAATCGTCTGGTCAAACACAACATGGTCATGGTTAAAGTCCGACCATTCTGCCGTGTAGCCGCCCTTGGCAGGCAGCTCCGGCGCATTGGCCATATCAAAGGCCGCACCGTACTCCACCGTAACGGCTGCCACCGTGACCTGGCTGGCGACAAAGTTCAGGGTGACATTGCGGAATTCATCCGGCATGCCCTCCTGCGCCGTCAGGTCACAGAATTCCTGGAAGGAAAGCGGTTCTGCCTGGCCGGCATAGCTTACGCCGTCAATGCCGCCCAGCGTTTCGCTGACAAAATAGTTGCCGCTCTGCTCGGACTCGGAATCCTGGAGTGCGCTGTTCAGGTTGGTGATGGAATTGCTGCTTTCCAGCCCGCCGGCAATCGCGCCGACATACTCATCGCCATCCGCCAGCACAAAGCTGCGGCTGCCGGTAATGGTAAAGCCGCTGCCCGCAATGCCGCCAACATAGTTATCGCCGCTCAGGCGGCACTTGGCTGCGCTGCGGCGGATGATGGACTTGCTCTGCCCGGCAATGCCGCCGATATAATCCGCGCCATCGGATTCCAGGTCGCCAAAGTTATAGCTTTGCAGCACCGAGCCCATATCCATGCTGCCGACGATGCCACCGCCTCCTTTTTTCTTGGCGTTGACGGCACCCTTGTTGATGCAGTCCCGCACCACGATGCGGGTTTTGTAGGTCACATTCAGCGAGCTGCTGCCGCTGGTCTTGGTGTCATCTTCGGGGTCCAGGTCGTTCTCGCGTGCCATGGCGCCGGTAATGCCGCCTGCATTGATATCAGCGTTCACTTCGCCAAGGTTCATGCAGTTGAACACTTTGCCTTCGGTATCGCCATCGGTATCGCTGTCCGAAACATCTTCAAACAGGTTGTTGTCGTCCTCGCTCTGGTCTGCAGCACCGGCCAGCGTATCGCCGATTTTGTTCAGCTGGTTGCTGATAGCCTGCACATCCTGGATCAATGCCTGGGTGTGGTTGCCGGTGTTGGTGTTCAGGCTGCTGACCCCATCAATGATGGAAGCCAGGCTGCCGTTCAGGCTGCTGCGGGCCGCGGTAATGGAATCGCGGTCGCTCAGCGTAATGCTGGGCACCGTCAGGTCAATGTTGCTGTCGATCTGGCCTTCGCCGCCATGGTCGATGGTCACATCGCCGCCAGCGTCACCGCCGCCTTCCCCGCCAAAATCAAGGTCCACATCAAAAGTGGGTTCATTGCGGCGGGGGCGGCCGTGTGCTTCGCCCTCGCGGTCGTCTTCGCTCTGCTCTGCGGGCTGGTCTTCCGGCTGGTCCGGTTCGGGGGCCGGTTCCGGCTCCGGGGTCACTTCCGGCTCCGGTTCAGGGGTTGCGGTCGGTTCTTCCGTCACGGTCGGCGTCTCGGTGGGTTCCGGGGTTTCCTCCGGTTCTTCGGTCGGCTCCGGGGTGGGCACCAGCTCAATGGTACCGTTGATGTTGCCATTGCCGGACCCGTTGGCGCTGCCGTTGCCGCTGCCATTGATGGTTCCCTGCCCGGTCAGTTTGGTCAGGTCGGTGATGTTGATGGTCTGGGTGCCGATATCGAACCCGTTGACCGTCTTATCGATCAGGGTATCCACGGCTTCGCGCGCGCTGTCTACCCGTCCGGTCAGGTCATTCAGCTGGCTGGTCAGCTCGCTGGAGGAAGCAGAAGCATCGTTGGTCGCCTTGTTCATCAGGGCGGAAAGGGTATCCAGTTCACCTTGCAGCTCCTGCAAGGTATCCTCGTTATATTGCAGCACGCTGGAGGGCTCCATCTGGCCCACAATACCGCCGCCCTCCTTGCGGGCGTTGACGGTGCCATAGTTCACGCAGCCTTCCACATAGCCGGTCTGGCTGCCGGCAATGCCGCCAACGTTGTAACCGATATGGGCGTATCCGATGGTGCCGCGGTTGATGCAGGCGCGCAGCACACCGGCATTGTTGCCCGCAATGCCGCCTGCATCGGTCACATCGTTGGCCTTTTCGGTTTTCAGCACATCGTCCAGGGTCAGGTCGTTCAGCCGGACTTCGTTCTGGCTGACGGTGGTATTCACGCTGGCGGCGTTGGTGCAGTTAGCAACCACGCCATCATTCTGGCCCACAACGCCTCCAATAAAGTGGCTGCCATACACCGTGCCGCTTACCGTGCAGCCGTTGATGCTGCCCTTGACGGTATTGACGCCCGCGATGCCGCCAACCTGGCTGGTGCCGGACACCATGCCGTCAAACGCACAGTTTTCAATCGTACCGGCGTTATTGCCCGCAATGCCGCCAATGCTGGCGCGGGTGCCGCCCGGCTTGATGCGGCCTTTGACTGTCATGTTGCGCACCAGGGCCCCCTGCTGCACATAGCGGAACAAGCCCTGCACGCTGCCGTCCTGGCTGAGGGAAAGGCCGGAGATCGTGTGGTTCTGGCCCTCCCATGTGCCGCCAAAGCTGGGGATGCCGTTAAAGTCAACGCCGGAAAGGTCAATGTCCGCTTCCAGCACAACGGTCCGGTTCTGGCTCCAACTATCCAGGCGGCAGTTCTTTGCCAGCTGAATCAGGTCATCCGCGCTGGACAGGTAGACAGTATCTTTCGGGGCCGCATCCTGGACGGTTTCCGTCTGGGCGGTGTCTGCTTCTTCCGCAAACACCTGGGCGGGCAGCATTGCCCCCAGCATACACAGGCAGATACACACGGAGAGGATTTTTTCCAGTGTACGGGTTACTGCATTGCGTTCCATCAGGTTTCCTCTCCTTCCGTGTAATTTTCAGCCCATTCGGTTGCTTCTTTTTCCTTATTTTCAGGCAGGTAAAAATCCGGCTGTGTGGGTTCTATCGTTGTGCCGCTGGTAACCGAGGCGTTCAGCGTACCGTTCAGCGTACCCTTGATTTCGGCATCGATCACGCCGTTCACATAACCGCGCACCCGGCCGCTGACACGCATATTGCCGCTGGCTGTGCGGTTGACACGGGATAGATCCACAGGAACCCTTACATCAAAGCTCGTGCGCTCCACAATGGTATCGCCAATGAGCAGGATCTGGGGCAGAACCGCCATAACCAGCACAATGGAAATGACAGTGCCGCGGCCCAGGCAGGTGCCAATGGCAGCAATAACCGGGTTGGTGGTCATAACGCCGATCAACGCACCGGCCACAGCCAGGATGGTACCGGAGGTAAAGATGGTGGGGAACGCTTCGTTCAATGCGGCGATGATTGCCTCTTTGGGCTTCATCTCTTTCTTCAGGTCACTGTAATGGCTGGAAATAACGATAGCATAGTCAATGTTAGCGCCCATCTGGATGGAGTTGACGATCAGATAGCCCAGGAAGTACAGCGGCTCGTTCTGGATGGTAGGCACCGAGAAGTTGATCCAGATACTGCCCTGGATAACAATGATGAGCAGCACCGGCAGACCGGCCGACTTGAAGGTGAACAGCAGGATCAACACAACGAACAATGCAGACAGCACGCTGATCAGCATGTTATCCTCGCCGAAGGAGCTGGACAGATCCTTGACGTTGGTGGAGTTACCCACGATATAGGTATCGCTGCTGTAATACTTGGCGATGATGGCGTGCATGGTATCCAGGAACGCCAGGGTCTCATCGCTTTCTTCCGGCAGGTTCAGGTAGACGACCATTCGGCTGTACTCATCACTTTGCAGCTGCAGTTTTGCCTTATTCAGCTGGTCAAACAGATCATCCAGCGTTTCCTGAATATCGCCGTCCAGCGTAATGTTACCGTCTTTCATTTCCCGCTGCAGGAACATGAACATATCAAACAGCGGCACTTTATAACCGCCAAGGCCGCTGATCAGCTTGCCGTACTCGTTCTGGTCCACCGCATAGGCGGCGTACAGCGCTTCGGCCACCTCATAATCCAGCCCGGCCAGTTCAGACATCTGGCGCGGGGTCAGGGCATCGGCCAGCTTATAGTCATCCATGGCGTCAATGTTGGCCAGGCCCTGGGTGGATTTTACTTCCGCGCAGGAATCCAGGTCTTTCAGCAGCTGGCGTTCGGAATCATAATCGCCGGTCGGCACGATCACTGCCACCATGTTGCTGACGCCAAAGGTGTTCTTGATTTTCTGGTGGGCGATCTGGCTTTCGCTCTGTTTTGCGGTGATCAGATCGGTATAGCTGTAGCAGTAGGGGCACTTGTTGGCCAGCACTGCAGTAACAACGACCACGACCGCAAAAATCGGCGGAATAATAAACCGGGTGGCAACGTCAAACTTGCCCAGGAAGGTGATTTTGGGAACAAGGTTCTTATGGCGGGTCGCATCGATCTTTTTGCTGAACACCATCAGCAGGCCGGGCATCAGCGTAAACACCGACAGCAAGCTGAACAGGATGGCCTTGATCAGCACGGTTGCCATATCGCGGCCAATACCAAAGTGCATGAACGCCAGAGCGCCCAGGCCGGAAATGGTGGTCAGAGAAGAGGAGCTAATTTCGGGGATTGCCTTGGACAGAGCGGCGATACATGCTTCCCGCGTATCCTTGGTTTCATGTTCATCCGAAAAGCGGTGGCACAAGATGATGGCATAGTCAATGGCCAGCGCCAGCTGCAAAATAACGGTAACGGAGTTGGAAATAAAGGAAATGGTGCCGCACAGGAAGTTGGTGCCCATGTTCAGCAAAGCCGCCGCGCCAAAGGTCAGGATCAGGACCGGAACTTCGGCATAAGAGCGGGATGTAAGGGTAAGCACCAGCACAATAACGATGGCCGCCAGCACCAGGATAACGCTCATCTCGCTTTTCAGGTCTGCGGAGGTATCCACGCCGACTTCGGTATCAATATAAGTATCGTACCCGGCCAGCGTATCCCGGATGGTGTGCAGCGCGTGCACGCTGATATCATCCGTTGTGGTGCCGTCAAACGTTACGCTGAACAGCGCCGAAGCGGATTTGTAGTGGTCCGTGGTGTCATCAAAATCCACGCTGGTAACGCCGTCAATGCTTTCCAGGTCACTGCAGATATTTTCGGCGGTTTCATATGTAACGTTGGAAACCATCACGCGGGCTGTGCCGTATGTGACAAAGTTATCATTCATCACGGTCAGCCCCTGGCGGGTTTCGGTATCCTCCGGCAGGTAGGTGGTGATATCATTTTCCACCTTGACCCAGCCGGTCGCCACAATGCTGAAAATCAACGCAAATGCATAAAGTAGAAAGAACAGGTTGCGCTTATCCACAATAAAGGTAGCGATTTTTTCCATGCCGCTGCCTTTTGGCTTTTGCTCCTCCATATACACACTCCTTACTGATCAACCACAGTACAAAAAACACAAAACCAACAGCACCGCACAAGCTTTCGCATTGTCCGGCGTTTGGTTCAAACTTTTCCGTACTTACGCCCTGTATTTTTCAGTGCTCCCCTGCCCCGCCTTTACCGGGGCGGAGGATGCACTTTATTTATATCATCTTTATTATAAAGAATTTTGCGTCAGAAAGAAATGGATATATCTTGAACATTTTCAAATTCACACTGTCAAATTCTCGTTTTTGTACAAAAAGAAGCGCCATATTTGTCTATTCCGCGCAAAGACTTTTTTGCGCGCAGGCATACAAAAAACCGCCCCGCGGTTTGCACCACGGGGCGGTGTGAAAAAGACTCAAGTAAGAAGAATTACTTCAGCTCGACCTTAGCGCCGACTTCTTCCAGCTTCTTCTTCATTTCCTCAGCGTCAGCCTTGGAAGCCTGCTCCTTCAGCTTAGCGTTGGCAGTCTCAACGAGCTTCTTAGCTTCCATCAGAGAAGCGCCGGTCAGCTCCTTAACAGCCTTGATGACCTGCATCTTGTTAGCACCGACATCAGCCAGGATAACGTCGAACTCGGTCTTCTCTTCCTCAACCGGAGCAGCAGCGCCAGCAGCAGCCGGAGCAGCAGCAGCAACAGCGGAAACGCCGAATTCTTCGCAGATGGTATCAACGAGCTCTTTCAGCTCGAGAACGGTCATAGTCTTGACAGACTCGACAATGGCAGTGATCTTTTCAGAAGCCATGGTAGTTACCTCCATAATTTTTATAAATGTTTGTGTGCGGCGGTTTTGTTGAGGTTTACGCCGCTTTCCTCATGCTGCAAGATAAATCAGGCAGCGGGGGTTTCTTCCTGCTTGTCGACGATCCCCTGGATCGCAACAGCCAGACCGCCGATGATCCCGTTGAGGGAGCCAGCCAGCATAGAGAGCAGGCCTTCGCGGTTGGGCATGGTGGACAGGCTCTTGACGCCAGCGGCATCCAGCACCTGACCGTCGCAGAAGCCACCCTTAACAGTGAAGCGCTTGGACTTGTCTGCGTCAGCAACCTTGCACAGGATGCGGGCAGCAGCAGCCGGGTCCTCAGCAGACAGAGCGATTGCGGTATCACCCTTGAAGTACTCAGCGAGAGCTTCGTACTGGGTGCCAGCAACAGCACGGCGCAGCATGGTGTTCTTGACAACCATGTACTCAACGCCAGCTTCACGCAGTTCCTTACGCATCTTGGTATCATCAGCAACGCTGATGCCGTTGTAAGCAACGACAACGCCAGCCAGAGAACCAGCGATCTTGGTGTTCAGTTCTGCAACATAAGCCTTCTTGGCTTCCAGAATCTTTGCACTGGGCATTTGTTTTCACCTCATTCCGCTTGTAAGATATACAGGCAAGCGGCTCTATCAAAAGAAAAAGCCACTTTCCCGTTGCCGGGAAAATGGCTTTGAAGCAAATTCAAAACGCACGTTTCTCGGCAGGTGGGTCAAACCCGTTAGGCCCCAAAGGGCGCCTGCTGTCTTAAAAACAGCTTAATTATAATAGCACGGGAATGTGCGTTTGTCAAGCATTTTTTAAGAGAAAATTCTCTTATACACCGTACTTGTTGGTGGCAACGCGGACGCCAGGGCCCATGGTGGTGGCGATGGTTGCGCTCTTGAAGTACTGGCCCTTGGCAGCAGCCGGCTTAGCCTTAGCAATGGCTTCCAGGACGGTGTCCAGGTTGACCATCAGCTTTTCAGCGCCGAAAGAAGCCTTGCCAACGGGAACATGGATGATGTTCTGCTTGTCCAGGCGGTACTCGATCTTACCTGCCTTGGCATCGGTAACAGCCTTGCCAACATCGGGGGTAACGGTGCCGGCCTTCGGGTTCGGCATCAGACCACGAGGTCCGAGGATCTTACCCAAGCGGCCAACGCGGCCCATCATATCCGGGGTGGTGACCAGAACATCGAAGTCCAGGTAACCGCCCTGGATCTTGGCGATCAAATCATCATCGCCAACTTCCTGAGCACCGGCAGCCTCAGCAGCCTTAGCAGCGTCGCCCTTGCAGATAGCAACAACGCGAACGTTTTTACCAGTGCCGTTGGGCAGAACAACAGCGCCGCGGACCTGCTGGTCAGCATGGCGGCTGTCAACGCCAAGGCGGACATGCAGCTCAACGGTCTCGTCGAACTTGGCCTTAGCGGTCTTGCAGCACAGCTCCAGAGCTTCCTGGGGCTCGTAGGTCTTGGTACGGTCGATCAGCTTAGCGCTATCGACATAATGTTTACCGTGATTCATTACTTTATTCCTCCATTGTGGTAGTTATCGGATTTATCCTCCCACGCAAAAGAGCTTGATCAGCCCTCGACGGTGACGCCCATGCTGCGGCAGGTGCCCTTGATCATGCTGACAGCAGCTTCCAGAGAAGCAGCGTTCAGGTCAGGCATTTTGGTCTTGGCGATCTCTTCGGCCTGAGCCAGAGTGATGGAGCCAACCTTGTTCTTGTTGGGCACGCCAGAGGCGGTGTCGATGCCAGCGGCCTTCTTGATCAGGACCGGAGCCGGCGGGGTCTTGGTGATGAAGCTGAAGGAACGGTCAGCGTAAACAGTGATGACAACGGGGATGATCATGCCGATCTGGCCCTTGGTACGTTCGTTGAACTCCTTGGTGAACGCCATGATGTTAACGCCCTTCTGGCCCAGAGCAGGACCAACAGGGGGAGCCGGAGTTGCCTTGCCGGCGGGAATTTGCAGCTTAATGTAGCCAGTGATTTTCTGTGCCATGATAAATTGCACCTCCAAAATTTGTGGTGAGTTGCGGCCCGCGGTGCAGGCCTCCCACGAGCATGCGACCCTCGCACGCTCTATAAAAACTGCTCATGCGCAGTTTCTACCGGAATTACTTGCCTGTTGCCAGGCGCTTTGCGCTAAGTTCCGCTTACAGAAGTTTGACTTCGTGCAGACCAAGTTCTGCCGGGATTTCGCGGCCGAACATATTGATCTTGATGCGGACCTTGCGTTCGTCGAGATTGATCTCTTCCACCGTACCGATGGAACCTTCCATCGTGCCGGAAGTGATCTCGACACTGTCGCCCACGGCATAATCGACTTCGGGCGCGGCAACGCCGTTATCAACGCCGAGCTTGGCGACTTCCTCCTCCGAGAGGGGTTCCGGCTTGGAAGCCGGGCCGACAAAACCGGTGCAGCCGCGGGTGTTGCGGACAATGTACCAGGTATTATCGTTCATGACCATTTTGACAAAGACATAGCCGGGGTAGATCTTGCGCTGAACTTCTTTTTCGCCGATCTTATTGCCGGTTTTATCAAACTGATCCTCCATCACGGTCTCGGTGGGAACCTTGACATCGCAGATAAGATCCTGAATGCGGCGGTTTTCCACCATGGTCATCAGATCCGTTGCGACTTTGTTTTCATAGCCGGAATAGGTATGCACAACATACCAGTATGCTTGTTCAGCCATAGTTGCCTCCGCTCAAAAGCCGGTTCACGCGCCGATCAGCAGGTGAATGATACCGCCAAACGCCATGTCCAGCAGCACCAGCACAACAGCCGCAATCACCACAACCACAATAACGGTAATGGTGTTGTTGCGGGTGTCTTCCTTGCTGGGCCACACAACCTTTTTCAGCTCGCTTTTGGTATCACGGAAATACTTGGTGATACGGCCGAAAAAGTTCTTGACCTTGGCAGTGAAGGGAACCTTCTTTTTGCCGTCGTTCGCTTTGGCCTTTTTGTCAGCCTTAGCTTCTTCCGGCTTGGCGGCGGTCTGGTTTACCGCTTTGTTATCAGCCATCTTAAAAGCTCCTTCAAACTTACTTTGTTTCGCGGTGAACAGTATGCTTCTTGCAGAAACGGCAATACTTCTTCATCTCAAGACGATCCGGGTTGTTCTTCTTGTTCTTTTCTTTGTTGTAGTTACGCTGCTTGCACTCGGTGCAGGCCAGGGTGATCTTGACAGTCATTCGTTCGGCACCTCCAATTAACGGTTTATACGGGTGCAGCACAGAAGTTAAAGCTTGATGCTTTGCGCTGCGCCCAAAGGCCTCCCTCGTTGTGCAAAGGGTTGCCGCCCTTTGCGCCCGCGGGCCCTGTGCCTAAAAATGGGCACAAAAAAATAGACCCGCAAAAGAGGTATAACTATAATAGCATACCAACCCCCGTGCGTCAAGGGGGTCAGGCAGAAAAAAATCACGTTATCTGCCCAAAAGTTTGTGGTTTGTTCCAAAGCGGCTTATTCCAGCGGGATATCGATCTCATCCTGCATGGCGAACGAGTAGATGGTCAGCTTTGTTACCGGCACCGGCAAACGCAGGGCAAAAGCACGGCGGTACAGCTGCAGCTGCGCGGCATAGCTCTCTATATAATAGGTAGCATTGCGGCTTTTATCGGTTTTATAGTCCAGAATTTCGGCATGGTCATCAAACACCAGCACCACATCGGCAATGCCCTGCACCAGCACCGGGGCTTGGGCGGCGCTCCCCTGCGCTGCCGCTTCGGGGACGACTTCCCCGGCCGGCAGCGCAGTAATGAACGGTTCTTCCCGCAGGACCTGGCGGGCGGCGGCGATGCGCTGCCATACCCCGCTGGCAAAAAACGGGCGCACCTGTTCCAAGTCCAGCACTTTGGCCAGTTCCGGATCCAACAGGTGCAGGTCCAGCTGGCGCTGCACTTCGGCCGCCAATTCCGGCGGCTGCGGGCCAAAGGGCACGCTCTGCAAAAAGGCATGGATGGCCGTGCCGCGCTCCGCCCCGGTCATGCCGGACTTTTGCAAAAACGCCGGGCGGCGCAGGGTCAGTTCCTGTTTGGTGTGGGTCACAGCGCTGACGCTGACCTTGACCGGGATGGTTTCCAGCGCTTTGTTGGGGCTTTGCCATTCAAAGGCTTCCAGCAGGCGTTCGGTCAGGGCATCGTCCGGCAGCGCCGGGGCTTCCGGCTCTGCTGCCTGCACCACGGGGGGCGGGTCCAGCAGGCGGATGTTCAGCGGGGCTTCCGTTGGGATATGATGGGGCAGCAGCTCGCTGTATTTCCACAGTTCCTCACTGGCCGGGTGCAGCATGGCCGCCGTCAGCAGCCAGAGCGCCCAGTTCTGTGCCCCCAGCATGGCTTCGGCGTCCGTTGCCTCGGCACCGGCAAACAAAGCCGGTGTTTTCAGCTCGCTGTCCGGCTTTTTCAGCGGTACGGTAATGATCAGGGCATCCTGCGCACGGGTCAGCGCCACATACAAAATACGCATTTCCTCGCTGAGGGTTTCCCGCTTGATGCTCTGCCCGATTGCGGCATAGGGCAGCGTTTTGTAGCGGCTGGCGCGGCTGCCCGCGCGCAGCATCAGCCCAACGCCCAGTTCCCGGTGGTTCAGCACCGGGTGGATGGCATCGCTCTGGTTGAATTTGTGGGAGGTATTGGCTACGAACACCACCGGGAACTCCAGCCCCTTGGAGCGGTGGACTGTCATAATAGTCACGCAGCCGGGGCGGCTTTGCCCGATGGAGGGTGCCTGCACCCCGCCGCCCGCTTTGGCGGCATCCATCGCGCGCACCAGGGCTGAAAGACCGCGCGCACCGGCGTTGGCCGCCCACGCGGCAAATGCCAGCAGGTCATCCCGGCAGCGGGCACCATCCGGCATGGCGCCAACCGCCGCCAGGTAGCCCGTGCGGGCAAACAATTCTTCGATCAGCTGCCCCACCGTCAGGGTACGGGCCAGCCCGCGGTAAACCTCCATATCCTGCAAAAACGGCGCAAAACGTGGGTCGCTGCCATGCAGCACCGCCGCATACAGGCTGCCGCCGCGCACGGCCGCGCGCAGCTGCACCAGATCATCCGGCGTGTAAGGGTACAGCGGGCTGAGCAGCACGGACGAAAGCTCCACATCCTGTGCCGGGTTGTCCAGCACCCGCAGCAGCGCAGCAAAGGGGCGCACATGGGGGACATCCAGCAGGTCCGCCGCTACATCGGCGTAAACCGGGATATCCAGCGCCGTCAGGGCGGCTTCATACAGCGCAAAATCCGAACGGCCGCGCAGCAAAATGCAGAAATCGTCATACTGGCAGGGGCGCGTTTTGCCGGGTTCGGCAGCCCGCACGGGGTAGCCGTCCGCCATCATCTGGGCAATGCGCTCGGCAATCGTGCGGGCATCGGCGGCGGTATCAGCTTCGCGGATCACATCCAGCTCGCACAGGCCGGGGTAGGTTTCGTCTTTTCTGCCCACCACAAGGCGCTGGCCATCGCCGTAATCAATGCCGCCGAGCCGCCGGGAGAAAAACGTTTCAAAAAAGTAGTTGATTCCCCGGATCACATCCGGCGCACTGCGGAAGTTGGCGTCCAGCGCAATGGTGGCCGGTTCCGGGTATGGCACCGGGGCATCCGCCGGGTAGGGCTGCCACGCCGTCTGCTTGCCCACAAAGACGGAGGGGTCCGCCTGGCGGAAACGGTAAATGCTCTGCTTGATATCCCCCACAAAGAACAGATTGGAGGCATCCGGCGCGGCAAGGGCAAAATAAATCGCATCCTGCAGGGCGTTGGTGTCCTGGTATTCATCCACCAGTACGGCGGAGTAGCGCGCGCTGACGGTACGGCACAGGCTGGTGCGCTCGTGGTCCGGTGTCAGCAGCAGTTCTAACGTCATATGTTCCAGGTCTGCATAGTCCAGCACTTTTTCCGCCAGTTTGGCTTCCAGCAACGTGCGGCGGTACTGCTCCACTGCGCGGATCAGGGCGGCCACCAGCGGCGCAGCGCGGCGGCGGTCCTCGTCATATTCGGCGGCAGTGCAAAGCAGGAAGTCCGTTTTTAATGCGGCTGTCTGCTTTTTGGCGCGGTCCCGCAGTGCGCTGGCGGAGGATGCCGCCGCATTGGAGGCTGCCCCGCCGGGAACACGCCCCGCTTTGCGCCAGTTCCCGGCGTTTTCCAGGGCTTGCAGCACATTGTCCCACCCACCACGCTTGATATGGTCCGCCAACAGCAGCAGGCGGTCCTCGTCATCCATCAAAACTGCGGTCAGGGCCTTATCTGCCGCCGCATCCCGCGCGGCCATCTGCTGGGCGGTGCGCAGCAACTGCAAAATGCCCTCCACCCGCGCGGCGGCAGCCTGCAAAAGTGCCTGCCCCCATTGGGTCTGTTCCGGCGGGGCATTGCTCTGCCACATTTCCGCAAAGCTCTGCAATGCCTGCGCCGGGTGGGGCAGCGCTTGTGTAAAGTGGTACAGTTCCTGGATGGCCCGGCCTGCGGTGTCATCCGTCCGGCCGCGGTCATACAGGTCCGCAAAGGCGCAGAACTCCGGGTCGGTATACGCCTGTTCCAGCACGGTGGAGAGTGTCTCCTGCTGCAGGCGCACGAGGGTAGCATCATCCGCAATGGTAAAGTCCGGCGGAACATCCAGCGCCGAAAAGTTCTGCTGCACAAAATGCAGGCAGAACGCATCCACCGTTCCGATGGACGCCCGCTGCAGCCGCATCTGCTGGCGGCGCAGGCGCACATCCTGCGGATGGCGGCGGATTTCTGCCGCAAGGCGCTTGGTGATATCTGCCCGCAGCTTGGCCGCCGCCGCATTGGTAAAGGTCATGATCAGCAGGGAATCCGCATCCACCGGGTGGTCCGGGTCAGTGATCAGCCCCGCCACACGTTCCACCAGCACCCGCGTTTTGCCGGAGCCCGCCGCCGCCGAAACCAGCAGGCTGCCGCCGCGGGCCTGAATGGCCGCAGCCTGGGCCGGGGTAAATTGAATTTTTGCTTCCGCCATTGTTGTCTCCTTATCCGGCGTTTTGGCTTTTAAGGTATATCTGAAAACAAAGAAAATAACGATGATTTTGCAAACGCAAGACGAATCTCAAGGCCTTTTAGCGCGGAATTCAGCTGTGTTTGCAGCAAATCAGGTTATATTTTCAGCTTTCCGGCTGCACCGCCGGTTTATTCTGCGCCAAACGGGTCATCCGGTTTGGGCGGCGTGCGCTCCCCTTCGCCGTCCGCATGGCAGCAGACGGTGCGGTACTCGCACCAAAGGCAGGGGCTTTTGCCCGCATTGGGCACCAGCGGGGCCGCATCGATCTCGCCGCTGTACAGGTTTTTGGCCATATCGGTCAGCATACCGTCCAGGTGATCCCGGATGCGGTCGAGCTTTTCCCGGTCTGCCAGCCGTGCTTTAGCCGATTGTGCCGTTGGCTCCCCCGTTTTTGCGCTGAAACTGAGCGGCACAAACGCACCGGTGCCCCTGGTGTCCATCGCGTGGTAAATGCTTGGCTCGTCCAGCAGCAGGCCCTCCAGCGGGTAGTTCTGCACCTGCTGGGGTTCTGCGTTATCCGTTTCAGGTCGGGCAATACTTTCCGGCGCGGGGTCCGCCCACAGGTACTCTACCCCGGCTGCCGTCCCCTGCGGGAACAGCTGCCCGCCGTTGCGCTCCAGGGTAAACAGATAAAGCAGCATCTGGCAGTCCAGGCCGTAATACACTTCCCGCAGGTCAAACTTTTTGGTTCCGGTTTTATAGTCCACCACGCGGATATAGGTCTTGCCGCCCAGTTCCATGGTATCCACGCGGTCCACGGTGCCCACAATGCGCACGGTATGCCCCATGCCGTCATCCAGGCGGACGGGGTCCACGCGGGGGGCATCCGGGTCATCGCTGTCCGGGCGGTCATCAATGCGCAGTTCAAACGCCACAGGCTGGAAGCCGGACTGCCGCACATCCCGCTGGATGAACCCCAGCAGCCCCACCAGATTGCGCTGGATGCGCCCTAGCAGGTAGTTCATGCGCACCCCCGCGCCTGGCAGGTTGGCCGCGGCATATTCCTGCACCAAGCTTTCCACCAGCTGTTCCAGCTGTGGCTGGGTCAGTTCGGCAAATGCGCTGCCCTCCCGGCGCAGGGCCTGTTCCAGCACCCAGTGGGTCAGCGTACCGCTGATGTTGGGGGCCAGCTCGGCTTTCTGGCGCGGGCGTGCCCCCAGTACATACTGCATAAAATAGGCAAACGGGCAGCTGATGTACCGTTCAAACCGCGTGGGGCTGATGCGCACACTGGGGCCAAGAATGCTTTCCAGTGCCTTGACGTCCTCCACGCGGGCGGGCTTGCACTGGGCAGCGCGCTGCACGGCAGCATAGCCGGGCGCGGCCTGTGCGCTGCCCTCCACGGCTGCCAGCGCCGCCTGCACCGATGCCCGCTGCAGGGTGTTCTGCTGCCAGACATCCCCCAGCAGGTCCAGCGCGGCGGCGGGGGTCGCAGCCAACTCCTCCGGCTGTACCACCGCTGGCGGCACCTGCAGCAGTTCCAGCGCCGGGGCCAGCGCCGCGGTGCCGGGCAGGCCCATTGCGCCGCCCGGCCAGCTGAGCCACAGGTATTTCTGCGCCACCGTCAGTGCTTTATAAAAGCAGACCTGCTCGCGGATCACACGGTTTTCAAAGCAGTCTGGCAATTCCGCGCCAAGCGCGATCATGGTATCGCGGTCGGCGTGGCTCAAAAGGCCGGTGTCCCCCGGCGTCTGGGGGAACTCCCCTTCCGCCAGGCCCATCACAAACACCGCCTCGGTTTCGGGCAGGCGCATGCGGCCAGCGGTGGTAAAAATCACGCTGTCCATGCTTTGCGGGATGTGCCCCATGTCCGTTGTGCGCAGCAGCAGGGTGAACAGGTCATCATAATCAGCCGGGGTGATGGGCTCACCCGCCGGCAGCAGATGCACCATCTGGTCCAGCAGCTCGGTGACCACATTCCATTCCCGCAGGGCTTCGTCCGCGTTGGGCAGGTCGCCGCGGGCACGCAGGTCATCAGTCAGCTTCTGCAGGGCTTCCTCCGCCCCCAGGCTTTGCAAAAAGTAATAGATTTGTGCCGTCAGGGCTGCGGTGTCCGCATTGCGGGCGCGGTCCATAAATTTCTGTACCCGCGGCACCAGAAAGCTGCGGGCTTCCTCAGCGCGCTGCAGGTCCTGCTGGCCCTGCTCGCTCATCCGGTCGGTGTAGCCCTCCGGGTTGCGGGTAAAGGGTTCCCGCCAATCCTGCGCGCGCAGCGGCCAGGTGTAGGCATAGTTCTCCAGCGCGCACTGGCTGTCCCGGTCCAGATCCACCAGGCCGGTTTTCAGCAGGCGGAGCAGCGCCGTTGTGTTCAGCCCACCGCGCAGCAGGTCCAGCGCCGCATGCACCGCGCGGGCTGGGGCTGTATTTTCCGGCGTTGTGGGTTCATCGCAGAACAGCGGGATATTTTGCAGCCGGAATTCATACCGGATCTGCGGCAGATATTGGTCAGCCGTGCGGCAGATCACCGCCATTTTGTTGTATGGCACACCCGCACGGGCACGCGCTTTGACGGCTGCCGCCACCGCCTTGGCCTCCGCCTGGCGGCTGTCTGCCTTATAATAGGTAATGGCCGGTGTGGCAGGGGCCACCTCCGCCTCCGGCGTATAGGTCGGGTCCGCCAGCAAAAGGCCAAGCTCCGCCAGCACCGGGGCATTTTTGTGGCGCATATCCTGGGTCAGGCGGATTTCTTTGCAGGGCACCCCCACGCTGGCCGCCATGGATTTTAAGGTATTGGCCACCCGCCGCGCACCGCTGAACACGCCATCGTCCGCCTGGTCCGGGGCCTGGTCACAGCACAGGCTTACCGTTACATCGGCAACCGGCAGCATGGCCGCCAGCATGGCGCGCTTGGAGTGATTGAAGGTATCAAATTCATCAATGTACACCGTGCGGCCCGCAAAAAAGGCCTGGTCCAGGCTTTTGGCCGCCAGTTCCACGCGGTCGCCGGGGTCCATGGCTGTTTGGGCCAGCAGGGTTTCATAGGTGCCAAAAATCAGGGCCAGCTCCCCCAGCTTATCCTTGTCCGCACCGGGGGCATTGGCATAATCCGCCAGGGTCTCTGGCCGGATACCCGCGCTTTTCAGCTCGCTGATGGTTTCCGCTGCTTTCTGGCAGAATGCCGCGCTGCGGCGCTGGCGGCTGTAATACACCACCTTGTCCATCATTTCATCCATGGCGCGGCGCACCAGAACAGCGCGCCCGGCCTCGCTCAGCGTGGGCACCGCTGCACCGCCATAGCGGCGCAGCAGGGTCTCGGCCAGCGAGGTAAAGGAGTAGCTCTCCACATAGGCGGAAAGTTCATCCCCCAGCGCATGGTAAAGCGCACCTTCGGTCGAAGATGTAAACTGCTCCGGCACGATCAGGATGCTGCGCTGCCGACTGCGCGCACGCTGGCGCAGTTCTTCCCGCAGGCGCACTGATTTTCCGCTGCCCGAAGGGCCAAGGATCAAGGTCAGCATGGTGTTCCTCTTTCTTTTGCAGGGCTTCTTGCGCGCCCTGCCGCCATTTTTGTCAATCCATTATTTTCTGCCACACGCTGCGGGCGGTATCCACCAGGGCAAACCGCACCTGATACCCGCCAAATACCAGCGCGTTCTCTTCCGCATCCGCGTACTTGGCTTCGCTGCTGCCCACGCAGAGCGCCGGGTACAGCACGCAGAACCAGTTGTGCCCCTGAGCGCTGCCCAGTTCGATCCGCAGCGCCGTGTAAGTACCTGCCGGCAGCCAGAAACCGGAATAGCGGCGGGCTGCAAACGGGATTTCTTCCAGCCTGCACTGCACCTGTTGGCTGCTGCCCGCACGGCGCAGCGTCCGTTGGGCCGTGCGCTGCAGGTCCGGCATGGCCGTGCGCAGGGCCTGCACCGCCTGCTGCTTGGTTTCGGCATGCTGCGTTGCGGCTGCCACCTGTTCCAAAATGGCATCCCGCACTTGCAATTTCAACAGCTGGTCCTCCACCGTATCGCTGTTGGCCAATATGTGCAGCCGCAGCGTATCCCCGCACACGCGGGCACACACGGTTTGGTACCGCGCAGCCGCCGCAGTAAGTACAATGGTCAGCAGTAAGCCGCAGGCGCAGCCCCATTCCAGAACTTTGCGTACCCTTGGCGAAATAGCCCCGGCAGATGGTAATTTTTGCAGCAGGTTTTTCATCAGCGTTTCCTCCTTTTGCCGCAAAAGCAAAAAGCCGGCCCGGCAACAAACGCCCGGTGGCCGGCAATGCTTTTGTCTGCACAAAGCACAATCCAATGTGCCTTATGCTTTGCCCCACAGTTGCTTGATGGTACAAGCAGTATGGGACCAAAGGAAAGCTGTTATTCAGTATTTGCGGATTTACGCTATGCACAGCGCATTTTTTATGCAGCGCTGTTCCGTTTATAGAATTCACAAAGGAATCCATCGGCTGCCGATCGCAAAGCGGCAGGGTTACCGCTCCTGTTTGGGTGCGTGGTCTTTCTTGGCCGGGCGCGGCAGAACCCGCGCGCCGCCGCGCACCGGGCGGGCCAGATAAACCTGGTCATACCCGGCCTGCAATGCCTGCTGGGCCTGTTTCGCCTTTTGCTCATCATCAAACACGCCAAACACCGCCGCGCCGGAGCCGGTCATCAGGCTGGTCACTGCGCCGTGGGCGTTCAGCTGCTTGCAGATGGCCGCCGTTTCCATCGCGCCGCTGCAATGTTCCAGCGCATTGCCCGCGGCGGCGCACAAAGCGGCCAGATCATTTTCGCGGATGGCCTGCTCCTGGCGCTCGCAGTCCGGGTGCACCGGGCTGCCCATGGTGTCATAGCGCTTGAATGCCTCCGGTGTGGAGATGCCAACACTGGGCATGACCACCACAAACCAGCAGTCCGGGCAGGGCGGCAGCGGCTTGATCAAATCGCCCACGCCCTTTACCCGGCAGGTACCGCCCATCAGGGCAAAGGGCACATCTGCGCCAATGCCTGCACCGATGGCACACAGTTCGCTCATCGAAAGCTGCGCATTGTACAGCTCATTCAGGCCAACCAGCACACCGGCAGCATCCGCGCTGCCACCTGCCATACCGGCCCGCACCGGCACATGTTTCTGGATGGTAATATCCACCCCGGCCAGCAGCCCGGTATAATGGAAAAACGCCACTGCCGCTTTGTACGCCGTGTTTTTATCGTTGGGCGGCACAAAGCTGCCCGGCAGGCGCAGGGTCAGGTCCGCACTGCGGCGCAGGGTAATGCGCTCGTACAGGTCAATGGTCTGCATGACCATGTCAAGGTCATGGTAGCCGTTTGGCAGCAGCCCGGCCACATCCAGCGAAAGGTTCAGCTTGGCCGGTGCCAGCACCACGACCGATTGTTTTTGATATACCATATCCCGTTCAGCTCCTGTTTTTGCCGTTTATTCTGCCAGCCAGCCGTGATCTTTCAGGAAAGTGCGGATGCGGCGCATGGCAATTTCCAGGTGTTCCACGCTGTAAGCATAGCTGATGCGCGCATACCCCTCCCCGCTGGCACCAAAGGCATCACCGGGGATAATGGCAACTTCCTGCTCTTTCAGCAGCATTTCGCAAAATTCCTGGCTGGTCAGCCCGCTGCAGCGGATGCTGGGGAACACATAAAATGCCCCGCGCGGCTCAAAGCAGGTCAGGCCCATATCGTTCAGCGCCTTTACCACATAGCGGCGGCGGCGGTTGTATTCATCGCGCATCATCTCGATGGAATCATCGCAGGAATGCAGCGCCGCAATGGCCGCATACTGGCTGGTAGTGGGGGCCGACATAATGCAGCTCTGGTGGATCTTGGTCATCACTTTGATCACCGGTTCCGGGCCAACCGCATATCCCAGGCGCCAGCCCGTCATGGCATACGCTTTTGAGAAGCCGTTCACCACGATGGTGCGTTCTTTCATGCCCGGCAGCGTGGCAATGCTGATGTGGCGGTCCAGCCCATAGGTCAGCTCCGCATAAATCTCATCCGAAAGCACCATAATATCGGTACCGCGCAGCACCTCCGCAATGGCTTCCAGATCCGCCGCATCCATCACGCCGCCAGTGGGGTTGTTGGGGTACGGCAGGATCAGCAGCTTGGTGCGCGGCGTAATGGCAGCACGCAGCTGGTCTGCCCGCAGGCGGAAGTCATCCTCCGCCTTGGTGGCAATATGCACCGGCACGCCGCCGGTCAACGAAGTGATCGGTTCATAACAGACAAAACAAGGTTCCGGGATGATGACTTCATCCCCCGGTTTGACCAATGCACGGATGGTCAGGTCAATGGCCTCGCTGCCGCCCACGGTAACAAGCACTTCGCTGGGCTGGTAGTTCAGCTCCATGCGGCGGGCCAGGTAGCGGCAGATCTCGGCGCGCAGCTCTTTGATGCCCGCATTGGCGGTATAGCGCGTGCGGCCCTGTTCCAGGCTGCGGATGCCCGCATCCCGGATGGTCCACGGCGTCTTAAAGTCCGGTTCGCCCACGCCAAGGCTGATGCAGTGCGGCATTTCGGCTGCTAAATCAAAAAACTTACGGATCCCCGAAGGCCGCATGGATTTGGCAGCCGGCGCAAGCAGTTCGTCGTAATTCATCACAGTACGGTACACTCTCTTTCGTCGGCTTCTTCGTTCAGGTACAGCTTGCCGCCGCGCTTATACGGGCGCAGCACAAAGCTGGTTGCCGTGGAAAGTACATCGTCCAGCGGGGAAAGGCGCTTTGCCACAAACAGGGCAATTTCCTGGAAGCTGTGACCCTTGATGATGACCTGCAGATCATAGCTGCCGCTCATCAGCAGAACGCTGTCCACCTCGTCAAAGCTGGCGATCACCGATGCGATCTCGTCAAAGCCGCGGCTCTTGCGCGGGGAAACATGCAGTTCGATCACCGCTTCCACCACGTTGATACCGGCCTGTTCCCAGTCGATCATGGCTTCAAAGCCGCGGATATACCCCTTGGCAACCGCCTCGTCCATCATGGCGGCAACCTGGGCAGGCGTTTTGCCCATCATAGCGGCGATATCTTCCACCGGCAGGCGGGCATTTTTTTCAAGAATATGCAGCAATTCTTCCATCATGCAGAAACTCCCCTATCTTTTCTGGTTTACCGTCTGCCGCAGGGCAAATTTCCTGCCTGCTTCCGGCCCGTGATTTTGCACACGCATATAATATAGGTGTTAGTATACCACAAATTTTTATGCCTGCACAGGGGGTAATGCTGCTGTTTTTATTGGGCCGCTTCCTCATTTTGCACCGCCGTACCAGCGATTCCCCGGCCCGGCGGTGCCATTTCGCACATATCTTTCCAATAGCGCTTGGGGGCGTGGGTCATCTGGCAGCGTTCGTTGCGGCGCTGTTCAATGGTAACGGCATCAAAAAAGCGTTTCCACAGCTTTTGCCAGTCCAGTTCCTCCTGCCCGGTGTTTTTATCATAATGCTCCATGACCATATACTGCACTTTGCGGTCCCTGCGCAGCATGGCGATGCCGTGGGTTGCATCAAAAATCATAAAGTCTTCATCCGGCAGTCGGCTGCAAAAGTGCCCGCGCAGCAGCGGCAGAATCCTGTTTTTGGGGTGGATCACGGTACCAAGCATCATATCGCGCTGTTCAAAGCGGATGAACTCAATATACTTGCAGGCCTCGTTATTGACCGCCCGCTCCAGATCAAACGCCGCACAGATATCCGGGTCCCCTGTTGCACGCGCGGCAGCGGGGCCTTTTTCAAAGCAGATACGCGCAAAGCGCAGCAGGATCAGTTCATGTTCCGGGTCATCCGATAAAAATCCTGTTGTTATGCGGTCTTTTACTGTTGCTCCTAGCCGCTCCAGTCCCCTTGCAACGCGCTGGGCGCGGGCCGGGTCCGTTATGATCTCGCGCGAATCATAAAAACTGATCTGCCCACGATCGGGGGCGCAGACGGCGGCGGGGATTTCCTTGCGGGAATAGCTTTCAAAAATGCAGCACAAAAAGCCCTGGAAGGTGCCATCATAGCGGTACACCGTGTCGGTCACATGCGCCGGGTAAGACATTGCAAAGCCTCCTGTTTTACCTCATGGGCTGCCTGGCGGGCGGGCATCCCCGCCGCGGCCAGTTCCTGCACGGCGGGCGCTGCATCCGGCAGAACCTTTGGGGTAAAGTCATCCAGCGAAAGCTGCTGCGTTCCCACGGCAAATGCCTTGGGGTCCAGCAGCGCCGCGGCAATCTCCTGCCGGGTTCCGTGGGCTGCGGCGCGGCCGCTGCAGGTGATAAAGTACTGGGCACGTTTCAGCACAACGCCCATCCGCTTGAGTTCCGCCATACCAAGATGCTGCTGGCGGCGGGCAGACAAAATCCGCAATGCGCTTTTGGGCCCGATGCCCGGCACACGCAGCAGGGCCGCCTTGGGCGCAGTGTTGACCTCCACGGGGAAAAATTCCGGGTGGCGCACCGCCCAGGTGCATTTGGGGTCTAGGTAAGGGTCAAAATTCGGTTCTTCTTCAGTCAGCAGTTCCCCTGCCGAAAAATCATAGTACCGCAAAAGCCAGTCCGCCTGGTACAGCCGGTGTTCCCGCAAAAGCGGCGGGCGCACATCCAGCGCAGGCAGGCGGGAATCACTATTGACCGGCAGGTACGCCGAGAAGAATACACGCTTGAGCGAGTATTTTTTATATAAAGATTCCGCCAATCCCATAATGTGGCGGTCGTTTTCCGGCGTTGCCCCAATGATCATTTGGGTGCTCTGCCCTGCCGGTGCAAACGCCGGGGCGTGGCGGTACAGCGCCAACTCCTTTTTGCTCTGCGCACTCTGCACGGCGATCTGACCCATCGGCTTCAAAATCGCCTGCTTCTTTTTATCGGGAGCCAGCAAGGAAAGGCTGGCTTCGCTGGGCAGTTCAATATTGACCGAAAGCCGGTCCGCCAAAAGGCCGATGCGCCGCACCAATTCCGGGTCCGCACCGGGAATGGTTTTGGCGTGGATATAGCCATTGAAATGATATTCCTGCCGCAGGATACGCAGCGCTTCGATCATGCGCTCCATCGTATAATCCGGCGTTCCAATGACTGCACTGGAAAGGAAAAGTCCTTCAATGTAATTACGCTTGTAAAAGCCGATCGTCAGTTCTGCCAGTTCCCGCGGGGTAAAGGTCGCGCGGGGCACATCATTGGAGCGACGGTTGACGCAATAGCCGCAATCATAGCAGCAGGCGTTGGAATACAGCACTTTCAACAGCGAAACGCACCGTCCATCCGGCGTAAAGCTGTGGCAAATACCTGCCGCCACGCTGCAGCCCAGCTTGCCGTGCACCCCAGCGCGGTCCACACCGCTGGAAGTACATGCCACATCATATTTGGCACTATCCGCCAAAATCGCAAGTTTATCTTCCAGCTGCATGGTTTGTTCTCCTCTTATCTAACCAGCACGGCCTTATAACGTGCTCTAAAAAATGGTATAAGAAATACACGCCGCCGCATAAGCATTGTTTTGCAGGCGGCGTGTAGGAAAAATTTTATTCAGTTATCTGCTGGTCTCATCCGCATTACCGCGGGGACGTGCTGCGGCTTTTTACCACTTGGCTTTGGTCTCCACAACCTTACCGGCAATGTACAAATGGTCCAATTCTTCCCCGCGGATGATCAAATCCTCATAATCCGGGTTAAAAGGATGCAGCACAACAGCGTTGCCGCGCTGGATGTATTTTTTCAGGGTGCCGTTGCCATCGCCATACACCATAACGCCAAGGTCGCCGTTATCCAGCGTATTCTGGCGGTGAACAAGGGCCAGATCGCCATCCGAAATACGCGGCTCCATGCTGTCGCCTTTCACCACGAGATAGAAATAATTCTGCGGGTCCTTTACGCTGGCGTATTCTGTGCCGTAATCTTCCTCAAAAGCAAGGGCATCGTACCCGGCGCGCACCGTTCCCACAACTGGGATCGGACACTGAGTATACTGGCTGAACGCACGCTGCCCCACCGCGCCATGCGCGTCCGCAGCATTGCTCTGCAGGCCCAGCAGGATATCTGCCGTGGTGTCCAAGATTTCTGCCAGCCGGGCAACCGTCTGCGGGTCCGGGGTGGAGCGCCCGGTCTCCCACTTGCCAACAGCCTGCTGGGTAACGCCAAGCAGGCGCGAAACCTCCGCCTGGCTGTAATGTTTTGCCTTACGGGCCTCTCTCAATCGTTCTGAAAACATGGTTTTCCCTACTTTCACTGTGGTTGCCGTGCTGCACACCATGCAGCTGTTGGGTGATGCACCCCTGCACCAGCCCAAACCACGGCATTCGCCAAGTTTTATGGTTTTATTATACAACTCAAGGTAGTATTTGTAAAGAGATTCCGTGAAAAAATATTCTAGAAAAAGTTGTTTCGTGCCCCTTGACAACAACAGTTAGTTGTACTATTCTAGATTCATAAAACAACTTCGAGTTGTTCCAATGCATCTGTCGTTGTACTTTTACTGCATTTTTCGCAACTGCTTTTCTCAATTTGCGGCACGATCCCGGAGGTCATCATTATGAAAAAGAATCTTTTTACCGAGCTTATCTGCAATGTGCTTTTGTATTCCATCGGTTTTGGCGGGCTGATGGTCATCTGCGCCGTGGCCGAGGGTCAGCTTCCCCTGCTGCCCGCCCTCGCCATTGGGGCTGTGTTGTGTTTCGCCTTTAACGCGGTTGCCGGGGTACGCATTGCCCTGCGCAATACCAATACGCAAAAGCGAAGCGTAACCATTGCCCCGCAGCCGCAAAGCAGCGCCCCAACCCTGCGCGTTGTGCGCGGTGGGCATGCTGCCTAAATTTTGTCGGCGTTCTTTGGCAATACAAAGGCATTGTAACCCCGCCCGGAATGTGTTACCCTTATATCAGAAAAATCGTTTCGGAGGGGTTTTATGCTGCTGGAAGTTTGTGTGGATAGCCTTGCATCGGCGCGCGCTGCCATTGCTGGCGGGGCGGACCGTCTGGAATTGTGCAGTGCACTGCTGGCCGGCGGGCTGACCCCTTATGCTGAATTGCTGCGCCAGATCCGGCGTGAAAGTAATATTGCCGTGCGCTGCCTGATGCGCCCGCGTGCGGGGGATTTTCTGTATGCGCCGGAAGAGATTGAAATGATGTGCGCGCAGATCACCGAACTGCGCAGTGCCGGGGCCAACGGTTTTGTGATCGGCTGCCTGAACTCGGATGGCACGCTGGACCGCACCGCAACCACACGGCTGGCAAAGGCCGCCAATGGTGCCGGGCTCACCCTGCACCGCGCCATTGATGTTTCTGTTGATCCGTTGCAGACTTACCGCGATGCTGCCGCCCTTGGCATTGATACCGTGCTGACCAGCGGTGCCGCCGCCAGCTGTGTGCAGGGTATTGACGTTCTGCGCAGCCTGTTGGCAGAGCGCGCCCGCACCAATGGCCCGGAAGTACTGATCGGTGCCGGGGTAAACGCCGGGGTGATCCGGCAGCTTTCGGCTGCCCTGCCGGGAGCAAGGGCTTACCATATGAGCGGAAAAACGGAACTGGAAAGCCGGATGGTGTTCCGCCGCGAGGGCGTTCCCATGGGGCTGCCCGGGCTGGATGAGTGGCACATCCAGCAGACGGATACGGCGGCTGTGCGCGCCGCGCGCCAAGTGTTGGACGATTTGGCGTGATTTTATTGTGTTTTCTCTTTTTCTTTTTAATTTTTCCAATTTCTTTTGCTGTTTTTTCATTTTTATGCTTGACATTCTGCAGGGCTTATGGTAATATAATTCTCGCACCTTGGTGGTGGCCACTGTGGAGAGGTGTCCGAGTGGTTTAAGGAACTGGTCTTGAAAACCAGCGATTCGCGCGAGCGGACCATGGGTTCGAATCCCATCCTCTCCGCCATTTTGTGTGAAAAAGTGAATAGTTTATCACTTTGACTTGTGGAGTAATACTCAAGAGGTCGAAGAGGCGCCCCTGCTAAGGGCGTAGGGTCCGAAAGGGCCGCGAGAGTTCAAATCTCTCTTACTCCGCCAAAAGCACCAGATTTCTTTGTGGATTTGGTGCTTTTTCTTTTATTATTTTTGTTGCCGTTGTCCTCTTTTTACGGTTTTCTGGTGATTGTTCCGATTTATCCGGTACGATCACTTTTTTATTTTTTCCCTCTTATTTTGCTCATTTCAAGAAACCAAGGTCGTAAAAAGGTCGTATGATTCCGACTGCAAAATGAGATCTTCCCAATCTCTTCTTGTATTTGCAAGTCCGCGATTGTACAAAAACATAAAGCGTATTGAGGAAAGATACTCAATACGCTTTACACATTTAGTGGAATCAGCCGCTTTGAACAACGGCAAATTTTTATATCTCGACTTTTTATTGCGGACGATCTCTGCCGCCTCTTGAACCGTAGTCGCTTTTGCTTCAATCAGTTCTACAATGGCTTCCAGGTACTGTTTCAGTTCCGGGCTTATCATTTCGTCCATTCTCCCACCTCTTTCCATAAATCACTTTTTCACCGATTTGTGTCTTTATTATAGCACAAAATATCGGTGATTTTTTTATTTTTCAGCTTTTTTTGCTCATTTTCCTGGGTTTCGCTCGTAAAAAGTTCGTATACGATTATGGGGTGCCTCGCCTTCCCTATCCTTACAATTCTGTAAGTTGTAAAAACCATTTCCCGCAGGTATACTTGAATCAGTTTTTATCTTTTATTTTACCCTGTACCCTGCCCGTCTGAAAAGGAGCTCCGCCATGAACACCATTTTACTGCTGGAAGATGATTTGAGCCTTTGCCGCGGGCTGGAGTTCGCCCTGCAGCGCCAGGGCTTTGCCTTACAGGCAGCCCGTACCCTGGCGCAGGCCAATGCGCTTTGGGGCAACGGTAGTTTTGACCTGCTGGTGTTGGATGTTACCCTGCCGGATGGTTCCGGGTTTGATTTCTGCAAAAAGGTCCGCCAGACCTCCCGCGTGCCGATCCTGTTTTTAACGGCTGCGGATGAGGAAACCAATATTATCATGGGGTTGGACCTTGGCGGGGATGATTACATCACCAAGCCGTTCCGGCTGGGGGTGCTGGTTTCCCGCATTCATGCTTTGCTGCGGCGCGCACAGGCGTTTGCCCCCGCGGGGACCAAGCTGGAATCCAACGGCATCCGGGTCATGCTGCTGCAAGGGCAGGCGTACAAGAACGGGCAGCTGCTGGAGCTGACCGCCGGGGAATACAAATTGCTGTGCCTGTTTATGCGCCATCCCAACGCGGTGCTTTCCAAGCAGAAAATTCTGGATGCGCTATGGGACTGCAACGCCGATTTTATTGACGGCAACACCCTGACCGTGTATGTGCGCCGCCTGCGCATGAAGGTAGAGGACAACCCCAGCGACCCGCGCATGCTGCTGACAGTGCGCGGCATGGGCTACAAATGGAATGTGATGGAGTGAAGCTTCTGCCATGAAAATTTTTGCGGACCGCCATATTTTGCGGTTATTTGCCTGTTTGGGCATGCTGTTTCTTCTCGCTTTTGGCATTGCACTGGGGGTTCTGGCCGCATATGGGTTCGGGTTCTGCTGGCCGCTGGCGGTGCTGCTTCTGCTGCTGGGCTGCGGGGTGCTGGGCAGCTGCTATCTCTTTTTCATCATTCAGAGCCGCATCCTTACCGATGCCGTCACCCGCATGGAACGGTATCTTGACGGTGCGCGCGACACCCGCATCCCCTGCGAGGAAGAGGGCGATTTATACCGCCTGTTCCACACTGTCAACACGCTGGCGGCGGTGCTGAACGCCCACGCGGAGAACGAGGGGAGAGAGAAGCAGTTTTTGAAAAACACCATCTCGGATATTTCCCACCAGCTGAAAACACCGCTGGCCGCCCTGACGATCTACAACGATCTGATACAGGACAACAATGTGACCCCGGATGAGGTCAAAGAGTTCGCCGCGCTGTCCGGCCAGGAGCTGTGCCGAACGAAAACGCTGGTGCAAAACTTATTAAAGATCACCCGGCTGGATGCTGGTGCCATCCAGATGGACAAAACCCTTGAACCGCTGCCCGGCATGATGCAGGACCTTGCCTTGCAGTTCAGCTACCGGGCCAGACAGGAGCAAAAGCACTACCTGTTCAGCGGGGCCCCCGATGCCGCCCTGCTGTGCGACCGGGACTGGATGCTGGAAGCACTGGGCAATCTGGTCAAAAACGCGTTCGACCACACCGACGCCGGGGATGCCATCTGCGTAATATGGCAGCAATCCGCCGGGCTGGTGCAGGTTCAGGTGCAGGATACCGGCCGCGGCATCCATGCGGAGGATCTGCCGCACATCTTCAAGCGGTTTTACCGCAGCCGTTTTTCCAACGATACACAGGGCCTTGGGCTGGGGCTGCCACTTGCCAAAAGCATTGTGGAGGCCAACGGCGGCATGCTGGAAGTTGACAGCACACTGGGGCACGGCAGTGTGTTCACCGCAAGTTTTTTGATTCCTACAAAATTGTAGGCTCTGCGTCACGGCGCTGTAAGGCTGGGGTGCTATCCTTTTGGATGCAGGCAAAAGCAAACTGCATATTACACCCAGGAGGTGCATGACAAAGATGAACTTACTAGAGGTCAAAGACATCTGCAAAACTTACGGCAGCGGCGAAACTGCGGTACACGCGCTGAAAAACGCCACGTTCAGCGTTCCCAAAGGCGAATTTGTTGCCATTGTGGGCGAATCCGGCTCCGGCAAAAGCACGCTGCTGAACATGCTGGGCGCGCTGGATACCCCAACTTCCGGCAAGGTCTATCTGGACGGCAAAGATATTTTTGCCATGAAGGAGCGTGACCTGACGGTATTCCGTCGGCGCAATATCGGCTTTATTTTTCAGGCGTTCAACCTGATTCCGGAGCTGACGGTGGAGCAGAACATCCTGTTCCCAATGCTGCTGGACTACCGCAAGCCCAACCGCGCTTATCTGGAAGAGCTGCTCAAGGTGCTGGATCTGGAGCAGCGCCGCAGCCACCTGCCCAGCCAGCTTTCCGGCGGGCAGCAGCAGCGCGTTGCCATTGGCCGTGCACTGATCACCCGGCCCGCCCTGATTTTGGCGGACGAACCCACCGGCAACCTGGATACCCGCAACAGCCGCGAAGTGATTGCCCTGCTGAAAAGTACATCGCAAAAATACGAGCAGACCATTGTGATGATCACCCACAACCGCAGCATTGCACAGACTGCGGACCGGGTGATCCAGGTAACAGACGGCGTGCTGACCGATTTTGGGAGGTGCCGGGAATGAGCAGAACAAGCGAGATGAAAAGTTACCTGAGCCTTGTTCCCATTTCCGCCAAGGTTCACAAGCGCCAGAACCGCATGACCATCTTGTGCATCGTGATCGCCGTTTTGCTGGTAACGGCTATTTTCAGCCTGGCGGATATGGACATGCGCACCGAAAACGCATTTATGGAAGCCAAGCATGGCAGCTGGCACCTGAAATTGACGGACCCGCCCGATGATTTGGTGGAAACCCTGAACCAGCAGGCCGATCTTGTAGTCGGCACCGCTGCTAATTTTAACACGGATGCCGATCATCCCTACACCATCGGCGGCAAAAAAGCAGCGCTTTCCACCGGCAGCACGGAATACTTGGAACAGATGGCAGCCGCACTGGAAGAGGGCGCACTGCCGCAGAATGAGCATGACGTAATGCTTTCTTCCAACGCCAAAATTGCTTTATCCGTCCAAATCGGCGATACGGTAACCTTGCAGACCCCCGCCGGGGCGCAGGATTTTACCGTGTGCGGCTTTGGTTCCGACGACGCTTCGATGTATGAGGGGCAGAGCTATTTGATCGGTGCCACCTTTACCCCAGATGTTTTTGCTTCCATTCTGGCGGAAAATGATGTTTCCTTCTCCCCTGACTATTACCTGCTGTTTTCCAGCGCTTCCGCAGCCGCCAAGGCCGCACCGGAACTTTCCGCCCGGTGCGCGGTGGAAGAAAACACTGCCATTATGGGCATGGCCGGGCAAAGCAGCAACACCTCCATGCAGGGGCTTTACCAGATTGCCGCCGCGCTGTTTGTGATGGTGCTGTTGGCCGGGGTGCTGATGATCTCCGGCAGCATGAACAGCAGCATTGCGCAGCGGACCAAGTTCTTTGGCATGCTGCGCTGCATTGGTGCCAGCCGCAGCCAGATCATCCGCTTTGTGCGGCTGGAAGCACTGAGCTGGTGCAAGAGCGCCGTTCCCCTTGGGCTGGTGCTGGGCACCGGCGTCAGCTGGGTATTATGCGGCATTTTGCATTATGGCATCGGCGGCGAGTTCGCTACCATGCCGGTGTTTGCGCTCAGCCCCGTGGGGCTTGCCAGCGGCGCGGCGGTGGGCATCATCACGGTACTGCTGGCCGCACAGGCCCCGGCAAAGCGCGCCGCCAAAGTCAGCCCCATGGCGGCTGTCAGCGGCAGCAGCGATACCGCCGCGGTGCGCCATTCGTTCCGCCTGCGTGGGGGCCGCATTGAAAATACGCTGGGCGTTCACCATGCCACGGCTTCCAAAAAGAACTGGGGGCTGGTTACCGCTTCGTTTGCGCTCAGCATGATTTTGTTTTTCCTGTTTGCCGTTCTGCTCCAGTTTGTCAAGTTGCTGCTGCCCACCCTTTCCCCCTGGCAGACTGACCTGAGTTTGAGCGGTTACGCCAACGCTGCCGTTCTGGACCGCAGCCTGGTGGAAACCATTGCCGAGCTGCCCGGTGTTGCCAGCGTTTACGGCGGCAATTATATTGGCAGCCTTGCCGTTGCTTCCTCCCGCGAGGGGGTGGATTCCATCTGCCTGGTATCCTGCTCCGACTATCTGTTAGATGCTTCCCAGGATGCTTTGGCAGACGGCAGCATGAAAGGCATTTACGGCGACAGTGACGAAGTTTTGATCCAGTATAACCGCGATAATCCCCTGCAGCTTGGCGATACCCTGACCATCAACGGGCAGACCGTTACGGTGCGCGCCGCGGTAAGCCAGGGCATTGGGCGTGACGGATGCATTGTGATGTGTTCCCAGCAGACCTTTGACCGGCTGGTGGGGGCGCAGCCTTACAGCATGATTTTTGCCAACCTGGACGCCAGCGCGCCCGATTCCACCGTTGCCCAGGTCAGCAGGCTGGCTGACAATGCGGGCAGCGAGGTCATTTTTTATGATAACCGGGAATCCAACCGCCGCAACAGCGCTACCTATCAGGCAGCACTTTGGATGGGATACGGCTTCATCGGCATTCTGGGGCTCATCACGCTGGTCAACATCATCAACAATATTTCGCTCAGCGTTTCCGCCCGCACCAAACAGTACGGTGCCATGCGCGCCGTTGGCATGGACGGCGCACAGCTGACCCGCATGATCACAGCCGAAGCTGTTACCTATGTTGCTTCCGGTCTGGCTGCGGGCTGCCTTGTGGGGCTGCCGCTCAGCCGCCTGCTGTATGGTCGGCTGATCACCCACTACTTTGGCCTTGGGTGGCAGTTCCCTGCCGCGCAGCTGGGCATCTGCATTGTGTTTGCCGCTGTGGCCGGTGCCGCCGCGGTACACGCCCCTGCCAAACGCATTTGCAGCATGGCCATTACCGAAACCATCAACGAGCTATAACACAGCAAGCACCCCCGGCATCGGCTGAACCGCCTGATACCGGGGGTGCTTTTTTTGATTTGTGCTATATTTTACCCCAGTGCCACATCCAGCGCCATCATCAGGGTAAAGCCCGCCGCAAACAGGATGGTTGCCGCGTTGGAGTGTTCGCCCTCCGCCATTTCCGGTACAAGCTCTTCCACCACAACATACATCATGGCCCCGGCGGCAAAGCTGAGCAGGTAAGGCAGGATGGGCGTTACCAGCCCCGCCGCCAGCACGGTCAGCCCGCCCGCAATGGGTTCCACCACGCCGGACGCCACCCCGTACCAGAACGCGCGGGGCTTGCTCTGGCCCTCTGCCCGCAGCGGCATCGAGATAATAGCCCCTTCGGGGAAGTTCTGAATGGCGATGCCCAGCGCAAGGGCCAGGGCCGCGGCGGCGGTAATGCCCGCCGTGCCGCTTACCCAACCGGCGTACACCACGCCAACGGCCATGCCCTCCGGGATGTTATGCAGGGTAACGGCCAGCACCAGCATGGTGGTGCGCTTCAGGTTGGCGTGGGGGCCTTCGGCGGTGTTGTCCAGGTGCATATGGGGCACAGCACGGTCCAGCACCAACAAAAAGAGAATGCCCAGCCAGAACCCGACCGCCGCCGGAACAAACGACCACTGCCCCAGCTGGGCGGATTGGTCCAGCGCAGGGATGAGCAGGCTCCACACTGTGGCGGCAACCATAACGCCTGCGGCAAAGCCGGTCAGCGCTTTTTGCAGGTTGATGTTCATAGTATCCCGCATAAAAAACACACAGGCCGCCCCAAGGCTTGTTCCCGCAAAGGGGATGAGCAGCCCCGTTAAAACCGTTGTATTCATTAGTTATAACTAACTCCTTTTCAAAAAATAGCCGGAGTGTTTCCGCAAGCGTTTTGCGGGCATGCTCCGGCTTTTATTATACGGTGCGGCGCAAGGTACGTCAAGGTGCAGTTCAGGATGCGCGGCGGCGGAACAACGCCGCCAAAGACCAAATCAGCGTGGCCGCACTGAGCCACAGCCCTGTGCTGAACGCATTGGCCGCCGCTGTGCGCAGCATGGCGCCGGGCATGGGGATCTCCGGCATATGTTTGGCTGCCTGCCACACAGCCAATGCCTGTTCCGCAGCCTGCTCTGCCCCAGCGGCACAGCCAACGGCAGAAAGTATCATCGGCAGCAGCAGGCGCTTTTTGTCTTTATGGCACCAAACTGCCAGCAGACCCGCGGAAACCACGCCCAGCCCCCACGGCAAAAGGCCCCACAGGGTGCCCAGCCAGTCATCGGGCTTTGTGCTGACAAATACCGCCGTTGGGCCATCCGCCCCACCAATCACGCCAATGGTGCTGCTGCCATATTTTTTCCTTGCCTGCACACAGTCTTTCACCCGGTTCCAAAGCTGTTTCATGGTGCTTCCTGCCTTTCATTCGCTATTGCGGTACAGCCTGTATCCTGCATTTGTTTGGTTAAGCACAGGATAGCATATTGCGCTGTTTTCGTCAATAAAACGCAAAAATCAGATTGTTTTCTTGCCTACTGCTTTTGCCATAAAAAACCACCCCGCATGCGGCAGTGGTCAGCATGCGGGGCGGCATTATGGGTTCGTTTTTAATTCAGCAAAGGATCACAGCAGGCCCTTGTACAGTTCCTTGATTTCCTCAACGCTGGTATCGCGCGGGTTGCCGGGGCAGCAGGCATCGGCAAAAGCGGACTCTGCCAGGAACTGAATGTCCTCTTCCTTCAGGATGCCATGCAGGTTTGCGGGAATGCCCACATCGGCGCTCAGCTGCTTGACGGCTGCGATGGTTGCATCGGCGGCCTCGGCATCGTTCATCTCGTCAATACCGGTCACGCCCATTGCCTTGCCGACTGCGCGGTAACGCTCGCCTGCAACGCTCTTGTTGTATTCCAGGCCGGTGGGCAGGATGATGGCGCAGGCAACACCGTGCGGGGTGTCATACAGGGCAGACAGACCGTGTGCCATGCTGTGGACAATGCCCAGGCCAACGTTGGAGAAGCCCATGCCGGCAATGTACTGGCCCAGAGCCATGCCCTCGCGGCCCTCCGGGGTGTTCTGCACAGCGCCGCGCAGGTTCTCGGAGATCAGCTTGATGGCTTCCAGGTGGAACATATCAGAGATGGTGCAGTGGCCCTTGGTGATGTAGCCCTCGATGGCATGGGTCAGAGCGTCCATACCGGTGGCGGCGGTCAGGCCCTTGGGCATGCTGGACATCATATCGGGGTCAACCACAGCGATTTCGGGGATATCGTTGGTATCCACACAGACGAACTTGCGCTTCTTCTCTACATCGGTGATGACATAGTTGATGGTAACTTCGGCAGCGGTACCGGCGGTGGTGGGCACAGCGATGGTGAACACAGCGTGCTTTTTGGTGGGGGCAACACCCTCCAGGCTGCGGACATCCGCAAATTCGGGGTTGTTGATGATGATGCCGATGGCCTTTGCGGTATCCATGGAGGAGCCGCCGCCGATGGTCACGATGCAGTCAGCCTCAGCAGCCTTGAAAGCGGCAACGCCGTCCTGCACGTTCTGGATGGTGGGGTTGGGCTTGATCTCGCTGTAAACAGCATAGGGGAAGCTGGCTGCATCCAGCAGGGCGGTGATCTTGCCGGTAACGCCGAACTTGATCAGGTCGGGGTCAGAGCAGACAAAAGCCTTTTTGTAGCCGCGGGCGGTCAGTTCGGGAACAATGTTCTCGATTGCGCCGTGGCCATGGTAAGAGATGGTATTCAAAACAATGCGGTCAGCCATAATGGTATTACCTCCGTTTTCTGTGCATGGTTTGCTCTTGGCCGCGCGCTGTACGCAGCCCTATCCATGTCTTTGTTATAATTATAACATCGTTTTGCTTCCGCCGTCATTGGGATTTTGTAGCTGCTTTATTGTGAAAATTCTACTTTACCAGCAAATCTTTCAAAAAATTCTAAAGTTTTTGGGCATTTCTTCCATGCTGTCCCCCACTTGAAAACACTTACACAATATGCTATACTATTTTTGCAATGAGGCGCGACCTGTTTTCTGGCCGCGCCTTTTTAACTATCAGGCCAAAACCGCGGCACATTGCCCGGTTTTTATATGGTGTATTTGAAGACAAAAAATGACGGATATTACGCAAACACAGGCAGGCTTTTTAACGCAAAATCCGGCTGTGTTTGTAGAAATAGACTAGATTTTCGACTTTTCAGATACACTCCAGGAGGGATAACGTCATGCGCTTATTTGATGTGCTGGGCCCCGTGATGACGGGCCCTTCCAGCAGCCACACGGCTGGCGCGGTGCGCATTGGGCTTACGGCGCGCAACCTGTTGGGCGAAGCCCCCAAAACCGCCGAGATTTTGTTACACGGCAGCTTTGCTGCCACAGGCCGCGGCCACGGCACCGACCGTGCGCTGGTGGCCGGGCTGCTGGGCATGCAGCCGGATGATGAACGCATCCCGGACAGCTTTGCTCTGGCGCAGCAGGCCGGGCTGGATTATACCATCGGCACCGTGGTGCTGCGCGGTGCCCACCCCAACACCGCCCTGCTGCGGCTGGAGGGGGTGAGCGGCCGCAGGCTGGAAGTGATGGGCGCTTCCATCGGCGGCGGGCGCATCAATATCTGCCAGATTGACGGCATTACCACCAACTTTGGCGGCGACCACAACACCCTGATCGTTCACAACCAGGATACCCCCGGCCATGTGGCCGAAGTAACCACCGCGCTGGCGCAGCGGGGCATCAACATTGCCACCATGCAGCTGTACCGTTCCACCGCCGGGGGCTATGCCGTGATGGTGCTGGAATGTGACCAGCCCCTGCCGGATGCCTTAATTGCCGAACTGCGCGGCATGCAAGGCATTGTAAAAGTGACCGGCCTGAACCTTGCGCAGCAGACTGAAACAAAGGAGGGCGCGTGATTATGGCATATCCTTCCGTTAAAGCAATGCTGAACGCCAGCCGCCAGAACAACCAGCCCCTGTGGGAAGTTATTTTACAGAGCGACCTGCTGGAAAGCGGGCTGACCCGCGCACAGTCCCTGGCCGAAATGCACCATCTGTGGCAGGTGATGGTGCAGACCAGCGATAACTACTGTGGCGCAGACCGTTCCGCCAGCGGTTTTGCGGGCGGCGATGCCGCCAAAGTGGCCGAAGCCGAAGCCCGCGGCCAGCTGTTGACCGGCGGCTATTTGGCCCAGGTGATGGCCGAAGCCCTGAAGACTGCCGAGTGCAACGCCTGCATGAAGCGCATTGTCGCCGCGCCCACGGCAGGCAGCTGCGGCGTTCTGCCCGCGGTGCTGCTGCCCTTGTGGCGCAGCGGCAGCTGTGATGAGGAAGCCATCTGCCACGCGCTGTATGTTTCCGCCGGGTTTGGGCAGGTTGTGGCCGCGCGCGCCACGCTGGCCGGTGCCGAGGGCGGCTGCCAGGCCGAAGTTGGCGCTGCCAGCGCCATGGCGGCCGCCGCCCTGGTGGAGCTGCGCGGCGGCACTGCCGAACAATGCGCCGAAGCCTTTGCCATGGCACTGACCAACCTGGAGGGCCTTGTGTGCGATCCCGTGGCCGGGCTGGTGGAGATCCCCTGCATCAAGCGCAATGTGATCGGCGCGATGAACGCGGTTTCCTGCGCGGATATGGCGCTGGCCGGTGTGGTGGGGCATATCCCCGCGGACGAGGTGATCGATGCAATGGCCGAAGTTGGCGTCGCCATGAGCAATGACCTGCGCGAAACCGGCATCGGCGGTCTTGCCGGCACCCCGACGGGAAAGGCGATCCGGGATATTGTGCAGATGCAGGGCTGATGCGCAGCATCAGAAATAAAATTAGAAAAGAATAAATAATAAAGAATAATGTTGGTGGATCGCCGTGCCAGTGGCACGGCTCAAAAAATAGGGCGCTACTCTCCTACAGTAATTGCCAGTGAAGGAAAGAAGTGCCCTATTTTAATGTGCGCGCGCGGCACGCACTCCAACATTATTCTTTATTCATTATTATTTATTATTTATTTTTCTTTTTCAGCGCCATTTTCACCGCCAGCACCAGTGCGCCGTACAGTACGCCGCCAACGGCCCAGATGAACCAGCTGTATTGGGGCTGGCCGTTGCCGTTGGGGCCAAAGGTGTACAGCAGGAACGCCGCCGTGACCACCAGCCAGTAAGCCACGCTGATGGCGGTGCGCAGCTCACTGGTGGCTTTGCTGTGGCGGGTATAGTCCCCTTCTTCCAGCAGTTTTTCCGTTGCGCTGTAATAAGTACCGCCCAGCACAAAGGCAAAAACGCCGCAGGCCACCAGCACCAGTAAAATACAGACCGCCGCAATCATCACGATTCCGCTGTTCACCATCATGGCCGCAAACAGCGGCACGGCGGACAGAATGCACAGCACAGTGCCAATCAGGTTCAACTTATCATAGATGGGGCGGTACGCCGCCTGGCGCTCCCGCACCATGCCGGTCACACCGTATTCCGTTTCAAAGGGTTCCTTTTCCAAAAAGTCAAAGTCCCGGTTTTTCGCACCGCACTGCATAAACAGCACCACGGCCACGCATACCATTACCAGCAGAACGCACAGGCCAATGCCGGTTGCCGCATTCTCATTCAGGCCAAACTGGGAATGCTGGCCGATCTCGCCCAAAAGCAGCAGCATAACGGGCGAAGCAACACAAAGCGCGGTTCCCCACGCCATGTGGGGAGCGTTGGCCTTTGCCTGGGCCAGGGCGGCGTTCGCCTGCTCCAGCGTTACACGGCGCAGGGCGGTGGGCTCGCTTTCGGCATATTCCGGTTCGCCCATTTCGTCTTTTAACAGGTAGTCTGTGGTAACGCCGAACAGCTTACTGATCTGCAATATCTTTTCAATATCCGGCACCGACTGTGCGCCCTCCCATTTGGAGACCGATTGGCGGGTCACGTTCAGCTGTTGGGCAAGCTCTTCCTGGGAATATCCTGCCTTTTTGCGCAGGGCGATCAATTTGTCTGCAAAGATCATGGTCAATGTCCTTTCTTGTATTGTGTTTTTTTGTTTCGGTGGCTTTATCGTACCAGCTGGTGCCGTTGCAAAAAAGAACCTGACTGTTGGAAATGTGTCAACCGCCGGTTGCGGGCGAAAATTTTATCGCAGTATCGTTCACAGCGCAAACATTTCTTTGCAGATCTTTTTGCCGGTCTGCGTTTTGAAAATTTTATCCAGCGCGTTTTGCGCCGCTGCTTTGGGCACAGAATCTTCATACAGATTGACCAGGAAATCCGCTTCCACCAAAATCTGATAGTCCATTCCGTCGATATTGGTATACGTATGGTGGTGCCCCACCAGGTAAGCAGCGCGGTCGGCCTGCGCCGGGGTAAAGCCGCATTCCAGCATCATGGCGCGGGCCGGGGCGGGGCCAAGCTCTTCCTGATATTTGCCTGCGGAGCTGCCATAGGTCTGCTCTGCCGGTTTAATGCCGATATCATGCACATAGGCAGCGGCTTCCAGAATTTCCAGTGTTTCGGCATCCATCCCCTCCTGCCTGGCAATCAGGGCAGCAAAGCTGTGCACCTTAATAAAGTGCTGGATGCGGGCAGGGTCCGCTGCGTAATAGGCAATCATATGCAAAGCAAGGTCATCCAATTTGGTCATGGTTCGTCCCCTCTCATTCCATATATAAGTAAAGTATCTGTCTGTATTGTACTGCACTGCCCCATAAAAGCAAGGGGCAGTTTTTTCTTTTGATTAAGGTGTATCTGAAAACAAAGAAAATGACGGATATTTCGCAAACACAAGCGGGATTTAAGGCAAAGAGCCGCAGGAAGCCTTTGTGGATTCCAAGGCTTTTTAACGCAAAATCCGGCTGTGTTTGTAGAAATAAACTAAATTTTCGACTTTTCAGATACACCCTAATCGTAATCGTATTCCGGGCTTTCGGCCACGCGGGTATCCAGCCAGCGGGCCAGGCGTTCCATCTCGGCGTTGGTAATGCGCCCGGTATCCGATAACGCCGCCACCATGCTGCGCAGGTCCCCGCCATACAGGGTTTGCAGGTGTGCCGCACTGACGGCCCCGCGGTAGGTCACACGGCGCACCAGCGGGGTATAAATATTTTTGTTGCCCTGCTTTTCGGGCCGGACATAGCCCTTGGCTTCCAGCCGCAGCAGGAAGTTGAGCAGTGTGGAATCCGCCCACACGCAGTCCGGCGGCAGTTTGGCCGCGATCTGCCGCCGGGTGGCCGGTTTGCCGCAGGCCCACAGCGCCGCCATGACCTGTTCTTCGCTGGTCGAAAGTGCTTTCATCGTATCCCACTCCGTATCTTTTATATATGTGGTTGATTTTTGTATTTTTATTTTACATCTGTGGCAGATATTTTTGCAAGGCGTAACTTTGCACAAAATCACATTCCTGTTTTTGGATATTTTTTCAGCATATATTTTACGTTTGTAAAAGCATTTGTTTTTTCACCATGGACATCTGTGCTTATTGGCGGCCTGTTCGCGGCAGTTTTCCACTTTTTTCGGTATTTTGACAAGCGTGTTTTGCTTGCGGGCGAGCTGGTGCAGTGCGTATAATACAGGTGTTGCGAAAAACAAATCAACCAAGCCAGCGCGATGCGCGGCTTTCAAAATTGGGTGTAAGAATCAATTTAGGAGGTAACCTCTTATGAATCGTGTGTATAACTTCAGCGCCGGTCCTTCCATGCTGCCGGTTCCCGTTTTGCAGAAAGCCCAGGCTGACCTGCTGGACTACCATGGCAGCGGCATGAGCGTGATGGAGATGAGCCACCGCAGCAAGTGGTTCGATGAGATCATCCAGAACACCGAGGCCGGTATCCGCAAGGTGCTGAATGCGCCCGATAACTACAAGATCGGTTTCTTCCAGGGCGGCGCAACCCAGCAGTTCGCCATGGTGCCCCTGAACTTTATGACCACCGGCACGGCGGATTATCTGGTGACCGGCAACTTCAGCAAAAAGGCTGCCGAGGAAGCCGCCAAGTTTGGCACCGCCCGCATCGCTGCTTCCAGCAAGGATAAGAACTTCACCTATATTCCCGACGTTAAAGCCATTGAGTATGACCCCAACGCCAGCTACATCCACATCTGCCAGAACAACACCATTTTTGGTACCACTTATAAAGATGTACCACAGGTGGACGGCATCCCCCTGGTGGCGGACATGAGCTCCATGATCTTCAGCGAGCCGACCGATGTCAGCAAGTACGGCTGCATCTACTTTGGCGTGCAGAAGAACGTTGCCCCCGCCGGTATGGCCATTGCCATCATCCGGGACGACCTGCTGGGCAAGAGTGCAAAGGGCATCCCGGCAGAAAAGATCCCCACCATGATGAACTACACCACCCTGCTGGATAAGGACAGCATGTACAACACCCCGCCGTGCTGGTGCATCTACATGACCGGCCTGGTGATGGATTACCTGCAGAACGAGGTTGGCGGCCTGGAAGAGATGGCCAAGATCAACCGCGCCAAGGCCAAGGTCCTGTATGACTACCTGGACGGCCAGGACTTCTATAACAATCCCGTTCAGCCGGAATACCGCAGCATGATGAACGTAACCTTTACCAGCCCCAACCCGGACATGGATAAGAAGTTCTGCGCCGCTGCTACCGAAGCCGGTTTCGTGAACCTGAAAGGCCACCGCCTGGTTGGCGGCATGCGCGCTTCCATCTACAACGCCATGCCTGCCCAGGGCGTGAACGACCTGGTTGATTTCATGGAGAAATTCCGCAAGGAAAACGCTTGAAGCTTTTCAAAAGAATAATGAATAGAGAATAAAGAATAATTCCGGTGTGCGCGCCGTGCGCGCACATTAAAAACAGGCTCTTCCTTTCTTTTTGAGCCGTGCCAGCGGCACGGCGGTCCACCTTCATTATTCATTATTATTTATTACTTTTTAATTATTACAGGGGGTTATCCGCCATTATGTATACTATTAAAACCATGAACGCCATTTCGCCGGTTGGGCTGGCAAAGCTGCCGGCCAACCAGTTCGAGATCAATAACGAGGCCGATGATGCACAGGGCATCCTGGTGCGCAGCGCCGACCTGCATGATGTTGCCCTGCCCAAAAGCCTGCTGGCCATTGCCCGCGCAGGCGCAGGCACCAACAACATTCCCATTGACCAGTGCACCGAACAGGGCATCGTGGTGTTCAACACCCCCGGTGCCAACGCCAACGCTGTGGCCGAGCTGGTCATCGGCGCTCTGGTATCCGGCAGCCGCAATGTGCCGGACGCTGTGCAGTGGGCACAGGGCCTGAAAGGCAGCGCCACCCTGGCCAAGGATGTGGAAAAGGGCAAAAAGCAGTTTGTCGGCCCTGAACTGCGCGGCAAAACCATCGGTGTGATCGGTCTGGGTGCCATTGGTGCCCGCGTTGCCAATGCTGCCGTTGCCCTGGGCATGGAAGTTCTGGGTTATGACCCGTACATTTCCATTGACGCCGCATGGAGCCTGTCCCGCAGCGTACAGCACTGCGTCACCCTGGGTGATATGCTGCCCCGCTGCGACTACCTGACCATCCATGTGCCGTATCTGCCCTCCACCAAGAACACCATCAACGCCCAGACGCTGGCCATGTGCAAGGACGGCGTGCGCGTGCTGAACTTTGCCCGCGGTGAGCTGGTGGACAACGCCGCCCTGCTGGACGCCCTTGGCACCGGCAAGGTTGCCCAGTATTTCTGCGATTTCCCGGCAGAGGAGCTGCTGGGCGTGAAAGGCGTTTACTGCACGCCGCACCTGGGCGCTTCCACCCCGGAAAGCGAGACCAACTGCGCTGTGATGGCCGCCAACGAGCTGAGCGACTACCTGAAAAACGGCAACATCACCCACAGCGTCAACCTGCCGGATGTCAGCCAGCCGCGCGTCGGCGGCAAGCGCATCTGCATCATTCACCGCAACGAACCTGGCGCGATCTCTGCCATCACCGGTATCTTGACCGCCGCCAACCTGAACATTGAGAACATGGTGAACAAAGGCCGCAAGGATGTTGCCTACACCATGCTGGATGTGACCGGCAATGTGGACGCCGGTCTGGCCGCACAGCTCAGCGGCATCGACGCCGCCATCCGCGTGCGTATCCTGTGATAACGATCTAAAGTATAGAGGGGTTTGGGTCTGCCGCAGCGGGGCATGGGTTCCGCTGCGGCATTTTGTTTGCTTTTTTATGTAATGCACCGCCATCATACGCGGTGCATTTTTATTATTTGGTGTAACTTTCCACCATGCGGTCAAAGTCGATCAGGGCTTTTTCCGCCCCGCGGGAAAGTTTGTGCACGGTACGGCGGATCTGGCGGTGGTCCTGCGTGGCGGCATATACGGCGGCACCGCCAATGGCCATACCCACGGCGGCAGCGGCAACGGTCGGGATCATGTTTTCCATTTTGCATTGCTCCTTTTGGTGTTTTTGGCTTTGGGACGCCCGTTTTCCAGCCATCCCAGCCTGGGGATAGTTTTTCCATACAGTTTCGTGGTTATGCGTCTTTTTCTGCGGGGAAGTTTGTGGTAAAATCAGTACAGACGTTTGGAAAAGACGTTTTCAGCCGCCGCACAGCCCCTTCCCTGCTGTGGGCTGACCTAAATTCGATACAGAAATGAGCGTTTTTCTTATGTCCAATGCACCCAAAACAGTTTTGTGCATCCATGATCTGCCCGGCTTTGGGCGGGCGGGGCTTTCGGTCATTGTGCCGGTGCTTTCGGCACTGGGGGCGCAGGCCGTTGCCGTGCCAACGGCGGTGCTTTCCACCCACACGGGCGGGCTGGGCACCCCGGCCAAGCTGGCCAACCCCGGTTACGGCCCCGCAGCCCTGGAGCATTACCGCCGCCTGGGCCTGCGGTTTGACTGCATTTATTCCGGCTACCTGGCCGATGCCAGCCAGGCCAAGCTGGTGGAGCAGGCCATGGACCTTTGGCCGGACGCCCTGACTGTGGTTGACCCCGTGATGGGCGACCATGGCCGGATGTACCGCGGCCTTGCGCCGGAAATGGTGCCTGCCATGTATACCCTGTGTTCCCGCGCCAGCCTGATTCTGCCCAACACCACCGAAGCCGCCCTGCTGCTGGGCGACCCGATGCCCGGCGTGACCGGCGAAGCGGAATTGCAGACTGCGCAGGCCCAGGCGCAGCGCTTAACGCGCATCTGCCCACGGGTGCTGATTACCGGCGTGGCCGCCGGGCGCGGCATTGCCTGCGTTGGGGCGGACCGTGCCACCGGCGAAAGCCTGGTGCGCACCCCCATGGTGCCCAAGAGCTTCCATGGCACGGGGGATATTTTCGGCGCGGTGCTGGTGGGGCGGCTGCTGCAGGGCAATGTACTGCCCGCCGCGGCACAGGCTGCCGCCGTGTTTGTGGCCGACTGCCTGAAGGCTACCCCCGATGAAGCGGACGAACGCCTTGGCGTATGGCTGGAAAGCGTGTTGCCCCAGTTGATGCAGAACCCGGAATAAGAAGCAATAAGGATGTGTAAATTTTGCCAACTGTAAATATTGTACTGGTTGAACCGCAGATTCCCCAAAACACCGGCAACGTTGCGCGCACCTGCGCCGTGACCGGTGCCCGCCTGCACCTGGTTGGGCCGATGGGTTTCACGATTGACGATAAAAAATTAAAGCGCGCCGGTCTTGACTATTGGGGCCAGCTTGATATAACATATTATCAGGATCTGGATGAGTTTTTTGCGGCAAATCACGGCCCATTCTTCTATTTTACCTCCAAGGGGCCGCAGCGCCATACGGATGCCCATTACCCGGATGGCTCCTACTTGGTGTTTGGCCGCGAGGACGCCGGACTGCCGGAAGAGCTGCTGGCCGCCAACCAGCAGCAGTGCGTGCGCATGCCCATGCGCAAAGGCGAGCGCTGCCTGAACTTATCCAACGCTGTAGCCGTGGGGGTATACGAAGTTCTGCGCCAGTGGGACTTTGCCGACCTGGAAACACACGGCCAGCTGACCCGATTTGAATGGAAGTGAGAACAAAGATGAGTGATGTGAAAGTTGCTTTTTTGACGGACTCCTGCTCCGATATTCCGCAGGAACTGGCCGATAAATACGGCATTGACGTGATTGGGTTCCACATTATGCTGGACGGCAAGGAATACCTGGAACGCAAGGACATGACCAATGACCAGTTCTATGAGATGATGCGCCAGTCCAAAAGCGTGCCCACCACCGCCGCCATCACCCAGCTGGAATGGGTGGACATCTATGCCAAATATGTGAACGCCGGTGTGCAGGACCTTGTGCACCTGTGCATCAACGCCAGTGGTTCCAGTACATACAACAACGCTGTAAAGGCTGCCGAGCTGCTGGAAGACGAGCGCCCCGGCCACAAGATGAAGATCCATCTGATCGATTCGCACACCTACTCCATGCCGTATGGCTGGTATCTGTGCGAATGCGCCCGCAAGGTGCAGGCCGGTGAGCCGCTGGATACCTGCCTGAAAGAAATGCAGGACAAGCTGGCCCGCGTGGAGATCTGCCTTGCCGCATATAGTTTGAAGCAGATGAAAAAATCCGGCCGTGTTTCGGCTGCCGCCGCGGTCGTGGGTGATTTGATGGGCATCCGCCCCATCATCAGCCTGAACGACGGCGTCAGCAAGGTGGAATCCAAGGTGCGCGGTGACAACAACGTGCCGCCCGCCATGATCAAGTGGGTCAAGAGCCGTGTGGACGATGTAAAGAAAATGCCTTACCTGGTTGCTTACACCAGCTCCACCGCCAAGCGTGACGAACTGGTCAAGCTGTGCAAAAAAGAGTTTGGCCATGCGCCGCTGCTGGTGTTCCAGCTGGGCGGCGTTGTGAGCGCCAACACCGGCCCGGACGGCATTGCCATTGTTTTTGAGGGCAAGCCCCGCCGCCTTGTGGATTACGCAGTGCCGCTGCCGTAAAAAGGTTTTGTTTTTTCTGCTCTTCCTGCCGCTGTGTGCGGGAAGAGCTTTTTTGTTATGGTGTAAGACTTGCAAAACGGAGGATGTATGGAGCAAAAAAGTTTGACCCTGCGGGAGTGCCTGATCGGCGACCGCGCGTTTTACCGCCATGTTGCGGTGGTGGTTCTGCCCATTATTGTACAGAACACCCTGTCCAATGTGGTCAGCCTGTTGGATAATGTGATGGTGGGCCAGGTGGGCACCCTGCCCATGAGCGCCGTTGCCATCATCAACCAGCTGTTGTTTGTGTTCAACCTGTGCATCTGGGGTGCGCTGGCCGGGGCGGGCATTTTTGGTGCCCAGTATTACGGCCAGGGCAACATGGAGGGTGTGCGCCAGACCCTGCGCATGAAGCTGCTGATTGCGGTCGGCCTGCTGGTTATCGCGTTCGGGGTTTTGATTGGGGCTGGGCGGCCGCTGATCGGGCTGTATATTTCCGCCGACACCACCGCCGCCGATGCCGCCGCCACGATGGAATATGCCCTGGGCTACCTGCGGGTGATGCTGGTGGGGTTGATTCCCTTTGCGCTGACCCAGGCTTACGCCAGCACCCTGCGGGAATCCGGCCAGACGGCACTGCCCATGCGCGCCAGCATGATTGCCATGGGCATCAACTTTGTGTTCAACGGCCTGTTGATCTTTGGCCTGTTCGGCTTCCCCGCTTTGGGCGTGGTGGGCGCCGGTATTGCCACTTCGCTCAGCCGATTTATAGAATTTGTCATCGTGGCCAGCGGGGCGCACCGCAGCACTGAGCGCTACCCGTTCATGGAAGGCGTGTTCCGCAATTTCCGCATTGACGGCAATCTGGCCCGCCAGGTGGCGATCAAGGGTTCCCCCCTGCTGCTGAACGAATGCTTGTGGAGCATGAGCCAGGCCATGCTGCTGCAATGCTATTCTGTGCGCGGCATCCAGGCCATTGCTGCCATGAACATTACCAGCACCATCACCCAGATTTTTAATGAGGTTTTCCTTTCGCTGGGCAACGCCACAGCCATCCTGGTTGGGCAGGAGCTCGGCGCCAGCCGCATGACCGGTGCCCGTCGCACCGCATGGCGGATGATTACCTTAAGTGTTTCCAGCTGCGCGGTGATGGGCACGCTGCTGGCCCTGTTCAGCCCGCTGATCCCCCATATTTACAACACCGAACCCGCCATCCGGGAGCTTGCTTCCAGCGTGATCCGCATGGCGGCGCTGTGCATGCCGCTGTTCGCCTTTGCCAACGCGGCCTACTTTACGCTGCGTTCCGGCGGCAAAACGCTGATCACCTTCTTTTTTGACAGCTGCTATACCTGGCTGGTCAACTTTCCGATTGCCTTTGTGCTCAGCCGTTACACCGCGCTGCCACTGCCCATCGTTTATCTGTTTGTAAACGGGGTGGACCTGCTCAAGTGCATCATCGGGTTTATTCTGGTCAAAAAAGGCGTGTGGGTCAATAACATTGTGGCATCCAGCCAGGATGCCCCGCAGGCAGGCTGATGCCGGGAGGAAACGCATGAACATCCAGATTTTTGGCACCAACAAAAGCTTTGACACCAAAAAGGCACAGCGCTGGTTCAAAGAGCGGCGCATCAAGTTCCAGATGGTGGACCTGAAAGAAAAAGGCCTGAGCCGCGGCGAGTTCGACCGTGTGTGCCAGGCCGTGGGCGGCTGGCAGGCCCTGGTGGACGAAGCTGCCAAAGACCAGGACACCCTTGCCCTGCTGCGCTGGCTGGACGAAAGCCAGCAGGCCGACAAGCTGTTTGAAAACCAGCAGCTTTTGCGCCAGCCCATTGTGCGCAACGGCCGCGCCGCCACGGTGGGGTACCGGCCGGAGGTTTGGGAGAAGTGGGAGTGAAGTTAGGAGTTAGGAGTTAGGAGTTAGGAGTTAGGAGTTAGGAGTTAGGAGTTAGGAGTTAGGAGTTAGGAGTTAGGAGTTAGGAGTTAGGAGTTAG
>CAVFVI010000012.1:0-72288 GCA_963626055.1 Acutalibacteraceae bacterium
GCTGATTGTTTTGATGATAGATTTGTTTAAGTTTGTTGCGAAATTTTTGAGATAGCGGCGGGATTTAGGTTGGCGGCGGGGTGAGGGCACCCCGCCCTACGGATGGGGCAGGGTATGTTGCGGATTTTTGATGTGTGGTATGGCGGGCTGTGGCGGCCAGGGGGCTGGCCGCCCTACCGTTTTTTGGGGGAGAGGGTTAAAGCTATTCTATTTTTGCGAGATATAGTTTATAGGTTTCGGAACGGTCAAGACCGTTCCCTACGGATGGGGAAAAATGGCGGCAAAATTTTAAGGTAATACACGGGGCAAGGAGCGCGGGCGGGCCGATGGCGAGCATCGGCCCTTACAAATGGGGCAGGGCCTGTTGCGGTATATGGTAATAGTTTACAGCAGTGTGTTATGTGGATTCAACAGTGTGCGAGTGCGGGAACAGGTATTTTATCTCCAAACTTCCTTTAATGCTGCAACCTCTTGCTCTGCCAGGGTAGGATAGAGCGTATTGCCAAAGAGAAAATCATAGCGGTAGAGGGCGGCACCGCTGCCGCCAAGGGTGCGCAGGGTGCGGGCCTGGGTTGCAACGGCGTGGCCGGTGCACCACTCGGTGCCGGGACCGGAGGTGTCGCCCTCGTCACCATCACCGATGCGGTAAGCACCAAGGCCGAACGCCAGCTGAACGGATTCCGTGCGCGGCAGGGAGAGCCACTCGGCAGCAAGGCGGCCAAGCGACAGGGCATCGGAACCGTTTTTGCGGTAGTCCAGGCCCCAGTACAGCTGCGGGATCAGGTAGTCACAATAGCCGGGCTCGGCCAGCCAGAGTGCGGCATCACTGTATTGGCCGTCGCGGCAGCCGCTCAGCGTGCCCTGCGGGGAAACACCAAACCGCACATGGAATTCGTGGGCGGCCGTATAGCAGGCCTGCATCAGGTTGTTTACGTTCTGCCGCCGCCAGTCGGCCAGCGGGAGCGTGCTGCCGCTGGCGGCATAACTGTCGGCATCAAAATCCGGGGTGGTGGTGGGGTAAAAGTAATCGTCAAAATGAATGCCGTCAATGGCATAGTTGGTGCACAGCTCCCGGATGGAATCAGCCAGGTACTGCTGGACTTCGGCGCTGGCGGGGTCCAGATACAGGCCGGCTGCGGTGCGCTTGACCCAGCTGGGATGCAGCAGGGCGGGGCTTTGCGCGCAAAGCTCGGCCGGGGTTCCGTTGGCCAGCAGGCGGTAGGGATTGATCCAGGCTTCCAGCGCAAGGCCCTGGGCATGGGCGGTTTCTACCAGCACGGCAAGCGGGTCAAAACCGGGGTCCTGCCCCTGGGTTCCGGTACAAAGGTGGCTGAACGGAAAATACCGGCTGGGGTACAGGGCGTCCCCAAAAGGCCGCACATGGGAAAAAACGGTGTTAGCCCCAAGGGAGGCAATGTTCTGCATGATGGCGGCGGCATCGGCACGGAAAGCGGATTCGCTGGTGAAATCGGTATGTTGCCATTCCAGAAAGCTGACCCAGACGGCGCGGATCTCCTGCGCGGCAGCAGGGGACACAGTGGGTACAGCGGAAGGTGCCGGGCTTGCGGATGGCTGCGGCGCGGTGGACGGCCCAAGCACGGCGGGCATCATGAAAAGAAACGACATAAGGAAAAACACCCCCAAAGTTGATAGAAAAATGCGCATGATACCACCCCTTTGCCGGTTTGCCATACACCCAGCATATGCGCCGAAAACGAAAATAAGTGTTGGCAAGCGGGCAAAATTGTGATATACTAAACAAGTATCTGACATCATGAGGGCCATTAGCTCAGTTGGTCAGAGCTGGCGGCTCATAACCGCTTGGTCCCGGGTTCAAGTCCTGGATGGCCCACCAAAGAAATGCTTCCGCCGCAAGGCGGAAGTTTTTTGTTTGTATAGGGAAATCAGATGGAAGCAAAAAACAGATTGAATATTACGACAAGGGAAGCATTCCGAGCATGGCTGTGTGAAAACCACAAGAAAGAGAAGGAATGCTGGATGGTTGCCCAAAAAGGAAAAAATCCGCCGACCGATTGCGTCTGGTATCTGGATGCGGTGGAGGAAGCACTTTGCTTTGGGTGGATCGACACGACCCACAAGAATATTGACGGTGTGGATATGCAGCGGTTCACACCGCGCACGGCCAAAAGCCCTTGGTCCGAGCTGAACAAAGAGCGCTGCCGCCGACTGGAAAAGCTGGGGCTTATGACCGATGCGGGGCGCGCGGTTCTGCCGGATATGTCCGAAAGTGGGTTTATTATTGACCCGGAAATCCGGCAGGCGTTTTTGGAAAATCCCACGGCGTGGGAGAAGTTTCAGAGTTTTCCGGCGCTTTACCAGCGGGTGCGGATCGATTCTATCCAGCGGGACAAAAAGAAAGACCGTGAGGTGTTTGAAAAACGGCTGAAAAAACTGGTGGAACAATCAGCAGCCGGGAAGATGTTCGGCGAATGGAATGATTACGGGCGGCTGCTTGCGTATTGAGGCGACACGGGGCAATTCTTGCGCTTACCGTTTCTACATCCTATAAGGACGTTTTAGGTTCGAGTGTTGTGGAGAATGTCCCAGCAAAGAAGTGCTTCCGCCGCAAGGCGGAAGTTTTTTTCATAAATGGCAGGCCGGGATATAAAAGCAACGGCTTTAGCCCCTATGGAAGCGATTGTTTGTGCCGTAGATTGCAGTTTTTTGGCGGTTGTGCTACACTAAAACAATAGTGTAAAAATGGTTAGGAGAAAAAATAAATGGAAGCACAGCACAGCGGCCGGAGCTCATTTTCCGGCAAACTTGGCTTTGTCCTGTCGGCAGCCGGCGCCTCGGTTGGCCTGGGCAATATCTGGCGGTTCCCGTACCTGGCGGCAAAATATGGCGGTGGAATTTTTCTGCTGATTTACATTCTGCTGGCGGTCACCTTTGGCTATACAATGATTATGGCAGAGACGGCACTGGGGCGGATGACCCGGAAAAGCCCGGTGGGGGCTTTCGCCGCTTTTGGAAAGGGACGCTGGCGCGCATTTGGCGGCTGGATCAACGCGGTAATTCCCATTTTGATCGTGCCGTATTATTCGGTTATTGGCGGTTGGGTCATCAAGTATCTGGTGGGGTATATTACCGGCCATGGCAGTGAGCTGGCACAGGATGGGTATTTTTCTTCGTTCATCGCCAATGGCTTTTCGGTGGAAATCGCCTTCCTACTCTTTACCCTGCTTACGCTGGGCATCATCTTTGCCGGTGTCCGCAATGGTGTGGAGCGTGTTTCCCGGATGATGATGCCGGTACTGGTGGTGCTGTCAGTAATCATTGCGGCCTATTCAGTAACACGGCCCGGTGCGCTGGAAGGTGTGAAGTACTTTTTGGTACCGAATCCGGCCAATTTTTCATGGATGACAGTGGTTGCGGCCATGGGCCAGATGTTCTATTCTTTGTCCATCGCAATGGGTATTCTGGTAACATTCGGCTCTTACATGAAAAAAGATGTATCCATTGAGGGATCTACCGAGAACGTTGAGATTTTTGATACGCTGATTGCAATGATGGCCGGGTTGATGATCATTCCGGCAGTGTTTTCGTTCTCTGGCGGTGACCCGGACACCCTGCAGGCCGGTCCCGCCCTGATGTTTATTACGATCCCGAAAGTTTTTGACAGCATGGAACTTGGTTCGCTGGTGGGCGTGCTGTTCTTTGTGCTGGTGCTGTTTGCAGCGGTGACAAGCTCTATTGCGTTGACAGAAAGTGCAGTATCGACTTTTGAAGATGAACTGGGCTGGAGCCGCAAAAAGGCCGCGGCGGTGATCGGGATCATTATGGTGCTGCTTGGAAGCCTGTCGGCGCTCGGCTATGGCCCGCTGTCGGGCGTGACCGTTATCGGGATGCAGTTCCTTGACTTTTTCGACTTCCTGACAAACTCGGTTATGATGCCGATTGCGGCCATTGCCACCTGCCTGCTGGTGACCAGTGTGATCGGTGTGGAAAAGATTGAGGAAGAGGTGGCCCGGAATGGTCAGCCTTTCCGCCGGAAAAAGGTTTTCAATTTTATGATCCGCACCCTTTGCCCGGTGTTTGCTGCCATCATTCTGGCAAGTTCTGTGGCGAATGCCTTCGGCTGGATCTCGATGTAAGAGAATCTGATATCATCATACCATATGGGGAAATGGATTTACACCCCCAATATGATTTACAGGCGAAACTTTTTAGCAGCCAGCGGCTGAAAAATAGTTTGAATAGAATCTCCGTGGGATCAGACAGTCCTGCGGAGATTTTTTCGTCATTCGGGATGGTTCACCGGATTTGTGGCTGGAAAAAAGAAAAGAGCCAGGAACTGATCCTGCATTTTGTGTGGGTTGCCCTAATTTTAAGTAAAAAGATTGGCAGTTAAAAACTTAAATTATCGCCGCTTTACATTGACGTTAACTTTGCATAAAGGTATAATAGAAAATAAATCAACACTTGTATAAACGGCACCGCCAAAGCAGCGGATGCCGGTGCGGACCAAAGGAGGGAATACGCCATGGCCAAAGCGGTACGCATGGCAGATATTGCAGAAAAACTGGGCATCAGCATTGTATCGGTTTCTAAGGCGCTGGCGGGCAAGGATGGCGTAAGCGAGGAGATGCGCGCCAAAATTTTGGCAACCGCCAAGGAACTGGGGTACCAGACCCCGGCGGCCAAAGCCAAAACGGCGGATGAAAGCTACAGCATCGGCGTTTTGGTGGCAGATCGCTTTTTTAACGAGAACACGTTTTATTCCAACCTGTACCGTGCGCTGCTGCACCGCAGCGCGCCGGAGGGCATGAGCGTATTGATGGAGATCGTTTCCCCCAGGGCGGAGTTCAGCTGCAACATGCCGAACTTTTTGGTCAACCGCAAGGTGGATGGCCTGATCTTTATGGGGGAGATGGACCGGCGGTATATGTCCACCGCCGCGCAGAGCGGCCTGCCGTTTTTGCTGCTGGATTTTTATGATGATACCATCGCGGCGGACTGCGTGCTTTCGGATAACGTGAGCGGGGAATACCAGCTGACGAAGCATCTGATCAAAAGCGGGCGGCGCAACATTGCCTTTGTGGGCAGTGTGTGGGCCACCAGCTCCATCATGGACCGCTACCTGGGTTACTGCAAGGCGCTGCTGCGGGCGGGCATTGAGCCGCGGGCGGACTGGCGGATCGATGACCGCGATAAAGATGGGCTGTTTATCCCGCTGGAGCTGCCCCAGGAAATGCCCGAAGCCTTTGTTTGCAGCTGTGACGAGGTTGCCTTTAACCTGGTGGAAAAGCTGCACCGCGAAGGGTACAAGGTGCCGCAGGAAGTGGCGGTGGCCGGGTACGATGATTTCCGGTTTTCGACCATATGCCGCCCGCCGCTGACGAGTTACCGCGTGGATGTGGACGCCATGGCTGCCGCGGCGGTGGCGCAGATCCGCCGAAAAATGGCGCACAAAACGCCTTACGCTCCCACGGTGATGGTTCCGGGGGCCCTGGTTCTGCGGGAATCCACCAAAGAATAATTTACTTAAATGCAAGCTAAAAATATTTTTTAGCTTGCATTTTTTGTTTTTCGACGGGTTTTTATTGTGCTTTTGTACAGCCGAAAGGGGCTGATTTTGCGCCAAATCCCGAACTTTTGAAACTTTTGCCTAACTTATTGACTTAAACGATAGAAAATAATATACTAAATATGCAAGGAAACAAGAGCTAAATGATTAGCTAATATTTAACTAACGTGCGGCTCATGATTTAAGGAGGAAAATCATATGAAGAAAGCATTGGCTCTGACCATGGCCGCTGCTATGGCAGCAGGTCTGCTGGCAGGCTGCGGCAGCGCAGCATCTTCCGCCAACACCGCTTCCGGCACCGCCTCTACCGGTACCGACAGCACCGCAACCGCTGAACCCACCGGCGGCGTGCCCACCATTGACAGCATCAACCTGGGCGAGGATTACCAGGATGTCAAGGCGGACATCAAGATCCTGACCAACCGTACCGACATTGTGGACACCAAGTACGCCGAGTACGCCCAGACCTTCCATGAAATGTACCCCAACATCACGGTTACTTATGAAGCTGTGACCGACTATGAAGAAGCGTTGACGCTGCGCCTGACCACCGGCGACTGGGGCGATATCTGCTTTATCCCCACCAGCTGTGCCAAGGCGGATCTTTCCAACTACTTTATCCCGCTGGGCGATTTTGACACCCTGGATCCCATTTACAACTTTGCTTCTGACAAAGCGTTCGATGGCAAGGTTTACGGCATTGCAAACGGCGGCAACGCGGACGGCATTGCTTACAACAAGCGCGTGTGGGAAGAAGCCGGCATCACCAGCGTGCCCACCACCCCGGATGAGTTCCTGGATGACCTGCAGAAGATCAAGGACAACACCGATGCCATCCCCCTGTACACCAACTTCTCCGCAGGCTGGACGATGGGCGCCTGGGACAGCTACATCTTCGGTTCCGCTACCGGCGATGCTGACTTCCACAGCAACCTGCCCCACATGGCAAACCCGTTCAGCAACCGCGGCGACCAGACCGGCCCCTATGCCGTATACTACACCCTGTATGAAGCAGTTGCCCGCAAGCTGATCGAGGATGACCCCATGTCCACCGACTGGGAGTCCAGCAAGGTCAAGATCAACCAGGGCGATATCGCCACCATGGTTCTGGGCAGCTGGAGCGTGCAGCAGTTCAAGGATGCTGCTGACAAACCCGAAGACATCAGCTACATGCCGTTCCCCATCACCGTTGACGGCCAGCGCTACGCAGGTGCAGGCGGCAACTACTCTTACGGCATCAACAAAAAGTCCAGCGAAGACAACCAGATCGCTTCCATGCTGTACGTGAAATGGCTGCTGGACGCAAGCCCGATCTTTAAGGATGAAGGCTGCATCCCCGCCCGCAAGGATGGCGCAATGCCCGATTTCCTGCAGGACTTCGCAGGCATCACCCTGGTTTCCAACAACGCACCCGCTGCCGGTGAAGAAGATTTGTTCGACAACGTGAACCTGCAGTCCGAATGCGGCATCAACAACGATGATTACCCCGACTGCGAGATCCTGGAATCCGCACTGACCGGCTCCAAGACGCTGGATCAGCTGATGGACGAATGGAACCAGAAATGGACCAACGCACAGGAAGCCCTTGGCGTTGACGTGACCATGTAACACCTGCTTCTACGGCGGGGAAAGGTTCCCGAACACATACCTGCAGGAAGGTAAGCGTTTATCAAACATACACACCCTTTTTCCCGCCGTTGATAGAACCGAACCGCCGGGCAGCTGCATGCGGCTGCCCGGCTTTTTGATAGGAAAAACGAAAGAACCGGTTCCGGCTGTTTTTCCCCTGTAAACCCCGTTTTGCCCAAGGAGGTTTGCCATGAGCAGTCAAACAAAAACCGCTGTTAAAACACGGCGTACATTCCGGGAGTTTATCCGGGCCGACAAAACCCAGCGCGCGCTGGTCATGATCACCTTTATGGCCGCCCCGCTGATCCTGCTGGCACTGTTTACCTATGTTCCCTTTGCGGAGATGATCCGCTTCAGCTTTTATAACCGCAACTACCTGAACCCCGGCAAGTTCGTTGGCATTGCCAACTACATTGAGGTGTTCAAGCGCTCCGAGATCTTCGGTTCGCTGATCGTCAGCGTGTATTATATGGGCGGTGCCCTGGTGCAGCTGGCGCTGGCACTGTTCTTTGCCTCGCTGATGGTCTTTAAGGTAAAGGGCGAGGGCATTTTCAAAGCCTGCATGTTCTTCCCGTATCTGATCGGCGGCATTGCGGTCGGCTTTATCTTCAAGTTCTTCTACTTCCATGACGGCGTTCTGGACAGCATCCTGATGATGTTCGGCGTTCCGGAAGAAAGCCTGCCCTACTGGCTGCAGGATCAGAGCATCAACAACGTCTGCCTGGTGGCAACGTCTGTATGGCGTTACATGGGCCAGAACATGGTGCTGTTCCTTGGCGCTATGATGAGCGTGAACTCTGACCTGTACGAAGCCGCAGAGCTGGATGGCGCTAACAAGTGGCAGACTTTCCGCCACATCATCCTGCCGTCCATCTCCACCATCGTTACCCTGAACCTGATCACTTCTATCTCCGGTTCTCTGTCTGCCTTTGAACCGCCTTACGTTATCACCAACGGTACCATGGGCACCGGCACCTACTTTGTTATCATGAACCGCCTGGCCCACGAAAACCAGAAGGTCGGCCTGGCCTGCGCCATGGCTGTGGTGCTGCTGGCCATCATCATTGTATGCACCGTGGCCCAGAAGGTCATTATGCGCAAGCTCTTTCCGGACAGCTCCGATGCTGAAGCATACCGCGCCGCCAAGGAAGAAAAAGCACGCCGCCGCGCTGCCCGCAAGGCAGCCAAAGCAGGGAAGGAGGCAGCTTAAATGAGCACCCTGACACGAACCAAAACCGCAGGCGAACCCAAGCAGATCCGCATTGGCGCGCTGCTGTTTGATATTTTGAAGTACTTTATGCTGATCGCAACGTCGATCATCTGCCTGGTTCCCGTTGTGGTGTGCGTGTTTGCCGCGTTCAAGAGCAATGAGGAATACGCAAACACCAACGTTTTGCAGCTGCCCGCCTCGTTCGCCTATCTGGAAAACTTCGTCATCGCATTCCAGAAAGCAAACATGCTGCAGTGCTTTGTCAACACCGGCATTACGCTGATCTGCGTGCTGTTCCTTTCCATCTTCATCAGCGCCATGCTGGCTTATGTGCTGGACCGCTTCAAGTTCCCCGGCAACGGGCTGATCCGCAACCTGTTCCTGTTTGCCTCGCTGCTGCCCGGTATTGCAACGCAGGTCACTGTGTACCAGATCATGTATAACCTGGGGCTCATCAACCACCTGTACGGCTACATTCTGGTGCTCTGCGGCACGGATATCATCTCCATCTACATCTTCCTGCAGTTCTTTGAGAACCTGCCCCGCTCGCTGGACGAAAGCGCCATCCTGGATGGCTGCACCTACTTTGGCGTGTTCTTCAAAATTTTGTTCCCCCTGCTCAAACCCGCCATTGTAACCAGCTGCCTGTTGAAAGGCGTTTCCGTTTACAACGAATACTATATGTCCAACCTGTACCTGACCCTGCCGGAGCTGAAAACCATCTCCACCGCCCTGTACACCTTCACCGGCCCTTACGGCAACCAGTATAACTACATCTGCGCCGGTGTTCTGATCACCATCCTGCCCATCCTGGTGCTGTTCCTGGTGTTCCAGAAGCAGGTCTACAGCGGCATGGCAGCGGGCGCGGTGAAAGAGTGAGGTAGGAGGTAGGAGTGAGGAGTTAGGAGTTAATTAGGAATTAGCAATGAGCAATTAGAAATTGCGATGTTCCCCGTAGTAGGGGCGCACATTGTGCGCCCGCCGCCTTGCGGTAAATCCCGTCATGGCATATATGGCAGGGGGGCGGAACCTTGGCTTATGCAATAACTCCTAACTCCTACTTCCTAACTCCTAACTGAACACAAGCTTTCGGGTTATATCCATCTGAAATTAGGAGTTCATTTATGAGTATGAGCAACGTAAAACTGTATTGTGACGCCCTGCCGAATATTCCTTGGCAGGAAAAGCCGGCGGACTGTGATGCACCGCTGTGGCGCTATAGCGAAAACCCCATCATCCGCCGCAACCCGCTGCCGGGGGTGGCCCGCATCTTTAACTCTGCGGTCGTGCCGTATCAGGGCGCGTTCATCGGCGTGTTCCGCGGCGAGCAGGTCAACGGCGTGCCCTATATCTACCTGGGCCGCAGCGCGGACGGCATCCACTGGAACTTTGATAAGGACAAGATCCCCTTTGTGAACGAGAAGGGCGAGCCCTTTATGCCGGTTTACGCCTATGATCCGCGCCTGGTCAAGGTGGAGGATACCTATTACATCATCTGGTGCCAGGATTTTTATGGCGCTTCCATCGGCATTGCCAAAACAACGGATTTCAAGACCTTTACCCGGCTGGAAAACCCGTTCATCCCCTTCAACCGCAACGCGGTGCTCTTCCCCCGCAAGATCAACGGGCTGTTCACCCTGCTGTCCCGTCCTTCGGATTCCGGCCACACCCCGTTTGGCGATATCTTCCTTTCCCAGAGCCCGGATATGGAGTTCTGGGGCCGCCACCGCCATGTGATGAGCAAAGGCTCCAACTGGTGGGAGAGTGTGAAGATCGGCGGCGGCGCTGCCCCCATTGAAACCAGCGAGGGCTGGCTGCTGTTCTACCACGGTGTGACCGGTACCTGCAACGGCTTTGTTTACTCCATCGGCGGCGCAATTCTGGACCGCGATGAACCCAGCAAGGTGCTGTACCGCTGCGGCAACTTCCTGCTGACGCCGGAAAAGGATTACGAGGAGCGCGGCTTTGTGCCCAACGTCTGCTTCCCCTGCGCGACTTTGCAGGATGCCGATACCGGCCGCATTGCCGTCTACTATGGCTGTGCAGATTCTTATGTCGGCATGGCGTTCACCACGGTGGACGAAGTGGTGGACTACATCAAAGCCAACGATGATGCCTGTGCGACCGATAAGGAACTTGGCATCCGCTGAGAGAAACTGATAAGAGACCAAGGGAGGAACTTCCCATGCGTATTGCACAGGCAGCAGCCAAACTGCTGGAGCAAAATATTCTGCCGTTCTGGATGGCACTGCGCGACGATGAATACGGCGGCTTTTACGGCTATATGGACTATGACCTGCAGCTGGACAAAAAAGCCGAAAAAGGCTGCATCCTGAACAGCCGCATCCTGTGGTTTTTCAGCACGGCGGCGCGGGTCACCGGCCGGCAGGACCTTGCCGATTATGCCCGCCACGCCTATGACTTTTTGACCAAACACTGCCTGGACCGCGAGAACGGCGGCGTGTACTGGAGCGTGACCTATGATGGCAAACCGCTGGATACCACCAAGCACACCTACAACCAGGCGTTTGCCATCTATGCGCTTTCGGCCTATTACCGCCTGACCGGCGATGCCGGGGCGCTGGCGCTGGCCACCGGGCTGTTCAAGACCATTGAGCAGAACTGCACCGATGCCGGGGGCTACCTGGAAGCCTTTACCCGCACCTGGATGCCCGAAAGCAACGAAAAACTTTCGGAAAACGGGGTCATGGCCACCCGCACCATGAACACCCTGCTGCATGTGTTTGAGGGTTATGCAGGGCTGTATGAGGCGGACAAGGACCCGGCGGTGGGCAAAGCGCTGCGCCGCATTTTGGAAATTTATGCCGATAAGATTTACAGCCCGGCGCTGCACCGCCAGCTGGTGTTCTTTGACCACGAGTATAACAGTCTGATCGACCTGTACAGCTATGGGCACGATATCGAGTCCAGCTGGCTGATCGACTGGGGTACCCGCCTGCTGGGGGACGAAGCGCTGACCGCTAAGATCGCCGCCATTGACAGCGACCTGGCCCGCCATGTGTTCGCCGCAGCCTATTACAATCAATCCGTTGCCAATGAATGTGAGCGCGGCAGGGTGGACCACACCCGCGTGTGGTGGGTACAGGCCGAAGCAGTGCTTGGCTTTGTGAATGAATACGAAAAAACCGGCGAACAACGCTATGCCGATGCTGCCGCCGATGTGTACCATTTTATCCTGGATAAGATGGTCGACACCCGCCCCGGCAGCGAATGGTTCTGGCAGACGGATGAATACGGCACCCCCGCCCATAAGCCCATTGTGGAACCGTGGAAGTGCCCTTACCACAACGGCCGGATGTGCATGGAACTCATGAGGAGGGACCCCGATGTCAACGTGTAAACTGCACCCTGAATTTTACCGCCAGCAGGCAAAGCTGGATGCCCTGCTGACCCGCCGCAACGCGGTGGACGATGATTTTTATAATGGTATTTACACCCGCTGGCAGCACCCTGTGCTGACCCGCGAGATGATCCCGCTGAGCTGGCGGTTTGACCTGAACCCCGAAACCAACCCCTATTTTATGGAGCGCCTGGGCGTGAACGCCGCGTTCAACGCCGGGGCCATCAAGCTGAACGGCAAATATTACCTGATGGCCCGCGTGGAGGGTAATGACCGCAAGAGCTTTTTTGCGGTGGCGGAAAGTGATTCCCCGGTGGATGGCTTCCATTTTTGGGAAAAGCCGGTGGAGCTGCCGGATACCTGCCCGGAGGAGACCAACGTTTATGACATGCGCCTGACCCAGCACGAGGACGGCTGGATCTATGGCATTTTCTGCTCCGAAAGCAAGGATACCACCAGCAATGACCTGAGCGCTGCCGTGGCCGCCGCCGGTATTGTGCGCACCAAGGACCTGAAAACCTGGGAGCGCCTGCCCAACCTGGTCACCAAGCGCAGCCCCCAGCAGCGCAACGTGGACCTGCTGCCGGAGTTCGTGAACGGCAAGTACGCGTTCTACACCCGCCCCATGGATGATTTCATCGATACCGGTTCCGGCGGCGGCATCGGCTTTGGCCTGTGCGAGGATATCACCCACGCCGTTGTGGATGAGGAAATCATCACCAGCGCCCGCCGCTACCACACCATCACCGAAGCCAAGAACGGCGAGGGCGCAACCCCCATCAAAACGGCAAAAGGCTGGCTGCACATTGCCCATGGCGTGCGCAATACCGCCGCGGGCCTGCGCTATGTGGTTTACCTGTTTGTGACCGACCTGAAAGAACCGTGGAAAGTGATTGCCGAACCGGCCGGATTTTTGATCGCGCCGCGCGGCTGGGAGCGGGTCGGCGATGTTTCCAACGTGGTATTTACCAACGGCGCTATTGCAGATGATGACGGTAAGGTGTATATTTATTATGCCGCCAGTGATACGCGCCTGCACGTTGCCTCCACGACCATTGGCCAGCTTTTGGACTTTGCGTTCAACACCCCCGCGGACCCGCTGCGCAGCCGTGACTGTGTGGCCCAGCGTGTGGCGCTGATCGAAAAAAATCAGGCATATCTGAATCAGCAAGACCAGTAATATCATGTGCCCGTGGCCCCGGCGGGCTGCGGGCACAGTTTTTTTGAGGAATCTATCATGAGCAAACTGGATATCAACAATCCGTTTTTCCGCGTGATGGCGCGGCTGGGGGACCTTGTGGTGCTCAGCGTGCTGTGGCTGCTGTGCTGCCTGCCGGTGGTAACGGCGGGGGCATCCACCCTGGCGCTGTATGCCGTGGCCTGCAAAATGGCAGCCGGGCAGGAAGCAACGCCCCGCAAAGAGTTTTTTAAGGCGTTCAAGCGGGACTGGAAACAGGCCACCGCAACCTGGCTGCCCATGCTGGTACTGCTGGCTTTGCTGGTGCTGGATGTCAGCGTCAGCGCGCAGTTCCCGGCACCGTGGGGCGGGCTGCTGCGCGGTGCGGCTTTGGTGGGGCTGCTGGTGTGGGCCGCGGCGTTCAGCTGGGGCTTTGCCCTGTTGGCGCGCTTTACCTATGCCCGCGGGCGGGATGCGCTGGCCAACGGCCTGGCCCTTGCGCTGCGCAATCCGGCTACCACGCTGGCCCTGCTGGCATTGCTGCTGTGGCCGCTGTTGATCGTTCTTTTGCCGGGTATTTTCTTCTACTTTTTGCCGTTTGCCGTGCTGTTTGGCCCCGGTGCCAGCGCCCTGGGGCTGGCGTATGCCGTGCGCCCGATGTTTATCAAGATTGAAAAGAGCAGCCATTGACGCTGCGGGAGGTTCGCTATGATCTTTTATGATGCAGCGGCAAAAACGCTGACACTTTCCACCCCGAACACCAGCTACCAGATGAAAATTGATGCCGATGGCCGCCTTTTGCACAGCTGGTATGGCCGCCGCCTGCCGGAGCCGTGCCCCGATATGGCCGACCCGCGGGAACCCCACGGCGATCACGGCTGCTGGCCGGACCTGCTGCCACTGGAATACCCCACCCCCGGCGTGGGCGATAACCGCATCTATGCCGCCGTGCCGGAATATGCCGATGGCACCGAAGCCGCCGACCTGCGCTATATCGGCCACAAGACCCAGAAAGGTAAGTACAGCCTGCCCGGTCTGCCCGTGTTCCGCGATGCAGAGGGGGCTGAAAGCCTGTGTGTGACCCTGCGCGACCCGGCGGGCCTGCATGTGGACCTGTGGTATGCCGTTTACCCGGACTGCGATATCATCACCCGCGCGGCGGTGCTGAGCAACCATGGCAGCGAGCCGCTGACCCTGCGCGGTGCGGCAAGCTTCTGCCTGGATTTCGCCCCCCGCCCGCTGGACTACATCACGCTGGACGGTGTGTGGGCAGGCGAGCATATCGCCAACCGCACCCCGCTGCGCCCCGGTGTGCAGAGTGTGGGCAGCACCAAGGGCATCCCCGGCCATGGGCATAACCCGGCGGCTGTACTGTGTGACCCCGATACAACCGAAACCACCGGCGAATGCTGGGGCACCGTGCTGGTGTACAGCGGCAGCTTTGAGCTGAGCGCCGAACGCTGTGAAGCCGGCACCCGCTTTGTGGGCGGCATCCAGCCTTACCACTTTGCCTGGACGCTGGAACCGGAAGCGGAGTTCACCGCGCCGGAAGCCGCCTTTGTTTACAGCAATGCGGGCCTTGGCACCATGAGCCGCCGGTTCCATGCGGCCATCCGCAGCCATCTGCTGCCCCCGGCCTGGGCGGATGCCAAAAAGCCGCGCCCTGTGCTGATCAACAGCTGGGAAGCCTGCTATTTTGATTTTAATGAGGACCGCCTGCTGACCCTGGCCAAAGCCGCCAAAACCGCAGGCATTGACCTGTTTGTGCTGGATGACGGCTGGTTCAAGGGCCGCAACAGCGATACCACCAGCCTGGGCGACTGGTTTGCCGATACCGGCAAGCTGCCGGACGGCATCCCCGGACTGTGCCAAAAAATCAACGCGCTGGGCATGGATTTTGGCATCTGGGTGGAGCCGGAAGCCATCAGCCCGGACAGTGAGCTCTACCGCACCCATCCCGATTGGGCGCTGCACATCCCAGGCCGCGATACGCTGGAGATCCGCCACCAGTACACGCTGGATTTCTCCCGCCCGGAGGTGGTGGACGGCATCTGGCAGCAGCTGGACGCGCTGCTGGCATCCTGCCCCATCCGATACCTGAAGTGGGATATGAACCGCAGCCTGGCCAATGTGTACAGCATGGCGCTGCCCGCTGCCCGCCAGGGTGAGGTATACCACCGCTATGTGATGGGCGTGTATGAGCTGCAGCGCCGCCTGACCGCGGCTTACCCCGACCTGCTGTTGGAAAACTGCGCCGGCGGCGGTGCCCGGTTTGACTGCGGCATGCTGTATTACGGCCCGCAGATCTGGTGCAGCGATAACACCGATGCCCGCAGCCGCCTTTCCATTCAGTATGGCACCAGCATGGTGTACCCCGGCTGCACGATGGGCGCGCATTTTTCCACCGTGCCCAACCACTGCACCGGCCATGTTTCCACCCCGGAAGCCCGCATGGCGCTGGCGCTGACCGGCACCTTTGGCTTTGAGCTGGACCTGACCACCTACACGCCGGAAGAACTGGCCGCCCTGACCCCCTATATTGACTGGTACCGCACCCACGGCGCACTGCTGTGCGGGGGCGACCTGTACCGCCTGATCGCGCCGGATGCCGCCAACCTGGGGGCTGCCTGGATGATCGCCGCGCCGGAAGCCAGCGAAGCCGCCGTGTTCTGTGTGGGAAGTGCGCTGAATGGCCGCGGCAAACCCCGCCCGCGCCTGATTCTGCAGGGGCTGGATGAAGCCGCAACCTATCAGGATGAAGCAGGGGAGCAGTACACCGGATTTATGCTGCAGACCCTTGGCCTGCCCCTGCCCGGCGATTACGGCCAGGTGCCCGCAAAGCTGTGGTACCTGCACAAAGTGTAATGCGCAAAAATTGTGCGCCCACATGAAAATGATTCCGCGATCCGACCCTATCATTTTATAACGCGCTGTGATATAATGAGGTGAACCGACATGTCGATCTTGAAACTGACCCCTTCCTGCAAGGATTACCTTTGGGGCGGAAGCCGCTTGCGCACCGACTTTGGCGTGCAGAGCGATTTGAACCCGCTGGCGGAAGCCTGGGTGCTTTCCTGCCATCCCGATGGGCCCAGCTACCTGCCGGACGGCACTACATTGGCGGATTATCTGGCCGCCCACCCCGAAGCGGCGGGAACAGACTGCAAAAAGTTTGAGATGTTCCCCATCCTGACCAAGTTCATTGACGCCAAGAACAACCTTTCCATCCAGGTGCACCCCTCCAACGAGTACGCGCTGGAGCACGAACACCAGTACGGCAAAACCGAAATGTGGTATGTGCTGGACTGCGAGCCGGGTGCGTTCCTGTATTACGGTTTTGACCATGCGATCAGCCGGGAAGAACTGGTGGAGCGCATCCAGAACAACACCCTGACCGAAGTGCTGAACGCCGTACCGGTGCATAAAGGCGATTGCTTCTTTATCCCGTCCGGCACACTGCACGCCATCTGCAAGGGCATTGTGGTGGCCGAAGTGCAGCAGAACTCCAACGTGACCTACCGTGTGTACGATTACGGCCGCGTGGGGGCGGACGGCAAACCGCGCGCGCTGCATGTAAAACAGGCGCTGGATGTGATGAAGCGCACCCCGCCGGAACAGCATGATTTCGGCCCCCACTTGGCAAAGTGTGATTACTTTACCGTGGATGTGGTGGAAGGCGGCTACACCGGTACGGCGGACGAAACATCCTTTGTTTCGTTATTGATTACCGAAGGGGAGGGCAGCCTGGCCTGCGGCGGCGAAACGATGCAGGCCAAAAAGGGCGATAGTTTCTTTATCCCGGCGGGCAGCGGCGCCTATGCTTTAACGGGCAACTGCAAAGCCCTGCTGACAACCGTTTGATTATCACCAAAGCAGAGTGAACAAGAACCCCGGCCTGCTGTGCAGCCGCGTATGCGGAACGTCGGCTACACCGAAACGGCAGCAGGGGAACCATGAACACAATAAGCTGCGTTTCTCCTTCAAATCCCTGTCCGGATGGTTCCCGGACAGGGATTTATTTTTTAGGTAAAAAAGAATAAAGAATAATGAATAATGGTTGTGTGACGCCCACGGCGTCACATTTTTACCGGGTTAGCCGCTTTGGCAAAAAGCATTCTGACCAGAGTAGTCGGCCTGTTTTATTCGCGCCGCCGTGGGCGGTGCATCAACATTATTCTTTATTCATTATTATTTTTATAAAAATACATAAAATACAATTTGTATATTTGTTGAAAGACAAAACGAAATGAACGACGCACACGGCGAGATAATTCGTCATAATGTGCAGAAAAGCACCTGCATATTTGTCAAACATGTCAAAAATTGACCTTGCCCCCGGCGGGGGAGTCTGCTATACTTGGGAAGCATGAAAAAACGAGAGCCGGGCTGCCTGTGCGGCCCGGAAAAAGCAAAAAAGATAACGGCAAAGTGTCTTGTTTTGCGCAGGGCGGCAGTGGGGGCACTGCCGGACAAAAGAGGAAAACATCAATGAAACTGGTATTTGAATTTGCCCGCATTGCAGCGTTCTGCTTTGCGGGGGAGGTTTGCCACCTGGTGCTGCCGCTGCCCATCCCGGCCAGCGTGTACGGGCTGATGCTGCTGTTGGCGGCGCTGCGCTTTGGGGTGGTCAAGCTGGAGCAGGTGCGCACGGCGGCGCTGTTTCTGACCGGCATTTTCCCGCTGTTGTTCGTTCCGGCGGCTGCGGGCGTGATGGACCTGTGGGCGGATTTACAGGCCATGCTGGTGCCGGTGCTGCTGGCCTTGATCCCCATTACCATTTTGGTCATGGCGGTGTCCGGCTGCGTGACCCAGCGCTTGGCAGAGCGGAAGGAGAAAAAGCAATGATCGCACAAGTTCTGGAATCTTCCGCCGTGTGGGGCGTGCTGCTCACGCTGGCGGCGTTCGGCCTTGGGGTGCTCATCAACAAGCGCACCGGCAAGGCAATTTTCAACCCGCTGCTGCTGGGCACGGCGTTTGTTATTGTGGTGCTCAGCGTGCTGAACATCCCCTATGATACATACGCCGCCAGCGCTTCGCCCATCAGCTACCTGCTGCTGCCCGCAACGGTCAGCCTGGCGGTGCCGCTGTATGAAAAATGGGACCTGCTGTGCAAAAACCTGGTGGCCATTGTGGCCGGTGTGCTGGCCGGGGTTATGGCCAGCCTGTTCAGCGTGCTGGCGCTGGCCCTGCTGCTGGACCTGAGCCATGAGCAGTATATCACCCTGCTGCCCAAGTCCGTTACCACGGCCATCAGCATGGATGTTTCCCGCGAGCTGGGCGGCATTGCCACCCTGACCGGTGCCATCGTGATTTTGACCGGCATTGTGGGCGCACTGGTGGCGGAAACCGTCTGCAAGGTGTTCCGCATCACTAACCCCATTGCCAAAGGCATCGGCATTGGCACGGCGTCCCACGCCGTGGGCACCAGCAAGGCGCTGGAGATCGGCGAAGTGGAAGGCGCGATGAGCGGCCTTTCCGTTGCCGTGGCCGGTATCATGACCGCCGTGCTCTGCCCGCTGTTCTCGGAACTGATCCACTAAACGCAGAAATACAGAAAGCCCGCCCGCGCATCACCTGGTTTGTGGTGCGCGGGCGGGCTTTGCTTGTGGCGTGTTATTTTACATAGTGGATGCGGCTTTCATCAAAACGGTCCTGCTGGGGACGGGTTTCGGCCGGGTAGCCCACAGGGAACAGGGCAAAGGCGCGCTGCCCCTGCGGAATGCCGACAATGCGTTCCACGGCCTGCATCCGGTCCTCCAGCGGGGCAATGCCCAGCCAGACGGCGCCAAGGCCCAGGGCATCAGCTTCCAGCCAGAGGTTTTCGCACGCAATGCTCAAATCGATCTGGCTGTACATGGGGAAAATGCCGTCCTGCCGGTAAGAGGGCACCAGCACCACCGGGGCGTTTTTTGCGCAGCCGGAATATGGTGTGCAGGCGGCCAGCTGTTCAATCACAGCCCGGTTGGTGACAACATAAAATTCCCACGGCTGCTGGTTCCCGGCGGACGGCGCAGCCATAGCGGCGCGAAGCAGCCGGGTCAGCTTTTCCGGTTCAACGGGTTTGTTTTGGAATTTGCGGGTGCTGATACGGTGAAAAATAGAATCCATAAAAAGACCTCCTGATATAAATATGATGAATCGTTAAAGAATTCTTTTTCTTTGGGGTGTGGTGAATGCCCTAAGTTTCGGAACGGTCACTGCGCCCGCAGGCGCGTTTCGGAGGCAACCGAACCAGGGGTCCGGCTCTTGGCCGAAGACAGACCGTTCCCTACAGAATATTTATAATGAGCAATGAACAATAAAACAATCTGTAGGGCGGGGTGCCCTCACCCCGCCGCGGAGAAATTTTGCTGGCGGTGATGAACGCTGCAAATGATTTGTAGGGGACGATGCTCGCATCGTCCCGCGAGGACGTGCCTGGCCGGATATGCCGCACGATTGACCCGCCGCGTGTCCAATCCACAAAAATATCACCATCAAATATTTTTCTCTTTCAACACCCTGCGCGTGGCAAGCAGGGCATACACTGCGGCAATGATCTCCGCTGGCCAGAAAGCATACCAGATCATGCCTACGCCGCCCATGCGGGCCAATAAGTACATGCCCGGCACCAGCAAAAGTACCTGCCGCAGTGCGGTGCCCAGCATGTTTACCACGCCGTTGCCCAGACCGGAAACGGTATAGCCCAAAATCATGGTGACGGCGGCAAGGGCAAAGGTGCCGCAGATGGTGCGCAGCGCCGGAATGCCAATGGCCAGCATTTCATCCCCGGCGTTAAAAATGCCAAGCAGCTGTGCGGGAAACAGGGCAAACACAGCGCTGGCCGCCAGGGCAATGCCAGCTGCCAGCGGTACGGTAAACCGCAGCAGCGCCCGGATGCGGGGATACTGCTTTGCACCGTAATTGTAGCCTGCAATGGGAATGGCCGCCTGCCCCAGGCCGTTCATGGGCATAAAAAGGAAATTCTGTAATTTATAATATACACCAAAAAAGGCGACGCAGGTAGAGGAAACCGGCATTAAAATGGCGTTGACGGCAAGCACCATCAGGCTGCCCATGGCCTGGGTCAAAATGGTGGGCAGACCGACCTGATAAATGCGCAGCAGCACAGCGCGCCGCAGCCGAAATCCGTGGAAATGCACCTGCACCTGTGGATTTTTGGCGGTGTTCAGCCACACGGCCAGTGCGGCGGTGACCCACTGGCCAACCACCGTGGCAATGGCGGCACCGCGCACACCAAGTGCGGGGCAGGGGCCAAGGCCAAAAATCAGGATGGGGTCCAGCACCAGGTTGGTCACGGCCCCGGCCACCAGTGTGACCATGCTGCTGACGGTATCGCCCACGGCCTGCAAAAAGCGCTGGTACATGGTGCCGATAAAAGTGCCCCCGCAGAACACCATGCACACCCACAGGTATTCCCGACAGGCGGTGCCGATGGCGGCATCTTGGGTGAACAGGCTGACAAACAGCCCGGTGCAGCCAAGGCCCAGCAGCATAAACACCACCGCCCCGGCCAGCGCCAGCAGCACGCCGGTGGCGGCCGTGCTGCCGGTTTCGCCGGTATCGCCCGCACCGATGCTTTTGGAAAGCAGCGCGTTGATACCCACGCTGGTGCCGACAGAAACGGCGATCATCAAAATCTGGATGGGGAACGCCAGCGAGGTAGCGGTCAGCGCGTCCTGGCTGAGCAGGGCAACAAAAACACTGTCCACAATGTTGTACAGCGACTGCACCAGCAGGGAGACCATCAATGGCCAGGACATGCTGAGCACCAGCTGTGGAATAGGCATCCGGCCCAGTTTGCTGCTTTTGTTCATGAAAACACTCCTTAAAATATTGATTCACCGGAAAAATGGCAATAAAAAAATGTGCAAACCCAAAAAGGTTTGCACATTTACAACGTAAACGGTCGCGTCCGTACCTGATATTGTAGCGGAAAACGGCATTTTTTGCAAGTTTTTTTGCCCGGCGGCGGGGGCAGCCCTTGCCGCGCGGCGGGTTCTATACTATAATAAATAAGTTGTTTGTATCAACTACCTGTGCAAAATACAGAGAAAAAAGCGCAGCGCCGCCCGGCAATAGAGGGCCGGAATGTGCGGCGCTGACGGAGAGAGGATCAGCAAATCATGGGATTTTCGTTTGTGACAGAAATTCCTTCCCCGGATGTCATTCGGGAAAGGTTCCCCCTTGCGCCGGAACTGGCCGCCCGCAAAAAAGAGCGGGATGAGGAAATCAAAAAGATCATTACCGGCGAAAGTGACAAGTTCCTGGTCGTTATCGGCCCCTGCTCGGCGGATAACGAGGAAGCCGTTGTGGATTATGTGTCCCGTCTGGTTAAGGTGCAGGAGCAGACGAAGGACCGTCTGGTGATCGTTCCGCGCGTGTACACCAACAAACCCCGCACCACCGGCGAGGGCTACATGGGCATGATCCACCAGCCGGACCCGGAAAAGAAACCGGATATGCTGGAGGGCATTCTGGCCATCCGCCATATGCACATGCGCGTATTGAAGGAAACCGGCTTTTCCACCGCAGACGAGATGCTCTACCCTGAAAACCTGCGTTACCTTTCGGACATTATGTCTTACATCGCCGTGGGCGCCCGCTCGGTGGAAAACCAGTTCCACCGCCTGGTGGCCAGCGGCTGCGATGTACCCGTTGGCCTGAAAAACCCCACCAGCGGCGATCTGACCGTTATGCTCAACTCTGTTGTGGCGGCTCAGGTGCCCCATGACTTCATCTTCCGCGGGTGGGAGGTCCAGTGCCCCGGCAACCCGCTCAGCCACACCATTCTGCGCGGCGCGGTGAACAAGCACGGCCAGACCATCCCCAACTACCATTACGAGGACCTGCGCCTGCTGTATGAGCTGTACATGAAGCGCAACCTGAAGAACCCCGCCTGCATTGTGGATACCAACCACAGCAACTCCGGCAAGCAGTATATGGAGCAGATCCGCATTGCGAAAGAGGTTCTGCACAGCCGCCGCCATTCGGACGACATCAAGAACCTGGTCAAGGGCCTGATGATCGAAAGCTACATTGAGCCGGGCAGCCAGAAGATCGGCGAGCACTGCTATGGCAAGTCCATCACGGACCCCTGCCTGGGCTGGGACGATACCGAGCACCTGCTGTACGATATTGCAGAGCTTTCCTAAACTGCATCATCATAATATAAAAATAAGGCATGCACTGCCGGAGCTGAACAGGGGTTCAGCCGGGGCGGTGCATGCCTTTTGTGCTGCGGGGGTCAGTACAGCATGGTGTCATCATCCACGCGGTACACATGGCCGTCTTTTTCGTATACCTCAATGTAATAATCGCCGCCCGGTGCCAGCTCGGACCAGGTTTGACGTTCTTCCGCAGAACTATCCTGAGAATCCGAAGATGCAGAAGAAGCGGTAGATTCCGAGGTGGAAGCGACAGTGGAAGTGGAGGACTGCGATACAGACGGTTCGGTTTTAGAAGTTGTACAGCCTGCAAGCAAAAGGATTGCAGCGCTTGTGCAGAAAAGGCTAAAAAATTTTGAATTATTCATAATACAAAGTCCCCTGATACCAAACAAGATAATAACCAGCGTCGTGGGGGTGTTTCAGAATTTCGTGATTATCATTGCGGCTAAGCGTGCCGCTGGCGAACACATTAGGATTGGTGCCTTTCAGGCAGCGGAAATATTTTTTGGCAGGGAAATCACTGAATGTCGGATTGGTTTTGGAGCAGGAAAGAGCAAAATAGCCTTCATGCCAGATGCTGTCGCCGCTGCTTAAAGTGCTGATTTTGTATTCGTCATATTCTTCGGGGGTCATTTCCTGCCAATCCATATAGGTAATGCCATCCACAGTTTTTTCGACCCAGGCACCATACTGTTTGGTGGGAAGTTCCTGTGCAGATGCACGGGCGACCAGGCAGCACGCCAAAATCAGACAGGCGATAAGGAACGTTACGATTTTATGAAGATTACGGGTTTTCATAATAAACTCCTTTATACGTCGTTAAGTGTTTTTGTACTGTGAGTTGGATATGGTTTCGTTGGTTCCATCAGAATAATAGAAAGTTGCAGAATAGTCCAACCGGTAGGTTTTTCCGCTCTTGAGAGAGTAAGATGAACTAGCAGTACAGTATCGATCATAAGATGAATTGGAGCAAGAATCGACCTTGCTATAAATGCCAAACAATCCCTTTTCATAGAGAGTTCCAGAAACGGTGATTTTAGTTACGCTTGAAACAGCTTCGGCTTTAACACTGTAAGAAGAATTGTTGATGATTGCCCGTACATTGCCGCTTCCGTTATAGAAAGGACGAATAGACTGGGCAAAACATGAATAGGCAAGGACGAATACAAGGATTAAAGATAATAGGAGAGAGAAAAGTCTTTTTCCTGTCACAAGAACACCTCCGATAAGATTTATTTAAGAGCTCTTACTCAATACAACAAGATTTTCGGCAAAGTTGTGACAGAAAAAAGAAAAAAATTTGAGTTTGTGAGAATGACCAAAAAATAACTCCATAATTGTGCAGTATGCAATACTTTAGGAGATGCTTTCTGCTACAAGGTATAAATCTGTTAGAGAGAGTTCCCCAAGAATGGAGTGATAGATACCGTCTTTTTCCCAGATAAGTGCATGGCTGACATGCCCCTGTATAGTTGTTGTGCCTAAGGTGGCAGGACAATCGTTGACGTTGGTTTCCTGCCATACGGTATGCTCATTATCAAAGGTGGAAATAAAGCTATCGTTTATAATGACGCAATCAATAAAATAGATTCGATCATCAGCAGAGTGGTAGGAACGGAAAAATTGATAAGAGTCGCGCAGTTCACTTTTTTCATCCAGTACAAACCCCTCCGGCACATAATGGTCACAGTAATTTTCCGGCAAAGCGTCCAGCGGGGTACCGTCCACAGAGTAGGTGACCTGGGTTTCAATGGGCAAAAAGCGCAGGATGGCCGTGTACACCGCGCGGCGGGCTTCGGCGCTGACGGCAAGGGTGCCTGCCAGCAGGGCGGCGGCCAGCAGCACAGCGGCCAGTGCGCGGCGCAGCACTTTTTGGGGGCGGCGCAGGGCGCGCAGAGCATCAGCGATGCGGGTATCCAGAGAAGAAGTATCCGGGTATAATTCTTTCAGCGCGGCGGGGCTGGGCAGGGCAGCAAGTTCCTGCCGGGCATCCTGCTCCAGTGCTATGGCAAGGACGGCGTCAAAACGGCAGCGGCAATCATCTTTCATTGTGGAGCTCCTTCCACAGCAGTTTGCGCCCGCGGGCAATGCGCTGGCGCACGGTGGATTCCCGCAGGGCGAGTGCGGCGGCAATTTCGCGGTAGGTGTACCCCTGCGACAGCAGCCGCAGCGGATCGCGGTAAATGGGGGCAAGCTGCTGCACAGCCTGCATCAGGTGCTGGGCCTGCTGCGCATCGATCACCGCATCTTCGGGAACCGGGTCCGGGTCGGCATTATGGTCAAAATCCGGCTCATCCTCGCCGGGGGCATCCTGCCGCTGGGCCAGCAGCAGGAACGCCCGGCTGCGTGTGCAGCTGACAAGATAGGCCGCAAATTTGTGCGGGTCCTGCCGGTGCAGGCGGGAAAAATTTTTGGCAATGTACAAAAACACTTCCTGCGCTACATCCTCGGCCAGGTGCGGGTCGTGAACGATCTGGCAGGCAACGTGGTACACCAGCCGTTTATAACGCTCATAAACGGCTTCAAACGCTTCGGCGTTGTCGGCACTGTCCAGTGCCGCAAGGTAGATGGCAAGCATACAGGAATTCCCCCTGATTAAGTGTGTGGCACTATTATAGCGCGGAAAGATAAAAACGCAAAGGGAAAATCATGGCCGGAAAAATCCCCCTTTTCTTTTCCCCGCCATGGTGCTATGATAGGAAACCGAGCGTTGAAATTGCAGAGATTGAAAAATGAATGAGGGGATGTTTTGGATGGAAAAGGAACAAAGCGGCAAAACACTGTTCCGCGGGGAGCTGGCGCTGGTTATTGCGGTGCTGGTCAACAGCTTTGGCGTGGTATTGATGCTGTACTCCGGCGCGGGCATTTCGGCCATTTCCAGCGTGCCGTATGCGTTTTCGCTGGCGTTCCCGGCACTGAGCTTAGGAACCTGGACCTACCTGTTCCAGGGAACATTGATCGCAAGCTTGATGGTCATGCGCCGCAAATGGGTGTGGCCGTACCTGTTCAGCTTTGTGGTGGGCTTTGCGTTCAGTGAGCTGCTGGATGTGCACGAACTGTGGATCGATGTGCTGCCGTACACGCTGCCCTGGCGGGTGGTGTATTTTGTAGTCAGCTACCTGCTGATCTGCTTTGGCATTGCGCTTTCCAACCGGTGCGGGCTGCCCATTGTGCCCACTGACCTGTTCCCGCGGGAGCTGGCGGACATTACCAAGGTGCCGTACCCGCGCATTAAAATCGGCTTTGATGTGACCTGCCTGGCCATTACGGCGGGTATGACCTTCTTCTTCCTGGGGCACCTGGAAGGGCTGGGCATTGGCACTATCGCTGCGGCGTTCACCATGGGCAAGGGCATTGGCCTGGTGGGGGATGTGCTGGACAAGCACTTTTATTTTGAAAACTACAAAACCCTGCGCGCTGCCAAAACCAAACAGTAAAACACATAAGAAATAACGGCCTGCCGCACAAGCGCATTGCTTGCAGCGGCAGGCCGTTGGTTGTTTGACTTAAAATAATAAATAATAATGAATAAAGAATAATGTCGGAGCACCGCCCGCGGCGGTGCGAATAAAATAGGTTGGCTGCTCTGGCCGGAATGCTCCTTACCGGAGCGGCTGACCTGATTAAAATGTGACGCCGCGGGTGTCACACAACCATTATTCATTATTCTTTATTCTTTTTTATTTAGTGTATATATTAGTGCTGGATGCTGTCGGGGTCAAAGTTGCGGGCCATCAGGGCGGAGATGGCGGGCAGCGCGGCGGCGATCAGGGCTTTGTCGTGGTCGGGGGCCAAGCGGGTGGCGGAATCAAACAGCATGGTATTCTCCTGCTGCGGGGTGCTGGCAGGCCAGGCGGGAATGCCGCTGTGCTGCGGGTTCCCGGTGCGGGCAAAGGCCAGGACGGCGTCAAAAATCTGCTGTTCCAGCTGCGGGCTCACGCCGGAAATGTTGGCGGAGGGCACCAGCTCGGTATTATGGAAAACAAACGGGATATCGGAACAATGCCATGGGGCACGGCCGCCCTCGATGAGGAAATCCTGATTGAAGAGGTAGCTCCACACCGGGCCGGTTTCCGCCCGGCGGCGGATATAGCGCATGGTCGGCTCCCGGAACAGCACATCCAAAAACGGCAGGTCGGCGGCGCTGCGTTCGGGGTAGGCGGCGCGGAACAGCGGCAGCAGGGCATCCGCTGGCTGTTTGCCCAGCATTTTTTCGGCAAAGGCTTCGGCCTCGGCGGCGCTCATCTGTGCTTTGTTCAGGCCGCGGCCATTGAAAGCGGCAAATTCGCCAAACACGGTGCCCACCAGCAGGGGAATGTGGGCGGTTTCGGGGCGGAACGCGTTTTCCAGCGGGTCGCCCAGGTAAAAGGCATTGGGGTGCGGGGCGCAGCCGGTGTTTTTGCCGGCGGCTTCCAGCGCGGGGGCCACTTTATTATAAGCGGCGGCAAGTGCGGCATAAGGTACCGTTTCCAATGCGGAGATATCCGCCACGCCAAGCTCCGCCATCAGGGCCTCGGCACAGTCCCGCCCGCTGCCGGTGCAGTCGGCCAGGCGGCCCAGAACGCCGCTCATCACAATGCCTTTGTGGAACAGCCCGTCCGCGGCGGGGGTCTGCAGCAGGGTGGTCACCTTGGCGCCGCCGCCGGACTGGCCGAACACCGTCACGTTGCCGGGGTCGCCGCCGAACGCGGCAATATTATCCCGCACCCAGCGCAGCGCGGCGATGATATCATCGCCGCCCGCGTTGCCGGAATTGGCATATTCCGCCCCAAAATCCGAAAGATCGAGATAGCCCAGGATGTTCAGCCGGTGGTTGATGGAAACCACCACGCAGTCCCCCAGGCGGGCCATGTTTTCGCCCTCGTAAGCGACCTGCTCAATGGAGGAACCGGCAAAGTATCCGCCGCCGTGCAGCCACACCAGCACGGGGCGGCGGGCGTCATCCAGCGCGGGGGTCCAGATGTTCAGGTTCTGGCAGGCTTCGTCCATCAGCCAGTAGCGGTGGGGCACCAGCATTTCGCCGTTGGGCTTGGGCATTTCCAGCAAAGGGCAGACATAGCCGTAGCTGGTGGCGTCCAGTACGCCGTCCCACGCGGTGGGCTCCGGCGCATGGAAGCGCTTTGCCTTGGCATAAGGGATACCCTTAAAGATATCCAGCCCGTCAAAACGGTAGCCGCGCACCGCGCCGCCGGTGGTGCGCACCAGCGGGGCAGCGGCAGAACAAGAAAAAGTATGGGTCATAGCAAGCTCCTTTCCGGCAGTGGGCAAAAATGATGCGTTTTTTGATGTTAGTTCTATTGTAGCAGATTTACGCGGGAAAAGAAGCCATAAAACGCAGAAATGCAGATTTTTGATAAAAGAAAACGGAAAAAATACAGCAAAATCTATCAAATTTTGTTGACCAGGTGTGTACAGTGGTGCTACCATAAATGATGGAAAATTGCGCATGGAAATGTTAAACAGATGTGCAAAAGTGCAGTGTGCGGCTGCCGGAGGAAAAAAGATTGATGGATTGGATCATGCAAACGTTGACCCAGCTGGGGGAGCACTTTGGGCTGGTGCTGATCGCCTGTGTGGAACTGGCGGCGGCAGTGGCGCTATTGATAAAAGACCAGCATAAAAAGAAAGGCACGCCGATTCAGACGGCGCGGGTCCGGGGGGCGCAGGATCTGCTGCTGCAGGAACTGGACCGCCGCAGCGACCAGGTGTTTATCCTGATGCGCCGCAGCGACCTGATGCCGATTGCTGCAGCGGGCAACACCCAAAAGATGCTGGGCATCAGCTTGGAAGAACTCCAGACCAACCTGATGACGCTGATGCAGCAGATGGCGGACCGGGACGCGGGCGAGCAGATGTGGAAGTCTTACCGCGCGTGGGACGGTGCAACCACCCTGGTGGATGAGCTGCAGCTGAAAGACGGGCAGTGGGTGATCCTTGCCATTACCCGCAGCGCCGACAGCGTGTATGACCTGATGACCTTCAGCCGCTCCACCGAGCTGCATGACCAGATCGAGCGGTACGAAAACCGCCTGAGCCAGGTGGAGGAAGAAAGCCAGTCAAAAACCAGCTTCCTGTCCCGCATGTCGCACGAGATCCGCACCCCGATGAACGGTATCATCGGTATGCTGACGCTGGCACGGGGCCACATGGAAGCGGACGACCCCACCATGCAGTACCTGACCAAGGCAGGCGAGCTTTCGGACCATCTGCTTTCGCTCATCAATGATATTCTGGATATGTCCCGCATTGAGGCAGGCAAGGTGGAGCTGGAAGAACAGCCGTTCAGCCTGCGGGCGCTGGGCACCAAGCTGTATGATATGTTTGCCAAAACGCTGGACGCGCGCGGCATCAAGTATGAAGTAACCTATGAGAATATGTCGGTGGACTATGTGGTGGGCGATGAACTGCGCATCAGCCAGGTCATCATCAACTTCCTGTCCAACGCGGTCAAGTTTACCAGCAAGGGCGAAATTACCGTAATGTTCCGCCAGATGATGCTGCATGACGGCGTGGCGGATATGATGATCCGCGTACACGATACCGGCATCGGCATGGACCCCAAGTTCATCAACAGTATCTTCCGCCCGTTTGAGCAGGAAAGCGTGGATACCTCCCGCAAGTACGGCGGCACCGGCCTGGGCATGGCCATTACCGACCAGCTCGTGCGCTTGATGGGCGGCGAGATCGTGGTGGAAAGCGTGCCGGGCCAAGGCAGTGATTTCAGCGTGTTCCTGCACCTGCCCATTGCCGAAGCGCCGGAGCAGCTCACCGCAGCAAACGCGGACGAAACCGCCCCGCAGGAGGAAGAAAACGCCTTCAACGGCTGCCGCATCCTGATGGCGGAGGACAACGAGATCAACGCCGAAATTGCGGTAGAAATCCTGCAAAGCATGGGGGCCGAGGTGGACCTGGCCGAAAACGGCCAGATTGCGGTGGACAAGTTTGCCGCGCACCCGCCGGAGTATTACGACTTTATCCTGTTGGATGTGCAGATGCCGGTTATGGATGGCCGCACGGCGGCCCGCACCATCCGGGCCATGAACCGCCCGGACGCCAAGACCGTGCTGATGTTTGCCCTTTCCGCCGATGCCTTTGTGGAAGACGAGCGGCTTTCTGCCGAAAGCGGCATGAACGGCCACTTTGCCAAGCCGGTGGATTTTGCCGCATTGCAACGCAGCATTGGCAAGTTTTTGCGCCAGCGCCGCGGGTAAGCGGCAGCCCTAAGTGGGAATGTTGAAGAAAGGAAGAAATACATGCAGGAAAAACGAATCGGGAAAGCCGTGCTGGCGGTAGCCGGAACAGTTGTGCTGGCTGCCGGTGCGGTACAGGCTGCAGCTGCATACCGGGCGGGCAAAGGGTTCAGCCCGGATGCCGCTGCAGATCTGCAGGTCAACCAGGTCGTTTTTGATAATAAGGAACAGCAGACCACCCAGAACGAAAAACAGGACGGGGAAAGCGAACTATGGCAGCGGGACGAGGAAGCCCACCGCCAGGAAGACCTGACCCCGCGGGATAACGCCGATTATCTGTTTGAGGGCCAGGCTTCGGCCGGAACACAGTCTGACCGGCAGATCAACCTGAATACCGGTTCGGCATCCCAGCTGCAAAACCGGGAGGGCAGCACCGCCGCGGGCGATACCGTGTACGATGTGGTAAGTGACCCCGCCCAGGCGGATGTGATCATCCGCAGCGGGGAAGGGGACGGAACCGGCAGCATTGGCACGGGCGGCGACGGCAGTGATGGCAGCAGCGACGCCGGAAACGGAACCAACACCCCCCGCCCGACGCAGGGCCCCGCCCCAACGGCGGCACCGCAGCCCACCACATCCCCGGTGCCCACGGTGCGCCCGGCGGATACCGCCCGCGACCCGGAGATCAGCAAACAGTACCCGGACGATGGTGTGGCCAAAAACAACCCCTACCACGAGGGCATTACCCCGCGTGATCCCAGCGATGAAAACGGGGATAACCCCAGTGTGTACATTGGCAAGCCCTATATCGGCGCTACCGGGTATCTCTACCTGGGGCAGACGATCCCCAGCAAGCGGACGCTGTTCAACGCGCTGGAAACCTATGTGCTGGGCTCGGACGGCGTGCGCTACCTGTGGGGCGAGGATGCCTTTGATGTGTATGTGCGCATTGACGAAGTTTCGTTCGATGGCGGCAAGACCTGGACCAGCGATTTCCCGCTGACAATCCCGACCAGCCTGCCGGATGATACAATGAAGATCCGGGCAGCCTATCGCTTTTCCACCAAAGGCGAGTGGGTGGAGCGCATTGTGGATTATGTGGTGGAGCGCAACCGCGTGTTTGTTTTGTCCCAGCCCATCACGGAGGATAACACCGTCATCAATCCGGATATTGTCCTGAATGATGACCAGCACCAGTACCTGACCGATGGCGAAATGGTCAACCTGCTGCGCTACCAGTGGGATTACCTGTATGACGGCACCGGCGACCCCCTGACCAGCCTGTTCCCCGGCTGGGAAGAAAACGGCCAGAAAGTGGACTGGTTCTATGTGCCGACCGTTGGGCGGCACATCCTGGAGCCGATGGAAAGCGTTCCGCTGGACGACGCCTATACGGTTGAGCTTGTACTGGAATGGATGTCGGACGATTACGAAGTCGGCTACCAGTACAATAACCTCTGCTATCTGCAAACCCTGACCAACTATCGCGCGGATGAAACTGATGAGGATGGCCGCGGTTTTGTGGAAACGCTGGAAGTGCCGCGGTATGTGCAGGAAGTTCTGTTTTACGATGATGCCGATATCACCACGGACTACCTGGTGCTGCCGGACAGCGTGATGAATATTGATATTTACAGCAACGGTCTGCGGGTCAATAAGGGGTACCAGGTGGACGAAGCCAACCCCTTCTACTGCGCAAGGAACGGCCTGCTGCTGAACAAGGATATGACCGGGATCTTGAGCATCCCGGCCGAGATGACCCGCCTGGTGGTGCCCGCTACCGTGACCAGGGTAGAGCTGCCCGCCCAGAACCAGGTTGAAGTGCTGGAACTGCAGGCCCAGACTGCGGACCAGCTGCCGCAGATCAACTACACCAACATGGCAAGCGGCGGTAAGGTGCTGGTCAAAGGCAGCCTGCTGAAAGAGTTCATCAGCCAGGACCGCACCGACCTTGCGGCACACAACCTGTATGCCGCTGCGGTGGAAACACCGAACGTGACCTATACCGTGCAGAACAATGCGGTGGTGGGCCAGAACGGCGCGGTACACTGGGTGCTGGACGGCACCCGGCTGATTATGGAAGACAACATGAAGACCCTGGAAGCCGGTGCCTTTGACGGCGCGGACGACCTGGCCGATGTTGTTCTGCCTGCCAGCGGGCAAACCGTTACGCTGGAAAACGGCTGCTTTGCCAGCAGCGCGGTTCGCCGCGTACTGTGCTACACCCAGGCCCAGTATGATGATATCACCAGCCAGCTGGCCGCAGCCGGCGGCCAGGTGCGCGCGGAACTGCTGAACACCTCCCGCGAGGGCTTTGTGTACAGTGTGAACTCCGGCGATGACGGCACGCTGGCAACCCTGCTGAGCGCGCCGGAAAACCTGACCGAGTTTGACGGCACGGTGACCGCGCAGGACGGCACCGCGGTGCAAATTACCGAGATTGCAGACCGGGCCTTTGCCGACCAGCAAGACCTTGTGTGGGTCACCCTGCCGGAAAGCGTGGAGATCATCGGCGCAGAAGCGTTTGAAAACTGCACCGCCTTGCAGGGCGTCCTGATTGATACCAAGGACACCATTACCATTGGCAGCAATGCCATCAAGGGCTGTACCGCGCTGCGGTTTGTGGCTTCCAATGCCATCACCGGCATTTTGGAAGATGGTTACGACCCGGCCCTGCGGGACAGCTACAACATCAGCACAACTTCTTACCTGTATGCGCCCACCAACTGCATTGGCTACAGCAGCAACTGGATCAGCTTTGTGGAAGAATCCGGCGTGGCAGGCTACCAGGTGGTTCCCATCGGCGGCAGCGGCCGCATGCTGTACGGCGTGGATGCGGACGGCAATCCCTGGCTTGGCCTGCGCTCCAGCAGCGAGGTGCCGGACGAACCCCAGCTGCCGCTGGCAACAAAGGAACTGTTCAACTATGCCCTGGCGCAGACCACCACACCTTCCGGCGCGATGACGATCGACTGGCAGGCGCTGCCCAACCTGTTTGCACTGGATTCCGGCGCGCTGCGGGGATCACAGCTGAGCGGCGATGTGACCTTTGGCGAAAACTACATGGTGTTTGATAAAGCCATTGCGGATTGCAAGCTGCTGACCAGCGTGACTTTGCCGGGCGATAACGTTGATATATTTACCGATACGTTCGGCGGTGACTCCGAACTGAAGACCATCACGCTGGGCACTTTGAGCGATAGATCGGCCCTGTACGCCGGTATGGCGAACGAGTGCTTTAACCTGACGGATATCTACCTGCTGGGCGACAGCCTGCCGCAAATCTCGCTGAACAGCGAAGGCCACTTCCAGTTCAACTATGGCTGGACCGAGGACGAAGAGGCGCAGAACCTGCGGCTGCATCTTCCCGAAGGAACCGAAGAAACCAGCGTGAAAAATTGGCGCTACCTGTTTGCCGGGTATTTCAAACGCGAGGACAAGAGCGCTTACATGCGTATGTGGGATGATATCCAGGAGAATATCTACTGGGATACCTTTGAGTTCCCCACAGATGAGGAGGTAGATGCCGAGCTGGAAGCCCAGCTGCTGGTGCAGGAAAACCGGATCCGCTCCCTGGTAGGGCTGGAACTGGTGGACGAACCCACCGACCTGTACCCCTACCGTGTATCGGAAGATGGATACATTACCCTGGTCAGCGCGCCGCGCAATATCACAACGGCTTCGCTGTCCGGCAGTGACATTGACCTGCCGACTAACTGGGAAGCGGATTATATCGGCAGCACGACCTTTGCCCGCAGCAAAAACCAGGAAACCGTCATCATCCCCGAAACGATGGTGGGCATTTACAGCGGTGCTTTTGCGGGAACCGAGAGCGATACCCTGAGCTTGTATTTCTGGGGCGATACTCCGCCGGAACTGTTGGATGTCACACCGGAACAGCCCTTTGACTTTGGCGTGCCGGATGAAAAGCTGAGCATCTTAACCTTTGGCAATGAGGAAACCTATATTGCCGAATGGACCTACCCCATGGCGGGTTATACCGACCTGGCCCAGATGCGGGAGCTGATCACCAACGAACTGACTGACGAGGACGGCAACCTGCCCACCAATGAAGAGGTGGACGCGGTGATCAACGAACGGCTGATGACCGCCGAAAACCGCCTGCGCGCTATGATGGGCCTTGACCCGGTGGATGACGCCGCCGACATGGTGTGCGAACACCCGGACGGCGATGAAGTGGAAGAAACACCGAGCGCCCCCGCTACGCCGGAAAGCGCACAGCCCGCCGCCGAGCAGGCTGCTGTAAACCTGGCGCAGCCTGCACAGCAGCCTGAACCGGAGCAGCCCGCCCCGCAGACCCCCGCAACACCGGAAACAGCAGCCCCCGCCATTGGGGCAGAGGAGAAGAAAGAATGATCGTTGAACAGTCCAAACAAATTATTGCCGAAGTGAACAAAGCGTTCATTGGCAAAAACGAAATTGTAGAAAAGGTCCTGATGACCATTTAGGCCGGCGGCCATGTTCTGCTGGAAGACTGCCCCGGCGTGGGCAAAACCACGCTGGCACTGGCGTTTTCCAAGGCGCTGGGGCTGAGCAGCAAGCGTATCCAGTTCACAACGGATACCCTGCCTTCCGATATTACCGGTTTTACCATGTTCAACCGGGAGACCAACAAGTTTGAGTATCATGAGGGCAGCGCCAACTGCCAGCTGCTGCTGGCGGACGAAATCAACCGTACTTCGCCCAAAACGCAGTCCGCCCTGCTGGAAGTAATGGAAGAACACACCATCACGGTGGATGGTGTGACCCACCGCCTGCCGCAGCCTTTCCTGTGCATTGCAACCCAGAACCCTGTGGGCGCTGCCGGAATCCCAGCTGGACCGTTTCATGGTCAGCCTGTCCATCGGCTACCCCACGCTGGAAAACCAGATCCGCATCATCAACGCCCAGCGCTACCAGAACCCGCTGGATGAGATCCGCCCCGTTACCACCGCACAGAACATTATGGAAGTGCAGAACTACCTGACCTCGGTGCGCATGACCGACCCGGTGCTGGCCTATGCCATCCGTCTGTGCGAGGCTACCCGCACCAACCCGCTGGTGGAGCTGGGCATTTCGCCCCGCGGCATTCTGGCTTTGGTCAAAATGTCCCGCGCCCATGCCATCCTGAAAGAACGCAACTATGTCATCCCGGAGGATGTGCAGGCAGTGTTCCTGGATGTGTGTGCCCACCGCCTTGTGCTGCGCCCGCAGGCCCGTGTGGACGGCGTGACCGCCCGCACCCTGCTGGAAGAAATCCTGGCAACGGTCCGCCCGCCGGAGCAGGGCCAGAGGTAAGCCCATGTGGGAAAACAGGATCTGCTATTTATTATTTGGCCTTGTGGTGGCGCTGCTGCTGTTCCATTTCAGCCAGCCGTTTTTGCTGTGCGCGCTGATCTGCCTTGTGGCACTGGCACTGTTCATGGCCATCTCCCTGCGGCGGGAAGCCGCAGGCCTGGCGGTCAGCCTGCGCACCAGCCCCGGCGGGCAGGTGGGCAAACAGCTGTATGCCAGCGTTACCGCAACGGCGGGGCACCGGCTGCTGGCTGCCCGCAGCGTGCTGACGGAAATTGAGATCGTCAACACCACAACGGGCTTTACCAAGCGCCAGCGCTTCCTTTTGCCGCTTTCCGGCCGCAAAAGTACCTTTAACCTGCCGCTGGATGTGGAGCAGTGCGGGCGCACTGTGCTGAAATGCTCCGCCATTGTGGTGCGGGACCAGTTCAACCTGTTCTGCGCCCCCACCGCGCCGTTTGAGGATGTGTATACCGTCATCTACCCCCGCAGCGTGGATGTGGATGTTACCCTGTCCCGCGCTGCCACCCGCGCGCCGCGCGGCGATGGCTTGATGCAGAACCGCAAGGGCGGCGACCCCAGCGAGATGTATGACATCCGGGAATATAAGCCGGGGGATGATATCCGCGCCATCCACTGGAAACTTTCCAGCAAGACGGATACCTTGATTTTGCGCCAGCCCAGCGACCCGGCCCACTTTAATGTGGCCATCCTGCCGGACTTTGGCCGCAATGTGAACGGCAAAGCCGCGGACCCCAAAACCCTGAACGCCGCCATTGCCTATGGCTCTGCCCTTGGCAGCGAGCTGGTGCGCCAGGGTGTGCCGTTCTGCATGGCGGTCCCCACCGGCAGCGGCCTGGACCTGTACGAAGTGCGCACCCCGCGGGAGCACGAGCAGATGCTGGCCCGCTGGCTGAGCACCCCCGTGCAGGAGGACAGCGGCGACGGCCTGCAATACTTTTTGATGGAACACCTGGATGCACAGTTCACCCGCCTGATGATCCTGGCTGCGGACGGTTACGGGATGGACCTGAACCGCGTGGACGGGCGCATTACCGCAACGGTATTGAACGCTGTGCCGGGTGCCGGCGGCACCCATGCGGTCATGAACAGCAGCTGCGATTTTATGGAGCTGCCGGTTGATGCGTCCGACCGGGAAAACTGCCGTATTTTATGTTGAGGCGATACATGGAAAAAACGATCAAACAGCCGCAGGTCCAGATCATTATGCCCGTGGGTGCAAGGCCCATCCGCAGCCTTTCGGCGTGGACGGCGTTTTCGGCGGGGCTGCTGCTTGGCGGCAGCCTGCTGGCGCTGTATGCCGTGTGGGGCGGTGTGGTGCTGCCGGTGTGGCAGGCCGTGGCCGCCGCCCTGCTTGGCGCGGCCAGCTGCGTTGCGGGCCAGTGGCTGAAAAAACATGAGAGCCTGGCGGCGTTTCTGCCGCTGCTGGCGTGGCCGGTGCTGTTACTGCTTGCCGGCCCGGCAGCCACCTGGGCGGGTTTGCTGCAATGGCTGAACGGCGTGATTGCCCGGTGGAACGCTGCCAATGAGGGCGGCGCGGTGCTGCTGGCTGCGGCCCAGCTGCCGGGAGCTGCCGGGGCGTTCACCCTGGCCGGGGCATTGCTGTGCGGCCAGTTGGCGTGGTACCTGGCGGCGCAGCGGCGCATTTCGCTTTGCGCCGCGTGGTGCGCATTCTGGCTGCTGATCCAGCTGCTGGGCGATACTTTTGTTCCGCTGGCGGGCGCGCTGCTGATCTGCGGCCTGCTGGGCACCGCCCTGAGCGACCGCGGCTGCGGCGTTCCGGTGCGCACCATTCACCTGGCAGCGTTCTGCATGGCGGTCATGGCAGCCGCGGGCATTGTTTTGCCCAATATCCGGATGCTGACCATGGAAGAAGCCCGCGCCGCTATGAAACAGACGGTGCACACCATGCGCTATGGTCAGGATACCCTGCCCCTTGGCGATATGGCCAAGGCCGGGGAGCTGAACACCGGCACCGAACCGCTGCTGACGGTATCCTCCGCGCAGGAAAAAACGCTCTATCTGCGGGCTTATGTGGGCGGCGTTTATCAGGATGGCAGCTGGAAGCCGTTGCCGGATTCCGCCTATGGCGGCAGCAATGCCGGTATGATGGACTGGCTGAGCGCCCGCGGCTTTGACCCGCTGACCCAGGTGGCACAGTATTACCGCCTGACGGATAGCCAGAGCCCGGAGCTGAACACCGTAAAGGTCAGCAATGCAGGCGCATCCCGCTATTTCTGCTACCTGCCGCTTTCGCTGGAGGATGATTCCACCGCGCAGATCAAGACCAAACAGGACGAAATGCTGCTCAGCCGCGGCCTTTTGGGCGCGCGGGAGTATACCGTGCTGGAACGGTCGGACTACCGCCCCGCAGAGCTGACCGTTGCGGCAGACTGGGTGGCGGACCCCACGAACGAGGCCCAGCAGCAGTACAGCGAAGCCGAAGCCGCCTACCGCAGCTTTGTGTACAGCCAGTATACCGCGCTGGACGAGAGCGCCAACGATTTGATGAACCAGCTGTTCTGGCAGGATTATGAGAGCGAACACGAGGGTGTGTATATGGCGCTGAGCCATATCCGCGATGTGCTCAAATACCAGGTCAGCTATACCCAGACCCCGGACCCCACGCCGGACGGCGCGGACCCGGTGCGCTGGTTCCTGACCCAGTCCCATGAGGGCAACGCGGTGCAGTATGCCGCGGCCACCGTTATGGCGCTGCGCGCCTATGGCATTCCGGCCCGCTATGTGGAAGGGTACTATCTGATGGCGAGCAGCCTGGCGGAAAATGATGGAACCGTGACCCTGACCGGCCAGGACGCCCACGCCTGGGCGGAAGTTTATTTTGACGGTGTGGGCTGGCTGCCGGTGGATACCATGCCCGGCTGCTATTATGATGCCGCCGCCCTGCAGCAGATGGTCAGCCAACCTTCCGCCGCGCGCCGGACCGCTGCTTTGCAGCAGGGGGACCGCAGCGCCCAGCTGACGAACACCGAGGGGGAGGGCGGCCGCTTTACCAACCCGCAGCAGGTGGCAAAAAGCATTGCCATGGCGCTGCTGGGCATTGTGGCGGTGCTGGTCATCCTGGCAACGTTGGTGCTTGTGGTGCTGGAGCTGGTGCGCGCAGTGCGCATCCGCCGCACGCAGGAGCGCTATGCCTGTGCCGATGCCGAACACCGCGCCCTGATGATTGAAGAAAAGCTGTTCCAGCTATTACACCTATGGGGCATTGACGCCGCCCTGGGCTGGCACACGGAGGAAACGGACGCCCTGCTGGTGGAGCAGGTGCCCGATGTGAACCCCGGCGAATATGCGATGGCCTGCTCCCTGATTGAAAAAACGGTGTATGGCGGCGAGCCGCCGGAACCGTTTGAGGAGCGCATGATGCGCACCCTGCTGCAAAAGCTGATCCGCCCGCAGAACACCCAAAGCATCTGGCGCCGCCTGAAACAGCGCTATGCGATGACGCTGCTGTAAAACCGAAAAACTAGAAAAAACAAGATAAACTAAGCACCGCCCGGAGCGCAGAGTAAGCCGTTCCGGGCGGTGTTTTTTGTATGTTTTGGGGCTAGTGCGCGGCCCCAAAACATGGTAAACTGGGGGTAAACGCCGGGCAAACCGGCAGGAAAGCAAGACGCTGCATGGACCCTGATACAAGGAGGTCACGTTATGAAATTTACCAACGGCCAATGGCTGACCAAACCGGGAGTCAGCATTTCCAACTGCCAGCAGATCCGGGAAGCCCACCTGGAAGAAAACGGCACGGTGCTGAAACTGTTCGCCGTGCCCTATGCGCGGCAGGAGCGCGTGCTGGACGGCCCCGCCCTGTTTTTGACGGTCTCCAGCCCGCTGCCGGATATCATCCGGGTGCAGACGGTGCATTTCAGCGGCAGCCGAGCCAAGGTGCCCGCCTTTGACCTGGCGGATGAACACTGCCCCCTGAACGCCGAACTGGGAGAGGAAACGATCACCGTAAAAAGTGGGGATACTGCGCTGGTCATCACCCGCAGCCCTGCCAACTTTGTCTGGTACTATAAGGGCAAGCGGCTGACCGGTGTGGGCAACCGGTACGGCACGCCGCAGCTTTCCACCATCAAAACGCCGGACGGCAGCTATATGCGCTGCCAGCTGGATATTGATGTGGGCGAAAAGATTTATGGCCTGGGCGAGCGGTTCACCCCGTTCATCAAAAACGGCCAAACGGTGGAGATCTGGAACGAGGACGGCGGCACATCCAGCGAGCTGGGGTACAAAAACATCCCGTTTTATCTGACCAACCGCGGCTATGGCGTGCTGGTCAATGATTCCGGCCCCGTCAGCTTTGAGGTCGGTACCGAGCATGTTACCCGCGTGCAGTTCAGCGTGCCGGGGGAGAAGCTGGACTTTATGGTCATTGGCGGCGGAACCCCCAAAGCAGTGTTGCAAAATTACACAGCTTTGTCTGGCCGCCCTGGCCTGCCCCCGGCGTGGACCTTCGGCCTGTGGTTGAGCAGCAGCTTTACCACCAGCTATGACGAAAAGACCGTCACGAGCTTTATTGACGGTATGGCCGAGCGGGGCATCCCGCTTTCGGTGTTCCATTTCGACTGTTTCTGGATGAAAGAGGGCGAATGGTGCGGTTTTGATTGGGACGAGGACATGTTCCCCGATATCCGGGGTCTGATCTCCCGCATCCATGACCGCGGCTTAAAAGTCTGCGTCTGGATCAACCCCTATGTGGGGCAAAAGGCAAAGTGCTTCCAGATGCTTTCGGATAATGGCTGGCTTTTGCAGCGCCCCAACGGTGATACCTGGCAGTGGGACCTGTGGCAGCCCGGCTGTGCGGTGCTGGACTTTACCAACCCGGACGCTGTGGCCTGGTACAAGAGCTGCCTGAAAAAGCTGATGGCCCAGGGCGTGGACGCGTTCAAGACCGATTTTGGCGAGCGCATCCCGACCGACGTTGTTTACCACGATGGTTCCGACCCGCTGCGGATGCACAACTACTATACGTATCTCTATAACAAAACTGTGTATGAAACCGTTGCCGAGGTGCGCGGCGCGGACGATGCCTGCCTGTTTGCCCGCAGCGCCACCGTGGGCGGGCAGAAGTTCCCGGTACACTGGGGCGGGGACTGCAACTCGACCTATGTTTCGATGTCCGAAAGCCTGCGCGGCGGCTTGAGCCTGACGCTCTCCGGCTTCGGCTTCTGGAGCCACGATATCGGCGGGTTTGAGGGGACTGCCCCGGCGGATGTTTACAAGCGCTGGCTGCAATTCGGGCTGCTTTCCAGCCACAGCCGCTTGCACGGTTCCAACTCCTACCGTGTGCCCTGGCTGTTCGGCGAGGAAGCCGTGGCCGTCTGCCGGGAGTTCAGCAAGCTGAAAAACACCCTGATGCCCTACCTGTACACAAAGGCCGTGGAAGCCCACACCACCGGCACCCCGGTCATGCGCGCCATGATGATGGAGTTCCCGCAGGATATCGGGGCGGAGGACCTCGACCGCCAGTATATGCTGGGGGATGCCGTTCTGGTTGCGCCGGTGTTCCACGAGGATGGCAGCTGTGATTTCTACCTGCCCGCCGGAAAATGGACCCACCTGCTGACCGGCGAGGAAGTGGAGGGCCGCGGCTGGACCCGCGGGACGTATGATTTCTTTAGCCTGCCGGTGTTTGTGCGGGCCAACAGCATTCTGCCCATCGGTGCCCATGACGACAAGCCGGTGTACGACTATGCGGACGGCCTGACCCTGCGGGTGTATGCGCTGGATGGCAAAGCCGAGCGCACCGTCTGCGATGCCAAGGGCGAAACGGTGCTGACCGTCAAAGCCGAAAACGCAGGCGGCACCGTGACCGTTGCCATTGACGGGGAAGCCAAGGATCTGAAGCTGCTGCTGGTCAATGTGCCCACCGTGAAAGCCGTGACCGGTGCCGAAGCCGAGCCGACCGCCCAGGGCACGCTGCTGCATGTGCAGGGCAGCACGGTTACTTACGAAGTGTAACAAAGCACAAGATACAATACATATTATACAATACACAAAAACGGTGCATTTCTCTTATGGCGCATGTGCGCAAAAACGATGCTTGCTAAAACGACGCATAGATGCTGTCTTTTTGAAGACTGTGCACGTGGCAAAATGACAGCGGGCGCACAATGTGCGCCCCTACGGAAGACTTTTTAACGGTCAAAATAACACACAATGTATAACACGAAATGATATAATACGGAACAATAAGGTCTGTTTGCGGGCTGCATGATGCAGTCAAGATAGATTTTATTGTTTGCTGAAACAGAAAAGCCGCCGCCCTGCATGAGCAAGCAGGGCGGCGGCTTTTGGTATATCAGATTGTTTTTACAGGGTGAACTGCACCACGCAGAATGCGGCATAGATCGCCAGCAGCACAATGCCCTGAGGGCGGCTCAGGCGGCCTTTCAGCAAAGCGGGCAGGGTCAAAATCAGCATGACCAGCAGCATGACCGGGAGCTCCAGCACCAGGCTGGAGTTCATGCCAAACAGAGTGGCGCTCTGCGGGATGGAGAAGGGGGCCAGCGTGACCGAAACGCCGCTGACCAGCACCAGGTTGAACACGTTCGCGCCCACAACGTTGCCAAGGGAAAGATCGCTGTGGCCCTTGATCAGGCTGGTTACGGCGGTGACCAGTTCCGGCAGGCTGGTGCCCAGCGCCACAAAGGTCAGCGCAATCACGGATTCGGGCACGCCCAGCGCCTGGGCAATCAGGGTGCCGTTATCCACCAGCAGGTTGGCACCAAAGGCAATCAGCACGGCACCGATCACCAGCAGCACCAGCGTTTTTACAAGGCTCATTTCCTCTTCTTCGGTGAGGGCGGGCTCGGCGGGGGCGTTTTTCATCTGCAGCACGTTCACCACCATGTAGGCAACAAACATGGCCAGCATCAAAAAGCCCATCGGGCGGGTAAAGCGGCCCATCACATAAGCGGCCACGCAGTAGATGGCGGCAGCGGCAAAAAAGAACGCAACGGGGGTTTTGAGCGTTTTGGGGTCAACCTTGCCGGGGCGCACCGCAATGGTAATGGCGGCAATCAGCGCGGCATTGCAGATCACGGAACCAATGGCGTTGCCGTAAGCAATTTCGCCGTGGCCGGACAGGGCCGACATGGTGGAAACCATGACTTCCGGCAAAGTGGTGCCGATGGAAACTACCGTTGCGCCAATCAGCAGTTCCGGCAGGTGGAAACGGCGCGCCAAAGCGGAAGCGCCATCCACAAACCAGTCGCCGCCTTTGATCAGGAACAGTAGGCCGACAATGAACAACAGAACAGGAACGAGCATACAGAACCTCTTTTCAACTCGTCTGCCCGCGGCGGGTGGAAACCACCAGCCCCGCCAGCAGCAGAACAGGGAAGACGATACCGGCCATAATGCCGGTGCGCAAACTGCCGCCCGCCGCACTGGAAACAAGGCCCACCAGGGTGGGGCCGCCGGAACAGCCAAGGTCACCGCCAAGGGCCAGCAGGGCAAACATGGCGGTGCCGCCGCGCGGCAAAGCCGCCGAAGCACGGCTGAAGGTGCCCGGCCACAGAATACCGACCGAGAACCCGCACACCGCGCAGGCCAGCAGCGAAACCAGCGGAACAGGCACAAGCGCTATACAAGCATAGCATAAAATACACAAAATGCAACTGTATTTCATGAATTTATCAAGATTCAGCTTATCGCCATATTTGCCGTAAATCAGGCGGGAGGTACCCATCAAAAAGGCAAAGGCCGCAGGCCCGGCCAGGTCGCCCACCGTTTTGCCAAGGCCCAGCCCCTGCTCCGCAAAGGTGGAAGCCCACTGGCTGACCCCCTGTTCCGAAGCGCCGGAACAGACCATCATGACCAGCAGCACCCAGAACACTTTATTGCACACCAGCTCTTTCATGCTCATGCCGGTCTCGCCCTCCTCGTGCAGGGAGTAGATCGGTACGCGCAGGAAAACAACGGTGTTGACAAGCGGCAGAATGGTCCACAAAAGGGCCATCACTTTCCAGTGGGCGGTACCAAAACAGGCAAAAAATGCGGTGGAGATCAGCACAACCCCCACATGCCCCCAGCAGTAAAAGGAGTGCAGCAGGCTCATGGCCTGCTCTTTGTTGTCGGTGGGGCAGGCTTCCACAATGGGGCTGACCAGCACTTCCAACAGACCGCCGCCCGCGGCATAGATCATGACGGGGATCAGCAGGCCAAGGAACGCGTTGGGCAGCACTTCCGGCAGGATCGTCAGCAGGGCAAGGCCCGCAGCGGTGCACAGGTGGGCAATCACGATGGAAGCACGGTAGCCGATCTTATCAACAAACCCGGCGGAAAGCAGGTCGATCATCAGCTGGATGCCAAAGTTCAGCGTGATAAGGATCGTGATTTGGGAAAGCGGGATGTGGTAGCTGTTCTGGAACGTGACGAACAGCAGCGGAACAAAGTTGTTGACAATGGCCTGCACGATGTAAGCAGCAAAACAGGCGTACATTGTCTTTTGGGCTTCAGATTTCATGCGATCACCTTTTGAAATAAATTTTATGCCATTATATAACAGAATGCGGTGAAGATGCTTGACATAAATCGCATTTTTATGGCACAATATCACCAAAACGGGGTGACGCAGTGCAGATCACAGAGATTATCCGGGATGATACCATGCAGGAGATCCGCCCCCACGGCACAAAGGATTTTCCGTTTGAGTATTATTACGATGAAATCAAAAAATATGAAAAACAGTATATCGACTGGCACTGGCACCGGGAGTTTGAATGGGCCATTGTGGAGCAGGGCCCCATTGTGTGCCGTGTGGGGGCGCAAAACTTTACTTTGCAGCAGGGGGATGGGCTGTTCATCAACAGCCGGGTGATCCACCGGTTTGAATCCCCGAATGAGGGCGTAATGCCGAACATCCTGTTCCGGCCGGAATTTATTGCGGGTGAAACGATGGCCATTTACCGCGAAAACGTGCTGCCGGTGTTGGAATCCCCCTGCCAGTTTTTGGTGTTCCCCGCGCAGGATAACAGCACGCCGAACCAACAAACTTTACAGGCCCTGCGGGAGGCTTTGGCTGTGGCGACGGTGGAACCGCCGGACCGGCTGGAATGCCACATTGCCGTCTGCCGCCTGTGGCACACCTTTGTGCAGCAGCAGGCCGCCGCCTTTGCGGGCGGCCCTAAAAAGGACAGCCCAACCCAGATGCGCACCCGCACCATGATGCAGTTTGTGGCGGAACACTATACAGATCCCATCACCCTGCAGGAAATCGCGGCCAGCGCCAACATCAGCAAAAGCGAGGCGCTGCGCTGCTTCCACCTGACCATCCAGTCCACCCCGGTGCGCTACCTGATCGATTACCGGCTGGAACGCGCCAGCAGCCTGCTGTGCACAACGGACGATACCGTAACCCAGATCGCGGCGGCAGTGGGGATGGATAACATCAGCTATTTTGTGCGGATGTTTGCCCAAAAGTTTGGGGTCACGCCCCGCAGCTTCCGCCAGCAGTATAAAGAAATTACGGAGGAAAAACAATGAACGATGCAGCATTGCACAGCGGCAAAATTTATAACCCCAATGATTCAGAACTGATGAACCAGCAGATGAAATATGTGGAGCTGCTGTATGACTATAACGTCACCCGGCCGTCCCAGATGGAACAGCGGGAAGCCCTTTTGCGGCAGATGCTGGCCGAAGCGGGCAAAGGCTGCTATATTGAGCCGCCGTTTTACGCCAACTGGGGCGGGCATCATGTCCATTTTGGCAACTATGTGTACGCCAACTTTGGCCTGACCTGCGTGGACGATACCCATATTTATGTGGGGGACTGCGTGATGTTTGGCCCGCGGGTGACGTTGGCCACGGCCAACCATCCCATCCTGCCCGAACTGCGGGAAAAAGCCTACCAGTATAATAAGCCCATCCATATTGGCCGCAACTGCTGGCTTGGTTCCGGCGTGGTGGTCGTGCCGGGGGTAACGATCGGGGAGAACACCGTGATCGGCGCGGGCAGTGTGGTGACAAAAGATATCCCCGCCAACGTGGTGGCAGTGGGCAACCCCTGCCATGTGCTGAGGCCCATCAGCGAGCATGACCGGGAGTATTTTTATAAAAACGAGAAGATCGACTGGAGCGAGATCGAGAGCATACAGTAAACATAAGTAAAAAAGCATGCGCCCTGCCGGAAATGAGAACCCGGCAGGGCGCTGTTTTGCTTTATTGTGGGATAGTTTCTTCCGGTGCGTGCTCCCGCGCCTGTTCCTGGTACTGCTCACCCCAGACCCACATGGCATCTAAAATGGGCTTCAGGCTGTAGCCCAGGTCGGTCAGGGTATACTCCACGCGGGGCGGAACTTCGGCATACACTTTGCGGGTCAGCAGGCCGCTTTCTTCCATCTGGCGTAGCTGGGCGGTCAGAACTTTCTGGGTCACATGGCCGATGGATTTTTTCAGCTCCCCAAAACGCTTGGTACCGGGCAACAGATCCCGCAGGATCAGCACCTTCCATTTATCGCTGATGAGCGTCAGCGTGGTTTCCACCGGGCAGGCGGGGAGAGTTTTGGCAGGAGTGGAAGCGGGAATATCAGGCATAAAAAGTACGTCCTTTCCATTAGTATCCTTTTAGTAACTACAGCACAATATTGTGCTTACTTTACAATTTGGCGCTACAGCCTTATTATAGAGACATCGAAAGGAAAATGCAACCTTTCCTAACACAACATACAAAAATTATGTTATCATGGAGGTAACCAAAATGGAAAAGATCGTTGAATTTTTGCAGGCAAACCCCGTGCAGTACCTGGCTACTGTTGGCCGTGACGGCAAGGCAAAGTGCCGCCCCTTCATGTTTGCAGGCCAGCTGGATGGCAAACTGTGGTTCTGCACCAACAACACCAAGGATGTTTACAAGGATATGCAGGCCAACCCGGAAATTGAAATCAGTGTTTCCAGCCCCAGCTATGCCTGGATCCGCCTGCACGGCAAGGCTGTGTTTGAAAACAACCATGCCGCCAAGGAAATGTGCATCGCCAACCCCATTGTAAAGGGCCAGTACCAGACGGCGGATAACCCGATTTTTGAGGTGTTCTATTTGGAAGACCCGCACGGCGTGATCGCTGATTTTTCCGGCAACCCGCCGTACCAGTTCTAAAAAATCCAAACATCCCGGCGGGGAAAGGGGCGGCGCAGCCATGCAGAAAAATGATTATCTGAAGATCCTGGTGGAGGAAATCCATTCCACCGTTGTGGCTACCCTGGATGCCCAAGGCCGCCCACAGACCCGCGTGATCGATATGATGCTGTGGGATGATAATGGCGTTTACTTCCTGACGGCAAAGGGCAAGGCATTTTATAGCCAGCTGATGCAGCAGGGGTACGTTGCCCTGTCCGCCACAAAGGACCAGCGGTCCGTTACCCTGCGGGGAAAAATCAAGAACATCCACGCCGAAAAGCTGGATGAAATTTTTGAAAAGAACCCTTACATGCAGAGCATTTACCCCGGCGATACCCGCGCAGCGCTGGAAGTGTTCTGCCTGTATGAAGGGCAGGGCGAATATTTTGACATCAGCACGCCGGCTCATATTGTGCGGGACAGCTTTGTGCTGGGCGGCGCAGCGCCGCAAACCAATGGCTACCATGTGGGGGCGGGCTGCATCGGCTGCAAGCTGTGCTATGCCGTCTGCCCGCAAAAGTGCATTGATATCACCAAAGTACCGGTCGTGATCGACCAGCACCGCTGCCTGCACTGCGGGCGCTGTGCAGAAACCTGCCCCAGGCAGGTGATAACCAGGGGGTGACACTATGAACCAGAGCGAACGCCGGAATTTTTTGATCCGGGAACTGTTGCAGGAGGACCCCGCCTATGCGGGCACCACCATCCCGCAGGAGCCTGCCGCCCAGCGGCAGCTGCTGCGCGGGCTGATGAATGTGCGCCCCGCCAGGCGCTGCGGGGCCGAGTTCCTGCGTGTGCAGGATGCTTACTTAAAAGAGGAGACCCAGGCCAAAGGCGTGACCGAGCTGGACAGCCTGACGCCCCGCCAGCCGGGGCTGTACCTCTGGCGGGGGGATATCACCACCCTGCGGTGCGATGCCATTGTGAACGCAGCCAACAGCGGTATGACCGGCTGTTACCTGCCCAACCACAGCTGCATTGATAACTGCATCCACACCTATGCCGGGGTACAGCTGCGCCTTGCCTGCGCGGAACTGATGGCCCGGCAGGGGCACGAGGAACCCACCGGCCAGGCAAAAATTACCCCGGCGTTCAACCTGCCCTGCAAGTATGTACTGCATACCGTTGGCCCCATTGTAAATGGGGAGCTGACGCCGCGGCACTGCCAGCAGCTGGCCGATTGCTACCGCGCCTGCCTGGACCTTGCGGCGGAAAACGGTGCGCAGAGCGTTGCGTTCTGCTGCATTTCCACCGGAGTGTTCCACTTTCCGCCCCGGCGCGCGGCACAGATCGCCGTGCAGACGGTAAAAGAATGGATGCAGGCCGACCAGCGGGTACAAAAGGTGATTTTTAATGTTTTTTCGCAGCAGGACTATGAAATCTATGACAGACTCCTTGGATAATAGCAGCCGCCTGGCCCAGTGGCTGGGCGAAGCGGACGCCGTTGTGATCGGCGCAGGGGCGGGACTTTCCACCTCTGCGGGCTTTACCTACACGGGCAAGCGGTTCACAGATAATTTTGCGGATTTTATTGCGGCATATCACTTCCCGGATATGTACACCGGCGGGTTTTACCCGTTTGATACGCTGCAGGAGCACTGGGCCTATTGGTCACGGTATGTTTACATCAACCGCTACCGGGATGCCGAAAACGGGACCTACCGCCGCCTGCTGGAGCTGGTGCGGGACAAAGATTATTTTGTGCTGACCACCAATGTGGACCACCAGTTCCAGAAAGCCGGGTTTGACAAGCACCGCCTGTTTTACACCCAGGGCGATTACGGCCTGTTCCAGTGCAGCGAGCCCTGCCACGATGCGACCTATGACAATGAACAGGCCATCCGCGCCATGGTGGAGCAGCAGAAAGACCGGATGATCCCGGAAGAATTGATCCCCCGCTGCCCGGTGTGCGGCAAGCCGATGAGCATGAACCTGCGGGCAGACGCAACCTTTGTTCAGGATGCAGGCTGGTACCAGGCCAGCGAGCGCTACAGCGATTTCCTCCGCCGCCACGAGGGGATGCGGGTGCTGTTTTTGGAGCTTGGCGTCGGCATGAACACCCCCGGCATCATCAAGTACCCATTCTGGCGGATGACAGCCCAGAACCCACAGGCAAAGTATGCCTGCATCAATTTTGGTGAAGCATACGCCCCGCGGGAGATCGAAGAGCGGGCGGTTTGCATGGATGGGGATATCGGGGAAACATTGCAAAGAATATAGCTATTTTGAAAAAGGCACGGAACACAAGTCATATCGCAGACTTATGTTCCGTGCTTTTTTCTGATTTACTTTGTACGCGCCTTTTCTCTGCTTTTTCTTCGTATTGTCATCTATCCTCCTTATAACTGATGGACAGCGTACTGGAACGGATGAGATTGCCCATCCATATATTCGTAGCTGACCTCGATCAGATTGTCCTGACGGTCATAGACAATGCTCTTGCAAAGCAGCAGGGCGCGATTTTCCGGCACATTCAGATATTGTGCATCCTCTTTGGCGGCGTTCACCGCGCTGAGGGAGCGTGTTCCGTGGTCGGGGATAATATGGTAATCCGCTTTCAGCACCTGATACAGCGATTCCTTGCCGAAGTCATGGGCTTGAATCCCTTCAACTCGTGCCAAAGGAACGATATTGACCGTCACATTGAACGGTGTTCCATCGACAAAGCGGACACGCTTCAAATAAAGGTACGCTCCATCTTCCTGAAAAATTGGCTCCGGTAGAATTTTCCGCAGTTCTTTCAATGAAAGCACTTTCTGGCTCACAAGCTGCGTGGAGGGCTTCTTTCCCAGACGAATCATTTCATCTTCATAGGATAAGAGATAATTCATGTATTCGCCGCGATTATCCTGCTCCTTTACAAAGGTTCCCTTGCTGCGCAGCCGGACAATTTTTCCCTCATTCAGCAGGTCGGCGTATGCCTGTTTGGTCACAACGCGGGAAACACCAAACAGAGTGCTCATCTGTTCTTCTGTGGGCAGCTTATCCCCGCCTTGCAGCGCACCACTTTTGATGGCATCGGAAATGCTGCTCTTGATTTGCTCATAAAGCGGAATTTTGCTTTGCTTGTCAATCGCAATGAAGTCAAAGTCCATAAGAATGCTGTTTCCTTTCTGTGCTGGCTGTGCAAAATCCGCAAGCAGCCGATTTGATTATAACGGATTCCCTGCTCAATTACAACCGATTTACGTTCAATGTTTTCATCTTGTTCTTGACAAGGCCGTTTCAACGTGCTATTCTATTGGTACATTGATATAACAATATACCAATATGGAGGGATTGTCAATGGATGCAAGAGAGAATATCCAGAAAAACTGTGTCGGGTGCAATCTCTGCGCCCGTGACTGCGCGCTTTTGAAAGAGGTCGGCCCCATCAAGAAGCTGGTCGATGGTGCGATTCCATCGGATGTAGCTTCGGCTTGCATGATTTGTGGTCTGTGTGATTCCGTATGTCCGAAGCATCTTAGTCCGCGAGAAGTTTTTATTGAGGAACGCATCCAGAACATTCAGGGCAAAGAATACACCCTGCTTTCCTCGACTTCCCCAGACCGCACCAAGACTTCCTTTCAGGAGTACAAAGAGCATTATAAAATCGATTATTCACCGTATGAATTGCAGGAAGGTGAAATGGCCGAGAGTGTGTTCTTCCCCGGCTGTCTGGTCAACAGCTATCTGCCGGAAACCACCGTTCGGACATTTGAAGCCCTGCGGAAGAGAAACCTCTGCCAGAAAATGTGGAACGGCTGCTGTTCGGAAAACTTTATTACATACAGCTTGATGCTGCGAAAAGAGCGGCATGACCTGAAACTGAAAGAGTTTGCGCTCCGGCATGGAATCAAACAGGTGGTCACACCCTGCTGCAACTGCTACTTTTCCCTGACGGAAGCCTTTCAGGGAACAGACATCCGGGTCGTATCAGTGTTTGACCTTCTGGACGATATCAAGATTCCGACAGCAGCAGGCATCTATACCTTCCATGACAGTTGTGCAGACCGGCTCCACGATCACAATGTGTTCGCAGATGGGATGCGCCGCATTCTGCAAAAGAACGACTTCCGCTGTGTGGAGATGAAACATAACCGCAACACATCCCTATGCTGCGGTACGGGCGGCGGCGCACAGCATTATCGTCCACAATATGAGAGTGTCTATGTTAACAAGCGTATTGAGGAAGCCCACGACGTGAACGCCGATTATCTTGTTACCTTTTGCCCCGGCTGCGGAATGCAGTTTATTGATAACCCCTATGGGTTTAAGGTACGCCATGTGCTGCAACTTATGTTCGGCACAGAACACGAGTTGGACGAAGCCTTTGAACAAAAGAAACATCTATTTGATGGAGCGGACGGTGCGCAGCGGAAAGAATTGCTTGCAAAAGCCCCCATCATCCCGGAATGATTCAGAAAGGAAACAGCTATGACGGTCAAATTGCAGATTACGAATCTTGAAACTTTTCTGGAAGCTCTTCAGCATTGTCGTGAGCAGGTGGCCTTGGTTGGTGCTCCCGAACCCTGCTGTGACCTGCGAACCAATACGCTGGTGCAGGATGAACTGCGCTCTGCTTTGGAGTTAAATGATAGGGAGCTCTTACTCACACTGTGCATTTATTCTCGTGAAGATTATTTTCGGATTGTAAATAGCTGTGCCAGTGATGTGAAGCTGACGGAAGAAACTAGTGCGCAATAAACACAACACCCCCGGCATCATCAAATACCCGTTCTGGCGGATGACGGCCCAGAACCCGCAGGCAAGGTATGCCTGCATCAATTTTGGTGAGGCATACGCCCCGCGGGAAATCGAAGAGCGGGCGGTTTGCATGGATGGGGATATCGGGGAAATTCTTACTCAACTCTAAAGAAATGGTGGCAACGAAAATATATAATATTCGTTATATTGATTGCAGTTTGCTGCTTTGATTTGCACCAGGTGTCCCGAATCATATATAAAATTCGGGACACTTTATCTAACCATCCACGCGAAGACATGACGATATGATTGACGAGATAGTGGTTACTCTCTTTTGTGCATTGGGTGGTATTTTCCCTGAAAACATGGGAACAATCAGATTATCGCGTCATCACAGTTTCAAAATCCCGTCAAACGCATTGACGTCATTGACGAGATTTATTATAATGATGACAAGATAAATTTGCCAAAGGAGTTGACGATATGCCTTATCAGGAAAGCGAAACCGTAGAATTGAAGTCGGTTGTTGTGGACGACATTAAAAAGGAAATCATTGCCTTTGCAAACACGGACGGAGGAACGCTGTATATTGGCGTTAAAGACGATGGCGAAGTGATGGGGTTGGATGACCCGGACAGCACGGCACTGCAAGTCAGCAACATGGTCCGGGATTCCATCAAGCCGGATGTCACCATGTTCCTTCATTACAAAACCATTGAGGAAGCTGGAAAGAAAATCATTGAGATCAATGTTCAGCGTGGCACAGATCGTCCATATTACATTGCAAAAAAGGGAATGCGCCCGGAAGGTGTCTATGTCCGGCAGGGCTATTCCTCTGTACCGGCCACTGATACTGCAATTCGCCGTATGATCAAGGAAACGGACGGAGACCGCTTTGAAACGATGCGCTGTCTGGATCAGGAACTTACATTTGAGGCAACTGAAAAAGAATTCCAATTCCGCAAGGTTGAGTTTGGGCCGCAGCAAATGCGCACGCTGAAGCTCGTGGATAATGACGGCCTATACAGCAATCTGGCCTTGCTCCTGTCTGACCAGAATCCCCACACCATTAAGGCAGCCGTTTTTCAGGGGACCAAGCAGATGATTTTCAAGGATCGCCGGGAGTTCGGCGGCTCTCTGATGAAGCAGATGAATGACGTTTATGAGTATATCGACTTTCGCAATCAGACCCGCGCCACCATTGAAAAGCTCTCGCGCATTGATGTTCGTGACTATCCGGTGATTGCTGTCAGAGAGGCGCTGCTGAACCTCCTCGTCCACCGGGACTATTCATTCAGTGCCAGTGCGCTGATCAGCATTTATGATGACCGCATTGAATTTGTGTCCATCGGCGGTCTTATGCCCGGGATCGATTTAGAGGATATTTTAGCAGGTATTTCTGTGTGCAGAAACCAAAATCTTGCAAACGTATTTTATCGGTTACATTTGATTGAGGCATACGGCACAGGGCTTGCAAAGATCATGGAGACATACGAGGGAACTTCGGAAAAGCCCGTGATTTCCACCACAAAGAATAGCTTTAAGATCACGCTGCCCAACATCAACGCAAAATATGAGACAAAGGCCGCTCCTGCGCCAATCGAGAATATTCCGTCCACCCCCGTTTGGGAACCGGATAGCAATGAACAGCGAGTGTTAACCTATGTCCGGGAACACGGCGCTATTACAAGGCCAGAGGCAGAGGAACTGCTTGGTATCAGCGCGTCCACTGCTTCCCGGCTGATCAGGAAAATGGTTAAAACCGGTCTGCTTTTACAGGATGGGCGAGCAAGAAGCAGCAGGTATATATTGGCAGGATAATCACAGGGATGTTTTTGTTCCTGGATGCAAATGACAAATGATAGAAATGATGCGCAATAAACACAACACCCCCGGCATCATCAAATACCCGTTCTGGCGGATGACGGCCCAGAACCCGCAGGCAAGGTATGCCTGCATCAATTTTGGTGAGGCATACGCCCCGCAGGAGATCGAAGAGCGGGCGGTTTGCATGGATGGGGATATCGGGGAAATGCTGGCCCGGCTTTGAGACAGATGATGATAAGCGGCAGTTTTGCCCGGGATTGCCTTGACGGGCAAACAGGTTTTTGCTACTATAAAGTTGGAAGGACCGCAGAAGTGCGGTCTTTTCAGCGGGCTGGTGTTAGCGAAAACTAACCGACAGAGTATTGATACACCGGATAGAAACGGTGTATCCCGGAGGTGCGGACGATGCAGATATTGGAACACGGGCTGGAACATGAGCGGACGCTGCTGTTTTTCCCCTGTACGGCGGAGCCGGTATGGGCTTTTGAGGATACCATTGCACGGCTTTCCCAAAAGTGGCACATTTTTCAGGTCGTATATGACGGGCATCAGCCGGAATATCCGGGGGACTTTACCTCTGTAGAGCAGACGGTGGACGAAGTAACAGCGTATTTGAAACAACACGGGGCTGCGCGTTTGGACGCGGCCTATGGCTGTTCGCTGGGCGGTGCCTGCCTGACCCGCCTGCTGGCGGTGGGCGAAATCTCCATCTATCGGGCAATTATCGATGGCGGCATTACCCCCTATCAGCTCCCGTATCCGGTGCGCAGACTGCAGCTGGCGTGTGATGTGCTGTCTTTCAAAATTGCGGCGAACAACCGCAAAATTCTGGAAGCGGCGTTCCCGCCGGAGCGGTTCACCCTTCCCGGACGGGACCCCGTAAAGGAGTATGACGCCATAGAGCGCTATCTGAAAACCTATTCCAACCGGACGATCCGCAATATCTTCTGGTCGGGCAACAATTATGCCCTGCCGGTTACACCCGCCGAGTGCGGAACCAAAATCACCTATTGGTACGGCGAAGACGAAAAGCGGGACCGACGGGGAAATATCCGCTTTATTGAACACTATTTCCCGCAGGCACAGATCCGCGAAATCCCCAAAATGGCGCACGCGGAGCTGGTGATGATCCACCCGGAAGAATTCTGTAAGATGGCGGAAACATTCCTGAATGGAGCAGGCGAACCGTAAAAGTGGCCGGAACGGCTGCGCCCCGCCAAAATTTAAAAACCGTTTAAGAAACACCCCCTGCGCTGTGCTACAATAAAAGCAAGATGCAGGGGGTGTTTTGTATGACGATCCAACAGCGGCTCAAGCGGTCCAATATCATTATGCTGGTGGTGCCCATCGCGATTGCGGGGGTGCTGTTGGCGGTGGGGCTGGGGCTGGCCACACTGCTTTTGCAGGCAAGGTATCTGCCGCAGCTGGGGCTGACCCTGCGCGACCTGCACGATACGGGGGAACAGCTGGAAACGATACTATCCGGCTTAAAGCTGTTTGTCGGGCTTTATCTGGGCATTGTGCTCACCGCGCTGCTGGCGGTGGTGGGGTTCACCAACCTGTATCTGACGCGGGCGCTGTTTGCGCAGATCCGCGCCCCGATGGATGAACTGACCAAAGGGGTGCGCCGCATCCAAAACGGCGATTTGGATACCCCGATCGCCTATCAGGGGCAGGATGAATTCAAGCCCGCCTGCGATGCCGTGGACGAGATGGCGGCGCGCTTGAAAGAAAGCCTGACCCGCCAGCAGACCGAGCAGCAGAAAAAGCAGGAGCTGATCGCCGGGATGTCCCACGACCTGAAAAGCCCGTTGACCGCCATCCGTGCTTACACCGAAGCCCTGCTGGAGGGCGTTGCAAAAGACGAAACGACCCGGCAGCGGTATCTGCAGACGATCTATACCAAGGAGACCGATCTGGAAGCGCTGGTCAACCGCCTGTTTGAACTGTCCAAACTGGGGGCGTACCCGGTGCAGATGCAGCCGCTGCCGCTGGCGGAAACCTTACAGCCGTATTTTGACGGGGCAGACGGCGTGCGCGTTACGGTGGAAATTCCGCAAAACAGCATGGTGCAGGCGGACCCGACCCTGCTGGGGCGGATCGCGGCCAATTTGTTGGATAACAGCCGGAAGTACGGCGCGGACCGCGTAACGGTTACCGCGGAGCGCAAGGCGGACAAAACAGAACTGACCTTTGCCGATAACGGCCCCGGCGTGCCGCCGGAGCAGCTGCCCCACCTGTTTGATGCCTTTTACCGCGGGGATGCCGCCCGCAGCAACCCCGGCAGCGGCAGCGGGCTGGGGCTGGCCGTGGTACAGAAAGCTGCGGAACAGATGGGGGGCAGTGTTTGTGCCGCCAATGCACTGGGCGGCAGCCTGTGTGTTACCCTGACCCTGCAAACAGCAAAGGAGATTCCCGATGGAACAAAAATGCATCCTGATTGTTGAAGATGACGCCGACATTGCGGCGATTGAGCGGGATTACCTGGAACTGAACGGTTATGTGGTTTCGATTGAAGGAACCGGCAGTGCCGGGCTGCAGGCCGCGCTGGAACAGCCCATTGACCTGCTTTTGCTGGACCTGATGCTGCCGGATGTGGACGGCTTTACCATCTGCCGCCGCGTGCGGGAACAAAAGGATATCCCGATTTTATTGGTCACCGCCCGCACCGAGGATGTGGACAAGATCCGCGGGCTGGGCTATGGCGCGGATGATTACATCGAAAAGCCGTTTTCCCCCAGCGTGCTGGCGGCACGGGTCAAGGCGCACCTGGCGCAGTACGACCGGCTGAAACCCAGCGCCGCGGCCCCGCAGAAAATCACGGTGGGGCCGCTGACCGCCGACCCGCAGGCCCGCTGCATTGCCAAAAACGGCAGAGAGCTGAACCTGAAAAACAAAGAGTACGAGCTGCTGCTGTTTTTGATGCGCCACCCGGAGCAGGTATTCAGCCGCGAAGATCTGTACGAGATGATCTGGGGGCTGGAATCCATGGGGGATAACATCACGGTGGCGGTGCACATCAACCGCCTGCGGGAAAAAGTGGAGGATGACCCCGCCGCGCCCAAACTGCTGCAGACCGTCTGGGGTGTGGGCTACCGCCTGCACATCGGGGAACATTAAGGCAAAAGCGCCCTCCGATGCAGCCAGTTTAACTTCTGTTTAACACTGAATAAGAATCCGTTTAATCTGTTCCTGTAAGATGAATGTGTCAGACAGGAACAGATTTTTTTGTGATATCCAAGGAGGGGTTCTTATGCAGGAAATACAGGGCCTGACAAGTGCGGAGGCTGCCGCGCGCATGGCGGATGGCCGCGGCGGCGCGGTGCCACCGGCTATTACCAAAACCAGGGGGCAGATCGTGCGGGAAAACGTCTGCACGCTGTTCAATCTGCTCAACTTTACCATTGCAATTATGCTGTTCTGCGTACATGCTTACAGCAACATGGCGTTCATTGCCATTATTATTCTGAACATTGTGCTGGGCATTGCGCAGGAGTTGAAAGCCAAAAAACTGGTGGATGAACTTTCCATCCTGAACCGTCCCCGCGCGGTGATCCTGCGCGATGGAAAGCAGACCGAGATGCCTGCCGAAGCCGTTGTGCTGGATGATGTGATGGTGCTGGAAAGCGGCCGCCAGATCTGCAATGACTCGGTGGTCATCTCCGGTACCGTGGAAGTGAACGAAAGCCTGCTGACCGGCGAAAGCGATGCCATTGTCAAACACGCGGGGGACACGCTGCTTTCCGGCAGTTCGGTCATCAGCGGCAGATGCTATGCCCGCGTGACCCATGTGGGCAGCAAAAACTATGCCGCTGCACTGACGGCGGAAGTTAAGCAGGAAAAGAAGACCGCATCGGAGCTGCTGGGTTCCATGCGCAAGGTGACGGGCTTTACCAGCTGGCTAATCGTGCCGCTGGGCGTGGCCCTGTTGGCCGAAGCCCTGCTGCTGCGCGGCGCACCGGTGCAGGATGCCGTGGTATCCTCGGCTGCGGCGCTGCTGGGTATGCTGCCCAAGGGGCTGGTGCTGCTGATCTCGGTTTCGCTGGCCATGGGCGTGACCCGGCTGGCAAAGCGCAAAATTCTGGTGCAGAACCTTTATGCACTGGAAACCCTGGCCCATGTGGATACCCTCTGCCTGGACAAAACCGGCACCATCACCGATGGCCGCCTGACCTTGAGCGATACGTTATTTTTGCAGCCGGAGGGGATTACACAGCAGGATGCACAAAGGCTGCTGCAGGGCTACCTGGCCGCAACCGATGATAACAACGCAACGGCCAGCGCGCTGAAAAAGAGCTACCCGCCGCAGGGGATGGGCGCCACAGTGGGCAAAATCGCGTTTTCCTCGGCACGCAAGTGGGGTGCGGTGGTGCTGGAAGGTGCGGGCACCGTATTCCTCGGTGCGCCGGAGCGCCTGCTGGCGCACGCCCTGCCGCAGGAGGAAGCCGCCCTGCAAAACGGCAGCCGTGTGCTGGCGGCGGCGTGGTACCCCGGCAGCTGGCTGGATGATACCGCCCTGCCGCCAACGGCAGAACTGCGGCCGCTCTACCTGTTTACCCTGACGGATACCATCCGCCCCCGCACCAAAGAAACGCTGGCATGGTTTGCCAAGCAGGGGGTGGAAGTCAAGGTCATCTCCGGTGACCATGTAAAGACTGTGGCCCAGATCGCTCGCCGCGCAGGGCTGGCCAAGTGGCAGAACGCCATCGACCTTTCCACCGTGGGGGAAGATGCCGATTACGCCGCGCTGTGTGACCAGTACACCGTGTTTGCCCGCGTGACCCCGCGCCAGAAACAGCAGCTGGTGCAGGCCTTGCAGCAGCAGGGGCACAAAGTGGCCATGACCGGCGATGGCGTGAACGACCTGCTGGCCCTGCGGGAAGCCGATTGTTCCATTGCAGTGGCGGAGGGCAGCGATGCCAGCCGCCAGCTGGCACAGATCGTGCTGCTGGAATCGGATTTCACCCATCTGCCGCAGGTGGTCAAAGAGGGGCGGCGGGTCATCCACAATGTTACCCGCACGGCAGGCGTGTTCTTTATCAAAACGATTTATTCACTGCTGCTTTCGGTGTTCTGCCTTGTTGCAAACTTCCCATTCCCCTTTATCCCCATTCAAATTACCCTCATCGATGCCTGCATTGAAGCGTTCCCGTCCTTTGCCTCTATTTTTGAAGCAGATCTGCGCCCGGTGCGCGGCAAATTCCTGCCCACCGCGCTGGGCAACGCCGCGCCGTTTGCCTTTGTGGTAACGGCAACCATCCTGTTTACAACATTGTTCACCCCGCTTGCGGGCGGCACGCTGCAAACGGTGCAGTACCTGCTGCTGGTGGTTTTCTCGCTGGCGGCGGTCATCAAAAGCTGCATTCCCTTTACCCCGCTGCGGGCGGGCATCTGCACGCTGGCAACGGGCGGCATGGCGGTGGCTATGGTGCTGTTCCATAATCTGCTGGAACTTTCGGCACTAGACCCCATGGCTGTTTTGACCTGGGCGCTGGTTGCGGCCATGGGTGCCATGATTTTGTACCTGCTGCTTCAATTACAGCGGGCCGTAAAAAGTGAGGCGTAAACCATGAACTTTGTGGATTTCTTTTCGGCATTGCTGATGGGCGTGGTGCAGGGCATTACGGAGTGGCTGCCCATCAGCAGCACGGCGCACCTGATTTTGGCGGAAAAGCTGTTCCCGATGCAGGTCACGCCGGAGTTTTTTGATGTGTTCAAGGTCGTAATCCAGTTTGGTTCCATTTTGGCCGTTCTGCTGCTGTACGGCCAGCGGCTGAACCCCTTTGCCGAAACCAAAACACGGCAGGAAACAGCAGAAACCTGGCAGCTGTGGAAGAAGATCGCCGTTGGCTGCATCCCCATTGTGCTGGTGGGGCTGCCGCTGGATCTGCTCTGGCCGGACTGGCTTTCCGGCACAACGGTCATTGCGGCGGCACTGATCGGGTACGGCATTGCGTTCTTGGTCATCGAGCGGAAAAACATCAGGGTGCGCACGGCAACTCTGCCGCAGCTGACGGCAAAAACTGCGTTCCTGATCGGCTGTTTCCAGGTATTGGCGGTGGTTCCCGGCACATCGCGCAGCGGCGCAACTATTTTCGGCGCGCTGCTGCTGGGCTGCTCCCGCGTGGCGGCAAGCGAGTTTTCCTTCTTTTTGGCGGTGCCGGTCATGGCCGGTGCCAGCGCGCTCAAACTGGTAAAGTATTTTGTACAGTATGGCGGGTTTACCAGCCGCGAAATCTTTTTGCTGGTGGTTGGCACCGTAACGGCGTTTGCCGTTTCGCTGACGGCCATCCGGCTGCTGCTGGATTATATCCGCAAGCATACCTTTACAGCGTTTGGCGTGTACCGCATTCTGCTTGGCATTGCGGTGCTGGCCTGCTTTGGGGTGCAGTGGTAATAAAACATCAATAAAAAACAGAACCGCACTCCCTTTGCCCGGCGGGCGTTGGGGATGCGGTTCTGTTTTTATGCGTTCGGCGTGACCGGAATGCGGATCTCGGTCACAAATTTGCTGGTGTCATTGGTCAGGCCGTTATCAATTAACGTGATCTCCTGCGATGGCCCGGCGGTCTGCAGATTGTGGGCGCGCAGGTAGGCCATTAGCTGGATGTAATAGGCGGGGGCTTCGCTGTGGCTGCCGCAAAAGCGGACGGCGGCGCAGCGGGCGGCGGGCAGCTGGGCGGTGGTGCCCTCGTAATGGTCCTCATCGTCCAGCATCAAAAACACATGGTCGTAACTGTCAAATTTGTTGGCATCCAGCGATTCTTTCGCAATGCCCACCCCGACTTTGCCCAGGAACACCAGCGGTTCTTTCTGGTCCTGCTGCAAACGGCGGATGGAATTTTCCAGGTCAAGATAGGTGTGCAGCTGTAAACTGTCCCGCAGCCAGACAATGCGGCGGGCGGGGGTATCGATCAGCCGGATGCAGTCCAGCTCCGAGCTGACCGCATCCCGCAGCTGGGCCAGGCGGTGGTCCAGCTTGCGGGCAATCAGCTCCAGCTCCTGCTGCTTGCGCTCGATTAGGGCCTTTTGCTGCACCAGTTTTTCTTCCATAATGCGGGTATCGCGGTTCTGCAAAAAGTCCGCAATCTGTGCCAGCGGGAAATCCAGCACCCGCAGGTAGCGGATGGTGTTCAGCACCTCCAGCTGGCGCGCGCCGTAATAGCGGTAGCCGGTGCGGGGGTCGGTGTATTCCGGCGTCAGCAGGCCGGCCTGCTCGTAATGGCGCAGGGTGCCCATGCTGATGTGGTAAATTTTTGCTACTTCGCCAATCAAAAACAGTTTGTTATCCATGGGCGGGCGCTCCTTTGGGGAAAATTCAGGCGGCGGTATACAGGGTGCCGCGGCGTTTCATCCAGCGGTAGGCCGCCACACAGATGATGACCGACAGCAGCGAACCCGCCGGTGCGGCCAGCCCCATGGGCAGCAGGGTTCCGGCAAACAGCTTGGATGCCAGGTAGGACCCCGGAACGCGCACGAGCACAATGGCGATGATGTTGTGGAGAAAGCCGATGTAAGACTTGCCGCAGGCGGCAAAGTACCCGGTAAAGCTGAAGTGGATCCCGGCAAAAATGGTATCTATAATATAACCGCGGATGTACTGGCAGCCCATCAGCACCACGGCGGCGTCGGTGGTGAACAGCCCCAGCAGCGGCTCGGCCACAAGCTCAATGACCAATACCACGGCAATGCCGTAACCGGTGGCAATCAGGGTGGCGTATTTCAGGGTCTGGGCGGCGCGCTCCGGCTTGCCCGCGCCAAGGTTCTGGGCGGACAGCGCCGATACCGCCGCCAGCACGGAGGACGGCACAATAAACATGGCACTGATGATTTTCTCTACAATGCCCACAGCGGCAGAATCAACCAGACCGCGGTGGTTGGCAATGATGGTGATGATGATGAACGCCACCTGAATGCAGCCGTCCTGCACGGCAACCGGCAGGCCGATTTTAAGAATACGGCCCAGCACGCTTTTGCGCGGGCGGAAGTTCTGGCGGCTCAGCCGCAGGCCGGTTTTGTGCCGCCGGATGCCGACCAGGGCAACGATAACGCTCAAGGTCTGCGAAAGGGTGGTGCCCAGCGCTGCGCCCACCGGGCCAAGGGCCATGGGGCCGATGAAGAGAACATCCAGTGCAATGTTGGCGGCGCAGGCAACGGCGATGAAGTACATCGGGCTTTTGGAATCCCCCAAACCACGGAAGATGGAGCTGATGATGTTATATGCCGTGATGAAAGGGATGCCGATGAAGCAGATGGTCAGGTACTGCACCGTGCCGGGAACGGCCTCTGCCGGAACGCCGATCAGGCCGACCAGCGGGCGCACCGCGGCCAACAGCACGGCGGTAAAGCCGAGGGAGACCGCCATGAACAGGGTGACGGTGTTGCCGATGGCGGCTTCGGCATCGCGCATATTGCCCGCCCCCACGGCGTGGCCGATGGTGACGGTGGAACCCATGGCAAGCCCCACAATGATAACGGTCAGCATGTGCATGACCTGGCTGCCGTTGGCAACGGCGGTGATGCTGTCCACCCCGCAGAACTGGCCGGTGATGTACAGGTCCGCCATGCCGTACAGCGTTTGCAGAAAGTAAGAGAGCAGATACGGCAGGGCAAAGGTCAGAATGGTTTTGAACACGCTGCCGGTTGTCAGATTTTTTTCCATGATAAATTCCCCTCCTCAACTGGCAATAGTCTAAACCTTACAACTGTTGTAAGGTCAAGCTTTGACGCACAAAAAATCCCCGCAGCGGGGCGGGGGAGGCGGTCAGCCCAAAATGCTGCGCAGGAACCCGGCCAGCACATCCGCCGCAGCACGGTGGGCGGCCGCGCCGGGGTGCTGCCGCGCCCCAATGGTGGCGGGGGTGGTTTCGGGCAAAGCCAGCAGGTGGGCGTTTGTATCATTGCTGGCGGCGCGGTACTGGGCAAAGCCCTGTTCCAGCACCGGCATCAGCCGCAGGCCCAGCATGCCGTACACCCATACGATGGCAGCGTCCGGGTTGCAGCGGCGCACAAGGGCCAAAAAGTCCTGCACGGCATTGGCAATGCGGGCAGCGTCCTGGGGGTGATAGTCCCCGTTCGGCAGCAGGTGCAGCTTGAAGGTTTCGCCGGTGTCCGGGTCAGTCCAGGCGGGCTGGCCGAAAGCGCCGTCATCGTTGGTGCCCAGGTTGATGATAACGGCATTGGCTTTCCAGGCGGTGAAATCATAGGGCTCCTGTGCGCCAAGGGCGGCATTGCGGCTGCCCGGCGCCACGCCGCACACGCGGGTGTAATACGGCGGAATGGCGTGGTGGGGATTGTTGTTCCACTCGGTTATAATGCCCCAGCCGCACTGGGAGACAACGCGGTATTCGGCGTTCAGGGCATCGGCGGTCATGCGGGCATAGTTGTTCTGGGCGGAAAAGAACGCGCCGACCCAGTCGTCCTCGCACACCGCACCGATGGCACCCTCGCCGCTGGTAATGCTGTCGCCCACAAATTCCAGCCGGTACTGCGGCTCCGGCAGGGGCAGAAACGCGCCCCCGGCATAATCCAGCGCGGTGATCTGCAGCAGGTTGTCGGGGTCGTTGGGGATGGGCTGGGTATCCTTGCGCAGCCGCAGGTGTTTGGCCCGGCCCGGCGCCATGCCGCGGAACAGGCAGACACAGTTTGCGCCCGGATTGACGGCGAACCGGCTGATGCACACGCCGTCCAGCTCCACGCTGACCCAGGGTTCCATGCCGGAGTAATCGGCGTTGAATTCGACCCAAAGCTCGCTGCCGGTAAACAGCAGTTCAATGCCGCTGCCGGTCCAGAACAAAGTCAGCGGGTCCCGCCCGGCGCAGCGCCCCAGGGCGCGCACATGCGGCAGGGCGGAAAGGGAATGTTTGGTTAGGGGTTCCATAGTTGGGGGTCCTTTCGGTAGAAGATGAATTTTTTGGAAAAATGTCTTGTGGGAGACTTTCCCCCAAAAGTGTTATTACGCAAGGTTGGCGGGCGCACAATGTGCGCCCCTACGGGTGGGATGCACGGTAAATCATGGTTGCGCGTTATAAAATGCACGGTAGGGAACGGTCTTGACCGTTCCGAAACTTTGAGGAAAATGTTTTTGGGCCTGTGGCGAGGAACCACCCCTCAGTCTGCGCTGCAGACAGCTCCCCTCCAGGGGAGCCAAAGTAAAACCTAAAGCATGTTATTGGCTTCCCTTGAGGGAAGCTCCGGCGTAGCCGGTGAAGGGTGGCTCCACAAGCAGAGCCTAAAATGGCAAGGTGTCAGCCCCCCGGCGGCCAGGGGGCTCTGCGCCCGCAGGCGCGTTTCGGAGGCCAACCGCCGTAGGCGGCTCTTAGGCCGGAGATGGCCGCCCTACCGCGTAATGATTGGCAGACACACGATAAATTTTTGCGCCCGTCCGGGGCGTCGGGGACGCCGCCCCCTACAAGAAGGGGGTAGGCTCATCCCGCAATTTTAATGCACCGGTGCGGTTAAGTGTTGGGATAACAGTACAACACAAAGGCACCGATGATTCTTTTGCCCATTATATCACAGCCTCCGCCGGCTGGCACAGCAGGTCCAGGAATTTTTGGGCCGGGCGGGAATGCACGGCGTGGCGTTTCCACACAAGGGCGTAATGGATGGGCAGCGGCGGGTCCAGTGGGCGGAAGCAGACCTGATTGCCCAAATCCGGGGCAAGGTGGTCCCGCGTGGTCAAAAAGTAGCCCAGCCCGCTTTGCACAAGGGGGATGGGGCTGCCGGTCATGACATTGTAGGTGGAGGCAATGTTCAGCTGTTCGGGGTCAGTCTGCGCCCAGCGGGCAATATCCCGCTGCAGCCCGGCTCGGCGGTGCAAAATCAGCGGCAGGCCGCGCAGGACCTTGGGTGTGATAGCGGGGGCCGCGGTGAGGGGATCATTCTGGTTGAGCAGCAGCCCCCAGTGAGAGGTATCCGGCAGGGGAACAAAGTCATATTTCAAAGTGTCGACCGGCTGCAGCAGGATGGCAAAATCCAGACTGCCATGGTCCAGCTGCTCCACAATGTCAATGGCATCCCCGATCCAAAAGTCAAACATCACGCCGGGGTGCTGCGCCCGCAGCGCCGCCGCGGTGCGCACGACCGAGTTGACCGGCCGGCCGCCCAGCGTGATTTTCCCATGCAGCGCAGCGCTGCCGGAGCCGATCTCCTGGGTGGTCTTTTCCAGCAGGGAAAGGATCTCTTCTGCCCGGCGGCGCAGCAGAACCCCCTCTTCGGTCAGTGTCACTTTGCGTTTGCCGCGCACCAGCAGGGGCTTGCCCAGCTCCTGCTCCAGCAGCATCAGCTGGCGGGAAAGGGAAGGCTGGGTGATGTGCAGCTGCTGGGCGGCGCGGGTAATGTTTTCTTCCTGTGCAACGGCCAAAAAGTAGCGCAAAAGCCGGGTTTCCATGGGCGGTTCACCTCGTTTTCTGTTGGCATTGTAACATAATTTATCATGCTTGTAAACTATGATAAATAATAGAAGATAGGTATTTGCTATTATATGGCATATGGGGGTATACTGATTTGCCCGGAGAATTTTTGCTGTACGTCAGGAGTGTGGAATGCCATGCAGGCCGCTGGAACAAAAAATAAAATTGATATGCTCAATGGACCCATCTGGAACAAGATCCCGCAGTTTGCGCTGCCGGTTGCCGCAACTGCCATATTGGAACAGCTGTTCAATGCTTCCGATGTGGCAGTTGTGGGCAACTTTACGGGGGAAAGCAGCACCGTTGCCGTTGCGGCGGTCGGTGCAAACAGCCCCATTATTGGGCTGATCCTGAACCTTTTCATCGGCATTGCCCTGGGGGCAAATGTGGTGATTGCAACGGCAATCGGCCAGGACGACCGCAAAACCGTGGGCCGGGCCGTGCATACCGCCATTATCATGTCGGTGGTGGGCGGCGTTCTGGTGGCCTTGCTGGGCCAGCTGGCCGCGGGGCCGCTGCTGGCATGCTGAACGTGCCGGAAGATGTGTTCCCCTTTGCGCTGCTTTACCTGCGCATTTACCTGTTGGGGCTGCCGGTCATCTTTTTGTATAACTTTGAAGCCGCCATCTTCCGCAGTGTGGGTGATACCAAAACGCCGCTGGCGGCGCTGACCTTTTCCGGCGTGCTGAACTTTCTGCTCAATCTGTTCTTTGTCATTGTGCTTAAGATGACGGTCAACGGTGTGGCGGTGGCAACGGTCATTTCCAACGCGGTCAGCTCCTTGCTGCTGCTGTACCGGCTGACCCACACGGATATGGCCATCCGCGTGACCCGGCAGGCGCTGCGGCTGGATGCTTCCATCTTCCGCAAAATCATCCGCATCGGACTGCCCGCCGGGGTACAGAGCGCGGTGTTTGCTTTTGCCAACATCATTGTGCAGTCGGCCATCAACAGCCTGGGCACAGTGGTCATTGCCGGGTCCAGTGCGGCGTATAACCTTGAGATTTTAGCCTATTACATGTTCAACTCGTTCAGCCAGGCCTGCACGACCTTTGTGGGCCAGAATTACGGCGCGCGCAAGATTGACCGCTGCCGTAAAACTTTTGCGCTCTGCCTGGTGGAAGATGCGATTTTTTCGGAAGCGCTTGTGGGCATCATTTTGTATTTTGGCCACCCCCTGCTGGCGCTGTTCAACCGTGACCCGGAGGTAATCGCGTTGGGCTATACCCGCCTGACGATCATCTTTTTCGGGTATATTTTCAGCATGCTGTATGAGCTGATGTCCAGCTATCTGCGAGGGTTCGGCATCTCGCTGGCCCCCGCTTTGCTGACGATGCTCGGCGTTTGCGGCACCCGGATCGGCTGGGTGCAGTGGGTGTTCCCGCAGCACCCGGACTTCCACACGCTGATGCTGGTCTACCCGCTCAGCCTGGCGGTAACGGCATTTTTGATGCTGGGGGCCCTGCTGGTGTGCCGCCCCACGGCCCGGCTGAAAAAGCAGCAAAAACAAGAAAAGGAGAAAACACATGAAGCCTGAAATGATTCGCCTGAATAACGGCGCTGCCATGCCCCGCATTGGATACGGTGTGTTCCGTATGACGGATGCCGCTGCCTGCGAAGAAGCGGTGGTGCAGGCCATCCAGGCCGGCTACCGCCTGATTGATACGGCGGCCGCCTATGAAAACGAGGAAGCGGTAGGCCGCGCCATCCGCCGGTGCGGTGTCCCGCGGGAAGAACTGTTTGTTACCACAAAACTCTGGGTCACCGATACCAGCTATGAAGGGGCCAAGCGCGGTTTTGCACGCTCGCTGGAACGGCTGGGGCTGGATTATTTGGACCTTTACCTGATCCACCAGCCCTACCACGACTATTACGGTGCATGGCGCGCAATGGAAGAACTGTATGCTGCGGGCAAGGTGCGGGCCATTGGCGTGGATAACTTTACACAGGATAAACTGGCCGACTTTTTGTTCTGGAACAAGGTAAAGCCCGCGGTGAATCTGCTTGAATGCAACGCATTTTACCAGCGGGAAGAGGACTGTGCCTACCTGCAGAGCCAGAATATCCAGATGCAGGCATGGTCCCCGCTGGCGGCCGGGCAGGGCAGACTGTTTGAAAACGAAGTGCTTGGTGCCATCGCGCAGGTACATGGCAAGTCTGTGGCACAGATCGTTTTGCGGTGGCTGGTGCAGCGCGGCATTGTGCCGCTGGTAAAATCCGCAAACCCGCAGCGTATGCGGGAGAACCTGAATGTTTTTGATTTTGAACTTACGGAAAGGGAAATGCAGCAAATTGCCGCGCTGGATACCGGCAAGACCTGCTTTACACCGCGCAGCACCGGCCCGGCGGTGACGGAATTCCTGAAAGCAGCCACACAGTATGATGTATAAAAAGATCGGCAAAGCGAAAAAGCTTTGCCGATCTTTTTAATATCAGAGTCAGAACCATCAAGATCTGCCGTCATTCGCTTTGCAGCTGCTGTTGGCAGAACTGCCAGAAATGCTCCGCTGTGGCGGGCAGGGGCGTGCTGCGCCTGCGGGAAAGGTAAGCCGTGCGGCTGGGGTCCGGCTCGGTCAGGGGCAGAACAGCCAAGGGCAGGCTTTGGAAAAGCGGGTCATCCGGCAGCACAGCAATGCCGAACCCGGCGGCCACCAGCCCGGCGATCACGGCGTCCTCCTCGGTTTCCATGGCAATGATGGGGGCGGCGTTGATGGCGCAGAACAACGCATCCACACTTTTGCGCAGGCCGCTGCAGGGGGCAAAGCAGACCTGCGGGTAGGGCAGGGTATCCTGCAGGGCAATGCCATGCCGCGCGGCAAGCGGGTGCCCCTGCGGCGTGATGACCACAAAGGGGGTGCGCCGGAACGCGACCGTTTCAAACTTGGCCGGGTCGCCGGGGTGGGAAGTGAAAGCAAAATCCAGCCGCCCTTCCTCCACGGCTTTGAGCAGGCCGGCGCTGAACCCGGTTTCGCTGCGTAGTTGGAACTGGGCGGCGGCATCCTGCTGGGTGCGGAAATCCCGCATCAGGCCGGGCAGCAGGGTGGTGCCCAGGGTACGGATGCTGCCCAGCAGCACCAGCCCGCCGCCCTGGCCGGATTCCTGCACCGAGCGCACCCCGGCATCCAGCGTATCCAGCGAGCTTTGGACGGTCTGCAAAAACTGGCGGCCATAGCGGGTTAGCCGTACACTGCGCCCGGCTTTTTCAAACAGCGGCACGCCAAGCTCCTGCTCCATCTGGGAAACCGCATAGTTCAGGCTGGGCTGGCTGACATGCAGCTGCTCCGCCGCCTTGCCGTAATGCTGCAAGTGGGCCAGAATTTCAAAATAGCGCAGATGGTCAAGGTTCACGGGAACGATGCCTCCTTATCAATAACGATACAAATACCAGACAATTCATTAAAATTTTTTGATGATTTTGATAAAAACGTTCCATTTGTTTTTCAATCTGGTAAGAATTATAATATTTTCAAACGAAAGTTCGTCTGAAAAATAACGAGTGAATTGAAGGAGGAAGTTCAAATGGAACGTAAAGTTGTTTTGATCACCGGCGGCGCAATGGGTCAGGGCAAGGCACATGCCCTCAAGTATGCACAGAACGGTTTTGATGTGGTGCTGGCAGATATGCAGGACCCCGAAGGCGAAACCTTCCGCGCAACGGTGGCAGAAATTGAAGCAACCGGCGCCAAGGCGCTGGCCGTCAAGTGCAACATTACCTCGGACGAGGACATGCAGAACCTGTTCGCCAAAGCATGGGAAACCTTTGGCCACATTGATGTTGTCATCGCTAATGCGGGTGTGATCAACTTTGGCTATACCTGGGAACTGACCGATGCCCAGGTGGAAAAGGTCATCAACATTGACCTGATCGGCACCTGGCGCACTGATAAGTATGCCGCTATCTATATGCGCAAGCAGGGCTTTGGCCGCATCATCAACATTTCCTCCACCTCCGGCATGTACGGCACCCCCAAGCTGGCAACCTACTGCATGGCCAAGTGGGGCGTGCGCGGCCTGACCAAGACGCTGGCCCAGGAGCTGAAAGGCACCGGCATTGTGGTAAACACTGTCTGCCCCACTAAGGTCAAGACCCCCATGTGCGAAACCGACAGCTATGTTCAGTTCATCAATGAGCTGACCGGTAAGGACTTTAAGAACTGGCAGGAAATGTACGACGGCGTGCCCTTCCTGGATGTGGAAGATATCTCCGATATGGTGTTCTGGCTGGGCACCAGCCGTGCAGCCGGTAAGTTCAGCGGCCGCGATCTGGGCCTTGATCTGGGCACTCTGCAGCAGTAAGGAGCGGCACGATGAAAATTACCAAAATGACACGCTGGCGCGTGTTTGCGGGCGTCTGGATCCAGAGCCTGTTTACCTCCGCCACGGCGTTTTTCAGCCTGTTTGCCCTGCCGCTGACCAGCCAGTTCGGCTGGAGCAGCTCCGAGTTCAGCATGGCGTACACCATTTACATGTTCGTTTACTGCGCCATGGGCTTTGTGGGCGGCCTGCTGGCGGAAAAACTGCAGCCCCGCGTGGCAATTTATCTGGGCCTTGCCTTTTTTGCCGCGGGCTGGTTCCTGACCGGCTTTGCTTCCAGCGTTCCGCAGCTGTATCTCTTCTATGGCGTGATGGCGGGTGCCGGTGCCGGTACCATCTACCCGGCCTGCCTGCCCACCGCCCTGAAATGGTTCCCCGATAAGAGCGGTTCCATCTCCGGCCTGGTACAGGCCGGTGCCTCCTGCGGCCCCTTCATTATGTCCCCCATTGCACAGTGGCTCATCAGCACCTATGGCGCACAGATGGCCTGCCGCATTCTGGCGGTTGTTTTCCTGATCGGTGTTGGCGCGGTTGCCTGGATGATCGTGCCCTGCCCCGAAGGCTGGATGCCGGAGGGCTGGACCCCGACCGCAACCCAGGCCAAGGAACTGAACGCCAAGAACTATAACATCCCCCAGATGGTCAAGACCCCGGTGTTCTGGGTCATGCTGGTCATGTTTATCTTTGCGAATGCCGCCGGCACCATGATGGTCAGCGCTACTTCGCCCATTGCCCAGCAGCAGATCGGCCAGTCCGCCATGACTGCCGCCATGTGCGTGAGCATTATGACGCTGGCCAACATGTGCGGCCGCATCGGCTTTGGCTTTATCTATGATAAGCTCAAGGGCTGGAACTCTCTGATTTTGGTATTGGTCATCAACGGCATTTCGATGTGCATGCTGACGGTGGCCAAAAGCCTGCCGTACTTCATCCTCTGCATCTGCCTGGTGGGTTTCTCCTTCGGCGGGCTGCTGGTGGTGTTTGCCCCCATTGTCAAAACCGTGTTCGGCTCCAAGTTCTATAACCGGAACTATGGCCTGATCTTCATCGGCTATGGCATCGGCGCGTTTGTCGGCCCCAAAATCAGCGCCAGCTTCTATGACAGCACCGGCTCCTATGTGGCGGGCTACATCGGCTCCGCTATTCTGGCCGCTGCCGCCGTTGTGCTGGTGTTCGCCGCCAAAAAGCTGACCGCCGCCATGCAGAGCGCAAACGAAGCTGCGTAAACTATCCTTATTCTAACACAAGCCTCCTTACTTTGCCATCAATTTTGGATGGATTGGGAATTTAACAGAAAGCCTCCAGCTGCATGTGCGAGCAGCCGGAGGCTTTCTGTTTTGTTTGGGGTTATTTGGAAGCAGAGTAAAATCAATTTAATGGTGCAAGGGGAAACAGCCGGAATTATTTCTTCTCGTCCAGCAGCACCACGCCCTCGGCGGGGTTGTGGTCGATCGCGCCCACAATGCGGTGCGGAATGTACGGCTCTTCCAAAAAGGCGATATCCTCGGCGGTCAGGGTCACATCCAGGGCAGCGGCGGCATCGTCAAAATGGGCGGCTTTGGTAGCGCCGATGATGGGCGCGGCAACGCCCTTGGCCCATTCCCACGCCAGGGCGATCTGCTGCATCTTTACGCCGTAACGCTCGGCCAAAGTGTGCACCCGCTGCACGATCTGCATGTCCTGCTCCTCGGTGCGGTCATATTTGCCTATGGCAACGCGGTCGGTCTTACTGCGCAGGGTGTCGGTGGTCCAGGTGGGGCGGGTCAGGTGCCCGGCGGCCAGGGGGCTGTAAGGCATCAGCGAAACATTCATCTGGCGGCAGATGGGAATCAGCTCACGCTCGTCTTCGCGGTAGAGCAGGTTATAGTGGTTTTCCATCGTCTGAAACTGCGCCCAGCCGTGGTCCCGCGCGGCCAGCTGCATGTTGTAGAACTGGTAGCCGTACATGGCGGAAGCACCAATAGCGCGCACCTTGCCCGCCTTGACCAGCTCGTTCAGGGCTTCCATCGTTTCCTCGATCGGGGTCTCGTAATCAAAGCGGTGGATGATATAAAGGTCCAGATAGTCGGTGCCCAGCCGCTTGAGGGAACCGTCAATTTCGCGCCGGATGGCCGCGGCGGAAAGGCGGCCGGGGTTGAAGTAGACCTTGGAGGCGATGACGACTTTATCACGGGCAATGTTCTGTTTCAGTGCGCGGCCCAGGTATTCCTCGCTGGTACCGGCGGAGTAGCCGTTGGCGGTATCAAAAAAGTTGATGCCCAAATCCAGCGCATGGCGCACAACAGCTTCGGTCCCGGCTTCGTCCAGGGTCCAATCGTGCATGGTTCCGGCTTTGCCAAAGCTCATGCAGCCAACACACAGCTTGGAAACTTCAATATCGGTGTTGCCCAGTTTGGTGTATTGCATAAGATACCTCCTGATAAAAATTGATGGACAGCTAAAAAATATGCTGCGGGGCGCGGTGCCCGCATTGCGCCGTATAACAGGTGGGGCCGAATGTGCCGTGCTTCCACACCGCGCACCACTGCGGCGGTAAGATACTTATAGTATACTACAGGAACGCAAAAGGGAAAAGGCAAATATAACTTGACGGCGCTAGAATAAATGGATACAATATCATATAGAAGATGCCAGATACAGCCCGACCGGGCAGGGGAGAACACCATGCAGAGTATTGCAATCGTACCGCTCAAAGACCAAGCGGCCGCCGCGCTGCGCCGCCAGATTTATGCCGGGCAGCTGGCGGATGGCACCGAGCTGCGGCAGGAGAATATTGCCGCGCGGCTGGGCATCAGCCGCCTGCCGGTGCGGGAAGCCCTGCAGCAATTACAGAACGAGGGGCTATTGGTGCGCCTGCCCAACCGCCATGTGCGGGTAGTGGGGATGACGGCGGCCCGCCTGCGCCAGAACTTTGCCCTGCTGGCAGCCATGGAAGAAGAACTGCTGGTGCAGGCAGGGGAGGCCCTGCTGCACGCCGCGCTGCCCGCGCCGGAGCAGGATGAAGAATTCCACACCGCAGCCGCCGCAGCCTTGGATAATCCCACGCTGTACCAGTTGTTTTTGACACAACGCCGTGCCCTGATGGGGGCGGTGCTGGCCATCAGCCAGCCGGACCCGGCGGAGCAGACCGCGCAAAACCAAAAAATTGCCGCTGCGCTGGCCGCTGGGCAGGACCCGCGCCCCGCCGTGCGGAGCTATTACGAAATGCTGGCTGAACAGGCCGTGGAGGTGCTTGGTTTATGAGTATGCTGGAGCCTATTCAACTGCTGCCTGCCCGCGACCGTGTGGCAGCAGCTCTGCGGGAAGCCATTTTGAGCCACCAGTTCAGTGAAGGCCAGGAGCTGACCCTGAAAGATACCGCCGCCATGCTGGGGGTATCGGCCACGCCCATCCGCGAAGCGTTCCAGATCCTGGCGCGGGAGGGGCTGATTGAACTGCGCCCCAACCGCGGTGCCGTGGTGCTTGGCATGAACGAAAAACGCCTGCGCGACCATTACGAAACCCGCGCGGCCCTGGAACGGGCAGCCGTGGTGCTGGTCTGCCGCAAAAAGGCGGATATTGCCCCCATTAAGCTGGCGTATGTGCAGGCGGCTTCGGCCCTGGCCCAAAACGACAGCACTGAGTACAGCGCCCAGAACCAGGCGTTCCACATGGCCATCTGGACCGCGGCAGATAACGACGCGATGAAAGAACTGCTTTCCGGGTTGTGGAACGGGCTTTCGATGGGGCACAAGGTCACGCAGGAACATTATGCCCAGATCAGCATGGCGGAGCATTACAAAATTCTGGACGCCTTGAAAGCCTGTGATGAAATCCGTGCAGGAAATTTGATGGAAGCGCACATTATGCGCAGTTTGGAAAATGTGCTGACGCATTTGGCGAAAGAACGATAGTACAATTAGAAATTAGCAATGAGGAATTAGGAATTGGAGACAGGGCAGGGCCTGATGCGGGGAGAGCATGGGGCCCTGCTTGTTTTGGTGAGTAGAGAAGAAATACTGGGTTTGCTGAGGGTGAAGAATAGGGGATGGACACTCAAGAAGGCTGCAGGGGCAAGATCATCACAAACTTGCAACATGCAATAAGGCAAGTGTGCGGCGGGGTGAGGGCACCCCGCCCTACGGGTTATTTATGGATTGGTCGTGCGTAATAAAATGCTCTGTAGGGAACGGTCTTGACCGTTCCGCGATTTTATGGTGAACGCCACAACAAATTCATACAGAAGCCCATCGTATATTTTGGCTCCCCTTGAGTAATCACTGATTAAATTTTCCCAGAATGCCGTGCATGGTGTACAATAGGAACG
>CAVFVI010000013.1:0-64104 GCA_963626055.1 Acutalibacteraceae bacterium
GTAAAAGTAAGATTGCTATATAGACTCTGACACGCTCAGCCTTTTTGAATCATGCCGCGCGTTCTCTCCCGGTAAACACGCCGGGGGTATTCGGCCTGTGGCAAAATTAAAAAAGCTGGTTTCAAACGCAAGTCTGCACACCCGTGCAAGGCTTGCGTTTTTTGTTTTGCCAAACGGCACCCCAAAGGAACCGCGAACGGAGGTAAACATGAACGGTGAGAAAAAGCGCGCCCGGCTGGACCAGCGCCGCGCCCCCATCCATGAAGCGCTGGAAAATTTCCGCCAGATGCGCGTGGTTCCCTTTGATGTGCCCGGCCATAAGCGGGGCCGCGGCAACCCGGAGCTGACCGCCTTTTTGGGCCAGCAGTGCGTTGGGGTGGATGTGAACAGCATGAAACCGCTGGATAATCTCTGCCACCCGGTATCCGTCATCCGCGAAGCGGAAGAACTGGCCGCCGATGCGTTCGGCGCAGCCCACGCGTTTTTGATGGTGGGCGGCACCACCAGCTCGGTGCAAAGCATGGTGCTGACCGCCTGCAAGCGCGGGGATGAGATCATCCTGCCCCGCAACGTGCACCGCAGCGTGCTGAACGCGCTGGTGCTCTGCGGCGCTGTGCCGGTGTACGTCAACCCCGAAGTGGATCAGCGGCTCGGCATCAGCCTGGGAATGAAGCGGGAACAGGTGGCCAAAGCCATTGCCGAACACCCCAACGCGGTGGCGGTCCTGGTCAACAACCCCACCTATTACGGTATCTGCAGCGATCTGCGCGCCATTGTGCGGATGGCCCACGATGCCGGGATGCTCTGCCTGGCCGATGAAGCCCACGGCACCCACTTTTACTTCGGCGGCGGGCTGCCGGTTTCCGCCATGGCAGCCGGGGCGGATATGGCGTCAGTCTCCATGCACAAAAGCGGCGGCAGCCTGACCCAGTCCAGCCTGCTGCTGACCGGCCCCAACGTCCACGCGGGCTATGTGCGGCAGATCATCAACCTGACCCAGACGACCTCCGGCAGCTATCTGCTGATGTCCAGCCTGGATATCTCCCGCCGCAACCTGGCCCTGCGCGGCCGCCAGGTGTTCCACCAGGTGGCCGATATGGCCGAGTACGCGCGGGAGGAGATCAACGCCGTGGGCGGCTATTACGCCTTTGGCAAAGAGCTCTGCAACGGCAACTCCGTTTTTGACTTTGACACAACAAAACTCAGCGTTCACACGCTGGATATCGGCCTTGCGGGGATCGAAGTTTATGATATCCTGCGCGATGAATATGATATCCAGATCGAATTTGGTGATATCGGCAACATCCTTGCTTATCTTTCCATCGGCGACCGCCCGCAGGAGGTGGAACGCCTTGTCAGTGCTCTGGCCGAGATCAAGCGCCGCTACCATACCGATGGTGCGGGCCTGCTGAGCCAGGAATACATTGACCCCGAAGTTGCCGCCAGCCCGCAGGAAGCATTCTATGCCCCCAAAAAGAGCCTGCCCCTGCGCGAAACGGAAGGCATGGTCTGCAGCGAGTTCGTTATGTGCTACCCGCCGGGCATCCCCATCCTGGCGCCGGGCGAGCGCATTACCGCCGAGATCCTGGATTATATCGAATACGCCAAAGCCAAAGGCTGCAGCATGACCGGCCCGGAAGATCCGGACATTCTGCGCCTGAACGTTCTGGTCTAGGGTGTATCTGAAAAGTCGAAAATTTAGTCTATTGCTACAAACACAGCCGGATTTTGCGTTAAAAAGCCTTGGAATCCACAAAGGATTCCTGCGGCTCTTTGCCTTAAATCCTGCTTGTGTTTGCGAAATATCCGTCATTTTCTTTGTTTTCAGATACACATTAAGAAGGAGGTTTGCACAATGGAAATGTGGTTTTCGGAATTTCATACCCCCGATGTAAAGCACAGCATCCGGGTCAACCGCCAGCTCTATTCCAAACAGAGCGACTACCAGCGCATTGATATTTTTGAAACGCCGGAATTTGGCCGGGTGCTTACGCTGGACGGCAATGTTATGCTGACCGAGCGCGATGAGTTCATTTACGATGAAATGATCACCCATGTGCCGATGTCGGTGCACAGAAGCGCAAAAGATATCCTCGTCATCGGCGCGGGCGACGGCGGCGTTGTGCGGGAACTGACCCGCTATGACCGTGTGGAGCGCATCGACCTGGTGGAAATGGACCCCCAGGTTATCGAAGCCTGCCGCGCCTACCTGCCCGGCAACGCCTGCCGTATGGATGACCGCCGCGTGCATATCTATTACGAGAACGCCCTCAAGTTCATCCGCAAGTGTGAGGATGAGTATGACCTCATCATTGTGGATTCCTCTGACCCGTTCGGCCCGTCGGAGGGGCTTTTCACCCGCGAATTTTACGGCAACTGCTATAACGCCCTGCGCGATGACGGCATTATGGTAAACCAGCAGGGCAGCCCTTTTTATGCCGAGGATGCCACCGCCATGCAGCGCAGCCACAAGCGCATTGCCAGCACCTTTCCCATCAGCAAGGTGTATCAGGCGCACATTCCCACCTTTGCCGCGGGCTACTGGCTGTTCGGCTTTGCCAGCAAAAAATACCACCCCATCAATGATATGGACGGCGATGCCTGGAATTCGCTGAACATGCGCACCCGTTATTACACCACCCGGCTGCATGTCGGGGCATTTTACCTGCCGGCATTCTTGGAAGAGATGCTGCGCGAAGTGGAGGACCGTTGATGCTGCACCGCAATGTAGAAAATTTTATCGGCTGTGACAGCAGCTACCGCACCGCCGGCATTGTGCTGTACGGCGCACCGTTTGATTCCACCACCAGCTACCGCCCCGGCGCGCGCTTTGGCCCCGCCGCCATCCGCCATGAAAGCTATGGCCTGGAAACCTACAGTCCCTATCAGGATAAAGACCTGACCGACTGCAACGTGTTTGATAGCGGAGATATGGAACTCTGCTTCGGCTCCAGCGAAAGCGCTCTGGTGGATATTGAATCCCGCGCGGCAGAGATCCTGCGGGATGGCAAGCTGCCGCTGCTGCTGGGCGGCGAACATCTCGTCACGCTGGGGGCTGTGCGGGCTGCTGTGAAAAAATACCCGGACCTGCACATCGTCCATTTTGACGCCCACGCCGACCTGCGGGATGATTACCTCGGCGCACAGCTCAGCCATGCCTGCGTGCTGCGCCGCTGCCATGACCTTTTGGGCGATGGCCGCATCCACCAGTTCTGCATCCGCAGCGGTGACCGGGAAGAGTTCCAGTTTGCCGCCCGCCATACCGATCTGCACAAGTTCGATTTCACCGGCCTGCAGGAACTGACCGCCTGGCTGTGCCAGGCAAACGTGCCGGTCTACCTGACCATCGACCTTGACTGCCTGGACCCGTCGGCATTCCCTGGCACCGGCACCCCCGAAGCGGGCGGTGTCAGCTTTTTGCAGCTGCTGGGGGCCATCCGCACCGTAACCAAGGCAAACATCATCGGCGCGGATGTGAACGAGCTGGCCCCCATGCTGGACCAGAGCGGCGTTTCCACCGCAACTGCCTGCAAAGTGCTGCGTGAGCTGCTGCTGGCGCTGGATTGAGTGAAGATCTGTACACCATACATTCAAAAATAAAACATAAAGGAGTACCATCATGAGCAAAGTTCTTGTTATCGGCTGCGGCGGCGTGGCCAGTGTCGCCATCTCCAAGTGCTGCCAGGTCAGCGATGTTTTTACCGAGCTGTGCATTGCCAGCCGCACCAAGTCCAAGTGCGATGCCCTGGCGGCAAAGCTGGCCCCCAACACCAAAACCAAAATCACCACCGCCCAGGTGGATGCCGATGATGTGCAGCAGCTGTGCGACCTCATCAACAGCTACAAGCCGGACCTCGTCATGAACATTGCCCTGCCCTATCAGGACCTGACCATCATGGATGCCTGCCTGGCCTGCGGCGTCAACTATATGGATACCGCCAACTATGAGCCGGAAAACACCGATGACCCGGAATGGCGCGCCATCTATGAAAAGCGCTGCAAGGAAGCAGGCTTTTCCGCCTATTTTGACTACAGCTGGCAGTGGGCCTATAAGAAAAAGTTCGAGGATGCCGGCCTGACCGCCCTGCTGGGCTGCGGCTTTGATCCGGGCGTTACCCAGGCTTACTGCGCTTACGCTGCCAAGCATGAGTTCGACACCATCGATACCATTGACATCCTGGACTGCAACGGCGGCGACCATGGCTATGCCTTTGCCACCAACTTTAACCCGGAGATCAACCTGCGCGAAGTTTCCGCCCCCGGCAGCTATATGGAAAATGGCAAGTGGGTCGAGATCCCGGCTATGAGCATCAAGCGGGAATATAACTTTGACCAGGTCGGCCAGAAGGATATGTACCTGCTGCACCACGAGGAAATTGAATCCCTGGGCAAGAACCTGCCGGACGTCAAGCGCATCCGCTTCTTTATGACCTTTGGCCAGAGCTACCTGGACCATATGCGCTGCCTGGAGGATGTGGGCATGCTCTCCACCACCCCCATCAACTTTAACGGCCAGGAGATCGTACCCATCCAGTTCCTCAAAGCTCTGCTGCCGGACCCCGCCAGCCTGGGCCCCCGCACCAAGGGCAAAACCAACATCGGCTGCATCTTTACCGGCAAAAAGGACGGTAAGGATAAGACCTACTATATCTATAACGTCTGCGACCATCAGGAATGCTACCGTGAAGTCGGCAGCCAGGCCATCAGCTACACCACCGGCGTGCCTGCCATGTGCGGCGCTTTGATGATGCTGACCGGCGAATGGACCAAGCCCGGCGTCTATACCGTTGAGGAGTTCAACCCCGATCCGTTCCTGGATGCGCTGGATAAGTACGGCCTGCCCCGCAGCGAAAACCATAACCCCGTGCTGGTGGATTGATGAACCAGCGGGATACACGGCCGCCTTTTGCGGCACTCGGCGGAACCATCCCGCCGGAACTGGAAAAACTGCCCACCCCCTGCTACCTGCTGGACGAAGCAGCCCTGACCCGCAACGCGGAAATCCTGGGCGGCCTGGCCCGGCGCACCGGCTGCAAGGTGCTGCTGGCTCAAAAAGCGTTCAGCAATTATGACTGCTATCCCCTGCTGGCACCGCACCTGGCCGGGACTGAGGCCAGCGGCCTGTTTGAAGCCCGCCTGGGTGCGGAGGAGATGCCCGGCAAGGAAGTCCATGTGTTCTGTGCAGCCTACCGTGCGGACGAAATGGATGAGCTGCTGCACTATGCGGACCATATCGTCTTCAACTCCCCCGCCCAGCTGGCCAAGTTCGGCCCCGCCGCAAAGGCGGCGGGCAAAAGCGTGGGGCTGCGCATCAACCCGGAATGCTCCACCCAGGATGGCCACGCCATTTATGACCCCTGCGCCCCCGGCAGCCGCCTTGGCACCACCCGCGCCCAGTGGGATGCCGCAGTAACGGCGGATCCTGCGCTGCCCAATTTGCTGGATGGCCTGCACTTCCATACCCTGTGCGAGCAGGACTCCGATGCGCTGGCCGCAACGCTGGACGCTGTGGCGCAAAAATTCGGCGACCTGCTGCCCCGGATGCAGTGGCTCAACTTCGGCGGCGGGCACCATATCACCCGCCCCGGTTACGATATCGCCACGCTGGAACGCTGCATCACCCGCGCCCAGCAGGAATGGGGCGTTACGGTCTATCTGGAACCCGGCGAAGCCTGCGCCCTGAACGCCGGCTTCCTGCTCAGCCGCGTACTGGATGTGGTGCAGAACGGCGATACCACTATTGCCATTCTGGATGCCAGCGCCGCCTGCCATATGCCGGATGTGATCGAAATGCCCTACCGCCCGCCGCTGTTTGCCGCCGCCGAACCGGGCGAAAAGCCCTGCACCGTGTGCCTTGCCGGGCCGACCTGCCTGGCCGGGGATGTCATCGGCGATTACGGCATGGATGCCGTTCCCCGCGTGGGGGATCTGCTGGTGTTCGGCGATATGGCGATCTATACCACCTGCAAAAACAACACCTTCAACGGCATGCCCCTGCCCGCCATCCTTGCCCGCACCGCCAGCGGCACCACCCGCAGCATCGTATCCTTCGGCTATGATGATTTCAAGTACCGATTGGGGAAAAGATAAACAAAAGAGCAAAATTAACGCCCCCGCCCAACAAAGTCTTGTTTGGGCGGGGGCGTTTGCGCAATCTTTTGACAATGTATTATTGCCGACTTGTGTTGCAGACCAGATATATCACCTGATGATCCTGTGCGATTTTGTCGAGCATTTGCCGCGCGCGTTTCGTGTGTTCATCGTCCAGATTTACAAATGGGTCATCAAGGATCAAAAACGGCTTTTCTTCACCAAACAGCGCGTCCACAAGTGATAATCGCATACACAGCATGATGCAATCTATTGTACCTGTACTGAAACTGCCAACCTCGCGGGCTGCTCCTTTCTCGTCAATGTGAAGGTGCAAGTCTTTATCGACCATGACATCGCCGATCTGATCGCCCATAAGGGTGTTGGCGTAGCGCTCAAATCCGCGCTCAACTTTTCCGACATAGCTGTTGGCAAGGTTATCCTTGGCCTGGCCCAGCAGGGCGAGTGTTTGATCGGTAAGAGCGCATTTCTTTTCGTCCTCTTCCTGTTCGGCTTTAAGGCGTGCCATGCTGTCCTCCCAGTCAGGAATCTTCTCGACAGAACGACGAATGAGATCACGCTCCTGGCGCAGTCCCCGCAGTTTCTGATCAATGTCATCAATTTGTGTCTGGAGGTGCTTTTCGGATGTCTGCAAAACTTCCGGATCAGGAAGTTCTGCATCAATTCCGGTATCATCATGCTCAATGCCGGGATTTTCTTTCAGGAAAGTCATCAACTTTTGCTGTGCTTCTTCAAGGCGCTGTTTGGCATTGTCACGGCCCTGTATATCCTCGGCGGCATAATCAATCAGGTTTTCCGGTGTGTTTCCGGAAAGTCGATATTTCTTTAGGAACTGTTCGACTGATGCATTGGCCTGATTCTTTCGGGATGATGCACTTTCAAAGTCCTGTGTATAGCGGTCAACGCGTTCTCTTGCTTCCCTATAGTTATCGAATCGTTTCCGAAGATTTTGGAGACAAACGTCATACAGCAGGGCCTCATCCAAAGCGCTGTAAGCAAGCAAAATCCTGCGAATCTCCTTAGTCAGCTCATTTGCGCGTTCCTGGTATTTTGCATTACCCTCCAGCATCGCTTTCTTCTTATCCGTAAGTTCCTGATAAGTCTTGGCTTCGTCGTTCAGTTCACGGACCCCTTGACGCAGATCACGGGGAAGCTCGGCAAGATAATACTTCTGCAGTACAGGAATGATTTGGGCGCGGTAGTTTTCAATTTTCTCATTCAGCTCTTTACGCTTCGCTGTTACTTTTTGGGCCTCATTTGTCAGCTCCTGATATTTGCGGCGGCCTTCGCGTAATACATGTATAAAATCGTTCCGGTAAGCGGTGTGGGGGAAATATTGGTCAAACACAGCCCGAATATCCCGGTTTTTCGCTTCAATTTCCGCATCAATTCTTTGCAGCTCGTCCTCAATAGAGGCCTTTTTTGACTTCAAATCTATATAGGTTTTCCCATCAGACAGCAGGTGCGCTAACTTATTATCAGGTTCCGTGGCACTGTCGTAAAAACGCAGCAGAAAATCATTAAGTGAACGCTGCAAATTATAAAGTTCTTGATTTTCTTCATCAGAAATTGCACTCGCCGTAATGATGGAAGCAGTGCTTTGGTTTTGGCTGTTGACCATGGATTGAGTGTGTAGCCAAAATGCAGCAAGCAAAGCCACAAAGCCGACAACGAGAAGAATGATGCCGGGGACTGAGAGATTCATCACAAAGCAAACAATGCCTAAAACCAGGAATGCTGCACCTGCGCCGCCAAAGAGAAGCGGTGTTTTCGATGCTGGTGGCCCTTCCTGCGCAGGCGCCTGCTGTAGGATGGTTGTTTGTGTATTTTTCTTGGCTGTGAGTTCTGCAATACGTCGGCTATCGTTTTGCTTGTCCTGGATTTCCTTTTCCGTAGGCACACCCGATGCAAAAGTGCGTTTCAGAACATCGTATTGTTTCTGTTCGTTTTCAGAGAAAGCGTATACCGAGCGGTTGTGGATTAACACATCACGGTCGTGTTGTGCATTTTCGCAGTCAGTCAGGATGCTATCGTCCGGAACCCCACAGCTGAACAGTTCTTCCAGCTGTGCAAGACATTTTTGACTTTCTGCGGAAACTGAAAGATCATTCAGCTGCCGCTGCGCGTCATTCAAATCATCCGCAGCGGCCATGCAGGCTTGTAATTCTGCTTCCGTAGGGGCTTCGGTCGCAAACTTTTCAGACAATGCATCCAACCGTTCCAGTTCTTCCGGTAACATCTGAGATGTTATTTTCCCAGAGACATTCTCCAGTTCTTTGCAGTCTTGGTCGCAACGGTCTATATCCGAGGATGTTCTATTCGTATCTGCAAACCACTGCTGTTCCGTATCTGTCACTTTTTTGTCCGCATCGCTGAGGTTCAGTGACTGTAAATTCCGGGTTTCCTGCTGAATGATGCTTAGGTTCTCGCGTTGTTCTTTGATTTCTTCGGGAGTGGGATAGCCTGCCGGATAGTTGCTATCCATCTCTTGCAGATACTGCTGATGCTTGGCAACATCCATACGCAAATCGTTAAACTGTTTTTGACTGATTTGACGCGCTTTTTGGCTTGATGCCAGCCGAATTTCCTCGCGCCGGGTATTTACAGCATCTGTTTTACGAGCCTTTTCACCGTTCAAATGTTCAATATCTGCTACGACTTCCCGCAATCTTGGCTTTTGACGTTCTGCTTGATTTTTCTGATTTTCAAGGGTAAGGTATTTTCTACGGAGTTGGTTGATGGACCCTCCATCGCCGCGGTATGCGCTGAACTTTGTGCGGTAGTCGCGTAGTTTTCTCTCGGCGGTATCGTAGTTGCTGAGGTCATTGGTATCGTCCACCAGGTTGCTCAGTTTGGTTCGGATCGAGGTCGTGGCTTCCATATTACTTGCCGATAACTGCGGAACATAGGTACTGCGGGCGAAAGAATCTGCATCCAGTCGAAACAGTTCCTCACCGAGCTTTTCTGAAAATGCTGTGCTTGACTGGCGGGTATTTAAATCCAGCAGAGAAAATGTGTCTTTCGCGGCCGGCTTGCCGAAGTAACGTGTGACACGGTAGCTAATGCCCTGCGTTTCAAATTCAAGATAGCCGCCATACTTTCCGCCTTGCCATGGTTCATAGCGCTTGCGTTCGTTTTCTACGATATTTTGCGGACCTGTACGAGGGAACCCGTAGAACATGGCTTTGATAAAGGCTGCAAAGGTACTCTTTCCAAAGCCGTTATTTTGACAGATCGTGGTCAGACCATCGGAAAAGGTAAAATTAAAATCGGAAAGAACGCCAAAATTTTCGATATGACATCTAATCAGTTTCATAGCGTAATCTCCTCTCCCATCAGTGCCTGCATACCCGTGCGGATAATAGCTGCTTTGTCTTCCTCACTTGCATCAGAGGCTAATACCAATCGAATAAATTCGCCTTTCAGCGAAATATCGTTCTTGTAGTCCTCCGGGTTGATGGCCATGTGTGTTTCGTCCTTGATCTTGGAAAAGAAAAAGTCTCTCTTTATGAGGTTCTGCAGGTAAGATACGGCAATATTGGCCGTAGGGTCTACCCCGCCGGAAAGAAGAAATTCGACCATATCGTCCGAGGAAATGCTCAGTGTGGCTTCTTTCATCTTTTGCCCGATCTCGGAATTTTTTGTCAAACCTGTGATATCGACCGAAATACGATGGAGCTGTCGGCAGGAAAACGGCACAAATTCACGTTGGATGTGGCCGGAATCTACGGTAAGCAGAACAAAGCCTTTCGGTCCGCATTCGTCAAAGCCGCGGCCTTCTAAACATCCGGAATAGCAATAGACGCCTTTGCTGTCCAACGGCTTTTCCACATAGGCATGGATATGGCCCAATGCCAGATAGTCAATTCCTCTGTTTTTGAGTTGGGATATATTTACTTGGTCTATGCCGGAAGTGGACCCAGCTTGGCCGTGCAGCGTAACGATGTTGACCGCACCATCTGTATGCGGAACATTTAAGTAGAGGGTATGCGCGTTAGCTTCGCAAATCTTGATGCCGGAGACGGCAACGCCGTCATATATAAATGTTTTCCATTCCTCGTCAAAGGTTTTCAAGTTGTCCGGTATATCATGGTCGTCGAATGCATGCGCAGCCTCATCATGGTTACCTGCAAGATACAGGTAGTCCACTTTAGGCGTTCGCCGCATAGCATCAAGAATTTCGTCCACAGTTCGGACTTTAATGCGTTCACTGTCAAACATATCACCCGCAATGATGACAACCTGCACATCATTCTTGGCAGCATACTCTGTCAATCGTAGAAAGGAGTGAATAATTTCGGTGTTCCTGGTCGATGCTTGTTCCTCTGTCATGTGGGTCTCCATCGGAGAATCCAAATGCAGGTCTGCACAATGAATGATTTTTGTCAATGATTTCAACTCCCATCTGAAAGAACATTTATTTTGAAACTCTCTCCATGAGGTATAAGTTCTGATTCGATTATACTGTATTTTCTATATAAAATCTACTGCATAATGATAAAAAGACTTTCTACTTTGCAACAAAAAGCGCCCCGGATGTTGAAAATTTCAACGTCCGGGGCGCAGCTGCTTTCCGGCATTTGCGGATGGAAGCGGGAAGCAGTGTCTACGCGCGGTTTTCGTGCTTCTCGCAAAAGGCGATTCGGAAGGCCGTTGGGGTTATGCCGACATAGCGCTTGAACATGCGATGAAAGTATTTTACATCCGAAAACCCAACCTGTTCACTGATCATCTGCATGGTCATGGGGGCAGACTGTGTGAGCAGTTTCTGCGCCACGCGGATGCGCTGCCGATTCAGGTATTCTGTGACGGTTTGCCCCGTCTGTTTGCGGAACAATGCTGCCAGATACGCTGGATGATAGCCGAATTGCGCCATGATCTGCGGCACGGAAAGCTTGGTATCGTAATTCACTTGCAGCCACTGTGCCAGCTGCGCCGCGGGTACCGATGCCGTATGCCGTGCCGCTGCCATCAGCTCATCGTCCAGTTCCAGCAACATCGTGCTCAGCGCATAGCTGCACAGCGGCGCGTTGTAACTGCTGCGCCGCGCAATGTCCAGCAGTTGACCAAACAGCACTTGAACCCGGCTGTTTTCTGCCGCCGTGCCGCACTGCGGCAGCCAATACTGCGGCTGCGTTTCCAGTTCTGCGGCTTGGTGCAAGTCCTCCACGGCCACGCAGCAGGTTTCCGCCGAATCCGGCAGAAAATGCACCCAGAAAAAGGAAAGCCTGCCGCGGCTGGGGCGGCTGCCGCCGTGGGTCTGCCCCGGAAAGATACAAAGGAACTGCCCCGGTGCAACGGCCTTTTCCTCGCCTTCCACGGTCAGGAACAGCGTTCCTTCCACAACAAGGATAAACTCATACGAGTCCAGCGTGCGGCGCATGTGGCGGAAACCGTCCTCGCTGACCAGGTTGCCGCAGCTTTCAAATTTCAGCGCCTTGTCCGCCGGCACTTTCGTGTACAGCATCTTGTATTTGTCCACCTTTTATATCATTTTATGGGTTTTCTATTTCTACCGATATGATATGATAAAACCAAACAACACGCAAGTGTTTCCGCAGTATTTTAATGATATGAGGTGATTCTTATGGATACCGAAAATTTCCCTCTGCACCGCATCCAAATCAGGGATTCCTTTTGGACACCACTCCGGAATCTTGTAATTGACACCATGATCCCTTATCAGGAAAAGGTTCTGAACGACGAGATGCCCGACGTTGAAAAGAGCCATGCCATTGAGAACTTCCGCATCGCGGCCGGCCTGAAAGAGGGGCATTTTTACGGTGCGGTTTTTCAGGACAGTGATGTTGCCAAATGGCTGGAGAGCGTCGCTTATTCCCTCTGCCTGCGCCCCGACAGCGCTTTGGAGGCACGTGCGGACGAAATCATCGATATTATTGCCAAAGCGCAGCAGCCGGATGGATATCTGAATACCTACTTCACAATCGAATATCCCGAACGGAAGTGGCAGAATCTGGAACACTGCCACGAGCTGTACTGTGCGGGGCATATGATGGAGGCTGCGGCCGCGTATTATAAAGCCACCGGAAAAGACAAGCTGCTGCATGTTATGGAACGGATGGCGGATCTCATCATCCAGAAATTCGGAACAGAACCGGGAAAAGAGCCTGGCATCCCCGGGCACCCGGAAGTTGAGCTTGGTTTGCTGCGCCTTTATGCTGCCACCGGCAAAGAAAAGTATAAAGAGCAGGCTCTGTACTTTGTGGAGCAGCGCGGCAAGAACCCCGACTATTTCACCAAAGAAAATGCCCGCCGCGGCTGGGCACACCGCCGCGAATATGACCCCAACTACCGCAGTGACGCCGTCTATATGCAGGCACACGCCCCCGTATATGAACAGACAGAAGCCATCGGCCACGCTGTCCGCGCCGCTTATTTGTACAGTGCCATGGCCGAGCTTGCCAGACTGGAAAAGAATCCCCGCCTGTACCATGCCTGCAAAACGCTGTGGAACGACATCACGCGCCGCAAAATGTCTGTAACAGGCGGCATTGGTGCTACCGCGGATGGCGAAGCATTCTCTTTTGCCTACGATCTTCCGAACGACACTTGCTATAACGAAACATGCGCTTCCGTTGCGATGGTGTTTTTTGCCAAACGGATGCTGGATATGGAACCCAAGGGTGAATATGCCGACATTATGGAGCGCGAACTGTATAACGGAACCATCAGCGGTATGGCGCTGAACGGCACACATTTCTTTTATGTAAATCCGTTGGAAAGTGTTCCGGGAATCAGTGGTACACGGACAGGGTATCAGCATGTCAAGCCTCAGCGTCCCGGCTGGTATGCCTGCGCCTGCTGCCCGCCCAATCTGGCACGCATGATTACCTCCCTTGCCCAGTACGGCTGGACGGAAACGGACGATACGCTGTATTGCCACCTGCTGATGAGCCAGCGAGCGCAGTTTGAAAAGCTGACCGTCGAAGTGGAAAGCAGCTATCCCTGGCAGGGGGAAATTACATGGACCCTGCACGGTACGGCAACCGCCCCCTATACGCTGGCCGTTCATCTTTCTGGCTATGTGTCGGCTGCAGATGTCCACCTGCAGCTGAATGGTGCCCCCTGCTCCTATGAACTCAAGGATGGGTATCTCTACATTACGCGCCAATGGGGCACCCATGACATCCTGCGTATGCAGTTCCCGATAGCGGTGCGCCGGGTCTACGCCAATCCGAAAGTTCGCGCCGATGTTGGATGCACCGCTTTGATGCGCGGGCCAATCGTGTATTGCATGGAAGAAGTTGACAACGCCGCGTTTTTGCAGTGCCTCACGCTTCCCCGCGATGCGGAAATCGAAACATTTGTTCAGCCGGATGGCCCCCTGAGCGGAATGGTTCTTTTAAAAGCCGCCATGCAGCGGCAGTCTTTGCCGAATGATTCCCTGTACGCCGAGCAGCCTTCCGTTGGTGTTCCGGTGCAGGGAACGTTTGTTCCCTACTACGCATGGGGCAACCGCGGCGAGGGCGAGATGCGGGTTTGGATTCCCGAAACATACCCCAAGGCGTAATTCTATATTTACGAAAAAGCAGGTTCCGTGTGAACCTGCTTTTTCGGCTTTTCTGTATGATGTTATCAAAGTGATGATGAGCCGCGTCTGTTTTTGTTGGCAGGCACCGCAGTTATTCTATCGAACGGCCGCATTTAGCGCTTCCCATACATCTAAAAGGTTTTCTGCGGCACTGTTTGCTGCTTCAGACGGTTCCGTTTTTGGGGTGTTTTTATAAAATCATTGTATTATGTGTTGTTTTTTCTTATAATCAGATAAAACAGGTGTAAAAAGGGTGTGCAATAATGACAAATTATTTCCATCGTTGGGTTGAGCGGTCCAGTATCCGGCAGAAAATCATGGTGCTGCTGGTGGTGGGCATCATCGGCATTGGCACCCTTTCCTTTGTTGTCAGTTTCATCACGCTGCGCCACATCCTGACCCAGCGCATTTGCGAAACCAACCAGAGCACGACTGAAATCATGGCAAACCGCATTGACGAACTGTTTGCCAGTTCCACCACGGCAGTGGTGGGCATATCCATCGACCAACGCATTCAGGAAAATGTGGGCACCCTGTACAGCGGCAGCCAGGTGGAAGTTATCCATGCCATGAACACCCTGAAGGACCTGCTCTCCAACTATACATATTCCATTGTCAACAAACCCGCCAGCATTGCCATGCTGACGGCAGACGGCACCCTGATTTATAATGGAGATTCGTTTTCTCACCCCGGCAACACATTTTTGCAGCAAGTTTATGCGGACTATATGGCACGGTTTTCGCTTGGCAGCGTACCGCGCCGGAGCCCGATCAAAGCGTATCTGCCCAATCCACTTTCGGCACAGCCGGCAGATAACGTCTACTGCATTGCCATGCCCGTTCGTTCCCCGGATGCGCAATACAGTGCCCTGGTTCTGATGCTGATCCGCACACAGTACATGACCCCTTATCTGGAAGTTGGCGACGAAGAATACCACACACGCGTTCTGGCCGATGAGACCGGTAAGATCGTTATGTCTCCCGATGCTTCCCTGATTGGGCAGGATCTTTCCAGCTTTACCCATGGCAGCAGCCTGCCGCAAAGCGGAAAATCCATACGCATTGATGATAGTTACCTGTTTTGCGAGAAACTGGACAGCTTTAACGGCACAGTGTACGACAAAATGAACACCAGCGATATTGACAGCCAGCTTTGGATGGTGGCCCGCCGCTTGCTTTTGCTTGACCTGATTGCGGTCGTGGTCATGAGCGCATGATTGCCCGAACAATTTCCAACAGCATCACCCGCCCGCTGGTGCGGCTCAGCGAAAAAATGTCGGAGCGCGAATACACAGCTTTAGCCAATGATAGTGACCAGCACGGCCGCAATGAGGTGTTGGTACTGGAGTACAGTTTCCGCGTGATGCAGGAAAACATCCGTGAACTGATGGCCGCCAACATCCAGAAAGAACAGGAAAAACGCAAAACGGAAATTCAGGCACTGCAATCCCAGATCCGGCCGCATTTTCTGTTCAACACTCTGAACACGGTCCGTTATGCCATCCAGAACAACAATAACCAAAAGGCACAGGATATGATTCTGGCCTTATCCGGCCTACTGCGGATGACCCTGGTCAAGGGGGATGAGCTGCTGCCCCTTTGGGAAGAATTGCAGACGCTGCAATATTACCAGAACATTATGCTCATGCGTACCTCCATGCACTTTGATACTTTTTATCAGATCGAGCCTACGCTGGAGCAATTCTTGCTGCCCAAGCTGCTGTTGCAGATGGCGTTATCTGCATTTCCGCCGTAACCGAACCGGATGGTGTACACATTATGATCGTAGACAACGGTGGTATGCTGCATCAGGCGGCACCCTCCCCCGCCCGCCGCCACAGTTCCGATTCCTTCTCCGGAATCGGGCTGGAAAACATTAAGCGGCGCATCCAGCTGTATTACGGTGAAAAAGCCGACCTTGAACTTTATTCGATCGGCGATACCTACACCGCCGCGGAGCTTTCGCTGCCGTTTGCCATTTCAGAGAACACTGTACCCATAAAGGAGAGCCACTCATGAACGTTCTGCTTGTCGATGATGATATTGAAATGCTGGAAAGCATGCGCCGCATGACGCTGGCTCTTGGTGCCGATTGGCAGGTTGCAGGCCTTGCCGAGGACGGTGTGGAAGCGCTGGAGCTATTGCAGAAAACGCCAGTCGATATTCTGGCAACAGACATTACCATGATCGATATGGATGGTCTGGAGCTGATTGCGCAGGCACGGCAGCTTTGCCCTGCGCTCCGCTGCCTGCTGATCACCTGCCACGAGGATTTCTATTACGCGCAGGAGGGCATCCAGCTTGGCGTGGACGATTACCTGGTAAAATACACCCTGACCGATGCCAAGTTCCAACAGGCAATGCTCCGCACCCGCGAAAAGGCTGAGCAGGCGCGGCGGCAAAATGATTCCCTGCAGGATCTTTCGACCGAGGTATATAAAAACCGCGAGCATTTCCGTGAAAACGTCATCCGCACGATTTTGAACACCCCCGCCGCAAGCACCGCTCTTGTGGCGCGTGCGCCGCTTTACGGCATTACCCTGCCGCAGGGGGCTTTTACGGTGACGGTCGCGTTCCTTTCCCATGGTACCTCTAACCTTTCTGCCGAGGAATCCGCCCTGATCCGTTACGCGGTGATGAATGTGGCACAGGAACTTTTGGGCTGGAACACCAGTTTTGCTTTCCAGTGGAATGATGCCGTCTGTTTCCTGTTATGGGACGGTTCTGCTTCCACTGCCTCCGCCCGCACCAAACTGAAAAATCAGTTGGAACATGTCCGCCATGATTTTATGCAGCATTTCCATACCGAACTTTATATGATTGCCGGCTGCCGTCCGGTTGACTTTTCGGGCTTGAAAAAGGAGTTGGAGCGGTTGGACAGCCTGCGGGATCGGCTGTTTTATTCTGACGCCGTCCTGTTGGAAGAAAACATCTGCCCGCCGGTCACCAATCAGCCGATCCCTGACGAAACCTTGAGTGAATTACAGGAGCTGCTGTTTGACCTGCCGGGGCTGCGCACCGCATTTGCACGCATCTACCGCGAACTGTTGGCAGCACGCCCCGCCCCGCAGGAGGTCCGCACTTTCCTTGATAAGTTCGTTACGCAGATCCAGGTCGTTTCACAATACAGCGACCAGTGGCTGGCCCACACCGCCATTGACGGCTTGACCGCGGAAGCCTGCTACCGCCAGGTAGAAATGCTGCTTGACCAGCTCAGTGAAACACTTTGGGCACAGGGCAGCCCGCCAAGCAAAGATGTGCGCTATGTTGTGGAATATATCAATTCGCATTTGAGCGAGGATATCAACCTGGAACTGGCCGCCATGCTGGTGCATAAAAACAGCAGCTATTTTTCCCGCCAGTTCAAAAAGGAAGTCGGCTTAACATTTTCTGATTTTGTCATCCAACAACGCATCCGCAAAGCAACGTATCTGTTGGAAAATACCAAGCTGCCCATGGACCGCATTGCGGAAGCCATCGGCATTGCAAACAGCCAATATTTCTCCACGTTTTATAAGCGCGAAACCAACCGCTCCCCCGGAGATCTACGGCGGCAGTGATTTTTTTGCCGTATCATCGCGTTCCCGTAATTTGCATTGGTTTCCACATCCCGTTCTCCAGCAGCCGCAGCAGCTTGTACTTGTTGCGGCTGCTTTTGTTTTGCGTTGTTTCCTGCGCCAAATAACCGGAAAAGTCATGAAATTGAAACTTTGGGTAAAAATATGATATGTTTTTTTACTTCTTTACCCGGTATACTTAAAACATCAAAAGGAGGTGGCGATGTGACAGCCAAACCAAAACAGCGCCGGTCGCTTTCCACAAAGGCGCGGGATAACATTGCCGGGTATCTTTTCTTGGCTCCATCCCTGATCGGGTTTATCATTTTTGTCGGGTTCCCCATCATTGCAAGCCTTGGGTTAAGCTTTACCAGCTGGGATTTCCTGACCGGCCTGAAAGGGATCAAGTTCAACGGCCTTACAAACTACATCCAGCTGTTGAGCGGCAAGGATGAATGGTTCACCCGTTCCCTCTTCAACACCATCCTGTTTGCCGCCGTCACCGTTCCCATCGGAATTGTGCTGGGCCTGATCACCGCAGTATTGATCAACAAATATGTTTACGCACCAGGGCTGTTCAAAGTTCTTGTGTTCATCCCTTACATTTCCAGCATTGTTGCTTCTGCCGTTGTGTGGCAGGTCGTGTTCCAGCCCTCTTATGGCCCCATCACAGCGTTTTTGCAGGCGCTTGGCGTGCAGAACACCCCAAAGTGGTTTGTGGATACCCACTGGGCCTTCGCGCTGGTCATGTTGTTTTCCATCTGGCAGAGCCTTGGCTATAACACCATCGTGTTCAGCAGCGGATTAAAGTCCATCCCGAACGACCTTTACGAAGCTGCCACGATCGACGGTGCAAACGAATTGCAGAAATTCCGTTACGTCACCATCCCCATGATCTCCCCCACGACCTTCTTCCTCTCCACCATGAGCATCATCGGTTCGTTCAAGGTGTTCGACGCCATCAAGATCTTGACAGGCGGCGGCCCTGGCAACGCAACAACCGTTATTGCATTTTACATTTACCGCGAAGCGTTCACATTCTACCGGATGGGCACCGCCAACGCTGCGGCCTGGGTTATGTTCGCCCTGATTTTTGTTGTGACAATGATTCAGATGCGCGGGCAGAAAAAGTGGGTCACTTATGACTAACATCAGCGTTTGCTGGAAAGGGCATTTGCGTTATGGAAAAAAGTTATAAGCGCCGGACACAGGTCACCCGCATCCTGCTGACACTGGTACTGGCGCTGCTCACCGTCACCATGCTGTTTCCCCTGTTGTGGATGATTTCGGCGAGCTTTAAGTATGAATCGGATGTGTTTACGTTTCCGATCGAATGGATCCCCAAAAATCCCAACTTCCAGAACTACAAAGAAGTCTGGTTCGGAAAATACGATTTTCCCCTTTATTATTGGAACACCATCAAGCTTTCGGTCATCGTTACCGTTGTTCAGCTTTTGATCAGCGCCATGGGTGCGTTCGCCTTTGCAAAGATCAATTTCAAATTCCGTGAAGCGATTTTTGCCCTCTTCCTGGCTACCATGATGATCCCGGACCAGGTGACGATTGTTCCCAAGTTTATGCTGATGAAGGAGCTGCACCTGCTGAACACCCACGCGGGCATTGTACTGATGATGGTTTTCAGCGTTTACGGTGTGTTCCTGCTGCGCCAGCACATGATCGGTATCCCCGATGCGCTGATTGATGCCGCCAAAATTGATGGTGCCGGTTACTGGCGCATTTTTTGGCAGATCATGCTGCCAATGTCTACCCCGGCCCTTGTTACGTTGGGCATCCTGCGCTTTATCTGGACCTGGAATGACTACCAGACCGCACTGATCTTTTTAAGTGACCAGAAGTTGTATACCCTGCAGCTTGGCATGAGCCAGTTTGCCTCGGAATCGGGTGCTTTTTACTCCCAAATGATGGCAGCCGCTGTCTGCGCCATTGTACCGCTGCTCATCCTTTTTGTGATTGGACAAAAAAACATTATGGAAGGCATTGCTTCCGGCGCTGTCAAAGGCTAAGTTTTCATTTCATTCCCGTTGTAACGCAGCTTTATGCTAAAACCATAAACACAATTCAAAAACAGGAGGACTATTATGAAAAAGAATGCTTCCCTTGCGCTTGCTGCCCTGATGGCAAGTATTACCCTGCTGGCCGGCTGCGGCGGCAGCTCTGCTGCATCTGCTCCGGCATCCACGGCCGCTTCTTCTGAAGCTGCATCTACTGCATCTTCCACCGCGGAATCCCAGGCCCCGGCGGAAGAAGTCACGCTGCGTTATCTTGCCTATGACCATCAGCTGGATGATGTCCTGGCCGCCTTTGAAGAATCCCACCCCAACATCAAAGTTGAAGTTGAGATCCAGACCGAAAACAACTCGACTGAATTTTTGAAAAAGCTTGACTTGCTGCAGCTTTCCGGTGATACTTATGATGTAACGTGCCTTCCCTCTTATGGTCAGTACGCTTCCCGTGCAGCCAAGGGCTTCTGGGAGCCGCTGGACAGCTACTTTGCCGCTGAGGGCAAAGACCCCGGCGAGTATTACAGCATTGATACCTCGGTAGACGGTTCGTATTACGGCATCCCCGGCACGCCGGGCATCTATTACGTTATCTTTAACAAGGATATGCTGGATGAAGCCGGGCTGGATGTTCCCGATATGGATTGGACCTGGGACGACTATGCCGAGTATGCTGCAAAGCTGACCCACGGCGAAGGCACCGATAAGGTCTATGGCTCCCACATGCACACCTGGACCGAGTACCGCCGCGAAAACCTGTGGTGCGTTAAGGACGATAACGCATATGTGAAAGACAGCAAAGTTTCCAACCTGGATGACCCTGCATTCGGTGAGTGGCTGACCTTCATCAAGGGGCTGGAAGATGACGGCTACCAGATGCCGTATGCGGATGCCAAGGCTACCAACGTTGCTTACCGTGATGTGTTCTTCCAGGGCAAGGCAGCCATGATGCTGACCGGCTCCTGGATGGTCAATGACATTGCCAACACCGAGAACTTCCCCCATGATTTCAAGACTGCGTTTGCTCCGTTCCCCCGTTGGAAGGACAATGAAGCTGGCCGCTGCGAAGGCGACTCCGGCATTTACGTTGTGAACGCAAACTCCCAGAACAAAGATGCTGCTTTTGAGCTGATCTCTTACCTGGGCAGCAGCGATGCAACCGGCATTCTGCTCAACCCCAGCTCTGTCCGCGGTGCCGATAACTCTGCCATCCTGCAGAAAAAGGTTGAAGGCCACGAAGATCTGTTTGATCTGGATTCTATGATCCGCATCTGGAACGACCCCAACCTGACTCCGGTCAGCACCCGCAGCCACCTGACCACCTTTACCGCTGTGGACGAAATTTATAGCGCAGAAACTGAGCTGTACATGCTGGGCAGCCAGGATCTGGAAACCACTTTGCAGAACATTCAGGACAAAGGCAACCCCATCATCGAAGCGATGGAAGATTGATACAATGCGCCGGAGGGGGAACCATCCCCTTCCGGCTTTTTATATGGTTATTTGTCATCAGAAAGGATCGTCTTATGAAAATAGGTCTTATCGGCTGCGGCGGCATGGGTACCACCCACGATCTGTCGCTGAAAGCCCTCTCTGAAACCCACGGCATCGAGGTGGTAGCCCTGGCGGACTGCCGCCCGGAAAAGCTCACCCAGGCTGCTGCGCTCTGGCCCCAGGCCCGCTGCTACCAGTACGGCGAGGAGCTGCTGGAACACGAAACGCTGGATATGGTGGATATCTGCCTGCCCAGCTATGAACATGCACGCCACGCTATTGCCACCCTGCAGAAAGGCATGCACGTTTTTGTTGAAAAGCCCGTCTGCCTGACAGAAGAGGACTGCCAGAAACTTTTGGATGCCGAAAAATCCAGCGGGCGTAAAGTCATGGTTGGCCAGGTGCTGCGTTCTGCCCCCGAATACCGCTTTTTGTATGATGCCTGCAAGGAAAACACCTATGGGGCCTTAAAATCCATTGTGATGCAGCGTGTTGGCAGCGATGTGCCCTGGGGCTATGAAGACTGGTTCCACGATGAAGCCAAGAGCGGCAGCGTTGTGTTGGACCTGCATGTGCATGACCTTGACTTTCTGCGCTGGACCCTGGGCGAGCCGGACAGCTTTACCTGCCGGGCAACTGCTTTTGAAAGCGGCATGGTCAACCAGATCATTACCTGCTACCAGTTCGGCCCTGTTTTCGCCACAGCGGAAGGCACCTGGAACGTTTCACCCAAAATGCCGTTCCAGGCTGCGTACCGCGCCTGCTTTGCCAAGGCAACTGTTGTTTGGGATAACCTTGCAGCCCATAAGCTGGCAGTTTACCACGCCGATGGCTCCATCGAGTATCCGGAGCTTGTTTCCGAATATTCGGTCGAAAGCAGCGCGGCGGGCATCAACATTACGAACCTTGGCCCCTACTATGCAGAGCTGAAATATTTTATTGAATGCCTGACCAATGACCGCCCGGTTCAGCGTGCCCCGCTGTGCGATGCAGTGGGCAGTGTGCGCCAGGCCATCAAGGAGTGGGAGGCCGCCAAAGCGTACATCTCCCAACACAACATCTGACAAAATAAGAGGATACAATTATGAAAATCGGCGTTATGGTGCAGCTCTTTGAAGAAAATGACGTTGCACGAAAGTTTTCCGATGCCCGTGCAATGGGCTTTGATAACTGCCAGCTTGTTATCTGGGAGCGCCCCCTGCTCAATAAAACAGTTGCAGAAAATGTTAAAGCTGCAGCCCAGGAATACGGCATCGAAATCACCGCTTTCTGGTGCGGCTGGGAGGGACCCCGTGTCTGGGACCTGTACGATGGTCAGCTCACCCTTGGCCTTTGTGCCCACGGCTTACCGGTTCCGCCGCATGGAAATGCTGCTGGAGGGTTCGGACTTTGCCAAAATGATCGGCGTTGACAAGTTGGTGACCCATGCTGGCTACATGCCGGAGAATCCTTATGATCCCAATTACGCCGCGGTGATCTCTTCCCTGCGCGTGATTGCCAAACGCTGCCTGGCAAACGGCCAAAAGTTCCTGTTTGAAACCGGGCAGGAAACCCCTGTCACCCTCCGCCGCGCAATCGAAGATATCGGCACCGGCAACGTGGGGGTCAACCTCGACCCTGCCAACCTGCTGCTTTATGGCAAGGCAAACCCGGTGGATGCCCTTGATGTTTTCGGCCAGTATGTGATGGGTGTGCATGGCAAGGACGGTCTTTACCCGACCGATGGCCGCCACCTGGGGCAGGAAGTTCCCCTTGGGCAGGGCAAAGTCAACTTTCCGCGCCTGATTGCCGGGCTGAAGGCCTGTGGCTATGACGGGGCCATTACCATTGAGCGCGAAATTTCCGGTGACCAGCAGCGGCAGGATATCCTTGCCGCCAAAGAACTGCTGGAATCCCTGGTTGGGTAATTTTTCTGCTTTTCGCGGGGAATCCGCAGTGTTCCATCATGATAAGGCAACTTGCCGGGGGAATATTTTATGCAAAAATTAAAGGTTGCGATTGCCGAGTGCGGCCGCATTTCCGCCACGCACGCGGATGCGATTTTGTGCTCACCGGATTTGGCCGAGCCGGTGCTTGTTGTTGATCCGGACAAAGAGAAAGCACAAAAACTGGCCGATACGCTGCACTGCCGCTGGTCAGACCAGCCCGCGGACATTTTGTCCTGCGGGGCCGATGCCGTGCATCTCTGCTTGCCGCATGACCTGCATGCACCGGTTGCCATTGCTGCCATGCGGGCAGGGCTGCATGTGTTGACAGAAAAGCCCGTTGCCCTCACGCTGCAGCAGGCTGATGAAATGATCCGGGTCCAGCAGGAAACCGGCGTTAAGCTGTGCGTTGTTTTCCAAACGCACTTTATTCAGGGCGTTGAAACGCTGCGCAGCATGGTGCAGGCTGGCCGTTTTGGAAAAATTTTGTCCGCACGTTCACAGCTGACATGGAACCGGCCTTATTCCTACTATAATGGAAGCGACTGGAAGGGTACCTGGGCACGCGAAGGAGGAGGCGTTCTGATCGATCAGGCCATCCACAGCATTGACCGTGTGCGCTATATCCTGGGGGATGACGTGCAATGGATCGATGGCAGCATCCACAACCGCTGCCACCGCGCCCCCAAAGCGGACGGAAGCCTTTTGCGCGTTGAAGATGCCGCCGAAGCCGCCATTGGGTTCCAGCACGGCTGCATCTACAGCCTTTACGCGTGTGATTTTTATGCTTCTGATACCCCCATTACGATTGAACTGCTTGGCGAAAAAGGCCGCTGCGGACTGCTGCAGGATATGGGCTACTATGAGCTGGACGGCTGTTACACCGAAATCCGCCATACTTATGGCGAACGCAGTGTTGGCCCAAGCTACTGGGGCACCAGCCATTATGTGCAGATCCGCGATTTTTACCGCGCCATTTTGGAAGACCTGCCGGTTCCCGTTTCTGCACAGGATGCCCGCAAAACGCTGGAGATCGTCAAAGGCATCTACTTGTCCTCTATGAAAAATGAGCGGATCGAACTGCCATTTGAAGATGTTGCATATGAAGATTTAGGTGTAGCGAAGCGGTAAGTTTTACGAAACATTGCTTTTATTTTGCGCCCTGGCTGTTAAGCCGGGGCGCGTTTTGTTTGCGTGCATCCAAGCTGGGAGTAATTGGGTGAATGCACGGATTCAATTTTGATGATGAGGTTACCACGAAAAAGAAAAAAGAACGGCAAAACTCAACGTTCTACCGTTCTTCATATGGCTGCGGTGACAGGATTTGAACCTGCGGCCTCCGGGTTATGAGGGCGTTCTAAAAGGGTTTATCGCTTTTTATATTTTTAAGGCTGTAGAATTAAAACATACCCGTGGAACTTTCTGCCAGCATCTTAGGACGTTCGTCGGGGTGGAGGGTTTCGAAATGCAGATTCTCCCGTACAAGCCCCTGCACATTGCGCACATCAAGGTGGGTGGTGCGGCTCCAGTCGGGGTAATAGTTCTCGCTGGCGGGGGCGGTAGGTTCAAGCAGCCGGTCAGGCACTTCCGGGTAGGGGGTGCTGGGCAGGTCAGCCAGGCGCACGCCGCCGATGGCTGTGTACCAGAAGTCGCGGATCATCACGTCCTTGATCGGGTGGTTTGCGTTGGCGTCAAAGCGGCAGCCGCCGAAGCGCGGCTCACCCATCACGTCATTGTCAAAGCGGCGCTGGGTGTTGGCCATTTCTTCATCATCCACCGCCGTGATACCCGCAAACCGCAGGCGGGCCATCGTGCCGATGGGCGGCATATGGTCGAGCTCCACGCTGCTGCCAAGGTCGTCCGGGCGGTAGCGATTGTTCAAAATCGCAAAAATCGGGCGGCGTACATTGTGCATGGTGATATTTTCCACCAGGACGTCCGTGATGGAACCGCCCTCGGTGCATTCAAGCTTGATCCCCTCGCGCCAGATATTGCGCATGGTGCAGTTGGAAATAACGACATTGGAAATTTCGCCAATCGATTTCAGTCCGATGCGGATGCCTGCGCAGACGGATGTGAACGCGCAGTCCGAAATATGCACATCCTGCACCGGCAGACCGCTGGATTGCAGGCAGAGATTATCGTCAGTGCCGTCGATATAACACCCGCGCACCCAGACATGGCGGCAGCCGTCAAAGTCGAGGCCATCGCCGTTATAGTTGCTGTGATTTTCAATGTGCAGATCCGTCGCCCAGATGAAGTCACTGTCCAAAAATGCCGTCGTCCACGCGGCAGCGTTCAGCAGGCGCAGCCCCTGCACGCGGACATTGCGGCAGCGCAGCACCCGCAGCAGCATGGGGCGGTAGATGCTGCCCGCGTTGGGGAACGCAGCGGCGTTGCCATCAATCACACCGCTGCCGCAGACCGTGATATTCTCGGCACCCTGTGCAAATAGGAAGCAGCGGTCCAGCTCCGGTTCATTACGGTAGCGGTTGTGATGAGTGTCGGTGCCGTAGTCGGCAATATCAGGGCTGGCCAGCAGGGCCGCGCCCGCGCACACCTCCAGCGTCACGTTGCTTTTCAGGTACAGCGTGCCGCAGACGAACACGCCGCCTGTCAGCTGTACCGTGCCGCCGTGGGTGGCCGCTGCGTCGATGGCAGACTGCACTGCGGCGGTATCCTTGGCATGACCGTCAGCCACCGCGCCGTAATCGCGCGGATCAAAAATGTTGTTCATAGCTTTTCCTCACGCAAACGTTACTTTCGTTTCAATCACTGTGGTTCCTGCGGCAATATCGTACTGTACCATCGGGATAACGGTGCGGGGATATTGCAGGCTCGTGTTGGGCATAGGTTCCAGGATCAGCGGTGTGCCGCGGCCGGTCAGGTCCTCGACAGCGCAGAAGCCGCCGGGGCAGTCTGCGCGGGCGGTGGTGGCAGTGCAGCAGTGGGCCGCACCGGGGCAGTCATCGGGCAGAGCAAAGCCTGCATCGAACGCTTCGCATGCAAATTTGCTTGTGACCGTGTGGCGGCGGATATGCCCGTCATCGCACAAAGTGATCTCCGTCGTGACCTGCACGCCGGGCAGCGGCGACCAGACGGCGCGGGTACCGTTTGCCGTCATCGTCCAGGAACCCGGCGCGGCCTTGACAAAGATATGCCCCAGATACCGGAAGCTCAGCACGGAATCGGGCGCAGCTTCCTCCAACGTGCGCTGGCTGCGCGCTGCGCTGAACGCATAGCGCGAGCAGTAGGCAAACTTCGCGTACTTTTCCTCCATCTGGGGGAAGGGATGCTTGACGCGCAGTGCCGCCGGGTACAGCACGGCTATGCCGTTTACCCGCTGGGCCAGCATTTCGGCCCCGGGCAGCGGGCGCACGGCATCCAGCTTGGGCAGCGGCTCTGCAGGAATGTGCCAGAAGGGATGTTCCGCAGGCAGCATCAAAAACGCAAATGCTTTCATGCACCAGTAGGGCGAGCCGGGGGCGTTGTAATTTTCCGACATTAAAATATTGGGGTAAGCATAGCCGATCGTCAGTACGCCGCCGTTATCGGTGATGGGCTGTGCCGCCCACCAATCTAGATGCCGCGTGATGATGCCTTTCAGCACGCCCGGCGTAAACACTGGCAGCTCTGCCGCCGCACACAGCGAAAAGAACGCGCACTGCGCAAAGCGGTAGGTCTGGCTGCGGCCATAGGCGGCGGCTGCACCGTTTTCATCAAACCAGTAGATAAAATCCTGCGCAAATTCACACGCCCGGCTGCGGAATTTTGCACACCGTGCGGGGTCATCGCCCTGCATCGTCATGGCGTACAGCAGCGAGTAAAACACGATGGCAAAGCCGTTGTAGTAGTCCTTGTGGCCGCCTTTGCCGTCAAAGTACCAGCCGTGGGCATCGTAGTAGCTGTCGATGCGGTTCAAACCCAATTCCAGCCGCTCTTTACTGTACGGCATACCGCGCTTTTTCAGCGCGCAGTTGACAAGGATGCAAAAAAACTGCCAGTTGCTGTGGCTGCACTCATAGTGGTTGATGTTGTCCAGCCACTTTGCCAGATTATCCCGCTCGGCGGCGGTCAGCGGCTCCCACAGCACATCGGGAGCCAGCAGCAGGCCGTAGGCGATCGCCGCCATCTCAACAAATTTCTGGTCTAAATCGCGGCAGGTGCCCCAGTATCCCGGCCCGCCGGGCGTTGTGCCCGCCACAAGGCCGCGGCGGTAAATTTCTTCCCATGCGGCATCATGGCCGCCGCCCGCCCAGAACGGCACCAGCGCCCACAGCGGGCGGCTGAATGCCTCCATCGGGATTGTGGCCGTCTCATAATGGGCGGCGGTTGCGCCCAGGTCAAATCCGCTGCCGCCGGGTGTTAAGCGGGCTTTCAGCGGTTCCAGCAGGGCCAGCATCCGGGCGGCCCATTGTGTACGTTCGTTATTCATTGCTTTGCTCCTTAAAGCTCTTGCGGTAGGCGGCGGGGGTCTTGCCGTAGTAGCGGCTGAACACCTCGTTGAAATAGCGGTAATCGCGGAAGCCCACTTCGTCGGCGATTTCATAGCTGCGCTTATCGCTGTTCAGCAGCAGTTCCAGCGCGTGCTCCATCCGCACGCGGTTGAGATAGTCTTTGAAATTCTGCCCCACCTGCTTCTTGAAATAACTGCTGAAATAGAACGAATTCATGTGGATATGCTTGGCCAGCACATCCAGCGTCAGGTTTTCGCAGTAGTGTTCGGCGATGTAGTCCATCACTTTTTGAATATCTTTATGTTCGTTTTTCTTGACCTGGCCAGCCATCTGGCCGTACAGATCTTCCAGCGATTTCTTAAACAGTGCTTCCAATGCGGGGTAATCGGGGGCTTGGCGGGCGGCATCCAGCAGGTCGTTGCTGCCGCCCGCGCACTGCACACCGGAGCGTTCCAGCCGCCCCTGCACCATGCGGCGGCAGACCAGCAGATGGTAGACAGCGGCATCAGCACGGCCGTCTGCAATAGGCGGCACAGCAGCCAGCAGGCTTTCCACCGCGTCGTTGAAAGCTGCACGGTCTGTTTCCATAAAGCTGGCGGCCACGGCCTCCTGTAAGGGGTGCAGGGCGGCGGTGTCCGTGGCAGCCTCCCCAAAGGGCGGCGTGTCCATGGCCAGCACAGTGTCGGGCAGACGGTCTGCAAAATAGAACCAGCGGCAGGTATCACGGCAGGGGGCGGTAAAGGTGGGCACGGTGCTCATCTCTGCCGTAGCGGGGCTGCACACGAAGCCGACCCTGCACTTGATGCGCTGTTCCAGCAGGGCTTGCCCCTCGTGCAGCCAGCCCATCGCCTGCGGCTGGGTCATATTGACAAGCAGCAGGTAGCACGCGCCCTTTTTCTGGAAGGCTGTTCCCTGCCCGGTCTGGCGGCAGAGGGTATCCAACTGACCGAAAATCGAAAACTCGATCAGCTGGCGCTCCATCTCGTTTTTGGCAGCCAGCCCCAATGGCTGCACGGCGGCCAGAATATAGGATGTTGGCTCCATTTCGGCCACGCGGCTGAACGCATCGGAGTAACTGCCGGTGTCGGCGGCGGGCGCGGGGGCACTGTAATCCACCTGCACGGGCAGGCATTTTTCTACTGCGCGCAGCAGGTCATCCTTTTTGACAGGCTTGAGCAGGTAATCCACTGCACCGTAGCTCAGGGCATCGCGGGCGTAGGAAAAATCCTGAAACCCGCTGATGAAAATAACCCTGGTGCGGCTTTGCGCCGCATGCAGTGCCTTTAAAATCTCAATGCCGGTCTTGCCGGGCATCGAGATATCGAGCAGCGCCAGATCGGGGCTTTGGGCAAAAATTTCCCGCAGGGCATCGGCGCCGTTTTCACAGGTGGCGCAGATCTCAATGCCCAGCTGTGCCCAGTCAATGAGCATCTGCAAGCCGCGGATGATGACAGGCTCGTCATCCGCGATCAGCATTTTCAGCATGGTGATCCTCCTCCGGTTCTAAATTCTGCAGGTCGGCGGGGATGGTGGCCTTGACCACCGTGCCCACGCCGGGGGTGCTGTACAGGCTGATGCCGTAGTCGCTGCCGTAGAGGTAGCGCAGCCGGTCATGTACGTTTTTCAGGCCTATGCTGGCCCACTCATAATTTTCTTTATGGCCGGGCTGGTCACTGTCCAGCAGGGTATAGAGTTTGTTCAGCGCGTCCTCGTCCATGCCGACACCATTGTCCATGACGGTCAGGGTGATGCGGTTTTCGTCCTGCTCGGCCATTAGCTGGATATGCCCGGGGCCGTCCATCGGCTTAATGCCGTGGATAAAGGCGTTTTCCACCAATGGCTGCAAAATCAGTTTGGGGATCAGCTGGTTTTCCATGTGGGCGCAGTTATACGAGAACGTGACCTTATTGCTGAATCGGCAGTTGAGCAGATAGATGTATTTTGTTAAAATATCCACCTCGCGCCCCAACGGCACAAGGTCGTTGACTGTGCCGATGACGTAGCGGATCTGGTCGCTCAGCGCCTCGATCATATCGGCCACCATCTGGTCGTTGCGCCCAACCGCCGTCATACGGATAACTTCCAGCGTGTTGTACAGAAAATGCGGGTAGATCTGGCTTTTCAGGGCGTTGAGCTCGGCTTCGGTCTGCTTGATTTTTGAGAGATAGACCTGCTTGGTGTAGTTGTCCAGTTCGGCGCTCATCTGGTTAAAGCGCTCGGTCAAATCGCCCAGCTCGTCATTGCTGGTCACCGGGATGCGCCCGGTAAAGTCACCTGCTTCCACCGCGCCCATGTGCTGCATGATTGTGCGCAGCGGCTGGGTCAGCTTGCGGGAGAAGAACATCGAGCCGATCAGCAGTGCCGCCAGCGCCAGCGCCACCACCAGCCACATGGCCCGCTGCATGACGCGTATCTGGTCTTCGATCGGCGTGCGGCTTTGGCTGCACCAGACAGTCAGGCCGTACCCGGGGATTTCCTCGGATAGCAGCATCGTGCCTGACGGAGGGGCCGCCGTTATGTCGAGCGTCTGCCCAACCAGCGCAGCATCCGATGAAAAATAGCAGTTCCCTGCGGCGTCGGTCACATAGACTGTGCCGCCGTCCGTCAGGTTCAGCGTGGCGAACAGGCTGTCGAACGCATTGGTGCGCAGGTCGATAAACAGCGTGCCAATGTATTTTTCGTGGCCGACCGCGCCGTTCAGGTCATAGTAGTTGCGCCCGACAGTAAAAACGTTTTTCGTGCGGGAACCGCGGAAATGCACATAGTCCAGCGCGTGGGTGGGCACAAGCAGCAGCTTGCGGCTCTCGGTATCCCAGTTGTCATAGTCCACGGCTCTCAGGTAGGCCGCACTATCAAACAGCGAGTTATTGTAATTGCCCAGGTGGTAGCTGACCGGGCGGCTGCCCTCCGGCGCGTAGATAAAGTGAGAGGCCTCGATGTTGACATCGGTGGAGTTGAGATAATGCAGAAAACGCTCCATCTCATTGCGGGTGCTGGTATTGGCATCCGTTGTGTCGGCAAAGGCCTCACCAGTCAAAATCTTGCGCAGGTTGTCATAGTTTTCGTAATCGTAGGAGAAATCTCCCTGGGAGGAAAAATTGTAATAGTAGCAGAACTTTGACAGGTCGGTATAGTTATCCAGCCGCGCACGGATGGAATAGGCCGAGTAGGCGATGGCATCCTCGTAGGCTTCTTCCAGACTGGCGCGGTACTCGGTCAGCATCCGGCTCTGCATCACGGTGACCAGCAGCACAATGGGCACAATGCCCAGCAGCAGGATGACCAGTGTGAACTTGGCAAACAGACTGACCCGGTAAGGGCGGCGCGGCGTATCCATAGCAAAACCTCACGTTCAGACAAAAATGGGTGTGGGCGCAGGGCCCACACCCAATTTTAGCATATTATGGGGATTTCTTAAAGGTTTTAGCCCTTTGCTGCGCCGGACATAATGCCCTTGACAAAGTATTTCTGCAAGCTGACATAGATGATCAACGCAGGCACCAGGGAGATCAGCGTGCCGGCAAAGACGATGTCCCAGCGGGCGGTGTACTGACCAACGAAGGAGTAAACAGCAACGGTAATGGTTTTTGCCTGGTTGGAAGGCAGTGCCAAATACGGCATCAAGAAGTCGTTCCAGATGCTCAGGCCGTTCAGAACTACCAGGGATGCGGTGCAGGGTCCCAACAGGGGGAACACCACGCGCCAGAATGCCTTGAACTCGGTGCAGCCGTCAATCTTGGCAGCTTCCTCAATGTCGATCGGAACACCCTTCAAAAAGCTGGTGTACAGCAGCGTACCAAAGGCAACGGAACCCGCAATGTAGCAGATGATGGGGCCCCACAGCGTGCCGTAGATGTGGAAGATCTTCATTTCCTTGAACAGCGGGAACATGTACAGGTGGAAGGGAATCATCATGCCGGCGGTAAAGTAGGCATAAACAAATTTGGTCGTTTTGCTCTTGTGGCGCTCAATGGCGTAGGCGGACAGGGGAACCACCAGAATGATAAGAACTTCGCTGACGACAGTCAGGAACACGGTGTGCCAGATAGCCGTGAAGAAGTCGGTCTTGGCAAACAGGTCTTTGAAGTTCTGCAAATACAGCTCCGTGGGGAAAGCGAGGGGGGATTTCAGGATCTCGCCGTTGCTCTTGAAAGCGGAGATGACGGCGAAGTATACCGGGTAAACAAACAGGAGAGCCAGAACGACAGTGATAATAAAGCAGATAATAGGGGCTGCCTTGATTTTCTTCTTGTTTGTGGGTACGGTTACCGTAGCCTGTGCCGTTTGTGTTGCCATTACAGCTGCACCTCCCGTTTACGAAGAATTACGGACTGAATGTTGTTCAAAACCAGAATGATGAAGAGCAGTACCACGCCAACTGCCGTGCCATAGCCCTGGCGGCCTTCGCCAAAGCCGGACTTATACAGCAGGTAAACGATGGTCTCGGTAGCGAAGCCGGGGCCGCCGTCCGTCATAACAGCAATCTGGTCAAAGACCTTAAGGCCGTTGATGAGCGACAGAGTAAAGCAGATGGTGAAAGAACCGGAGATCAGCGGCAGGGTGATGAAGCGGAACCGCTGCAAAGCTGTTGCACCGTCAATGGTGGCTGCTTCCTGCACATCCTGGGGCACGCCCTGCAAAGCGGCCAGGTAGATGATCATATAATAACCGGCACCTTTCCAGATCATCACGATGGCCACGGCCCAGATGGCGATATCGGCGTTGCCGAGCCAGTCTTGCTTGAGCATGCCCAGGCCGATCATATCCAGGACCTTGTTGATGGGGCCGAAGTTGTAGCTGTACATGATCTTCCAGATAAAGCCGGAAACGATACCGGACAAAATAACCGGCAGGTAGAAGATAGCACGGAACAGGTTTTTGCCTTTGATAACATTATCAACAAGCAGTGCCAACCCCAGGGCCAGCGCGTTTTCACAGATGGAGATGACGACCGTCAGCAGGGCGGTGTTTTTCAGCGCATTGCCGAAGCGGGCGCTGGTGAAGATCTCTTTGTAGTTATCGAAGCCGATGAACTTGATGTTCGGGTTAATGCCGTCCCAGGAGGTGAAGCTGTAGTAGAAGCTGGACACCGTGGGAACGATCAAAAACACTGTGAACAGGATAAAGGCGGGCGCAATGAACAAAAACGCCGTTGTATCAAATTTTCGTTTCTTTTGCAGCATCGTGCTGTCCCTCCGTTTCAGGGTTTATACCGGATGTTTGGGCGCACAAAGGGCGCACCGCCGTTTGGCAAGTGCGCCCCGTTGTCATTTGCGCCTGTTGCCCCTTATTCTACACCGAGACCGGTGGTGGGGTTAAAGCTCTGGAGCGCGACATTCCAGGTCTTCTGCAGCTCATCAGAAGCAGAAGCGAGATCGCGGGAACCCTGAGCAACTTCAATGCAGGTCTTATAGGTGAAATTACGGAAGTCCGGGGGCAGCTCACGGTTGCCAACTTCCTGGTTCCACATCAGGTGGGTGTAATCAGCGCTGTTCAAAGCATCCAGAACGGCCTGGAACTGCTCGCTGCTGTTCATCTTCGGGGTCTCAACGGTGGTGGGAATGGCAGCCATAGCCTCGCAGTAAGCACCGTAGACATCGCTGCTGAAGAAGTACTTGCAGAAGGCATCGAACGCAGCCTGCTTATCGGGATCTTTGGCAGCTTCGCTGCTCAGTGCCCAGCCGCCTGCGGTGCCGCCGCCCAGCAGGTTGATCTTGCCGTCACGGTCAGGCACGGCGAACCAGCCGTACTCAAAGTCAGGCGCTGCATCGTTGATCTGGCTGAACATGTGGGTGCCAGAGAACATCATGGCAGACATGTCGTTGACAAAGAAGGTGGTGATCTGTGCGTCCGGGGTGGATGCCCAGCCATCCTGTGCGTAGCTCAGCACTTCGGCCAGGTCGGTAACGGCCTTCTGGTAGTTTGCATCGGAGAAGTCCTTCTCGCCCTTGTAGCACTCCTCAATGAAGTCGGGGTCGGTCTCCAGCACATCGTTGGCGTAGCACAGGTCATACAGGAAGCCGATGTGCCACACATCGCTGCCGCCGACGACCAGCGGAGACATATCGCCCTTATCCTTGATGGTCTGGCACAGGGTGATGAACTCATCCCAGGTCTTGGGGATCTCCAGGCCATTCTCCTCAAAGTACTTCTTGTTGTACATAATGCCCATCGTGTTGGCACCGGAGAAAGGAGCGGTGTAGGTCACGCCGTCAAAATCAACGGTGGAGGTGAACAGTGCCTTAACGTCATCGCTCAGGGGGGCAACCTTGCCAGCGCGGACATACATGGCGGTGTCACGCATTTCCATCATGTCGGGGAACTCGCCAACGCTGTCCTTGGTTTTCAGGAACTCGCTGTAGGAGCCACCGTCGCCAGGCTCGATCGTGATGGTGATATCGGGGCTCGCGGCGTTGAAGTCGTCCACGATCTTGTTCATCTGGGTTTTGAAGGTATCGTCGCCGTCTGCAAAGACGAAGCTCAGCTCCGTGGGGGCGGAAACGACGCTGTCCGTGGAAGCGGCAGCTTCACTGGAAGCAGCGGTAGAGGTGCTCTCCGCAGGTGCGGTGCTTTCAGCAGCAGAGGATGCGGAGGAGCCGCAGCCAGCCAGCATAACAGCGGCCATACCGGCGGCCATTGCAGCAGACAATGCTTTTTTCATGGTGTATTCTCCTTTTCTTATGTAGGTATTCTCCTTCGGGGGTGTTCCCCCTTTCGTTGTCTATATTCTACACGGTTGCAAGCAGCAAAAACAGGTGCTTTTTTTAGACCAAAGTGGGTGTTTTTAACTTGTTAATCCAAAAAAATCGCCATGTAAAAGACGGTATAGTGCATTTTGCACAACTGCGCAAGGGCACTTTACAGCATCTTGCCTGCTTGTGGGCTTTTTTGTGTACTGCAAAACAAAACGACCTGCAAATTGCCCACATTCAGCTTAAAATTCTGCATTTTTTATAAAGGTATAAAATGCTAAGATAAAATCAACAAAGGAGGTTCTGAACATGGACTCTGTACGCATCGCCATCATCGGCACCGGCAGCATGGGGCGGCAATATGCCAAGCTGCTGGCAGCAAATCAGGCGGAAAGCCTGCGCCTGACCGCTGTGGTCTGCCGCCATGAACCCGCCCGGCAGTGGGCGGCCAAGACTCTGCCTGCCGACGTGTGGGCAGCCCCGGATGCCGATACCTTATATACACGCGCCGACACGTTTGACGCGGTGCTGATCGCCACACCCCATTCCACCCATCCGGCACTGGCCATGCAGGCCTTTGCCCACGGCAAGCATGTGTTGTGCGATAAGCCCAGCGCCAACGCCCTTGGCCCTGCGCTGGAAATGAACCGCGCTGCCGCCGAAAGCGCCCTGACCTTTGGCATGATCTTCCACCAGAGGCTTTACCCGCAGTACATCCGCCTGCGGGAGCTGGTGCAAAGCGGCGCGCTCGGGCGCATCACCCGTGTCCGGCTTGAAAACAGCCGCTACTTCCGCACACAGGTCTACCACGATTCCAGCCCTTGGCGCAGCAGCTGGGGCGGCGAGGGCGGCGGCGTCCTCATCAACCAGGGGCAGCATCTGCTGGATATTTGGCAGTGGATCTTCGGGATGCCGCAGAGCGTCTATGCCCTGATCCCCTTTGGCAAGTACAACAACTTTTTGGTGGACGATGAATCCACCCTGCTGATGGAGTATCCCGATGCCCGCACCGCCGTGTTTACGATTTCCCGGGGTGAGGGAACCTTCACCGAGCAGCTGGAAGTTGTGGGCACAAAAGGAACGGCTTTATTAGAGGAAAATGCTCTGACACTGCGCCGCTATGACTGTGACACCGACGACTACCGCCGCACAGCCACCTGCATTGAGCGCGAGCAGCTGCACGAGACGGTTACGCGGGAGGTGATCCCCTACGACCCGATGCCCTACACCCCGCTGCTTGATAACTTTGGCCGCGCGGTGCTGTATGGCGAGCCGCTGATCGCGCCGGGCTGTGAGGGCACCAACGCTTTGCAGCTGGCCGATGCCGCGTATCTTTCGGCTTGGCTGGGCCGCAAAATGACGCTGCCCATCGATGCCGACCTCTTTAGCCGCGAGTTGGCCAAACATATCGATGAGGAACGCCATGCCCAGCATTAAAACCGCCGGGCGGGTGCTGACCCGCGGCGGCTTTACCGATGCAGAACAAGCACCCTGCTACCGGGATGCACTTTTGATTTTAGAAGGAGAATAAACCATGCTGAACCTGAACGCAAACGAACTGACTTGGGCCAAGGACACTGCCAACCGCTTTGAGCACAAGCTGCGCGCCGTGCGCGAGCGCAGCGCCGAGAAGATCCCCAACCGCGCTATCGACGGCGTACACAACAACAAAATTTTTGAAGGCGACCGCGACGATGCCGACGGCATCTGCTGGTGGACAAACGGTTTCTGGGCAGGGATGCTGTGGCAGGCCTACCACGCCACCCACGATGACCGCTATGCCGAGATTGCCCGCTTTACCGAGCGCACGCTAGACGAGTGCTTCCAGTGCTACTACGGCCTGCACCACGATGTCGGCTTTATGTGGCTGCCCAGCGCTGTGGCCGACTACCGCCTGACCGGCGATGCCGATGCCCGCCGCCGCGGCCTGCACGCCGCCAACCTGCTGGCAGGGCGGTTCAACCCGGCAGGCTTTATCCGTGCATGGAACGATTTTGCCGACCCGAACACCGACACGCGCGGCTGGGCCATCATCGACTGTCTGTTCAACATCCCGCTGCTGTACTGGGCCAGCGAGGAAACGAAAGACCCGCGCTTTAAGAAAATCGCTATGACCCACGCCGATACAGTGGCCGCAAACTTCATCCGCGAGGACGGCAGTGTGCGCCATATCGTGGAGTTTGACCCCGAAACCGGCGCGTTTGTGCGCGATTACGGCGGCCAGGGCTACGCGCAGGGTTCCAGCTGGACGCGCGGCCAGACCTGGGCACTGTATGGCTTTGTGATGAGCTACAAGCACACGGGTGCGGTGCGCTATCTCGCTATGGCGCAGAAAGTGGCTGAATATTTTATTGCTCACATCCCGGCGGATGGGCGCATCCCCGTGGACTTCTGCCAGCCCGCCGAGCCGAAATATTATGATGACATTGCCGCCGCCGTTGCCGCCTGCGGTCTGATTGAGCTGGCGCAGCTCGTGCCCGGCAAGCATGACGAATACCTTGCTCCTGCGCTGAAAATGCTGCACGCGCTGGACGATACCGCCGACTGGGACGAGACCCGCGACGGCTACCTGCAATATTGCAGTGCTGACTACCACGGCAAGGAGCACAACGTCAACTTTACCTACGGCGACTACTATTTCTACGAAGCACTGCTGAAATTGACCGGGAACGAGATTTTCCTGTGGTAAGGGGTGGACACGATGCGTGAGATTTTGAACACCTATGTTTTGGGCGGGCTGACCGCAGTCTACCGCCGCGATGCCGAGGCAGGCACGGTGGAACTGCTGCTTGTGCCTGCTGACAGTGAAGATAAGATCGTGCGTGACGACTGCGCCGCCGAACCGCTGGTGCAGGCTAAACTGGCGGAGGATGACGCCCCATCGTTTTTCAGCGGCGGCCGCACGATGCGCAATTCCCCCACAACGCAGGCAATCCAATATGTTGGGCAGGAAGCACAAACTTCTGCTGATAAAATTGTTATTACGACAAAGCTGGCTGACCCGCGCGGGCTGGCCTACACCCACATGCTGACCCTGTACGCGGACAACCCCGCCGCCGAGGTCGTTACGAGCGTGGAGAATACCGGCAGCAAGTCTGTGACATTTGAAATGCTGTCGAGTTTTACGCTGGGCAGCCTTTCGCCGTTTTCCACAGGGCTGGCCCCCGAAAGTGTAAAGATCCACCGTATGCGCTCAACATGGAGCGCTGAGGGCCGCCTTGTGACCGAGAATGCCGAGGATTTGCAATTAGAGCCAAGCTGGAAATGCTATTCCGCCAACAGTGTGCGGTTCGGCAGCGTGGGCAGCTTCCCTGTGCGCAGCTATGTGCCGTTCTGCGCTGTGGAGGATACCGCCCACGGCGTGACCTGGGCCGCCGCCACGACCCACGCCAGCAGCTGGCAGATGGAATTGTACCGGCAGGACTTTGGCCTGTCGCTCTCCGGCGGTTTGGCCGACCGGGAGTTTGGCGCGTGGTGCAAAACGCTGGCCCCCGGCGAGACATTCACCGCGCCCAAGGCCGTGCTGACCGCTGTGCGCGGCGGCGTGGACGAAGCCGCTCAGGCGCTGGCCGAGAACATCCGCCGCAGCATTGAGCCGCTGCTGCCGGAATCTGAAAAGACCATGCCCGTGCTCTTCAACGAGTTCTGCTCCACCTGGGGTGAGCCGACCGAGGAGACCGTTCTGCGCCATGTCCGCGCGCTGAAAGGCAAAAACCTCGGCTATTACGTCATTGATGCGGGCTGGTACGATGACAAAGCCTTTGAGGCCGCCACCAAACTGGGCAAGTGGGAGCTGAGCCGCAAGCACTTCCCCCACGGGCTGAAATACGTTGTGGATGCCATCCACGATGCCGGGATGAAGGCTGGCATCTGGTTTGAGTTTGAGATTGCCGGCCGTGACGAGCTGGACTGTTTCAACAAGACCGACTGGCTGCTGACCCGCGACGGCGTGCCCGTCACAGCGGGCGACCGACGTTTCTGGGATATGCGCAAGCCCGAAGTACAGGACTATCTGGCCGGGCGCGTCATTGATTTCCTGCGCAGCAACGCGTTGGATTATGTAAAAGTCGATTACAATGAAACGATCGGTCTGGGCTGCGATGGCGCAGAATCCTTGGGCGAGGGGCTGTATGAGCAGATTGCGGCCAGCCGCGAATTTTTCGCCCGCCTGCGCCGCGAACTGCCCGATGTGGTGCTGGAAATCTGCGCCTCCGGCGGGCATCGGCTCTGCCACAGCTTTTTGGAACTGGCCTGCATGGCCAGCTTCTCCGATGCGCACGAGTGTGACGAAATCCCGATTATCGCCGCCAACATGCACCGCATGATTTTGCCGCGCCAGAGCCAGATCTGGGCGGTCGTTAAGGCCGAGCACCCGCTGCAAAAGCTCTACTACCGCATCTGCGGCGGCCTGCTGGGGCGGCTCTGCTTCAGCGGTGAGCCCGATGCCCTGACCGCCGAACAATGGACTGTTATGGACGAAGGCACGGAATTTTACGCCAAGGCCGCGCCTATCATCGACCGGGGCGTCAGCCAGCGCTTTGGCCCGACTATCGTCAGTTACCGCGCCCCACGCGGCTGGCAGGCCGTTGTGCGCCGGGGCGAAACGCAGACGCTTGTTGTCGTGCATACATTTGGCAGTGCGCCCGAATCTGTTACCCTGCCCGTAAGCGGTAAAATTGCCGCACAGTTTATGCGGAGCGGGCTGACTGTGACCCAGACCAACGGCCAGCTGACCGTGCACGGCCTGACCGACTTTGACGCTGCTGCCATTATTTTGGAAAACGAGGTGTAAGGTGAACACCATTCAAAACCCGATTTTGCCGGGCTTTGCGCCCGATGCCAGTGCCCTGCACGTGGGTGACGACTACTACATTGCTGTGTCCACTTTTGAGTGGTGGCCGGGCATTGAGATTTACCACTCAAAAGATCTTGTCAACTGGCAGTGGGTCGCCGCGCCGATTGCCCGCCGCGATATGGTTCCCAGCGAAATGCTCGGCAACTACAACTCGGGCAGTCTGTGGGCTCCCCATCTTTCCTATTCGGACGGGCTGTTCTGGCTCGTCTACACGGATGTGAAAAGTTCGACGGCGTTCAAAGACACGCTGAACTATGTCGTTACAGCACCCGAAATCACCGGGCCGTGGAGCGAGCCGACGCTGGTCACGGCCAGCGGCTTTGACCCGGCGCTGTTCCATGATGATGACGGCCGCCACTACTTTTTGAATATGCTGTTCGACTGGCGGCTCGAAAACCCTGGCTTTGCGGGGACGGTCATTCAGGAATTCGACCCTGCTGCGCGGCAGCTGGTGGGCGAACGCAAGCATTTTTATCGCGGCACATCGTTAGGTGTTTGCGAGGGACCGCAAATTTTGAAAAAAGACGGCTACTACTATCTGCTCTGCGCAGCGGGCGGCACGGGCTACCTGCACGCCGCCACCGTTGCCCGCGCCAAAACGCTGGACGGCCCGTGGGAGGATTCGCCCTATTTCCCGCTTTTGACCGCGCGGGACGATGCCGCAAACCCGCTGCAAAAGAGCGGCCACGCCTGCTTTGTGGAGATCGGCGGCGAGTGGTACATCACTCACATCTGCGCCCGTCCCCTGACGGAACGCGGCAGCTGCACGCTGGGCCGCGAAACTTCCCTGCAAAAAATTGAGTGGGTCAACGGCTGGCCGCGCCTGGCCAACGGCACGCATCACCCGGATCTGGTCATTCCTGCGCCGAAAGTTGCCGGGGATGTCAAGCAGGTGCTTGACCACAGCGAGCGCGTGACGTTTGCGCCCAACGCGCCCCTGCCCCATACGTTTAAGACGCTGCGCACCCCGCTGACACCCGAAACCGATTACAGCCTGACGGCCCGCCCCGGCTGGATGCGGCTGTACGGCGGGCAGACGCTGTCGAGCCATCACAAGCAGACGCTGTTTGCGCGGCGGTGGCAGCACTTTGCATTCACGGCAGAGACAAAAATTGATTTTGCACCGCAGAATTTCCAGCAGGTGGCAGGGCTGGTGCTTTTCTATGACACCTGCAACTGGATCTACGCCTATATCACCTGGGACGAGCGCATCCACGCCCGCACGCTGCAAATCATGCAATGTGATTTTAAGGATTTTACCTACGGCAGCGATGCAGTATCCCTGCCCGATGGCGCAGTGGAACTGAAAGTTGTGGTGAACCACGCAGAAGCACAATTCTATTATAAGGCGGGCGGCGATTGGCAGCCCCTGGGCGGCCCCCAGCCCGCCGATCATCTGAGCGACGACTATGTCGAGACCCGCCGCAGCCGCTGCGCCTTTACCGGCGCAATGGTAGGCATCTGCGCCCAGGATATGGACGCCCACCGCAGCCACGCTGATTTTGCTTATTTTGATTACGAGGAACAACGATGAAAAACGGAACACTTTGGCTTGACACTGACGGCCGCGGCATCCAAGCACACGGCGGGTGCATCTTGCCCTATAATGGCGAATTTTACTGGTATGGCGAAAATAAGGACATCGATACGCACAATCGCAGTGTGGATTTTGTGGGCTTCTCCTGCTACAAGAGCCGTGACCTGCTCCACTGGGAAAACTGCGGGCTCATTTTGTCCGCTGTGAACGAGCCTGACAATGATTTGAACCCGGCCAACGTCTGCGAGCGCCCCAGCGTTTTGTATAATGCAGCAACGAAAAAGTTTGTGCTGTGGTTCCACCTGGACAACCGCCGCTACACCCGTGCCGAGGTCGGCCTGGCGGTCAGCGATACGCCGACCGGGCCGTTCACCTACCTGGGCAGCCAGCGCCCCGGCAACCACGACAGCCGCGATTTTACGACGTTTCTGGATAAGGACGGCAAGGCGTACCTGTTCTGCTCGTCGGACTGGAACGCAACCATGCGCATCTGGGAACTGGACGAAACCTACACCAAACTGACCGGCAGCGGCAAAGAAATTTTGATCGACCAGGCACGGGAGGCCCCGGCGCTGTACTGGAACGGCGAGAAGTATATCATGTTTTCGTCTGGCTGCACCGGCTGGAGCCCCAACACGATGCTGTTTGCCGAGAGCGGTGCACTGTACGGCAGCTGGCGGCTTATTGACGACCCCTGCCGCGGCCCCGGTGCACGCCAGACTTTTGGTGCGCAGAGCGCCGCTGTGTTGGAAGCAGGCGGCCAGCCGTACATCCTGCTCGACCACTGGCACCCGGACGACCTGCGCAGTTCCGGCTATACGATTTTGCCCATCACCTACGAAAACAACTTGCCTACGTTGAACTGGCAGGACGAATGGCTGGGCATCTGAGGAGGAAAAACTATGCTGTATTTGGGCGTTGACCTGGGCGGCACCAACATCAAAGCCGCCCTCGTGACCGAGAACGGCGAAATGGTGAAAGAGGCATCCACCCCCACAAACCTGCCCCGCACAGCGGAGTCCGTCTGCGATGATATTGCCGCGCTCTGCTTGCAGCTGGCGGAGGGTGAGCAGGTCGCCGCCGTCGGCGTGGGCTGCCCCGGCACGGTGGACGATGGCGTGGTGCTCTACTCGAATAACCTCGCCTGGCACGATTTTGCCATGGCCGATTACCTGAAAGCCAAGATCGGCCTTCCGGTTTTTGTCGGCAATGATGCCAACGTTGCCGCCTTGGGGGAAGCCCTGGCGGGCTGCGGCCGCGATGCCGAGAGCACGGTCGTTGTAACCTTAGGCACCGGTGTCGGCGCAGGCGTTGTGCTGGGCGGCAAACTGCTGACCGGCTACACCGGTGCCGCATCCGAGGCCGGACATATGGTCATTCAGGATACGCCCGATGCCCCGCGCTGCACCTGCGGCCGCCCCGGCTGCTTTGAGGCGCTGGCCAGCGCAACGGCGCTCATCCGCATGACGCGGGAAGCCAGACGTGCCCACCCGGAAAGCGCGCTCAATACCATTGCCCCCGCCGAAGCCGATGTCAACGGCCGCACGGCCTTTGATGCAGCTGCGCAGGGCGATATGGCTGCACAGGCGGTAGTGGACAGCTACATCCACTATCTGGCTGTGGGCGTGGCAAACCTGATCAACATCTTCTTCCCGGAGGTCATCGGCCTGTCGGGCGGCGTGGCAAATCAGGGCGAAAACCTGTTAAAGCCGCTGCGCGCCGCCGTTGAGCCGATGACATTCGGCCACAGCTTTGCGAAAAAGCACACCCGCATCACAACCTGCACACTCGGCTACCGTGCAGGGGTCATCGGTGCAGCGCTGTTGGCAAAGCAGGAGGGGTAAATTATGGCAGAGATCAAACTGAAAGTTATCGGTGCGTCCGGCGATACGCTGGCGGTCAGCCGCGCAGGGGAGCATGTCTCCCTTGTCCACACTGCGCCCTACGCCGACGGCGACTGGATCGCGTTGGAGTGCGACGAGCCGGGCCTGTACTGTGTGGTGCAGTTGGAGGACACAATGCCGCCCGCGCTGGTATACATCAAGGAACGCGGGCTGAATCTGCCCATTCCGCCCGCGGACAACCGCGTGAACTACAATCCGCGCAGTTTTACGAGCACCTGTCATCTGCTGCGCGCCCGCATTGCCACAGCCGAGGAGATCGCCGCGCGGAGGAACCTGGCGTTTAACCCCTACGACTGCCACGGCAGCCACGGGTTTTACCCACATGCCAGCGCCAACGTCGAAACCCGCGGCGAGGCCGTATTTGCTGCCCGCAACGCCGTGGACGGCATTTACGAAAACGATGCCCACGGCACTTGGCCGTACCAGAGCTGGGGTATCAACCGCGACCCCAACGCCGCCCTGACCGTGGAGTTTGGCCGCCCGGTGACAGTGGATGAAATCCGCCTGACGCTGCGTGCGGACTTTCCGCACGACAGCTATTGGACACAGGCAACGGTGGAATTTGACGATGGCAGCCGCGAAGTCTTGCATCTGACCAAGACTGCCGCACCGCAGGTGTTTGCTGTTGCTCCGCGCACCGTGCAAAGCCTGAAATTGTTTGAACTGAAAAAAGCCGATGATGCGTCGCCGTTCCCGGCATTGACGCAGATCGAAGTCTGGGGAATGGAGGGCTGATGGTATGGCAATACTCAAATTGACACCGAGCTGCAAGGATTACCTGTGGGGCGGCAGCCGCCTGCGCACTGATTTCGGCGTGCAGAGCGATTTGGATCCCCTGGCCGAAGCGTGGGTGCTTTCCTGCCACCCGGACGGCCCCAGCTGCCTGCCCGATGGCACAACGCTGGCCGACTACATCGCCGCCCACCCCGGCTGCCTTGGCACCGACTGCGAAAAATTTGAGCAGTTCCCGATCCTGACAAAATTCATTGATGCCAAGAACAATCTGTCGATTCAGGTGCACCCGTCGAATGACTATGCCCTGAAAAACGAGCACCAGTATGGCAAGACCGAAATGTGGTACGTGCTGGACTGCGAGCCGGGCGCGTTCTTGTATTACGGCTTTGCACATGAAATCAGTAAAGAAGAGTTTGCGGAACGCATCCAAAACAATACCTTGACAGAAGTTTTGAACGCCGTGCCGGTGCATAAGGGGGACTGCTTCTTCATCCCGTCGGGCACACTGCACGCGATCTGCAAGGGCATCCTTGTGGCCGAGGTGCAGCAGAACTCCAACGTGACCTACCGCGTTTACGATTATGGCCGCGTCGGAGCAGACGGCAAGCCCCGCGCCCTGCATGTAGAGAAGGCGCTGGACGTCACACTGCGCACCCCGCCGGTCAAGCATGATTTCGGCGGGCATCTGGCCCAGTGCGACTATTTCACCGTCGATGCCAAGCACGGCAATTTTGACGGAATGGCGGAAGAAAAGAGCTTTGTTTCGCTGCTGATTACGGACGGCGCGGGTACGCTGACCTGCGGTGGCGAGACAGTCGAAGTCAAGAAAGGCGAGAGTTACTTCCTGCCCGCTGCCAGCGGTGCGTACCACATCGAAGGCCCCTGCGAAACGCTCATCACAACTGTCTGAATTCGCCGCAACCAGCCGCACCCGCGGCACCGTTGAGTCAATTCTGCAATGACAACGATTATGTCCTCGAACACGACTGGCACAAGATCATAGCATCCGTAAGAATCATGGAAAAACGGCTGGAACAGCAGCAGGAACGAGCAAAGCGGTCACACACAATGGAAGACTGACGGCTCCTGTTTTTACCTACGAACTCAGCAAGATTTATCCACAAAAAGCGCCCGGACGGTTGAAAATTTCAGCCGTCCGGGCGCAGTCGTTTTTTCGCGTTGGGGTTATTTGGGGGTCAAAATTCAGAATTTCCAAAAACAAATCCGAAAGCAAAAGAAAAAGCTCGCTGAAACTGTCGCTTCAACGAGCTTTTGTTGGTTGCGGGGACAGGACTTGAACCTGCGACCTCCGGGTTATGAGCCCGACGAGCTACCATCTGCTCTACCCCGCGATATTTAGCTGCGCTCTCTTGAGTGCCTAAATAGTATAGCATCCACATCCGGCAATGTCAATACCCTTTATAAAATATTTTTTGTGGCCTGCCCCAAAACAAAAGCCCGCGCAAATTAGTGGTTGAATCCCCTGGTTAAAACGGGTACTATTATAATAGAAAAGAAGTGCCCAAATCCGGCAGGTATCCCCTGCCCGGCGGGCGGCAATGCAAAAAATAAACGGTGCTCCCGGCACAGCAGCCGGGGGCGCTGTGGATGAGGTTAGGAAAGTTATGAAACGTCTGGTCGTTGGGGTTCTGGCACATGTGGACAGCGGGAAAACCACCCTTTCGGAAGCACTGCTCTACCGTGCGGGCAGCATCCGCAAGCTGGGGCGCGTGGATCATCGGGATGCGTTTTTGGACACCGATGCGCTGGAAAAAGCCCGCGGCATTACCATTTTTGCCAAACAGGCCGTGCTTACCCTGCCGGCCGGAACGGTGGCGGGCACCCCGCTGGAAGAAACCCAGATCACCCTGCTGGATACCCCCGGCCACGTGGACTTTTCGGCGGAAGCCGAGCGCACATTGCAGGTGCTGGATTATGCGGTGCTGGTCATTTCCGGAACGGACGGCATCCAGAGCCACACCATGACGCTGTGGCGGCTGTTGGAGCGCTACCATGTGCCAACCTTTATCTTCGTCAACAAAATGGACCTGCCCGGTGCGGATAAAGCCCTGCGCCTGCGGGAACTGCGGGGCCGCTTTGGGGATGGCTGTGTGGACTTTACCCCTACCGTCCCGGCGGAAGAACGCGCCGAAGCCCTTGGCGTGTGCAGTGAGCCGCTGATGGAAGCCGTGCTGGCAACGGGAACGGTGCCGCAGGCGGATCTCATCACGGCAATCACGCGGCGGCAGGTGTTCCCCTGCTATTTTGGTGCGGCACTGCGGCTGGATGGCATTGATGACCTGCTCAACGGCTTGCAGCGGGATACCCGCATGCCGCCGGATGCCGGCAGCTTTGGCGCGCGCATCTTCAAGATCGGGGCGGACGAATCCGGCGCACGCATGACCTACCTGAAAGTGACGGACGGCGTGCTGAAAGTTAAATCCAACCTGGTGTCCCGCCCGGATGCCCGCGTGGAGTTTGAGGAAAAGGCCGACCAGCTGCGGGTCTATTCCGGCAGCAAGTACCGCCTGGTCAGCGAAGCCCCGGCGGGCACCGTCTGCGCGGTGCTGGGCCCCACCAAAACCTATCCCGGCCAGGGCCTTGGCGTACAGCCGGACGCCCGCCAGCCGATGCTGGAGCCGGTGCTGAACTACCGGGTGGAGCTGCCGGAAGGCGCTGACCCGCACCACGCCCTGCTGGCCCTGCGCACCCTGGAGGATGAGGACCCGCAGCTGCATGTGGTGTGGAACGCTGCTCTGGGCGAGATCCACCTGCAGCTGATGGGCGAAATTCAGCTGGAAATTTTGCAGAGCGTGCTGCAAAGCCGCTTTGGGCTGGAAGTCGCTTTCGGCGAGGGCGGCATCTTGTATAAAGAAACCATCTCCGCCCCGGTGGAGGGCGTGGGCCATTACGAACCGCTGCGCCATTATGCGGAGGTCCACCTGCTGCTGGAACCCGGCGAGCCGGGCAGCGGCCTGCAGTTTGCCAGCATCTGCCGCACCGATGCGCTGGACCTGAACTGGCAGCGGCTGATCTTGACCCACCTGGCGGAGCGCAGCCACCCCGGCGTGCTGGCCGGTGCGCCGCTGACCGATGTAAAAATCACCCTGACGGCGGGCCGTGCCCACATCAAGCACACCGAGGGCGGGGACTTCCGCCAGGCAACCTACCGCGCCGTGCGGCAGGGCCTGCGCACTGCGGCGGCCCAGGGGCAGGCGGTCCTGCTGGAACCCTGGTATGACTTCCGGCTGGAAGTCCCGCAGGACTGCGTTGGCCGCGCTATGGCCGATCTGCAACGCCGCTGCGCGGAGTTCGGCACGCCGGAAAATGAGGATGGCCTGGCTGTTATCACCGGCAAGGCCCCCGTTGCCGAAATGCGGGGCTGCGCGCGGGAAGTGACCGCCTACACCCGCGGCGCGGGCCGCCTGAGCTGCATGCCCCGCGGCTATGCGCCCTGCCACAACACCGAAGCCGTGCTGGAAGCCATTGGCTACCAGCCGGATGCCGATACCGAAAACCCGGCGGATTCCGTTTTTTGCAGCCACGGCGCGGGTTACCTTGTCAAATGGGACGAAGTTCCCGCTCACGCCCATGTGGCCAGTGGTCTGGGCCGCAATGCGCCCGGTGCGCAGCGGGCGGAGCAGGAAGCGGACGCTCCGGATGAAGCATCCAACGCCCGCCGCCGTGCCGCCGCTTACCGCGGCACGCTGGAGCAGGACAAAGAGCTGCTGGCAATTTTTGAACGCACCTACGGGCCGATCAAGCGCCGTGGGGAAGCCGCCGGTCAGCACGACCAGCTCGCCGCGCGCAAGGCGTTCCGCAGCGCAGGGCCAAGCCAGAACCGCACCCCCGCCGCACCGCCGCCCAGCGGGCCGGATTACCTGTTGGTGGACGGCTACAATGTGATCTTTGCGTGGGATGAATTAAAAAAGATCGCGGCGGAAAACCTTGATGCCGCCCGCCGCCGGTTGATGGATGTTCTGTGCAACTATGCGGGCTACCGCAAATGCGTGCCCATCCTGGTGTTCGATGCCTACCGCGTCAAAGGAGCCGGGCGGGAACAGGAAACCTGGCACAACCTGCATGTGATCTATACCCGCGAAGCCGAAACCGCCGATATGTTCATCGAGCGCGCCACCCATGAGCTGGCTAAAAATCACCGCGTGCGGGTGGTCAGCTCCGACGGTGCGGAACAGATCATCATTCTGGGCAACGGTGCGCTGCGGGTGTCCGCCCGCGCGTTTGAGCGCGAGGTGCGCGCCGTGGAAGCCGAGATCCGCGAATTTTTGGAGCAATAAGGCAAAATATATTACGATAAGAAAAGACAGGGGAAAACAATGGATTTTATGCTCAGCCGTGCCACAAGGGTCACGGCACAGTGGGCCGGTGCGCCGGTACAGCATGCGGTAGCGCGCTTTTGGCGTGATATGGAAAGGACCCTTTCCACCACCGGCTTTGTGCCGGATAACCGCCTGATGATCTGCCTTGCCCCCGCCCTGCCGCCGGAAAGTTATACGCTGGATGTGACGGAAAACCAGCTCACCCTCTGCGCGGCGGATGATTTGGGCGCGGTGTACGGCCTGCTGGATATCAGCCGCCATTACCTGGGGGTCGCGCCGTTCTGGTTCTGGAACCAGCAGCAGTTTGAGCCCAAACCCTTTGCCACCGTGCCGGAGGGGCGCATCACCGGGCCAACCGCCGCTGTCGGCCTGCGCGGGTGGGACCTTTCGGATGCACCGTGGCTGTCCGCCTGGGCGGATGCCACTGAAAACGGCTGGGAAATGATTTTTGAATCCCTGCTGCGCTGCCGCGGCAACATGGTGCGCACCGACAAACAGGCGGACCTTGCCGCCGCCATGGGCCTGCGCCCTGTGCAGGACCCGCTGACCCCGCTGGGGGCCGCCCCGCAGCAGGTTGCGGCGGAAAACACGGAAGAACGCCATAAAATCTGGCAGGATTCTGTCCGCGCGCTCAAAGCCAGCCCGCGCATCTGGGCATTGGGCATTGACGGGGTGGGAGCTGACCCCGACGGCACAGCCAGCACCGCGGCCCTGCAGGAGCAATGGCAGCTGCTGAACGCCACGGTGCCCGGTGCCGCCGCCTATACCCTGCTGCAGGGCGAAACCGTTGTGCTCTACCGGGAGGGCAAACTCAAGATCCCCGATGGCGTTATTCCCATTCTGACCCCGGCCCCCAGCGCCAGCAGTGCGGGCGGCCCCGGTCCCGGCGCGCAGCACGGGCTATGGTTCAGCCTTTGCCGCCGCGATAAACTGACCGGCAACCCCATGACCGCCTACCCCGGCGGCGATACCGCCGTTGGCGGAATGCTGCAGGGGGCCTGGCGCGGCGGGGTGCGCAGCTTCTGGATGGTGGGAACCGGGGAGCTGCGCCCCTCCCTGATGGAACTGAACCTGGCCGGTGCTTTGTGGTGTGCCCCGGATACCGACTGCACCGCCCAGCGCACCGCTTACCTGCGCTGCACCTACCGCGCGCCGGATGGCTGGGCGTTGACGGACAGCGCGCTGGATGATCTTTCGGTCTGCCTGCGTGCCCGTGCTGAAAGCGCCGTGCAGGCGGGCAGCCCGCCGCAGCCGGTGGGCGAAGCGTTCCTGACCCGCAGCACCCGGCTGTTTGCTTCGGCCTGGCTGTGCGGCAAAACCCAGGGCCCGATTCAGGAACTTGCCGCCCTGCTGCCCGCGGAAAGCTATGCGGAACAGCTGGCCGCCTATCAGCAGCTCTGCACCGCTGCGCTGGAAAATTATGAAACGCTGCTGCCCGGCTGTTCTTACGCCGGGCGGGCCACCACGCCGCTCTGGCAGGAGCAGGTGGTGTTCAGTGTGCGGCTGTACCTGTACGCCCTGCGCGGGGCGGTGCGCTTTTGCACCGCACGGGAGCAGTTTCTGGACAAAGACTGGCAGAACTGCTTTTGCACCCTGGGCCGTGCGGCGGATGATTTTGGCGCCATGGCGGCCCTGCTGCAGCCCAAAACCGGGTTCTGGACCGGTTTTTGCAGCGATGCCATGCTGGACGGCGCGCTGACCGCCCGCGTTCTGACCGGCCTGATGGCGATCCCCCGCGCAGCGGGGGACGGCCCGGACTATGCCGCCTGGCAGGCCCCGCTGCCCGGTGCCCCGGCGGCCCCCGTGCCGGATTTTACCCTGTACCGCGCCCTGGTGCAGGCGGAAGAGAAAAAGGGAAAAGGGCAAGCTTAAAGCATTTTGGAGAAGCCGTGAGCTATCTTGTAGAGCACAATACCTTATAGAGACCGTAGGGGCGCACATTGTGCGCCCGCCAACCTAAGGATAATAACAAATATCAAAAATACTACACACCCCAACGTCCGTGGGCGCACACTGTGCGCCCCTACGGGTTGGCGTGCAGTGTCCAAATAAATCACCCCCATAAAAAACAAAACCAAAAGAAGGAAAACACTATGGTAACAGTACAAAACCCCATCATGAGCGGGTTCTATCCTGACCCTTCCATCTGTGCGGTGGGCAGGGATTTCTACCTTGTCAATTCTACGTTTGCCTATTTCCCCGGCGTGCCCATCTTCCATAGCCGGGACCTGACCCATTGGGAACAGATCGGCAATATTCTGGACCGCCCCAGCCAGCTGCCGCTGGCGGGTGTGCGGATGTCCCGCGGCATTTTTGCCCCTACCCTGCGCTACCATGACGGCACCTATTACCTCATCACCACCAATATTTCGGATGGCGGCAACTTTATTGTAACGGCTACCAACCCGGCGGGCCCCTGGTCGGAACCCTACTGGCTGGGCGAGGAAGCCGCCCCCGGCATGGACCCCAGCCTCTTCTTTGACGATGACGACCGCTGCTATTATGTTGGCACCCGCCCCAATCCGGCCGGTGAGCGCTACAGCGGCGACTGGGAAATCTGGGTGCAGGAGCTGGACCTGACCACCATGAAATTGACCGGCGAAAGCCATAAACTGTGGAAAGGCGCGTTGAACGGCGTAATCTGGCCCGAAGGCCCCCATCTTTATAAAAAAGACGGCATGTATTACCTGATGATCGCCGAGGGCGGTACCGGCCCCAACCACAGTGTTACCGTGGCCCGCAGCAAAAACCTGACCGGCCCGTATGAAAACTACCGCAACAACCCCATCCTGACCCACCGCCACCTGGGCAAACAGTACCCCATCACCTATGTCGGCCACGGGGATCTGTTCCAGGATGCTTCCGGCAACTGGTACATGGTCATGCTGGCTTCCCGCCCCTGCAATGGTTACACCTTGATGGGCCGCGAAACGTTTTTGGCCAAAGTGGAATGGCAGGATGGCTGGCCGGTCGTGAACCCCGGCATCGGCAAGCTGGAAGATACCGTTCAGCTGCCGCTGGACCCGGCCCCCTGCTTCCCGCGCAAACTGGTGTATACTTTCCCGAATGCACAGCTGCCGCCGGAGTTCCTCACCCTGCGCGGTCCGGTGCCCCTGCAGGCAGATGGCCGTCTGATGCTGCCGCTGCTGCCCGAAAACCTGAAAGAAAACGCTACCCCGGCCTTTGTTGCCCTGCGCCAGTGCCACCACGATTACCAGGCCGAGACCCTGCTGGACTTTGCCCCCCAAACGCCGGATGAATGCGCTGGCCTGGCGGTGCTGCAGTGCAGCACCCACAACCTGCGGCTGGAAGCTTACCGCGCGGATCAGGGCATGGCCCTGCGCGTGCTGGCCTGCCAGGACGGTAAGGACAGCCTGCTGGCAGTCTGCCCCGTGGCAGCCGGTCCGCTGGTGCTGCGCATTGTCTGCCATGGGCTGAACGCCGCGCTGTATTATGAGCAGAACGGCAAGACCGACTGCGTTGCTAAGGATATTGACCTGAGCTTTTTAAGCACCGAGGTGGCCGGCGGCTTTACCGGCTGCACCGTTGGCATGTATGCTTCCGCCAACGGCACCACCAGCACCAACCACGCCGCTTTCCACTGGTTTACTTACCAGCAAGTGTGAAACAAGTTGCGCTAAAATGCGACAATCAAAAGCAGCTCCTGCCGCGGCAGGGGCTGCTTTTGATTTATAAAGTCGCATCTTGCCGTATAATTGAAACGTTTCATTAAAAATAGCCCTGCTTTCTTGTTAAATCTAACAAGGAAAACGGTTGCAATTCGTGCAAGGCTACAATCTTGCACTCGAAATCCAAAAAACGATTGATTTTTGCAAAACACAGGTGTAATATAAAGCCATAGCAAGGTTGGAAACGTTACCAACCCCGTGAACCACACCGGTCCGCAACGGTGCAACTGGTTCCACTTAAAAAGGAGGACAATACCATGAAATCCAAGCAAACCATCTCTCTCGCCCTGGCATCCATGATGGCTGCCGGCCTGCTGGCAGGCTGCGGCTCCACCGCATCTTCCACCGCTTCCTCTGCTGCAGAAAGCACCGCCGCTTCTTCCGAAGCTGCCAGCTCCGAAGCAGCCGCCCCGGCAGATACCGCTGCCGCCGGCAAGGTCTACTACCTGAACTTCAAGCCCGAACAGGATGAAGCCTGGCAGGCCCTGGCAAAGACCTACACCGAAGAAACCGGCGTTCCCGTTACCGTTGTGACCGCCGCTTCCGGCCAGTACGAAACCACCCTGATGAGCGAAATGGCCAAGAGCGATGCGCCCACCCTGTTCCAGGTCAACGGCCCTGTCGGCCTGGCCAACTGGAAGGATTACTGCTATGACCTGACCGGTTCCAAGATCCTGGGCGATCTGACCAGCGATTCTTACGCCCTGAAAGATGGCGACGCCACCCTGGGCATCGGTTACGTTATTGAAAGCTACGGCATCATCACCAACAAGACCCTGCTGGAAAAGGCCGGCTACACCACCGACGATATCAAGAGCTTTGCTGACCTGAAGAAGGTTGCCGAGGATATCACCGCCCGCAAGGATGAACTTGGCTTTGCTGCTTTCAGCTCCGCCGGTATGGATTCTTCCTCTGACTGGCGCTTCAAGACCCACCTGGCCAACCTGCCCATCTACTTTGAGTACCAGGCTGACGGCATCGGCACCACCGACGCCATCAAGGGCACCTACCTGGATGATTACAAGAACATCTTTGACCTGTACATCAACAACTCCACCTGCGCTCCCACCGAGCTGGCTGGCAAGACCGGCGATGACAGCCGCAACGAGTTCCTGGACAGCGAGGCCGTCTTCTTCCAGAACGGTTCCTGGGAATACAACAACCTCGTTGGCGAAGGCAAGCCTTTCACCGATGACGACCTGACCATGATCCCCATCTACATCGGCGTTGGCGATGAAGCTAACCAGGGCCTGTGCACCGGCACCGAGAACTACTGGTGCGTGAACAAGGAAGCCGACCAGGACGATATCGATGCAACCCTCGACTTCATCTACTGGTGCGTCAGCTCTGACGAGGGCACCAAGGCCATGGCAAACGATATGGGCTTTGTTATCCCCTTCAAGAATGCTCAGGAATCCCCCAACCTCTTCGTTAAGGTTGATAATGCTCTGACCGCTGAGGGCAAGACCCCTGTTGCCTGGTGCTTCTCCACCATGCCTTCCGAAAACTGGAAGAACGGCGTTGGCTCTGCTCTGACTGCTTACGCAGCCGGCACCGGCGATTGGGACGCTGTTGTGACCGCCTTTGTGGATGGCTGGAAGACCGAAGCTGCCCTGAACGCAGGCTGATCGGAAACCAAAACAACGAAACCTGAATGTTAAAAGCGGGGCGGGCGATGATTCGCCCGCCCTGCTTTTTGTATGCTCAAGTATGTGCTTTAAGGGGGTACTGTTATGGAAAAAGCGATCCGGCGCTACTGGCCTGTGTTCGTGCTGCCCACCCTGCTGGCCTTTATCATCGGCTTTATCTGGCCGTTTATCTGGGGCGTGGCGCTTTCGTTCTGCAAATTTACGACCGTTCAAAATGTTACCTTTGTTGGTTTCAGCAACTATGCCAAGATCTGGCTGGATGATACCTTCACCCATGCGTTCTGGTTCACCGCTGTGTTCACCGTGGTGTCCACCGTGCTCATCAATGTGCTGGCGTTCGGCATTGCACTGCTGCTCACCCGCGGCATCCGCGGCACCAACATTTTCCGTACCACATTCTTTATGCCCAACCTGATCGGCGGCATTATCCTGGGTTATATCTGGCAGATTCTGCTCAACGGCGTGCTCAGTGCACTCGAAAAACCGCTGCTTTCCCTGAACGCCACTTATGGCTTCTGGGGCTTGATCATCCTGATGTGCTGGCAGCAGATCGGCTACATGATGATCATCTACATTGCGGGTTTGCAGAACGTGCCGCTGGATCTGATCGAAGCCGCCAAGATCGACGGCGCAAATGCCAAGCAGATCCTGTTCAAGATCAAGATCCCCATGGTCATGCCCAGCATCACCATCTGCACCTTCCTGACCTTGACCAACTCCTTCAAGCTGTTTGACCAGAACCTGTCCCTGACCGGCGGCGAACCTGCCAAGCAGACCATGATGCTGGCTTACAATATTTATGATACCTTCTATGCCCGCTCCGGACCCCAGTGGAAGGGCATCGGCCAGGCAAAGGCTGTTGTGTTCTGCCTGTTTGTTGTGGTGCTGGCCGTACTCCAGCAAAAGCTGACCCAGTCCAAGGAGGTGCAGCAGTAATGGAAAAAACCATCAAAAAACCGGTGGAAGAAAAACCTACCGTTGGCAAGGCGGACCGCCGCATCAATACCATCCTCAGCGTGGTGCTTGGGGTGCTGTGCGTTGCATGGATCTACCCCATCGTCATGATCTTCTTCAACTCCCTCAAAACCGAGCGCGCCATTACCACCTCCCGCGCGTTTGAGCTGCCCACGGCCGAAACCTTTGTCGGCATCAGCAACTATATTTACGGCATCAAGGAAATGGACTTTTTGTCCTCTTTCTGGTATAGTCTAGTCATTACTGTCAGCTCCGTTGTGCTGATCCTGCTGTGCTGCTCCATGTGCGCATGGTTCATCACCCGCGTCAACGGCAAACTTTCCAAACTGATGTACGGCCTGTGCATGTTCAGCATGGTGGTGCCGTTCCAGATGGTCATGTTTACCCTGGCCAAAACAGCGGATACCTTAAAATTGAACAACCCTTACAACATCTGCATCATCTACCTTGGCTTTGGCGTCGGCCTTGCGGTGTTCATGTTCACCGGCTTTATGAAGAGCATGCCGGTTGAAATTGAGGAAGCCGCCATGATCGATGGCTGCAACCCGCTGCAGATCTTCTTCCGCGTGGTCTGCCCCATCTTAAAGCCGACGATGATCTCTACCGCCATCCTGGAAACCATGTGGGTCTGGAACGACTATCTGCTGCCTACCCTGGTGCTGGATATCAAAACCTACCGTACCATCCCCATGGCGATCCAGTATTTCCGCGGCAGTTACGGCAAGGTGGAAATGGCACCCATGATGGCCTGCATCATGATCACCATTCTGCCGGTCATCATCCTGTATCTGATCTGCCAGAAGTATATCATTGACGGTGTGGTGGCCGGTGCTGTAAAGGGCTAATGGCTGCGGCACCCTGCCGCCGGAAGGAGTTTTCTGTGTATGACCATCAAAGATATTGCAAGAGAATCGGGGTACGCCATCGGCACGGTTTCGCGGGTGCTCAACAATAACCCCAGCGTCAGCCCGGCCGCCCGCGCCAAGATCCTTGAGGTCATCAAGCGGTATAACTACCAGCCAAACTCCAACGCCAAACACCTGAAACAGCAAAGCAGCGATGGCCTTGCCCTGATCGTAAAGGGCACCCAGAACATGTTGTTTGCGGACATTCTGGAAAAAATGCAGGCCATCCTGGAGGAACGCGGATATGTTTCCACGGTCTATTATATTGATGAAGAATCCAACGAAGTTGCGCAGGCCGAACTGATTTGTGCCGAGCGCAAACCCTATGGTATTGTTTTCCTTGGTTCTAACCTGGAATACTTCACACCGCAGCTGGCGGAACTGCATGTTCCCTGCCTGCTGCTGACCAACAGCGCCGCAGCCCTGAACATCCCCAACCTGTCCAGCGTCAGCGTGGACGATGTTTCGGCTTCGTCCCTGATGATCGAGCACCTGTATGCGCAGGGCCACCGCAAGATCGGGCTGATCGGCGGCAAGCCGGACCAGTCCCGCCCCAGCCTGTCCCGTCTGACCGGCTGCCAGAGCGCCATGTTCCGCCTTGGCCTGCCGTTCGAGATGGAAAAACAGTATGCCTATGCCCGGTTTTCGCTGCAAAGCGGATACACCGCCATGGAATACCTGCTCAAGCACAGCCCGGATATTACGGCGGTGTTTGCCATGTCGGACCTGATGGCCCTGGGCGCGATCCGCGCCCTGAATGACCATGGCCTGCGTGTGCCGCAGGATATCTCGGTTTCGGGCTATGACGGCATTGCACTGGGGTGCTACAGCAACCCGCGGCTGACCACCATCCGCCAGAACTCGGCGCGGCTGGCCCAGCGCGGTGCGGAAATTCTGCTCAACTGTATTGAGAATGAAAGCAGCGCGGTGCATGAAGTGGTTCCTTTTGAATTGATCGAGGGCGAAAGCGTTGCGGCTTTGCCCAACCATTAAATGAACGAACCAAGCATATGCGGAGTATAGAGTATATAAAGAAAAGAGGTTTCCCTGATGAGAGCAAGCGGCATTCTGCTGCATATTTCCAGCCTGCCCTCCCCCCATGGCATCGGGACCATGGGTGCGGCAGCAAAAGATTTTGTGGATTTTTTGGTCGAAGCCGGTCAGGCTTACTGGCAGATCCTTCCGGTCTGCCCCACCAGCTATGGCGACAGCCCTTACCAGTCTTTTTCTACCTTTGCGGGCAACCCGTATTTTATTGACCTGGACCTGCTGGCCAAGGCGGGCCTGCTCCAGCCGGAAGAATATGAATCCATCGATTGGGAAAGCACCCCCGACTGCGTCAATTACGGCGCATTGTACCAAAAGCGCTATGCAGTGCTGCGCAAAGCCTGCGCCCGCCTGCTGGCAGCGCCCCCGGCGGATTACGCCGACTTTTTGACCCAAAATACGTTCTGGCTGCCGGATTACGCCCTGTTCATGGCTCTGAAAGATGCCCACGGCGGGGTCTGTTGGCAGCAGTGGGAAGAACCGCTGCGCCGCCGCGAACCGGAGACCCTGGCCGCGGCCCGCGCCAAATACGCGGTGGACATCGACTTCTGGCAGGCCGTGCAGTACCTGTTCTATACCCAGTGGCGCGACCTGAAAGCCTATGCCAACGCGCAGGGCATTGAGATCATCGGCGACCTGCCGATCTATGTGGCGGAGGACAGCGTGGATGTCTGGTCCTGCCCGCAGGAGTTCCAGCTGGATGAAAACCTGATCCCCACCGAAGTGGCCGGCTGCCCGCCGGATGGCTTCTCCGCCACCGGTCAGCTGTGGGGCAACCCGCTGTTTGACTGGGACGCGATGGCTGCCAACGGCTATGCCTGGTGGGTGCGCCGCATCCGCCACCTGTGCGGCATTTATGATGTGCTGCGCATTGACCATTTCCGCGGCTTTGCGGGGTATTATGCCATCCCCTATGGCGATAAGACCGCCGAAAACGGCCGCTGGCGCACCGGGCCGGGCTATGCCCTCTTCGCCGCCGTCAAAAAGGCGCTGGGCAGCCCCCGCATTATCGCCGAGGACCTGGGCTTTTTGACCGATGATGTGCGCGCGCTGCTGAAAGAATGCACCTACCCCGGCATGAAAGTGCTGGAATTTGCCTTTGACAGCCGTGACGGCGGCGACTACCGCCCCCACAGCTACCCCGCCAACTGCATTGCCTACACCGGTACCCATGATAACGAGCCGGTGGACGGCTGGTTTGAAACCGCCCTGCCGGATGATATCGAGCGCGCTATCCGTTACCTGAACCTGACCAAAGAGGAAGGCATGAACTGGGGCATGATGCGCGGCATCTGGTCCAGCGTGGCGGACCTGGCCGTGGTGCAGGCCCAGGATGTGCTGGGCCTTGGGCACGAAGCCCGGATGAACACCCCCGCCACCCTGGGCGGCAACTGGTGCTGGCGCGCCCTGCCCGGTGCCTTTACCCCGGAGCTGGCCCAAAAGCTGCATGATGCCATGGAGCTGTACGGCCGCCTGCCGGAAGAACCCGCCGAAGAACCCGATGAAACAGAAAAAGCGGCGGAACCAAAAACCTGATATCTCCCTCTCCAACGGCCCCGCACCGGAGCAGCTTCCGGTGCGGGGGCTTTTTTGCAAATTTTTAATTTGTTGCCTTGGCAACAGACGGCCCCAAAACAGGTTGGTATACTAAAGCCACTCTGCAGGGTGTGCGGAACCAACAGCCCGGCAGAGCGGCATGAAACCCCGATTTTTGAAAGTGCTTTTTATGTTAGAATAACCTAACCGTAAGGGACAAAATTATACCTGCACCGTCCGCCGTGGGCAGCCACCGCCGTGTGCGGCAAATGCCATGGATAAAAAGAAACGCAAAAGTTTCCAACACAATTTTTTGCGCAGTTGTTGCTTTTTGTAAGGACATATGGTAGAATGACTGTGGCCCGGATACGGGCTGGTCAATGGTGTCCTTTTGGGTTGGAACCGTGGGCAGCGCAGGAATGCTGCCCGTCCGCCAGCTGGAAAAGGACAAGATTTTCAATGATTGGTTAGAATGACCTAACTAATAAAGTAGAGTAATTGGCTTACAACAGGAGGTAACCGATGACAGATTTTGTACAGTGGGAAGGCTTCCAGGGCCGCATCTGGAAAGAAGAAGTCAACACCCGCGATTTTATCCAGAAAAACTACCGCCCCTACTCCGGCGATGAAAGCTTCCTTGCCGGCCCTACCGAAGCAACCGATAAGCTTTGGGGCGCTCTGCAGGTTCTGCAGAAGGAAGAGCGCGCCAAGGGCGGCGTTCTGGATATGGAGACCGAAGTGGTTTCCGGCATGACCGCTTACGGCCCCGGCTATATCAGCGAGGACCTGAAGGATCTGGAAAAAGTCGTCGGCCTGCAGACCGATAAGCCCCTCAAGCGCGCCTTCATGCCTTATGGCGGCATCAAGATGGCAGAGCAGGCCTGCACCACCTATGGCTATACCCCGTCCCCGAAGCTGCACGAGATCTTCACCAAGTATGCCCGCACCCACAACACCGCTGTGTTTGATGCCTATACCCCGGAGATGAAAAAGGCCCGCCACAGCCACATTGTGACCGGCCTGCCCGATACCTATGGCCGCGGCCGCATCGTTGGCGACTACCGCCGCGTTGCCCTGTACGGCATTGACTACCTGATCAAAGAAAAGCAGAACGACTTTGCCAACTGCGGCGACGGCACTATGACCGATGATGTTATCCGCCTGCGCGAAGAGATCGCCCTGCAGATCCATGCCCTGAATGATATGAAGGCCATGGCCGCTGCTTACGGCTATGATATCTCCCTGCCTGCTGCCAACGCCAAGGAGGCTGTGCAGTGGCTGTACTTCGGCTACCTGGCTGCCATCAAGACCCAGAACGGCGCTGCCATGAGCGTTGGCCGTATCTCCACCTTCCTGGATATCTATATCCAGCGCGACCTGGACAAGGGCATCCTGACCGAGACCGAGGCCCAGGAACTGATCGACCACCTGACCATGAAGTTCCGTATGGTCAAGTTTGCCCGTATCCCCAGCTACAACCAGCTGTTCAGTGGCGACCCCGTGTGGGCTACCCTGGAAGTTGGCGGCATCGGCATGGATGGCCGCTCCATGGTCACCAAGACCGACTTCCGCTTCCTGCATACTCTGGAGAACATGGGCCCCGCACCGGAGCCGAACCTGACCGTTCTGTACTCCTCCGCCCTGCCCAAGACCTTTAAGGATTACGCCTCCAAGATCTCCATCAAGACTTCCTCTGTCCAGTACGAGAACGATGATGTGATGAAGCCTGTCTGGGGTGATGACTACTCCATCTGCTGCTGCGTTTCCGCAACCCAGACCGGCAAGGAGATGCAGTTCTTCGGCGCACGCGCCAACCTGGGCAAGTGCCTGCTGTACGCCATCAACGGCGGTATGGACGAAAAGCTGCATGAGCAGATCGGCCCCCACTATGCCCCCATCACCGCAGAGTACCTGGATTATGACGAAGTCATCGCCAAGTATGACGTTATGATGGACTGGCTGGCCGGCCTGTATGTCAATGTGCTGAACCTGATCCAGTACATGCACGACAAGTACTACTATGAAGCAGCCGAAATGGCCCTGATCGATACCGATGTGCGCCGTACCTTTGCTACCGGTATTGCCGGCTTCAGCCATGTGGTTGACTCCCTGAGCGCCATCAAGTATGCCAAGGTCAAGTGCGTGCGTGACGAGACCGGCCTGGTCACCGATTACGAGATCGAGGGCGACTTCCCCCGTTACGGCAACGATGACGACCGCGCCGACGATATCGCCGTCTGGCTGCTGCGCACCTTCCTGGAGAAGATCAAGCGCCGCCACACCTACCGCAACTCCGAGGCTACCACCTCCATCCTGACCATCACCTCCAACGTGGTGTACGGCAAGGCAACCGGCGCAATGCCGGATGGCCGCGCAGCCTTCACCCCGTTTGCCCCCGGCGCAAACCCGGCTTACGGCGCAGAGCAGAACGGCCTGCTGGCCAGCCTGAACAGCGTTGCCAAGCTGCCCTACCACTGGGCACTGGACGGCATCTCCAACACCCAGACCATCAACCCCGATGCCCTGGGCCACAGCGAGGGTGAGCGCGTCAACAACCTGGTGCAGGTCATGGACGGCTACTTTGACCAGGGTGCCCACCACCTGAACGTCAACGTCTTTGGCACCGAGAAGCTGATCGACGCCATGGAGCACCCGGAGAAGGAAGAGTACGCCAACTTCACCATCCGCGTTTCCGGCTACGCCGTCAAGTTCATTGACCTGACCCGCGAACAGCAGATGGATGTGATTGCCCGTACCTGCCACAAGAAGATGTAATTGCTGCGGCGTGACCGCCGACTAGCATACAAGGCCCGCGGCTGCGTTTTGCGGCCGCGGGCCTTTTGGGCAAATGCGTGGTATAATAATAAAACAAGGGCATCCGCCGCACAGGAAAAAACTGCCCCAACCCCCTGTAGGGCGGGGTCACGGACCCCGCCGTGGGTGGCTGCAAACCAATAAAGCCGTTTGTAGGGGACGATGCTTGCATCGTCCCGCGGGCCTTTGCCTTACTGCACATTATAAACTGAATACTGTGCCCTGCCCTACGGTAGGGGGCGGCGTCCCCGACGCCCCGGACGGGCGTAAAAATTATTGCACATTTTCTGATGACAACGCGGTAGGGCGGCCATCTCCGCCCCAAGAGCCGGCCCTGCAGACCGGTTGGCCTCCGAAACGCGCCTGCGGGCGCAGAACCCCCTGGCCGCTGGATATACCTTGCGGCAAATTCTATTCTAACGTATATAAAAAGGCCCCGGAACGGTCAAGACCGTTCCCTACAGAGCATTTTATAACACGCAATTATCATTTGTTACGTATCCCTCACCCCGTAGGGGCGCACATTGTGCGCCCGCCGCCCCTGCCCAAGCCCAAAACCAACACCAACCGCAAAAGAGGTAACATTCCATGGAGCAAAACACCCCCATCACCGGCCGTGTTCATTCGGTCGAAACGTTCGGCCTTGTCGATGGTCCCGGCGTGCGGTACGTCCTGTTTGTGCAGGGCTGTGCCATGCGCTGCCGCTACTGCCATAACCCCGAAACCTGGTCATGCACCATCGGGGAGCAGCAAACCCCGGCCCAGGCCCTGCAAAAAGCCCTGCGCTACCGCACTTACTGGAAAAATAACGGAGGTCTGACCGTCAGCGGCGGCGAACCGCTGCTGCAGATCGACTTTGTGTCGGAGTTGTTCCGCCTGGCCAAACTGCAGGGGGTGCATACCACCCTGGATACCGCCGGCCAGCCCTACACCACCGCGGAACCGTTCTATTCCAAGTTTGAAACCCTGATGCAGAACACCGACCTGGTGATGCTGGACCTGAAAGCCTTTTACCCGGACCGCCACAAGGCCCTGACCGGCTGCGATAATACCCCCATTCTGGATATGGCGCGCTGGATGGGTGAACACGGCAAAGCCATGTGGATCCGCCATGTTCTGGTGCCCGGCCTGACGGACGATGAAACCGAGCTGCGGGAGATGAGCGATTTTATCAAATCCCTTGGCAGCGTGTGCCGCGTGGAGGTGCTGCCCTACCATACCCTTGGCCTGTTCAAGTGGGAAAAACTGGGCATCACCTACAGCCTGGATGGCGTTCAGCCGCCCAGCGAAGAAGCGGTTCAGCGCGCTGAAGAGCTGCTTTGCATCAAAGATTATCCGGATTTTAAAAAGTAAGGCAAGTTGTGCCGCTGAACGCGAAAATTTATTTGCAAAACAGGCAAAAAAATGCTTGACGAACCCCTTGAAACATGGTATAGTATACGCGTGGTTAGCGAGGACTAACCGACAGGGCCGCTTTTGCTGACGGCGCATGGAATGCCTCCCATCGCCGTGGCCCAGAAAAGGAACAGGTTTGCTCCCTGCTCCTGTCAAAGTCAGGCAGTTCTCCGTTTCGGGTGTTTGCTCTGCACCTTTTTCATTGCCTGAATCAAAACAATATAGCCCTCTCCCCAGCTGCTCCCTGGGAAGAGGGCTTTATTGTTTTGTTTTTTATGTGGAGGTTGGGGAAGAATGGGGCCGGGCGGGAAACGCAAATTACGGATAACCGGCCTTGATTCGATCTGTAGGGGACGATGCTCGCATCGTCCCGCACGCTGGGCCCTGCCCAATATTTCAAACATAGGGCGGCGGGCGCACACTGTGCGCCCCTACGGGTGGAAGGCACCATAAATAATCGCCGCACATTATAAAATGCGCTGTAGGGAACGGTCTTGCGTTGAATGACATGATAAATTTTAGGCAAAAAACTTTGCTATATGATTTGGCTTCCCTTGAGGGAAGCTCCGGCGAAGCCGGTGAAGGGTGGTTCCATAGGCGATGCTTAAAAATCCATGGTGTCCGCTACCCCGGCGGCCAGAGGGCTGGCCGCCCTACCGCGCGACTGCCAACAAATGTGCAATAATTTATATGCCCGTCTGGGGCGTCGGGGACGCAGCCCCCTACAAATAATTTTGTGGCTTACCGCGCGTTTTTAATATGCAATCAGCCCTAAGCCCCGGCGGGGTCAGTGACCCCGCCTTACAGCAGCCCAAACCATGCGGGAAATTACTAATTCCGCATTTCTAATTCCTAATTAACTCCTAACTTAAACGCTCCAGTTTTCCCCGCACAGTCCCTCCAAAATGCTCCCGCAGGCCCAGGGCATCAGGGCAAACCAGGTGCTGGCGGGGCTGCCGTCGGGGTACTTCTGTACCAGCAGCCCCTCGCAGTGGCAGAACCGCTCCGACATCCAGCCGCGGCGGCCGTAATCGTATTCTTTGTCATGGGTATTGTAAGTCTGGCGGCTCCAGCCCGCGGTGTCCTGCAGGCGGGATTCCATGTAACTGTCCTTGCGGCGGCGGGTGTAATACAGCAGTTCGTCGATCACCGTGCTGGACATGGGATGAATGTGCGGGTTTGCCACTGAAGTGATGCTGCCGCCGCAGCTGGACCAGCCCACCTTGCTCAGCGGCGGGGTCTGGATAGGCGAATTGTAGCAGAACTTAAAGCTGAACTCATAGCACAGTGCATCGTGCAGGTGGTCCAGATAGAGCTCTTCCCCGGTCAGCTCATGCAGCAGCCGGGCTGCGCGGATGTATGCCAGCACACCCTCGGAGTCCACCGTTTTGTCGGTGTCCAGCGGGCCGCCGTAACACTCCGCCCGGCGCACAAAGGCATCATAATAATGGGCTTCGCTGCGCTGCAGCTTCGGCAGGGCGCTGCGGTCGCCGGTCAGCAGGGCGTAAGCGGCGGCAGCCGTCAGCCCCCAGGCACTGCCCAGCGCGTCATATTCCAGCCCGGCACCGATGGTATCGGACAGGATAAACGCATACTCGCCATCGGTGTTTCTTGCGGCGTTCAGGTGCTCCACCACACCCTTGGCGAAAGCCAGCCATTCCGGGTGCTCGGTGCCGTGCAGCGTCTTTTCATAATGATAGGCTTTCAGCAGATAATAGGTCGTCTGCCCGGCCAGGTAGCCGGAGTGCCCGCCGGTGTGCATGCCATCGAACCACCAGCCGTGGCTGCTCCATCCCGCTGCTGCATCCCAGGTTTCAAACGGCAGGCCGGAACGCGGGTTCAGCGAATGGGCGGCGATGTTGTCAATGCAGGCCAGCGCCTGGGTGCGGATGGCTTCGTCCTGCAGGCGCAGGGCGGCCATCAACAGCGGTACGGCGACCGAAAGCCCGTTGGTCCAGCTGATGGAAAAAATGGGGTTGTGTTCCAGCGTGCCGTCCGGCTTTTCATACACAATGCCGGAATAGTTTTTGCTCTCTTCCAGCCAGGCGTCATGGGCCACTGCTCCGGCCAGGTCGGCTGCGGCAGTGGATGCAGCGGGGCCGCTGCGCGGTGCCTGATGGTAGAGGTTATACACAGCCTCCACGGCGGGGTAAAATGCCCGCTCGTCCTGCGCGGCAAAGTCATAGACCAACAGTTCCAGCTCCAGCGTTTCGCCTGCCGCCAGGCGGATGCAGTTGGCACCCATCTCCTGCCGCGGCAGAACGCGGTGGGACTGGATGAACAGCCAGGGGGCGTTTTCATACCCCAGCGTGTAGCCTACGCTGCCATGCTCCAACGAGCAAGTGAACCCCATGTACTGGCTGAACTTGCCCGTCAGCCCCGGCTTCCACTGACGGCACACACCGTCCGTTTCAATCAAATAGGGGCTGGCACACAGGCCGTAAAAATGTTGATCGTCATACAAAAAAGCTGCCGGGTGGGAAAGGCGGTCGCTGCGCACCATCCACCACGGGGATGCCGGGCGGTTGGCCGGGGCTTCCCGCAGGCGGGGGAACTCATTGTCCACCCGCAGCGGCGCTTCGCCGCGGTTGCGGCCATACATAAAGCCGGGCAGGAAATAGCGCGGGTTCACTTTGGAACAGATCAGCTCCAGATGTACAACGCCCTCCCAGTCAGAGGAACCGGGGTTCTGGATGCGCGCGGTATAAACGGCGGGATCCTGCAAACTGCCGCTGCCGGAACGGCGGATCAGTTCGGCGGTCAGCCCGCAGGCTTCCAGCGGCAGATACTCTGCCTGTGTGCGGGGTCTTGCAGTGCATTGAAATTGCATGGTCGTTCTCCTTCTATATAAAGCTTATTTAGGCGTTTGCGAAACGCCAAAAGCCGCATAAATACGGCAATTTTTTGTTGTTAA
>CAVFVI010000014.1:0-64090 GCA_963626055.1 Acutalibacteraceae bacterium
TTAACAACAAAAAATTGCCGTATTTATGCGGCTTTTGGCGTTTCGCAAACGCCTATTTATCATGATAGGGGAAAGGAGAGAATATCCGACTTAGTTCTTTTCAACAATCAGCATGCGCATGGCGTTCAGCACGGCAAGGATCATCACGCCAACATCGGCAAAGACAGCCCACCACATGTTGGCAATGCCCAGGGCACCCAACAGCAGGAAGATGGCTTTGACGGCAAGGGCAAACACAATGTTCTGGTACACAATGCTCATGCACTTGCGGGAAATCTTCATGGCCAGGCTGATCTTGGCCGGGTCGTCATCCATCAGAACAACGTCAGCGGCCTCAATGGCGGCATCGCTGCCCATGGCACCCATGGCAATGCCGACATCGGCACGCATCAGCACAGGAGCATCGTTGATGCCGTCACCGGCAAAGGTCAGGATATCGTTCTTGCCCTTGGTGGCAAGCAGCTCTTCCACACGGTTGACTTTATCGGCGGGCAGCAGCTGGGCGTGGTATTCATCCAGCCCCAGCTGGCCGCTGATCTCGCTGGCAACGGCTTCACTGTCGCCGGTCAGCATAATGGTGCGCACGCCCTGTGCTTTCAGGGCGGCAATGGCCTGCTGAGAGTGCTCTTTCACTTCGTCTGCAATCAGAACAGAGCCAAGGAACTGGCCGTCACGCGCCACATAAACTACGGTACCGGTGCCGGTGTTTTTGGTGTAGGCAATCTTGCTGTCGTCCATCATGCGGGCGTTGCCTGCCAGCACCACGTGGCCATCCACCATGGTGCGCACGCCGTGGCCAGCGATTTCCTGGGCATCGGTTGCACGGCGGGCATCCAGCTCGCCGCAGGCTTCGCGCAGGCTCTTGCTGATGGGATGGCTGGAGAAGCTTTCGGCCAAAGCAGCCTGTTCCAGCAGCTCTTTTTCGGTGCAGCCGTTAGCCGGGCTGACCTGGCTGACGGCAAAAACGCCCTTGGTCAGGGTGCCGGTTTTATCAAACACAGCAATGGAGGTGTTGGCCAGTGCTTCCAGGTAGTTGCCGCCCTTGATCAGGATGCCGCAGCGGGAAGCGCCGCCGATGCCGCCGAAGAAGCTCAGAGGAATGCTGATAACCAGCGCGCAGGGGCAGCTGATAACCAGGAAGGTGAGTGCACGGCTGATCCAGGTCAGCCAGCCGCCGCCCAGCACCAGCGGGGGCAGAATGGCCAGCACCAGAGCGCCAATGCAGACGGCGGGGGTGTAATAATGGGCAAACTTGGTGATAAAGTTTTCGGCGCGGGCCTTTTTCAGGCTGGAATTTTCCACCATGTCCAGGATCTTGGCAACGGTGGATTCGCCGTACAACTTGGTGGTGCGCAGCTTCAGCAGGCCGTCACCGTTCACGCATCCGCTGATGATCTCGCTGCCGGGATGCACAAAGCGGGGCTTGCTTTCACCGGTCAGGGCGGCAGTGTTCAGCGTGCTTTCACCGGAGATGACCTCGCCGTCAATGGGAACTTTCTCGCCGGGGCGCACGACCAGCACGGAGCCGATGGGCACATCGTCGGGGTCAACGGTGCTTACCGTGCCGTCGGCGGCTTCCAGGTTGGCGCTGTCGGGGCGGATATCCATCAAATCGCTGATGCTCTTGCGGCTTTTGCCAACGGCATAGCTCTGGAACAGCTCGCCAATCTGGTAGAACAGCATAACAGCAACGCTCTCGCTGAATTCGCCCAGGCAAAGCGCGCCCACGGTGGCAACGGCCATCAAAAAGTTTTCGTCAAAAACTTCACCGTGAACAATGCCCAGCACAGCTTTGCGCAGCACATCGTGGCCAATGATGAAGTACGGCACCAGGAAGAGCACCAGCTCCAGATACCAGGGCATCGCCACCAGTTTGGAAGCCAGGATAATGGCCAGATACAGTACCGCTGAAACAATGATGCGCTTCAGCGTCTTTTTCTGCTTCTTTGTCATAAGATAAAACCTCTCTTTTGGATGGTTGGCAGGAAAAAAGGGGCAAAAATAAGGGCGGCTGGGAACCGCCCTGAGCGTGTCGCAAAGCTCCACGCTCCAAAGGCGGGGTTCGTCGCAGTGTGGCTGCGCCACGCTCCTACACCCCTCCTTTGGAACCACCCCCGAAGCAAAAAGAATCTTCTCACGCCTGAACGGCGCTCGAATATCCTTTTTGCCTCGCAAGGTATTCCAAGCGTCGGCACATGTCCGCCGCTTGGAATGGAATTAAAAACTTTTGACAGGCTGGGCGGTTGAAGCCGCCCGAAAATGCTGATGGAAAGAGAGCTTACAGCTCGATTTCAAAGTCCGGCTCAACGCGCTTGGCGGTCTTGACAACGTCTTTCAGCACGGCGTCAAACTTGTCGTCATCGGCATCCAGAACCATCTTCTGGGCCATAAAGCTGACGGAAGCGCTGTTCACGCCGGGCAGCTTTTTAACGGCATCTTCAATTTTGGCAGCGCAGTTTGCGCAATCGACTTCGATCTTAAATTTCTTCTGCATGATAATTTCTCCTTTGGTTTTATGATAAATATTTTTTGAAAAATAAGGGGTAACAAGGGTTGAAGAGCTTTATTCCTCCACATGTTCCATGCCAAGCGCAATCATGCTGCGCACATGGTCATCATCCAGGGAATAGAACACTGTTTTGCCGTCCCGCCGGAACTTGACCAGCTTGCTGGCTTTCAGCAGCCGCAGCTGGTGGCTGACAGCACTTTGGGAAACATCCAGCAGCTGGGCCAGGTCGCCCACGCACAGCTCACTTTCAAACAGCGCGTACAGGATCTTGATGCGGGTGGTATCCCCAAACACGCGGAACAGCTCCGAAAGATCGTACAAAACCTCGTCGTCCGGAAGATCGCTGCGCAGTTTGGCAACGATATCCGGTTCGCCGTGGCAGTCCGGATCGCACACCGGAACATCCGGCAGGGCATTGGCCAGGCCGTCCGGCGCGGTGGCGGGCTGTGGGAACTTTTTGCTATCGGGCATTCGGGATCACCTCGGTGTTAAACATTTTATCGTATGAATGATTGTTCATATGTTGACATTATAATACCGCCAATGGGGGTGTTTGTCAATAGGGGAATGCGAAAATTATCGGGAATTTTTTTGTGCAGAGTGCGGGGAGCTTAAAAAGAATAATGAATAAATAATAAAGAATAATTATGGTGGACCGCGGCGCATCTGCGCCGCTCAGAAGATATTGGGCGGGGTGATAATTTGAAAATGCGTGATGAACAATAAAGCGGTTTGTAGAGCACGAGGCAAAATTGTATAATTTCTTTTAATTTGTTCAAAGTCCGAATTAAGGGACAGGCAATGAGTTATAATAGAAGTATCGAAAGGAAAAACTTTTATAGGACAAAATGGAGGTACTTACTATGATAAAAGATTGGAATTTCGGGTTCTATGGCAAAGGAATTGACGGATATGTTCACTATTCTCTGGCAATGGATCGCATCCGCGAAGAAGAAAAACGGCGCAAGAAGATAATAGATGACCTCAATAAAGCCATTGCAGAATGCCGGACGGAAAAACGTGAAACGGACGATTTCTATGATTTTGATGATGACAGTAACTTTGACGATATCTGTGACATTGATGATTTCGGCTTTTGAGGGAGGCAGATGCAGGGAGAAAAAAGAATGTTTGCAGTATTCTGTGGACTCTGCCACATAATACCCCCAAAAATTCCGGAAACCCTTTCAGTAGGGCGGGTTCACCCGACCCCGCCGAAACTTTGTTATACTGCGCATGACAGGAGAAACAATAAACAAAGAAATGATTTGTAGGGGGCGGCGTCTCCGACGCCCCGGATGGGCCTTGTCACAAATTCAATTATGACGGATAGAATGTGGTTTTCGGAACGGTCAAGACCGTTCCCTACGAACTGTTTTATGCCCATACATAAAAATGCCGCGCGCTTTGCCTCAATATGAGGGGCAAAACGCGCGGCACAAATTTATTCTATTGGTGCGATAATCTCATCAATCAAGGCAAACAAAGCCATGGAACCCGATAAAACCAGCCAATCACTGCTCATCCTCGTCCCAGGTGCAGTCGCTGATGATGTAGCGGGGGCGGTGCTTGGATTCCATGTAGATCTTGCCGATGTATTCGCCAATCACACCCAGGCAGATCAGCTGAACGCCGGAAACAAAGCAGATGATGCTGGTCATGCTGGCCCAGCCGGATACCGTGGCACCCAGCAGCGCTTCCACAATGGCCCAAATCACGCCGATAAAGCTGATGAGCGCCACAATAACGCCAAACCCGGTAATGAACCGGATGGGCTTGACGGAAAGGCTGGTGATGCCGTCAAACGCCAGGGACAGCATTTTAGACAGGGGATAGTGGCTTTCGCCTGCAATGCGCTCGTGGCGCTCGTAAGCAACGCTGGTGGATTTGAAGCCCACCAGCGGCACCATGCCGCGCAGGAAAAGGTTGACCTCTTTGAAATTGGCAAACTCGTGCAGCACGCGGGCGCTCATCAGGCGGTAGTCGGCGTGGTTATACACCACCTCGGCACCCATGGCGTTCAGCAGCTTGTAGAAGCTTTCCGCCGTAAAGCGCTTGAAGAAGGTATCGGTATCGCGCTTGGAGCGCACGCCGTACACCACTTCGCAGCCATCGTTCACATAGGCATCCACCATGGCGTCCATGGCGTTGATGTCGTCCTGACCGTCGCAGTCGATGGAGATGGTGATATCACACTTGTCCTTGGCTTCCATCAAACCGGCCAGCACGGCGTTCTGGTGGCCGCGGTTGCGGCTCTGGCTGATGCCGATATAGTGTTTATCGCTCTTGGCTAAATCGCAGATGATGGACCAGGTTTTGTCCTTGGAGCCATCGTTGACAAACAGCACGCGGCTGTCATCGCTGATTTTACCGGCAGCAACCAGGTCGGTGATCTTTTTCAAAAACAGCTTGCTGGTAATGGGCAGAACTTCCTGCTCGTTGTAGCAGGGGATCACGATGTACAGGATCGGATTTTCGCGGGTAGCCTTCATGGTTTTACAGCACCTCTTTTTTGCTTTTTCTGCTGCGCCGCCCGGCCAGCAGGTAAATTGCCGTCAGCAGAATGCTGATGGCGCTGACCCCGATCCCGCACCAGAGCGGGGTAGGGGAGTAGTGGAAACGAATGCAGTTTTTGCCGGCATCCACCTTAACGGCCATCAAACCGTTGATGTTCAGGATGTCCGCGGATTCGCCGTTGACGGTAGCGCTCCATGCTTTGTCATAGGGAACGCTGAAAAACGCGTACTGCGCGCTGCCGGATGTGATCTCGGAGTAAAAATAATCCGTGCCATAGTCAAACACATCGGTGCAGGCTTCGCGGCGCTTGTCCATATCGGCAAACTTGTTTTCCTGGTTGATCTCGCCGTCCAGCGCAGCGTCATAATGGCGCAGCGTGGCGGAAACGGTGGCTTCGTCCTCGTCCGCCACCACAAGGGTTTTCAGCATGGCGTGGGCGCGCTCGGCGGGATCAATCTCGTCAAACTCGCTGCGGGTCATGTAGGTATCATAGCAGAAGCCGATGGGCAGGGTGTGGGAATCCTGATAGACGTTGATCTGCTCGTGACCGTTGGAAAAACTGGTGTAGATTTCATCCGGCCAGTCGGAGTTGTTGCGGATGTAATACCCAACGGAAAGCAGCTCGTTGGTGCCCTCCGGCCCGGCGGGGGTAATGGCGTGGCGTTCGTCCCCCAGGGCGTCATACAGCGTAAAGATGGAGGGGGACAGCGTGCTCAAAAAGGAGGTACGGTCCGGCAGATAAGCCGCCATGCCGCGGTTGGAATACGGCTCCCAGAAATAATAGCGGTAGGGCAGGGCATCAGGCAGGCCATCACCGCTGTGGATAACATCGTCATATATCTCTGTGGTGGTCAGGCCGATCGTCTGGGTGTAGGCGCGCTGGTAGGTGCCCACGGTAAAACCAGTGGTCAGCGCGGCAAACAGGGCGGTGCAGGCCGTCAGGGCCGCCATGGGGCGGCGCAGGCGCAGCCGCCGCACCCCGCCCAGGGCAATGAACAGCAAAACCACGCCGCCAATGGCGATCAGGGTCAGCACCGTCAGCCAGTATTTGCGGTACACCATGGTATCACGCTTGACGTACAGATACAGCGTGATGGCGGCGATGACAGCGGCCGAAATGCCGCAGCCCGCGCGCCAGGGGTAGTCCTGCAGGTGGTCCAGCACCTTGATGGTGGCCAGCACCAGCAGGAACACCAGCATATAATACCAGCGGCGGTAGGGCTCGCTGGTGAACATAACGAACAGACTGTTGCTGACCGGGCTGGCCGCCACAAGGAACAGCCCCACCAGCAGCACATGCAGCCAATCCCACTTCCAGCGCAGCAGATAAGCCAGCACCAGGCAGACACCCACCATGGGCAGATACGCCGCAATGGAATACCAGTTATCATGCACCACGGCGGAAAAATTGAACATGTTCTCTGCCGGGAAGAAGAGCGCCCGCAGCATTTGCAGGTAGTTGGGCCAGTCAAAGGTCAGCTGGCTCAGGCTGATGTGGTCCGATACGCGGGGATTATTGAGCACCGCTGCAATGGACGGGACGAACAGCACCCCCGCCATGCCAACGCCCAGGCAGCCTTCCAGAATGCAGGCCGGGATCTTGCAGGCGTTTTTGCGCAGGTCCGCCCAGGGGCGGGCATTCTCTCCGCCAAAAAGATACCGCGCAATATAGTAGAACACCAGGAAGAAAACTTCCCCGATAAAGAAGTAATAGTTGACCAGGGCGTTGATGGTAACGGCGAACAGGAAGGGGGCCCTTTTGTTTTCCTGCATGCGTTTGTCCAGCCCCAGCATCAACAGCGGGAACAGGGCAATCACATCATGGAAGTGGTAGAACACCACATTGATGCAGGAAAACCCGGAAAATGCGTACAGTACCGAGCCAAGCAGAGCACTTTTCTCGCTGGCGGCGCGGCGGAAATAGGCGAACGAGGTCAGCCCGGCAACCGCGTACTTGAGCATATAGATCCAGCCGACCAGATAGGGGAACGCGCTGGCCGGGAATAAAAAGCCCAGCCAGAAAAACGGGCTGCCAAGGGTGTAAAAACTGAACGAGGAAACAAAGTCCGACCCGATATCAATGCGCCAGTTCCACAGCACCTCGCCGCTTTTGATGGCGTTGTTGCACAGCATGTTGTAAGAAAGCTGTTCTGCGTCAAAATCCGCCGCAACCAGCAGCAGGCCGCCGTCCCGCAGCATGTAGGGCAGCAGCGCGGCCGCGGCAATGGCAAAGTTCAGCACAAAAGCCAGCAGCAGCCAGCGGCGCGGGGATCGTTTTTGCAGTGTCTGTTTCATGTAGCAGCCTTTCGGCATCAGCCCTGACCGTTAGAATGTTCGATCCCGCGGGTGGGCATGTTTGCCATATTGTTCAGGGTAGAGTTGTATTTTTCGCTCAGGGATTCCATGGCCCAATCGGTGCAGTCCATAAAGGTATTATCAAAAATATCATTCATGAACGCATCTTCGCCCATGAACACCCCGGCGTAATGCCCGCCGGAAATGGTGTTGCGGGCGATAATGTTCTCATAGCAGGGGGTGAAATCCAGCCCCTGCACGGCTTCGTCCGCGTTCAGGTCAGTGCTGAGCTCAATGCCGAAAAAGTGGAACGCATCGCTGGCACCCTGGTTGTTATCAATGATCTGGTTGCACAGGATGGTGTTGCTGAACGCCGAGCGCACGGCCTTGATGCCGGAACCGTAATTGTCCCGCACAATGTTGCCGTAAATGGTGTTGTAGGCGGTGTTATCCAGCGAGATGCCGGGCAGCTTGGCGGGGGAAGAACCATCCTCCATGCGGCCCTGGCCCAGGATAAAGTCGGCTTCCAGGTCCTCGTCACTCATGCGGTTGCGGCCGCCGTTCTGGCGGATCTCGCACCCGGTGATGTAGTTGCCGAAAGAGCCGTAATCCAGGCACATACCCTCTTTTTCGTTTTTGTAGATGGTGTTCTCTACATAATAGTTCAGGTAGCCGCTCTCGGAATAAATGCCGGAAGAATGGTTCTGCGCCACCGTATTGCCGCGCACCACCAGCCGGTGGGGAGATTGCAGGATATCATACAGCATTTCATCCGGGAACGGATTGTATGCGGTCTCAATATCCTCAATGGGCATTGAGCAGAGCACCAGCCCGGCGGTCAGGTTGCGGGCACCGAAGTTGTTTTCAATGCGGTTGCCCTCAATCACGCCATCGCTGATCTCGCCGTTCAGGAAAACAGCGCCGTTCTGGTTTTCATGGATGCTGCTATTGACCAGCGCAAAGCCGGTGTTATCCCCCATGATGCAAAGCCCTTTGAGGGCAGCATTGCTGATATCAAGGTCCGCCAGATAAAAGCTGCTGGAATTCTTGACATATACACCGTAATTGCACCCGCCGTTGATGACAAAACCGGTCACGGCGGTGTTCTCCGCCTGGTCCAGTACAATGGCTTTATCCAGCGTTTCATTGCCGGGGGTCAGCACCGCACCGTTGCCGTGCAGGATGGTGTTGGAGGGTACCACCAGCGCGGCGTTCATCACAAGAGCGGGGGAGGTGACCTCCACCGTGCTGCCGGGGTTGGCGGCCAGGAAATCATTCAGCTCCGCCAGGCTGGAACCGGTAAAATTCACGGCCTGGGCGGTTTCGGCGGTGGCAAGGGGAGCCAGCTGGGTCATGACGGAATTATACAGGTTTTTCCAGTTGGCTTCGGGGGTATCAAAAGTGGCGGGGTCAATACCGAGGGTCTGGATGCGCTGGATGACCTGCAGGGGAGCAACCAACGTTTCGGTATTAGACTGAGTCATCCGCTCCAAGGCGGGCAGGGCATAGCGCTCGGTCAGGCTCTGGCTGTCGGTATCCAGCAGGGAAACATATTCTTCCGCGCTGGGGTCCGCAAAGGTTTCCCGATGCCCAGTACCGGCCAGCACACAGCCGATGGGCTCCGGCTCAGCGGTGGCCTGCGGTTCTGCACTGGGGGCCAGGCTGAAAATCACATGCGGGGCAGGGGTCAGCTTTACCCCCGCCACACCGATCACCGTAGCGGCAGCAATGCCGGCGATGGTAAGAACAAACGAATTTGCCTTTTGTTTGGCCATAAGTGTAAGATTCCTTTCCAGGGAAAACCGGGATAAAGGCCCGGCAAAATTACTTGTTCAGGTTCAGATACTTCTTCCAGAAGTCCAGGCTGCGCACTTCGCCGCAGCGCTCACGGTAGCTCTGGGCGGCAGCGTCAAACTGGGTGTCGATCTCCTTCATGCAGGCTTTCATCTCGCGCACGCAGCGGTTGTATTCTTCCTTGCTGCGCTCGGTCACAAAGCCTTTCTGGGAGTTGGAATCATAGTTCAGCACCTTCTGCACGCGGTATGCGTTGTAAGCGGTCATGTGCATCATGCTCACAACGGTGTTTGCGCGGGTGGGGGGCACCAGCCAGCCGTTGCGGGTCAGCTTGACCTTCAGATTTTTCAGCTTGCCTTTGGTCTTTTCTTCCTCTTTGGTGGCGTATAGGTAACGGGAATAATCAAACGGAACATCCAGTGCATCCAGCGGCTGGGCTTTGTAGCCGTATGCCATGATCTCTTTGTGCAGGGCTTCGGCATCGGTCTGTTCCAGCCAGTCAATGCCCTTCAAAAAGTCGCGCACGCCGCGGATCAGCAGGTCGGCGTTCTTGTAACGGTAGCGGTTCACTTCGCCCATTACCTGGCTGCGCAGGTCGGCTTTCAGGGCGTTGGCATCGTAGCCGGGGCAGTGCATGCTGTTGTCAATGCACTGGTTGCGCAGGATGTAGTAGTACATCGAGGAAGAATACTTGCTTTCAAACGGTTCGTGCCACACGCAGATGCCGTTCAGGGTAACCAGGCGCTTGCAGTTGCGCAGGCCGTATTCAATGTCATCGCCGCGGATAAAGATGGGCATGGGCAGGTTGTCCGGCCGCACAACGGCAATGGGGATGCAGCAGTACCACCAGGCGTTATATTCGTGGCGCTCTTCCAGCTCATTGGCAACGCACAGGTCAACCTTGGTCAAATCAAAGTTGGCTTTGTGGCTGATCAGCTGGCCCTGGTTCCAGGCCGCACCGTTTTCAACCTGAATGTTGGGGCGGTCCAGCCGCAGCATGGCACCGCCGACAAATACATCCGCATATTCCGGCTTGCGCAGGCTCAGCAGGGTATAGGTGCGCAGCAAAACATCGGTATCCAGCACAATGTCATCGTCCATCACCAGCACATGGGTGATGCCTGCGCCTTTTTCGTTGGCTTTCAGGATCTCAATCATGCCGCGGGTAAAGCCGCCGGCACCGCCCACATTGGCGTTGGGCACAACATGCACGGTATCGCTGTTCAGCTTATCGTAATCCAGCGTCTGGCCGTTATCGGAAACGAACACTTCCAGGTGCTTCTGCATCGAGCTGGCAGCGTTTTCCAAAATATCACTGCGCATGCGGGCGATGTTGCCCATAACGAACGGCTCCCGGCGGAAGGTGCAGATATCCACGCCGATCTTGACGGGCTGCACATCCTTTTCAGTGGCATCGCACTCATAAGCGCCGCCGCAATAGGCGGCATCACCGCTCAGGGCCTGCAGCTCAAAGAAGAGCATGCCGTCAGCACCTTTGGGAAAATCGAAGCAGAATTCCTGCACGGAATCCGCCTGCACTACTTTTTCAGCCAGCACAGCGCGCACACTCTGGTTGTTGATGAAGTGGCGGCTGCACAGTACAACGCGCAGCTTGCCGCTCAGTTTCAGCCGCAGCGAAAAATTCTGCGCGGCAGTGTAACGGCGCCATTTGTCTGCGCTGACGCTGTTAAAGTAGGTGTCAAAGCAGACGCGCTCGCCCTGCTCAATGCGCAGGACATCCCCCTCATCGCGGAAGCTGGGGGCTTTCATACGGTAATACAGTCGGTCCTCGGTGCAGATGCCCACGCGGGGCCAAAGCAGCTTTTGCAGCAGCATACGGTATTCTCCTTTCACCGTTATCCCTCAAAATATTTGGCAATAAAACATTCGGAACAGCATTTGTGCGGCGGTGCCTTTACAAAATGCCGCCGTTGGATTGTTTTCCACGCGCCCATGCGCTCAATGCACGGTAGGGCAGGTAATGCCCGGCCCGCAGCAGGCGGGTGTTTTTGTTGGTCATCATGGCAGCAATGTGCGGGTAAGTCTGGCACAGCATCTCGTCATACCGGCGCAGGGCCAGGCCGGTTTCGCGGTCGGGGAGGAAGCGCAGGTACAGCTCGATCAGATACTGCGCCACATCCCGTGCCCGCTGCACCAGAAGCAGGTCCCGCCCGGCGGGGGCAGGCTGTGCGGCCAGCGGCTCGGCACCATCCAACAGGATGCGCGCCACGCGGATGTAATCCTGCGTGTGGGCGCGGTAGCTGGCCATGCTCACGCTCTGGCCGTCCCGCCCCAGGCAGTACTGGTACAGAACCACCGGCACAAAGCAGATGGTCTGTGCCGCGGCCATGCCAACAAAGGTATAGCCCATATCCGTGTAGCTGCAATGCTCCGGCATGGGGCGCCATGCGGCGCGCAGAGTTTTGGTGCAAAAGGTCAGCGCGTGCATCTCCATGCACAAATCAGGCGCGGCCTGCTGCACTTCACCCACAGCATACACACGGTTTGTATCAAATTTGCAGCAGACATCAAAGGTCTTTCCGCTGCCGCCTTCCTGCACGGTGCGGTAGTTGGTGTATACCGCATCCGCCGTGCAGTTTTGCAGGCGGCGCAAAAGGGGCTGCAAAGCATCGGTGTCAAACCAGTCATCGCAATCCAGCGTGCGAAAATACCGCCCGGCGGCCAGCTCTACCGCGGTATTCAGCGTGGAGCCGTACCCGCCGTTCACCTTGCTCACCAGCCGGAAACTGCCGGGGTGCGCCTGTACAAAGGCCTGCGCCAGCGCGGCGGTGCCATCGGTGGAACCATCGTCAATGATGATCACATCCAGCAGGGCCAGCAGGTTTTCATCCGCCACAAGGCAGGATGAAAGCGCTTTTTGCAGGGTGGCAGCGCCGTTATAGGCGGCGATTGAAACCGTCAGCAGCTTTTCCATCAGGTCTCACCGGCCTCCATGGCGCGCACATAGTCCGCGCAGACTTCACGCGATGGCCCATCCCCGCGCAGAACGCCGTGGTCTAGCCAGACGGAGCGCTGGCACAGCTGCTGCACCTGGTTGATATCATGGCTGACAAACAGCAGCGTGGTGCCGTTGGCAAGCATCTCCTCCATGCGGCGGTGGCATTTTTGCTGGAACATAAAGTCGCCGACGGCCAGCACTTCGTCACAAACCAGAATGTCGGCCTGCACCTCGGTGGCAATGGAAAAGCCCAAACGGGCAATCATGCCGCTGGAAAAGTTCTTGACCGGAACATCCACAAAGTCTTTCAGCTCCGAAAATTCAATAATGCGGTCAAAGTGCTCCATCATATACTCACGGTCGTGGCCCAGCACGGCACCGTTCAGGAAAATGTTTTCCCGCGCGGTCAGGTCCATGTCAAAACCGGCGCCCAGCTCGATCATGGGGGCAATTTCGCCGTTGACAGTAACACTGCCGCCGGAGGGGTACATCACGCCGGAAATCACTTTCAGCATGGTGCTTTTGCCGCTGCCGTTGCGCCCGATCAGCGCCAGGGATTCGCCGCGCTTCATGCTGAAAGAAACATGTTTCAGCGCGTAAAATTCATTAAAAAACAGCTTGTGGGTCAGCAGTTTTACGGTATATTCTTTCAGGGTCTCAGTTTTTTCCTGCGCAAGGTTAAAGCGCATGGAAACGTCATTGACTTTAATAATCTCGTCCATACGTTACCTCGAATCAGATATACAGGATAAAGTTCTTTTGCAGCTTGCGGAACACCAGCAGGCCCACGGCCATGGAAGCGACAGCACAGAAAATGCAGGCAATCCAGGTGTTGGGGCCGGGAATGTTGCCATACATCATCAGGTTGCGGAACAGGTTGATGTAGTGGTACAGCGGGTTCAGCTTCATCAGCTTCTGCAGGGTTTCCGGCAGGGCAGTGATGGGGTAGAACAGCGGGGTGGCGTACATCCAGCCCATGGTAAGGATGCTGTACAGGTGCATCATATCACGGAAATACACCGCCAGCGCGGAGAGCAGCAGCCCCAGCCCGCAGCTGAAAAAGAAGAGCAGCACCAGCGGCAGCCAGCTCAAAAAGATGGTCCAATAGAAAGTGGCGCGGGTAAAGATCATGACCAGCAGAACCGCACCAAAGCTGAACAGCATGGTGACAAAGCGGGAAACCGCCTGGCTGATGGGGAAGATGAACTTGGGGATATATACCTTTTTGATCAGCGGGGCGTTCTGGATAACAGAAGTCAGGCCCATGCTGGTGGTCTCATTAAAAAAGGTAAACAGGGTGTTGCCGCAGATCAGGTAAAGCGGGAAGTTCGGGATATCATTGCGGAACATGTACGAGAAGATAATGCTTTGCAGCAGCATCATCAGCAGCGGGTTCAAAATGCTCCAGATGTAACCCAGAAAGCTGCGGCGGTATTTGACTTTTAAGTCGCGGCTGACAAGTTCATGGATCAGCGGTTGGTATTTTTTCAGGTGGGTCCAGGCGCGCTGCGCGGAGACCTGCATTGTTTCGGCCATGTTCGGCTCCCTCCAGATTTATGGCCCGCACAAAACGTTTGAACGCTGTTTTGTGCGGCACTTGTATCAACACCCCGCGCGGCAACCGCCGCCAGGGCACAATTTTTTCTATTATACAATAAAAGGCGCTAAAATGCAATTCACACCGGGCGGCAAAAAACCATGGGTGCGCGATGTTTTTTGCCCTGCCGACACCGCCCTTTTTGTGCAACAGTGAAAAGGAACGCAAAATATGCGCGCAGTTTGTGTAAAAATCGTTGAAACCGGGGCGAAAATACGCTACAATAAACATGACATAACAACCCCCGCGGCGGGCCATGGCCTGGTTTTGCCCGCGGGGCCAGAGAAAAGAGAGGTAGATGTTATGGAACATTTTAACCCCCTGCTCCTGCATAACGACAGCCCGGCTAAATTTATTACGATTGGTGAGGTCATGCTGCGCCTGACCCCGCCGAACTATGAAAAGATCCGCATGGCTTCCAACTTTGAAGCCAGCTATGGCGGCAGCGAGGCCAACATTGCGCTGGCCCTTGCCAACCTTGGCGTGGACAGCACGTTTTTCAGCGTGGTGCCCAACAACTCTCTGGGCAAAAGCGCGGTGCGCTGGCTGCGCTCCAACGATGTGCACTGCACCCCAATGATCCTTTCCACCCAGGAGGAAACCCCGACCCACCGCCTGGGCACTTATTACCTGGAAACCGGTTACGGCATCCGCCCCAGCAAGGTCACTTATGACCGCAAGCACTCCGCTTTTACCGAGTATGATCTTACTAAGGTAGACCTGGATGCTCTGCTGGACGGCTTTGACTGGCTGCATCTTTCCGGCATTACCCCGGCTTTGGGCCAGAACTGCGCCGATTTCGTGATGGCCTGCCTGAAAAAAGCCAAGGAAAAGGGCTTGACCGTCAGCTTTGACGGCAACTTCCGCTCCACCCTGTGGAGCTGGGAGGAAGCCCGCGACTACTGCACCAAGTGCCTGCCCTATGTGGATGTTCTGTTTGGCATTGAGCCCTACCACCTGTGGAAAGACGATGCCGACCACACCAAGGGCGACTGGAAAGACGGCGTGCCCCTGCAGCCCAGCTATGAGCAGCAGGACGAGATCTTCCAGCGCTTTGTGGAGCGTTACCCCAACATCAAGTGCATTGCCCGCCATGTGCGCTATGCCCATTCCGGCTCCGAAAACAGCCTGAAAGCCTTTATGTGGTACGAGGACCATACCTTTGAAAGCAAGCTGTTTACCTTTAATATTCTGGACCGTGTGGGCGGCGGCGATGCATTTGCCAGCGGCCTGATTTACGCCATGCTGCACAACTACAAGCCGATGGATATGGTCAACTTTGCGGTGGCAAGCTCTGCCATCAAGCACACCATCCATGGCGATGCCAACATCACCGATGATGTTTCCACCATCCGCAACCTGATGAACATGAATTACGATATCAAGCGCTGAGAATAAAATTATTTTTGGCAATGCCCCAAAACGGTGCAGCAGGCTGCGGCTTTGCTGCGCTGTTTTTGTATGGAGGGAAGATTTGTTTGGACCCGTTTAAGAATGTACAAATCCTGTATGCCGTGTTATAATAATGCCGGAATGATAAATTAAAAAGGTGGGTAGATTATGGAACAAAACACCGTTCAAAAACCGGATTGCGCCGCCATTACGGCGCAGGCACGCCAGGCAGCGGAAGAACTGCTGGCGGCTGCGCACCTGCGCGCCGGGGATATTTTTGTGGTCGGCTGCTCTTCCAGCGAGATCGTTGGCGGGCATATCGGCAAGGACAGCAGCATGGAAGCCGCCGCGGCTGTGCTGGCGGGCATCCTGCCGGTGCTCAAAGCACAGGGCGTCTATCTGGCTGCCCAGTGCTGCGAACACCTGAACCGCGCCATTGTCATCGAGCAGGAAGCTGCCGAAAAGTATGGCTATGAGCAGGTGAATGCCGTGCCGCAGCCCCATGCGGGCGGCAGCTGGGCAACCAACTGCTGGCAGGCATTTGAACACCCGGTTCTGGTGGAAGAAGTGCGCGCCGCCGCCGGAATTGATATCGGCGGTACGCTGATCGGTATGCACTTAAAGCGTGTGGCCGTTCCGGTGCGCCTGACCATCAAGCAGATCGGCGCTGCCCCCATCATCTGCGCCCGCACCCGCCCCAAATACATCGGCGGCAGCCGCGCCGTTTACCAGGAGATGTGAACCATGCTGACACAGGAACAACTGACAATGATGGCCGAAAATGTGGCCCGCATCCGTGAAAATATGGCCGCCGCCGCGCGTGAAGCCGGCCGCGACCCGGCGGACATTTTGCTGTGCGCCGCCTGCAAGACCCGCACCGTGGAAGAGGTGATTGCCAGCGCCGCGCTGCCCATTGACCTGTTTGGCGAAAACCATGTGCAGGAACTGGTGGAAAAAACCGACGCCAACGCCTACTGCGGCAAGCTGGGGCATTTTATCGGCCATTTGCAGACCAACAAGGTCAACAAGGTGGTAGGCCGCGCTGCCCTGATTGAAAGTGTGGACAGTGAGCACCTGCTGCAAAAGGTGGAGCGCGCCGCTGCCGCCGCAAACCTGACCCAGGAAATTTTGATCGAGATCAACATCGGCGGGGAAGAAAGCAAATCCGGTGTTTTGGCCGAAAGCCTGTGGCCCCTGCTGGATATGGCTGCCGCACAGCCGCATATCCGCCTGCGCGGTCTGATGGCCATTCCGCCTGCAGCGGCCACCCCGGATGAGACCCGCGCGTTCTTTGCCCAAATGCGGGAGCTGCTGGCAAAAGCCGCCGACCGCCATTATGAAAACGCCAGCATGGATATCCTTTCCATGGGCATGAGTGGGGACTACCCCGATGCCATCCGCGAAGGCGCAACCATTGTGCGCATTGGTACCGCCATTTACGGCGCACGCGATTACAGCAAAAAAGCATAAAAGCATAAGCTATCGCCCATATTATCATAACTTCATTATAATAAATAATAAAGAACCAGCCCGGAACCGCCGTAGACAAAAAAGCGGGGTTCCGGGCTGGTTTGCTGTTTTCAGGTATACTTTAGGGGGATAGCGGATACTTATGCGTCCTGCGTGGGGAAGTTGATCTGTAACTTGGCAAACAGATCTTCCAGGTCCAGCCGCACATCCAGCTCGTCATAAACGCGGATCTCCCGGCTGCCGGGGGCGGGGATATAGTGCATATCCGGCGCAATGCGCGGCGCGGGGCGCATGGTGTAACCGTCGGTGCGCTGAACTTCCTGCATCAGGGCGCACACACAGCCTTCATCACCCAGCGTCCAGGCTTCGCCCTGGGGCCAGTTGCCGGGCTGCATTGTGCGGCGGTTAAAAGCGTCCAGCTGGTCAAACAGATAGTGCCCAATCTTGCCATAAGGCCGCACTTTGATTTGCAGTTCTGCCAGCGATACCGCAAAGTGTTTGTATACATGTTTGGGCACCTGCCACAGCGGCATGGCGGAACCAAACACAACGTTGGCGGCGTTAATATCGTTCATCAGGTTGAACTCCTGCCCGCCGTCCGGGTAGTCCCCGCCGCCGATCCAGATGCAGGTCATCCGCTCACAGATGGCAGGCTGCAGCAAGATAGCGCTGGCTAGGTCGGTCAGGGCACCCTGCATGCCGATGTACAGCGGGCGCGGGTCATCCCGCATGGCTTCCGCAATAATGGCCTGGGCGGCAGGGCTGTCAATGGGGGTGTGTTCATCCGGCAGGGCAGTAGGGGCACCCAAGTGCAGCGGCACCTGGTCGGTCAGGTGCATCAGGTCCAGGATTTTGGCAAGCTCATCATAGCTGGCCTGCGCGGTGGCACCGGCGGCAAAGCGGCTGCCGTGGGCGGCATCAAAGTGCCCGGCCAACGCCCCGCACACCACCAGCCGGTCGCACATCAGCGCATGGGCAACGGTGTATTGGTCGTCCGCTTCGTTTTTGCAGTCTGAATGGATGAGGTACCGTACCTTGCGGCTTTCCGGTACGGCATAAGCGTAATTGCTCCACATGGGAAAGGCTCCTTTCAAAGTGATACAGCATTTTTTATTCCTGATAAAAGTTATCAAGCTTTTTCAGCACAGGCAGGTAATCGCTACAAATCTGCGCTGCTACATCAATAGGGGTCTGCTCATCATAGACATGCGAAGTTACATTGCGGGAGCGAATGATGGCATCCCACGTTTCAGCATCCATGATAATCCCGGCAGCATAGGCGTCTTTCAGCACGGCGCGGGGAGATGCCATTGTTATCACACTGCCCTGGTCTTCCAGATATTCTTTCAAGGATTTCCATGCCAGTTCCACCGTAAATTCAAACCGTTGGATCAGACCGTCACGGTATAAAGAATCGCTTTGATCTTTGCTGTATACGGCTACCGCCTGTTCCAACTGGGCAACGGCGTGGTGATAGTTTTCAATCTTCTGCAGCATACAGGGTCACCCCATCCATTTGAATATTTTGCAGGAATGCCGGGTTCATTCCATCATGAATATGAACAATATCGAATTTCAGCAGCGTAGGCAGTTCCTCACAGTCCATCCAAAACCTGGCCTGGTTTTCCTGCGGCATTCCGTAAACGGCAAGGTCAATATCACTGTTATATCGGTTATCTCCTCTTGCACGGGAGCCGAATAACACCAGCCGCCGGGCACCATAGCGGCGGGCCAGCGCGGCCAGCTGGGTATACAGTTGTTCCATTGCCATCACCTCACATGCTGTGGCAGAACAGAAAGCTGCTGCCGTTTATCTGATACCATTATATCATATCATTACATCATTTTGTCATTTTACGAATAAGAAAAGTCCCCAAAAAGCTCAATGCTTTTTGAAGCTTTATATCAGTGCCGGTGGTGGGGGTCTCCCGCGGGCTTCAAAAGTCTCCACTGGAGACTTTTGTGCACGGCTTTGCCGTGCCGCCCTGTTCGCCCCCCCGTGGCCATGCCAAAAAAAGAAAAGCCCCAAAAAGCTTCACACCTTTTGGGGTTTTATATCAGTGCCGGTGGTGGGGGTCGAACCCACACGGTGTCACCACCAACGGATTTTGAGTCCGTCTCGTCTGCCAATTCCAACACACCGGCTCATATGTTGCTTGTATAGTATACTACAGGCCTGTCAAAAAATCAAGATTTATTTTGCGTTGATTTTTACGCCTCAAATACGCTCAAAATCTGCCCTTGACATTCCCCGCATGCGTGCTATACTCTACTGCGTAGTCCCAAAAAAGACTATAAACACAAAAACGAAACATACAAAACGTGAAATACAAACAAAGGGGAAGGGAGCGAATGAAAGAGCAATACTGGCCGCTGATGTGGCAATCCAACCTGGCGGTCATCAAGCTGCGCGGTGCCTATGCCGATTGGGCGCGTGCCAATGGGATGAACTATCACGAACTGCTGGTGTTTTACTCGCTGCATGAGCTGGGCAGCTGCACCCAAAAACAAATATGTGACAGCTACCGGCTGCCCAAACAGACGGTCAACAACATTGTGCTGGCGCTGCAAAAGGCGGGCTACCTGGAACTGGTGCCTGGCGGGCCGGGGCGCAGCAAGCAAATGCGGCTAACCCCGGCGGGCAAAGCGTATGAACAGCAGCGCATGGGGGCGCTGTATGAGCTGGAACAAAAAGCGGTTGTGGATATGGGGCCGCAAAACCTGCAAAAAATGAACGAACTGCTCTTGCAGTTCAGCAGTATTCTGGAACGGGAAATGTTTGGTGTAAATGGCCCGGATGGGGCCAATGGGAAAGAAAAAAAAGGAAGCAGAACGTGAAAACCAAGATTGACAGCAGCATGTTTGGCACCGAGAGTATCGGCAAAATTTTGCTGCACACCGCGCCGCCGGTCATGCTGGCACAGCTGATCCAGGCGCTGTACAACATTGTGGACAGTTACTTTGTGGGGAAATTTTCCGCCAACGGCCTGACGGCACTATCGGTCATCTTTCCGGTGCAGCTGGTCATTACGGCGCTGGCCATCGGCATCGGCGTTGGGGTGAACACCCTGATGGCCCGCCAGTATGCGCAGAATGAACCCGAAGCCGCCGATAAAACCGCCGGTACCGGCCTGGTGCTGACAGTGGCATGCTGGGCGCTGTTTACTCTGCTGGCCATGGCGCTGCTGCGGCCCTATGCCAGCATGTCAGCCCAATCGCCGGAAGCAGTGGAGTTTGCGGTACTGTATGGCCGAATCTGCTGCGTGGGCAGCCTGGGCATTTTTATGGAAAGTGTGTTTACCAAAGTGCATCAGGCCAACGGCAATATGGCGCTGCCCATGGCGGCGCAAATCGCCGGTGCGCTGACCAACATTGCGCTGGACCCGCTGCTGATTTTTGGCATGTTCGGCCTGCCGCAGATGGGCATTGCCGGTGCAGCCACCGCTACCGTGTGCGGCCAGTTTGTAGCCATGTTCATCACCGGGGCGCGCGGGTTCCGCCGCCCGCCAAAACGGAAAGAAATGCCCAAAATTGCGGGCAGGGTCATCAGCCTTGGCTGCCCGTACACCATTATGAATACCCTGTGCACCGTGTACATTGTGGCGCTGAATGTGATTCTGGCGGGATTTGGCGATGCCGCCGTTACCGTGCTGGGTCTGTATTACAAAATGCAGGCGTTCTTCTTCATTCCGCTGCTGTCGCTTTCCACCTGCATCATCCCGGTGCTCAGCTATAACTACGCCCGCGGCAGCTACCGCCGCTGCCGGGCCGTGATGCGGGATTCCGTCATTTTGTCGCTGGTGTTTATGCTGGTGGGGGTGTTCTGTTTTGAGGTGCTGCCCAGCCAGGTTATCAGCATCTTCTCGCGGGAAGCCGAAGTGTTTGCGGTGGGCATCCCGGCGTTCCGCATTATTGGGCTCAGCTTTTTCTCAGCGGTGTTTTCCCTGATCACGCCGGTGTTCTTCCAGGCGATCGGCGCGGCAAAGGCCAGCGTGGCGATCTCTGTTATGCGGGAAATCATCTGCCTGATCCCCATTTTCTGGCTGTTGTCCCGCCTGGGGCTGGGGTGGACCTGGTGGGCGTTCCCGCTTTCCGAAACCATCTCCGGCGGGTTCGGCCAGGTTTTGTACCTGCGCCAGATCCACCACTGGCCGGACATGTAAAAAATCAGGCGGCTGAAAAAGAATTTTGCGCGGCGGCAAAATCCCCCTTGACATCCCAGTGTTAATATTGCATAATGAAACCAGCAAAAGGGAGTAGCGGACGCATAGCGCCTGCAAGTTACGTCAAGACGGCTGACAGCCCGTAATTTGTATGAAATAACGCAAGACTTTTGCCGAGCATGGGTGTAGTGCCCCTGCCCGGCGGAAGTCTTTTTCTTTTTGCTGCCTGTGTTAAGATTGTATTAAAACAAGGAGGACTATGGATGCAAGAACTGTTTGGAAATCTATGGAACCTGCAATGGCAGCAGGTGGTCATGTGGGGGATCGGCGGGCTGTTGATCTGGCTGGCAATCAAAAAGGAGATGGAGCCATCCCTGCTGCTGCCAATGGGCTTCGGGGCTATTCTCGTCAACCTGCCGCTGTCCGGTGCTGTCACCCAGGTGCTGCCCACCGGCACTGAGGTAGGCCCGCTGGATGTGCTGTTTGATGCCGGCATTGCCAACGAGCTGTTCCCACTGCTGCTGTTTGTGGGCATTGGCGCTATGATCGATTTTACACCGCTGCTTTCCAACCCCAAGCTGATGATTTTTGGCGCAGCGGCGCAGTTCGGCATCTTTTTCACGCTGGGGGCCGCGGCTTTGATGGGCTTTGAACTCAAAGATGCCGCCTCCATCGCCGTGATCGGCGCGGCGGATGGGCCGACCTCCATCTTTGTGGCAAACTTTCTGAATTCCAACTATCTGGGGGCCATCATTGTGGCGGCGTATTCTTACATGGCGCTGGTGCCCATCATTCAGCCGCCGGTCATCCGGCTTGTAACGACCCAAAAAGAGCGCCTGATCCGCATGCCTTATGCCGAGAAGCAGGTCAGCAAAACGGCGAAAATCCTGTTCCCCATCATTATTACTATGGTGGCCGGGCTGTTTGTGCCGCGCAGTGTGGCGCTGGTCGGCTTTTTGATGTTCGGCAATCTCATCCGGGAATGCGGCGTGCTGGACAGCTTGTCCGAAACTGCGCAAAAGGTGCTGGCAAACCTGATAACCCTGTTGCTGGGGCTGACGGTGGCATCCAAAATGCAGGCAGAGTACTTTTTGAACCGGCAGACCCTGATGATCCTGGCGCTGGGGCTGGTGGCCTTTGTGTTCGATACCATCGGCGGCGTGCTGGTGGCTAAGGTGTATAACCTGTTTGCCAAACAGAAAATCAACCCCATGATCGGCGCAGCGGGTATTTCGGCATTCCCGATGTCAGCCCGCGTGGTGAACAAGATGGGCCTGCAGGAAGATAACCAGAACTTTTTGCTGATGCACGCCGTTGGGGTGAATGTATCCGGTCAGATCGCGTCCGTGATTGCGGGCGGCATGATCTTGACGTTGTTTGCCTAAGGGGGAGAGCAAGATGAATGTAACATTGTTTATGCAGGTGCTGCCCAAAGCGGGCCTTGGCTGGCTGGGCGTCTTTGCGGTAACGCTTATCATTGTAGCGGCGGTGGAGCTGCTGGAACATTTTACAAACCGAAAAAAGTAAAGTGCCGCATTATGTAGAGAATACCCCCGGATTATTTAACGTACAGGGCAAAATTTTATTGACAAACGCGGCGTTAAACGGTAAAATAAGAACAATCGCATTTACCCAGGGAGGGAAACAGCCATGCCGCAGCAGATGGATGACGAATTGCTGCGGCAGGCACAGGCTGGGGAGGAAAGCGCCATTGCCGCGCTGATCACCGCCATGATGCCTGCCATACGCAAAGGCGCCGCTGCCGCTGCCGCACCCGGCCTTGACTTTGACGATGCGGTGCAGGAAGGGCTGATTGGCCTGTTCCATGCCGTGCGCAGCTACCGGGCAGACAAAAAAGTTCCCTTTGCCGCGTATGCCGCAGCCTGTATTGCCAACGCGCAGCAGGATGCCCGCCGCAGCGCCACCCGCAAAAAGCATGCCCCGCTGAACAACAGCGTGCCCCTGCCGGAAGATTCCGCCGCACCGGGGCCGGAAGAGCTTGCCATTGCCAACGAACGCTGCGCCGCCGTGCTGGAACGCATCAACACGCAGCTTTCGCCCCTGGAACGCGGCAGCCTGCTTGCCAGTTTGGAGGGCCGCACCGCCGCCCAGACAGCCCAGCTGCTGCACTGCACCCCCAAAGCGGTGGAAAACGCCCTGATGCGCGCCCGCAAAAAGCTGCGCAGTGATGAAGTGCGAGAATAAATTTGGATTCAGGCGTTTTGGCCTGGACATATAAACAATGCCCCCAGTAGCTTAGCAATCAGTTCATTGGTGACCCCAAGCGTTGGTTGAAATTCTTCCGCGGGCAAGTAAACAAAGAGGAGATACCCACTATGTACGAAGACAAGACTTTGGTATGCAAAGATTGCGGCAAAGAGTTCGTTTGGACCGCCGGTGAGCAGGAGTTCTACGCAAGCCGTGGTTTCGAGAACCAGCCCCAGCGCTGCAAGGCATGCCGCGATGCCCGCAAGAACGCTACCCGTGGTGAGCGCCAGATGTTCGACGCCGTTTGCGCAAGCTGCGGCAAGACCTGCAAGGTGCCCTTCCAGCCGCGTGAAGACCGTCCGGTCTACTGCAGCGAGTGCTTCGCTAAGATGAAGCAGAACTGATTGTAACTGATTTGTTCTAAAAAGCAGCCTTTCCCGCAAGGGAGGGGCTGCTTTTTTGCTGCCGTATAGCCGTATAAAATAGAAGCAAAGTATAGGAATAAACAGTATTGACAACCATTACTTTGAAATGATACGATAGTGATAATAAAAGAAAGCTCAGAAGACGAAAAAATGAGAGAGCAAAAAGGAGAACATTGAAACCATGAAAAAACAAGTGATGGCACAAATCTGCGCAGTTGTTTTGGTTGCGGCGGCAGTCCTTTTTGGCGTAAAAGGCGTGCTGGATGCCCGCCAGGGCAGCGCAGAACTGGTACAGGCAGAAGCACCGACGCAAACGGCAGAACCGGCACAAAGCACAGCGGAATCGGCATTGCCGGAACCAGTGCCGCAGGGGAGAAAGGTCAATATGGATGATGCAATGTGGGAAGATGCAATCAACGAATTAGATGAATATATCGACCAACAGATCGGGGGAAATATTGGCGGAAATTAAAAGAATAAGATCGTGTGCCGGGTCTGGCGCAGCGCTGTTTTGTGTGCGGCGCGAACCAGAACCCGGCCTTTTGACATATTGCCCAAAAGTTGGCACAAAAATACAAAAAATCCCTCTTGGTGCAACATTTCGTGTTATGTTGACACCATAGGCCCGGCATGGTACAATAATTAAAATCATGTGTGAAAGGGTGAACTGTGCCATGGTATCCATCCGCGAAGGCTTGACCTGCTGCGATAAAACCCACAGTGCAGTGTTTCTTCCCCACGCTGTATCAGGTGTTTCTTTTTAACTTTTCCTCTTTTGGGGAAAAGTTATTTTTTTGCCTGCGCGGCTATCGCCGCGCAATCGCGCGAAGCGCGATGCAAAAACAGCCGGAGCGCCGAGCGAGGATGTTCCTCTGTTCCCCCGCCGCCGCACAGGCGGCGAATGGGTGGAGGCAGAAACCTTGCTCCACCACCAACAGGCTATGCCACCGCCGCGCTGCACTCGCAGCCGCGCAAAGTCGGTACTTAGCGTGAGGATAGGATGTTCCTGTCGCGCCCACCACCCCACAAATTCACACACAATCATGCAACCCCACACCCAAAGGAGGGCCAGCCATGCTGATTAAAAATGCACGGGATTATGAGGGCCGCATCTGCGATTATCTGATCGCGGACGGCAAAATTAAAGCAATCGGAACCGACCTGCCGGAAGCAGGCGAGGTGATCGATGCAAAAGGGCTGACCATTCTGCCCGCATTTATTGATACCCACTGCCATTGGCGTACCCCCGGCTTTGAATATAAAGAGGATATCGCCACCGGCTCTGCGGCAGCAGCGGCAGGCGGATATACTTTCGTCAACCTGATGCCCAACACCAAGCCGGTCTGCTCTTCGGCAGAGATCGTGCATGAGGTGGAGGAGAAAGCACGCGAGATCGGCCTGTGCGATGCAAACCAGACCGTTTCCATCACCAAAAACTTTGACGGCCACACCATTGACCACCTGCTGGACCTGCCGGATGATATCAAGTTTATCACCGAGGATGGCAACGGCGTGATGAATAACGCCACGATGGCCCGTGTGTTCGCTGTGGCAGCGGAGCGCGGCCTGACCGTGATGTCCCACGCAGAGGACCGCGAAATCAGCCCGTGGGATTACCGCCTGGCCGAAAATATTGAGACGGTGCGCAACTGCCATCTGGCCGAATATTACGGAACCCGTCTGCACATGTGCCACGTTTCCACCAAGGAATCCGTTGATATGGTGCGCCAGAGCCGCCGCCGCGGCGCAATGGTCAGCTGTGAGGTGACCCCGCACCACCTGTGGTTTGACGATTCCCGCCTGCAATATAAGGTCAACCCGCCCATCCGTAAGGCGGACGATGTGGCTGCCCTGGTGGCTGCAATCAAAGATGGCACGGTCAGCTGCATTGGCACCGACCACGCCCCCCACAGCGCCGAGGATAAAGCCAAGGGCGCTGCCGGTATGGTTGGGCTGGAAACCGCCTTTGCCGTGTGCTACACCAAACTGTGCCGCATGGAGGGCCTGCCGCTGGAAATGCTGAGCTTTTTGATGAGCTCCGGCCCCGCCCAGGTACTTGGCCTGGATGAGCATAAGGGCCGCCTGGTGCCCGGCTTTGATGCCGATATTGTTCTGGTGGATACCGACCACATGTTTACCGTGCATGCGGATGAGCTGCACAGCAAGAGCAAAAACTGCCCCTATGACGGCGAAAGCTTCTATGGCCAGGTCATGATGACCATCAAGGGCGGCAAAGTGACCTACCAGAAAGAAAAACAGTAACCCGCAGCAAAAGCTTGAACGAGCTTTTTTGATACAGAAAACGGAGGAACAGCAATGACCAACATGGATAAACTGTATGCCAGCGTGGCAGCCAACGGCCCGGTGTGCGTGGGTCTGGATACCGAGTTCAGCTACCTGCCCGCCAATGTGGTGGACAGCACCAAAACTGCCGGTGAAAATGTGGTGGAATTCAACCGCCGCATTATTGAAGCCACCAAGGCTTCCGCAGGCTGCTACAAGGTTCAGATCGCTTATTATGAATCCCTTGGTCTGGATGGCATGCGCGCTTACGCCGAAACCCTGAAGATGGTGCGCGCCACCGGCCTGCCGGTCATTGCCGATATCAAGCGCGGCGATATTGCCAAAACCGCTGAAATGTACGCCAAAGCACACTTTACCGGTGATTTTGAGGCCGATATCATTACGCTGGCTCCCTACATGGGCCTGGATTCCATCAGCCCCTACCTGCCGTACTGCAAGGAACAGGGCAAGGGCCTGTTTGTGCTGTGCCGCACCTCCAACCCCGGCGCAAAAGACTTTGAGTATAAAAAGCTGGAAGACGGCCGCCATGTGTATGACCAGGTGGGCGACAGCCTGAGCGAGCTGGGCAAGGATTACATCGGCGAATCCGGCTATTCCAGCATCGGCCTGGTCATCGGCGGCACCCATACCGAGGAAGCTACCGCCATCCGCGCCGCTTACCCCCAGACCTTCTTCCTGATCCCCGGTTACGGCGCACAGGGCGGTAAGGCTGCCGATATTGCCCAGTATATGAACAACAGCAACGGCGGCGTGGTCAACTCCAGCCGCGGCATCCTGCTGGCTTACAAAAAGCAGCCCGGCGTTGCCTTTGATGAAGCTGCTTATAATGAATGCGTGCGCATGAAGGAGGATATTCAGGGTGAATGCAACAAGCTGTAAGGCAACAGTCCTGCGCCAGAGCGCCGTTGCAGCGGATATCCGCAGCCTGACGGTGCAGTGGCCGGATGCCAGCCGCCCGGCCAAAGCGGGGCAGTTCTTTATGCTGCGCGCCTGGGCCGCCAACGAAACGCCCATCCTGTCCCGCCCCATCAGCGTGCATGATTTTGACGCTGCGACCGGTGCGCTGACCTTCCTGTATCAGGTCAAGGGCGAGGGCACCCAGAAGCTGGCCGCCCTGAAAGAGGGCGACACCCTGACGGTGACCGGCCCCTGCGGCAACGGCTTTGATGTGGCCGCGATCGCCCAGGCGGCAGGCGGCCAAAACGGCAAGATCGCCGTTGTGGGCGGTGGTATCGGCACCGCGCCGCTGCTGCAGCTCTGCAAGGAGCTGGCCGCGGCGGGCTGCAAGCCGGAACTGTACTGCGGCTTCCGCGATGAACCCTATGGGCTGGAAGATTTCCTGCCTTACTGCGCCGCCATCAGCATTGCAACGGATTCCGGCGCGGTGGGCTACCATGGCCTGGTGACCGGCATCCTGCATCCGGAACAGTTCGCCATGGTGCTGACCTGCGGCCCCATGGTGATGATGCGCGGTGTGTACCAGCTGTGCGCCCAGAGCGGCACGCTCTGCGTGGCCAGCCTGGAGCGCAAGATGGCCTGCGGCCTTGGCGCCTGCCTGGGCTGCACCTGCCGCACCAAGGTGGGGGCCAAGACAGTATGTAAAGACGGCCCCGTGTTCAAAGCTGAGGAGGTGTTTGACTGATGGCAGACCTGCGCGTAAATCTGTTTGGTAAGCAGCTGGCCGGCCCGGTCATTGCCGCTTCCGGCACTTTTGGTTTCGGCCCGGAATACGCAGGCATTGAGGACCTGCGCGTGCTGGGCGGTATTTCCGGCAAGGGGCTGACGCTGAACGGCCAGCCCGGCAACGATGGCGAGCGCCTGCTGGAAACCCCCTCCGGCCTGATGAACTCCATCGGCCTGCAGAACCCCGGCGTGCAGCACTTTATTAAAAACGAGCTGCCCGCCATGAAAACCTGCGGCACCTCCGTCTGGGTCAACCTGGGCGGCCATACCATTGAAGAAAACGTGGAGGGCGTGCAAAAGCTGTGCGCCGCGGGCATTGATGTGCTGGAGCTGAACATCAGCTGCCCCAACGTCAAGCAGGGCGGCCTGGCATTCGGCATCCGCGCCAAGGACGCCGAAGAGGTAGTCTCCGCTGTGCGCAAGGTCTGCACCGTGCCGCTGGTGGTCAAGCTCAGCCCCCAGGCGGAAAGCATCCCCGATATGTGCAAGGCAGTGGAAGCCTCCGGTGCTGATGGCATCAGCCTGTGCAATACCTTCCAGGCCTGTGCCATTGACCTGGAAAAGCGCCGTCCGGTGTTCAACAACACCTTTGCAGGGCTTTCCGGCCCGGCTATCCGCCCCATTGCACTGCGCATGGTGTGGCAGGCTGTGGGGGCCGTCAACATCCCGGTCATCGGGCTGGGCGGCATCCTGACCGGCCGCGATGCACTGGAATTCATCATGGCCGGTGCCGCCGCCGTTCAGGTGGGCACCGCAAACTTCCTGGACCCGAAAGCCTGCACCCGCATTACCGCCGAGATCGGCGAATGGATGGACGCCCACGGCGTGAAAACGCTGGACGAGATCCGCGGGTGCGCGAGATAAGTAAAGAATAGAGAATAAAGAATAATGAAAAATGGGGGAGTGCGCGCCGCGCGCACATTAAAATAGGTTCGATACCCCGGCAGGGGAGAGAATACTCGTAAGTGGTCGGCCCTCTGGCCGCCGACTTTGAAAACGCCTCGGCCCCAATTATTTTTGAGCCGCGCGCCGCGCGGCGGTCCACCATAATTATTCTTTATTATTTATTCATTATTCTTTGAATTTGCCTGTATAAACATTCAAGACATTGCAATTTTATGCAACTTGTGGTATAGTAAGACAGCTTTTATAAACGGAGGAAAGTATTATGGCAAGAGAACCGATCGAAGTTTTGAAGGAATGTGAAGCATTTTTGGAGGGGCACTTCCTCCTTTCGTCCGGCCGTCATTCCGGCGCATACTGCCAGATGGCCTATCTGCAGCAGTACCCGGATAAGTGCGCCGAGGTTATGGCTCATGTGGCAGAAAAACTGAAGGATACCGATGTTGACGTCATCGTTGGCCCTGCCATGGGCGGCATTGTGTATGCTTACGAGCTGGGCCGCCAGCTGGGCAAGCGCGCCATCTTCACCGAGCGTGTGGATAACGTGATGACCCTCAAGCGCTTTGCTATCCATCCGGGCGAGCGCTGCATCATTGCCGAAGACGTTGTGACTACCGGTGTTTCCAGCCTGGAAACCAAGCGCGTCATTGAAGAAGCCGGCGGCATCTGCCTGGGCATTACCTGCGTGGTGGACCGCACCCGCCCCGAAGCTCCGTCCCCGATCCCCATCCTGGCCAGCGCCCTGAAACTGGACCTGCCCAACTATGCTCCTGAAGAATGCCCCATCTGCAAAGAAGGCAAGCTGCCCCTGGTCCACCTGGGCAGCCGCAAAATGAAGGAAGCAGCAAAGCAGACGCTGTAAAAGAGTTAGGAGTTAGGAAGTAGGAGTTAAGAGTGACAGTGCAGACCGTTGGCTCTGCACAAATGGGAACGGTTGGGACTGTTCCTGAAAAACAGCGGGCGCACATTGTGCGCCCTACCATAAACTCCTAACTCCTCACTCCTACTTCCTAACTGTAACCGGATTTCGATACAACAAAGGATTGCGAGGCAAAACATGCAGGCATATCTGATTTTGGCAAATGGCCGGATCTTAAAGGGCAAAAGTCTGGGCTGCCAGGGCACTACCGTGGGCGAAGTTGTGTTTGCCACCGGTATGGTCGGGTTTGAAGAGACCCTGACCGACCCCAGCTACTATGGCCAGATCATCACCCAGACCTACCCGCTGATCGGCAATTACGGCATGAACAGCGAAGATAAAGAGAGCGGCAAGATCTGGGCAAAGGGTTACATCGTGCGCGAAGCATGCACGACCCCTTCCAACTTCCGCAGCGAGGAAACGCTGGATACCTTCCTGAAAGAAAATGGCATCATCGGCATTGAGGGCATTGATACCCGCAGCCTGACCCGCATCCTGCGCGAAAGCGGCGTTATGAACGGTGCCATTACCACCGAGATTGACCCCGAAACCGAGCCGGAAAAGCTGGCCGCCCTGATGCCCACCATCAAGGCTTACGCCGTGACCGGCGCGGTGGATGCCGTTACCTGCACCGAGCCGCAGTGCTTTGCCCCCACTGCCGGTGTGGCAGAGGGCGAAGAACCGCTGCACATTGCCCTGCTGGACCTTGGCTGCAAAAAGAACATTGTGCGCTGCCTGTGCAAGCGTGGCTGCCGTGTAACCGTGCTGCCCGCTTCCACCACCCCGGCAGAGCTCAAAGCCCTTGCGCCGGATGGCCTGATGCTTTCCAACGGCCCCGGCGACCCGGCAGAGAACGTGCAGGTCATCGCTAATATCCGCGATATGCTGGATACCGGCATCCCGGCTTTCGGCATCTGCCTGGGCCACCAGCTGACCGCCCTGGCCGCAGGTGCCAAAACCTGCAAAATGAAGTACGGCCACCGCGGTGCCAACCAGCCTGTCACGGACTTTGCGCTGGAACGTACCTTTATCACCAGCCAGAACCACGGCTATGCGGTTCTGGGCGATACCCTGCCCGCAGGCACCGGCCGCGTCAGCCATGTGAACGCCAACGATAAAACCTGTGAAGGCATTGAATACCTGCAGTGGAACTGCTTTACCGTGCAGTTCCACCCCGAAGCAAACGGCGGCCCCAAGGATACAGAGTTCCTGTTTGACCGCTTTTTGCAGAATGTCCGCCGCATCAACCGCGTGAAAGGGGGCCGTTGAGATGCCGAAAGATCCTAGAATCAAAAAGGTGCTGGTTATCGGTTCCGGCCCTATCATCATCGGCCAGGCTGCCGAGTTTGACTACTCCGGCACCCAGGCCTGCCGTGCCCTGAAATCCGAGGGCATTGAAACCGTGCTGGTCAACTCCAACCCGGCCACCATCATGACCGACCCGGATATTGCGGACCATGTTTATATTGAGCCGCTGACCGCCGAAGTTGTGGAACGCATTATTGAAAAGGAAAGGCCGGACGCCATCCTGCCCAACCTGGGCGGCCAGATGGGCCTGAACCTTTCCATGGAACTGGCCCGCAGCGGCTTTTTGGACCGCAGCGGCGTGCGCCTGCTGGCTTGCAAGCCGGACACCATTGACCGTGCCGAGGACCGCCAGCTGTTCAAGGATACCATGGAAAAGCTGAACCAGCCCTGCATCCCCTCCAAGGTGGTGGAGGACCTGGATTCCGCTATGGCGTTTGCTGATGTCATCGGCTACCCCGTCATCGTGCGTCCGGCCTTCACCATGGGCGGTACCGGCGGTGGCATCTGCGAAAACCCCGAAAAGCTGCACGAGATCGCAACCAACGGCCTGCGTCTTTCCCCCATTCATCAGATTTTGGTTGAAAAGTGCATTGCCGGTTGGAAAGAGATCGAATACGAAGTGATGCGTGACCACAAGGGCAACGTGATCACCGTATGTAACATGGAAAACCTGGACCCCGTCGGTGTGCATACCGGTGACTCCATCGTTGTGGCACCCAGCCAGACGCTGTCCGATAAAGAATACCAGATGCTGCGTACCGCCGCGCTGGATATTATCACCGAGCTGGGCATCGAGGGCGGTTGCAACTGTCAGTTTGCCCTCAAGCCGGACAGCTTCGAGTACGCCGTCATCGAGGTCAACCCCCGTGTGTCCCGTTCCTCCGCACTGGCATCCAAGGCGACCGGTTACCCCATCGCTAAAGTGGCAACCAAGATCGCTCTGGGCTACACGTTGGACGAGATCACCAACGATGTGACCGGCGAAACCTGCGCCTGCTTTGAGCCTGCGCTGGACTATGTGGTCGTCAAGTACCCCAAATGGCCGTTTGATAAGTTCGTTTACGCCGATAAGAGCCTGGGCACCCAGATGATGGCCACCGGCGAAGTGATGGCCATTGGCAACAACTTTGAACACGCCATGATGAAGGCTGTCAGCTCCATTGAGCTGGGCATGGACACCCTGACCCTGCCTGACTTTGAAAAGCTGACCACCGAGGAAGTCATCGAGCACCTGCATGTGCAGGACTCTGAGCGTGCCTTCTGTGTGTATGAAGCCCTCAAGCGCGGTGTGCCGCACCAGACCATCTATGATATCACCAAGATCGACTGGTGGTTCCTGGATAAGATGCAGCACCTGGCAAATCTGGAGCTGGGCCTGAAAAACGGCCCCCTGACCCGCGAAAAGTATCTGGAAGCCAAGCATTACGGCTTCCTGGATAAGACCATCCTGCGCCTGTCCGGTGCGGACAAGCTGCCGATGGACAACTATGTCTGCGGCTTCAAGATGGTCGATACCTGCGCCGCTGAGTTTGCCGCCAAGACCCCGTACTTCTACTCCACCTGCGATAAGGAGAATGAGGCCGAGCAGTTTATCAGCGCCCACAAGACCGGCAAAAAGAAGATCCTCGTCTTTGGTTCCGGCCCCATCCGCATCGGCCAGGGCATCGAGTTCGACTACTGCTCTGTCCATGCAGTCTGGACGCTGAAAAAGCACGGCTGTGAGGCCATCCTGGTCAACAACAACCCCGAAACGGTTTCCACCGACTTTGATACCGGCGACCGCCTGTACTTTGACCCGCTGAACCCTGAAAGCGTTGACCATATCATCGCTGCCGAAAAGCCGGACGGCTGCCTGGTGCAGTTTGGCGGCCAGACGGCCATCAAGCTGGCAAAGCATATGGACGAGATCGGCCTGCCTATTTACGGCACCCCGGCTGATGCCATCGATGAAGCCGAGGACCGCGAACGCTTTGATGAACTGCTGGAACGCTGCGGCATTCCCCGCCCGGCGGGCCGCACCGTCTTTACCCTGGATGAAGCCCTGCAGGCTGCCCAGGAAGTCGGCTATCCCGTTCTGATGCGTCCGTCTTACGTTCTGGGTGGCCAGAACATGATCGTGGCCTATAACTCCAGTGATGTCATCGAGTATATGGGCGTTATCACCAAGCATGTGGACATGAGCCATCCGGTGCTGATGGATAAGTACATCTATGGCACCGAATGCGAAGTTGACGCCATCTGCGACGGCACCGATTACCTGGTGCCCGGCATCATGGAGCAGATCGAGCGCACCGGCGTGCATTCCGGTGACTCTATCTGTGTCTACCCACCGTATGATTTCCCACAGGATGTCATTGATACCCTGGTGGACTACACCGGCCGCTTTGCCCGCGAACTGAAAGTTGTGGGCCTGGTCAATGTGCAGTACGCTGTGCAGGACGGCAAGGTTTACGTCATCGAGGTCAACCCGCGTTCTTCCCGTACTGTGCCGTATATCTCCAAGGTCACCGGCGTGCCCATGGTCGATCTGGCCGTGCGCTGCACCCTGGGCGAAAAGCTGAAAGATATGGGTTACGGCACCGGCCTGTGGCGCAACGGCAAGAGCCCCTATGTGGCCGTCAAGGTGCCTGTTTACAGCTTCCTGAAGCTGCACGGCGTGGATACCATGCTGGGCCCCGAAATGAAGTCCACCGGCGAAGTTCTGGGCATTGCCCCCAACATGCACGAAGCCCTGATCAAGGGCCTGGTTGCCGCCGGTTACCAGTTCAAGACCCCCGGCCCCGGTTCCTGCGTGATCATCTCGGTCAAGGATTCCGATAAGAAGGAAGCCGCCGAGCTGGCCTGGAAGCTGCATGATTACGGCTATAAGATCTATGGCACCCCCGGCACGGCACGCTACCTGAACAGCCAGATGGTGCCCTGCAGCACCGTGCGCCAGATGAGCGGGGAACGCCCGAATGTGCTGGATCTGCTGGAAAGCGGCCTGGTGGATTACATCATCTCCACCAGCCCCCATGGCCGCGACCCGCACCGCGATTCCGTCAAGTTCCGCCGCAAGGCAACGGAACTGTCCATCCCGTGCATCACGGCACTGGATACCGCCCGCATCCTGGTGAATGCCCTGCGCGACGACCATGATATCAGCGGCATGGAGCTGGTGGATATCGCCACCCTGCACCGCGATGCCGCCAACGGCAAATAACCAAGGGGAAAACTAAAAACCAACCTGGGGCAGCAAAGCCCGGCAGCAGTTGCGTTGCGGGGAACTTTGCTGCCCTGTTTTTGTGCCATACAGCAAACGTTTTGCGGTGGTGCCCGTGTGCCATGCACGCGTTTCCGAAAGAAACGCAGGATTGTTGCATCTTTTTGTGAGATATGCCAATTTTTGATTTTTCGGGCCAGGTTTTGGCAGAATCACTTGATTCTGCGCGAAATTTTTCTTATAATAATCAGCGTACTAAAACGTGGGGCAGTTACTTGCCCGATGATAAAATATATGTTTAGGGAGATAACGAGTTATGACCAGATCACAGTTGATTACCAAAGTTGCAAACGATACCGGCATTTCTGCCGTTGAAGTTGAAAAGATCATGGACGGCATTTTCGGCACCATCGGTGATGTGCTGAAGGCCGGTGATAAGGTTACCATCGCAGGTTTTGGCCGCTTTGAAATGCGTGAGCGTCAGACCAAGAACTTCACCAACCCCAAGACCAAGGTTACCAGCCAGCTGGAACCCACCGCTATCCCCGGCTTTAAGGCAAGCGGCCGCCTGAAGGAAAAGGTTGGCAAGTAATTGCTGAACAGCAGAACATAAACCAAATCAACCGCTCCGGTTTGCCATACAGGGCTGACCGGGGCGGTTTTTGTTTTAGTTAGGAGTTAGGAGGGAGGAGGTAGGAGTTAATTAGGAATTGGAGATGGGGCAGGGGGGATTTTAATGAATAAAGAATAAATAATAATGAATAATGGTGGTGGACCGCGGCGCGGTGCGCCGCTCAGGAAATGTTGGGTTGCTTGTTGGATGAAATGGGTGGTGAACGATGAAACGATCTGTAGGGGACGATGCTCGCCATCGTCCCGCAAAGCTTGGCTTTGCTGAAAACAATAAAAATTGCGATGTGCCCCGCCTTGCATTGTAGGGCGTGGTCACCCGACCACGCCGGACCTTTGCAGGAATGGACACGAATAAATATATGATGTACTTTGCCCAGCGGTAGGGGGCGGCGTCCCCGACGCCCCGGACGGGCACAAATTGTGTTGCATATTTGAAATGATAATTGCATCATTGAATTTTACCACGTGGTAGGCCGGAGATGGATGCCCTCATCCCGCCGTGGAGAAACCTTGCCGTCTGCGGTAAAAGCCCTCAAATCCTGCATCCTCCACAAAAAATCAGCAAAAACTATTGCAATCTGCATAAAGTGCGGTATACTAAAGCAGTAAAATAATATTTACGCAGAGTAGAAACCCGCGCGTTAGGCAAAGCGGCAATGGCGCCGCTTTGCCGCAGTGCCTGACCAACGGGGAGTTGTGGCAGGACGAAGATGCAGGGCAGGGGAGTGCAACATGCACGCCGCTGCCGGCACGCGGTGCTGGTTTCGCATCCCACTGCTGCATAAAGGTGTGCAACGGCGGGTGTGGTTGCACACCTGCCCTTTACCCTCCCTTGTGCGGCAACACGCACGATGGAGGTATTTTATTATGCAAAAATCCGTTCAAGTCCGCACCCCGCTGTATGCCGCTGCCTATTGGCAGCAGGCCGCCGATGAGTTCAAGAACATCCGCGTTCTGGCTTTTGCCGGTATGGTCACGGCGCTGGCCATTATTCTGGAAAGCTTCCCCATCTATCTGCTGGGCCAGAGCCTGAAAATCTATTTCAGCTTTGTGGTGGTCTCGCTGGGGTGCGCCTGTTATGGCCCGCTGGTGGGCATGGGCGTTGGCGCGGTGATCGATACGCTGGGGTTCCTGCTTTCCAGCTATGGCGAGCCGTATTTCCCCGGCTACCTGATCACGGCCATGCTGTCCGGCCTGATTTACGGCGTTATGCTCTACCAGCGCAAACCCACCATTCCGCGCCTGATTGCAACCCGGCTGCTGATCAACTATGGCAGCAATGTGCTGCTGGGCAGCGTGTGGAAAGCCATGCTGTATGGCAAGGGCTACCTGTACTACCTGAGCACCGGCATGGTCAAAAATACCATCATGATCCCTATTGAAGTTGCCCTGATGTGGCTGGCTCTGAACGCGGCAGAAAAACACGGCCTGGACCGCCGCTACCTGCATCAGCGCCGCTGAAACGCAGATTTTTGTTCAAAAGTCATACTTTGAGACAAAAAGATTGTGCGTTTTGCTGGCAGAACGCAGCCGGAATTTGAAAATTGTTCCGTAATTTACAAACTTTTAACAAAGTATTCACAAAGGATTGAAAAATGTCCCCGCCGCGTATACAATAGCATATGTGAAAAGAATGTGTCGGATTTCCTGCAAAGCATGCAGCAAAACGGCGCATTTTTGGTTTCATGACTGTGGTTCCGGCTGGCAGCTGCCGCCGGGCCAGATGTAAAAAGAAAAGGAGCACACACACATGAAAAAATTGTTGGGTATTGTGTTGTCCGCAGCTATGCTGCTCAGCATGGCCGCCTGCGGCAGCACCGCTGCATCCGGCGCAGCAGCAGATTCCACCACTGATGCTGCCGCTTCCACCGAAGCAGCCGCCAGTGACCTGAAGGTCGGTGCTGTTATGCTGGGCGATGAAACTGAGGGGTACACCGCCGCACATATCAATGGCATCAAAGCTGCTGCACAGAAACTTGGCATGAGCGATAGCCAGATCGTCTGGAAGTACAAGGTTCCCGAAGGCGCTGAGTGCTCTGACGCTGCAGAAGACCTGGTTGGCCAGGGCTGCAACCTGATCATCTCCAACTCTTACGGCCATCAGACCTACATGGTGGAAGAAGCCGAAAAGTATCCCGACGTTACCTTTGTTGCCATGACCGGTGACTTTGCCGCCCTGACTGGCCTGGATAACTTCAAGAACGCTTTCACCAATGTTTATGAGAGCCGTTACGTTGCCGGTGTTGTTGCTGGTATGAAGTTGCAGGAGCTGGTTGAATCCGGCACCCTGACCCCGGAGACCCAGCCCAACAGCTTTACCGCTGACGGCAAGGTCAAGATCGGCTATGTCGGCGCTTACAACTATGCCGAGGTCGTTTCCGGCTACACCGCATTCTTCCTGGGCGTGCAGAGCGTTTACCCCGATGTTGCACTGGAAGTTATGTACACCAACTCCTGGTTCGATATCGACAAGGAAGGCGCTGCTGCCGAAGCTCTGATCGCAAACGGCAGCGTGATCATTGGTCAGCATGCTGACTCCACCGGCGCTCCCGCTGCTACCCAGAAGCAGAAGGATGCCGGCAAGATCTGCTACTCCATCGGTTACAACATCGATATGCTGGAGACCGCTCCTACCGCTGCCCTGACTTCCGCCACCAACGTTTGGGAAGTTTACTATGAATACCTGTTCAAGACCATGATGGCTGACGAAAACCCGGCTGCTAACTGGTCCGAAGGCTTTAACGAAGGTGCTGTTGCCATCACCGACCTTGGCCCCGAAGTTGCCGAAGGCACTGCCGAGAAGGTTGCCGAAGTGGAAGCGGCCCTGAAAGATGGCAGCCTGCATGTGTTTGACACCAGCAAGTTCACCGTCAATGGCGAGACCGTTACCACCGCTCCCATCGACCTGACCTTCTATGATTACTCCACCGGCACCCCGGTTGCTGTGTACCAGGGCGATACCGAGGAAGCCATCACCGATGGTTACTTCTCTGAATCCACCCTGCGCAGCGCTCCGTACTTTGCCCTGCGCATTGATGGCATTACCGAGGATGCAGACCCGGTTGCCTGATCCCACAAACTGAACTGACATGGAGGGAAGCTCTGCCTGTTACTGAACAGAGCTTCCCTCTATTGGTGTTTACGGCACCGCATGATGGATTTTTACAGAGAGGAGCATTCCCATGCCGCAGACTGAGTACGCCATCCAGCTGGAACATGTAACCAAAACTTTTGGCCCGGTCATTGCAAACCACGATGTTACCATGAATATCCGCCGCGGGGAGATTTTGTCCCTGCTGGGCGAGAACGGCTCCGGCAAAACCACCCTGATGAATATGATCGCCGGTATCTATTACCCGGACGGCGGCCAGATCATCGTCAACGGCCAGCCGGCAGATATCCGTTCCCCGCGCGATGCCCTTGCCCTTGGCATTGGCATGATCCACCAGCATTTCAAGCTGGTGGATGTGTTTACCGCGGTGGAAAACATTGCCCTGAGCATGGACAAAGGCGAAAAGTTTGACCTGCGCCATGTGCGGGACAAAGCCCGCGCGATCTGCGAAAAATACCAGTTTGCGCTGGATCTGGACCAGAACGTGTACGAGATGAGCGTGAGCCAGAAGCAGACGCTGGAAATCGTAAAGGTGCTGTTCCGTGGTGCGGATATTCTGATCCTGGACGAACCCACTGCCGTTCTGACCCCGCAGGAAACCGAAAAGCTGTTTGCCGTGATGCGAAATATGAAAGCGGACGGCAAGGCCGTGGTCATTATCACCCACAAGCTGCATGAGGTGCTCTCTGTTTCGGACCGCGTGGCCATCCTGCGCAAAGGCGAGTACGTTGGTACGGTGGAAACCGCCACCGCAACGGAAGCCAGCCTGACCGAAATGATGGTGGGCGAAAAGGTGGAGCTGAACATCAACCGCACCACCCCGCAGGACCCCACCCGCCGCCTGGCAATCAGCCACCTTTCGGTGCGCAGCCCCGAAGGCACCAACGTGCTGGATGATGTGAGCTTTGATGTGTACGGCGGCGAAATTTTGGGCATTGCCGGTATTTCCGGCAACGGCCAGAAAGAACTGCTGGAAGCCATTGCCGGTTTGCAGCATACCGAATCCGGCTCCGATGTCAAGTTCTTTGCCCCCGGCGAAGAGGACAAGCCGATGGAGCTGCTGGGCAAAAGCCCCAAGGATATCCGCGATGCCGGTGTTCACCTGAGCTTTGTTCCGGAAGACCGCCTTGGCATGGGCCTGGTCGGCACCATGGGCATGACGGACAACATGATGCTGAAAAGCTATGGCGAAGGCCACTCCCCGCTGGTGGACCACCGTGCCCCGCGTGAGCTGGCCGAAAAGATCCGCAAGGAGCTTGGCGTAGTTACCCCCGGCCTGAACACCCCGGTTTCCCGCCTGTCCGGCGGCAACGTGCAAAAGGTGCTGGTTGGCCGCGAGCTGGCGGCTTCGCCCATTGTGTTGATGACGGCTTACGCGGTGCGCGGCCTGGACATCAATACATCCTATACCATTTATAACCTGCTGAACGAGCAGAAAGAAAAAGGCGTCGCCGTGATCTACGTCGGCGAGGATCTGGACGTTCTGCTGGAATTGTGTGACCGCATCCTGGTGCTGTGCGGCGGCAAAGCCAACGGCATGCTGGATGCCCGCACCACCACCAAGGAAGAAGTTGGCCTGCGCATGACCAACCTTGTACAAAAGGAGGGTAAATGATGAGCAAAACTGCAGCTGAACCGCTTGTGCGTATCTCCAAGCGGGAGGGTACCACCTTTGTGCAAAAGGTGCTGGTGCGCGCCATTGCCATCCTGCTGGCACTTGTTGTGGATGCATTTTTCATCTTTTTCGTTACCGGCCTGAACCCCATCAGCGTGTACGGCGTTATGTGGAACGGCACGTTTATGAACACCACCCGTTTCTCCTGGGCACTGCGTGATCTTTCCACCCTGCTGTGCATTGCCATTGCGTTGGCCCCCGCCTTTAAGATGCGTTTTTGGAACATCGGCGGCGAAGGCCAGGTGCTGATCGGCGGCCTGGCCGCGGCGCTCATCATGGTGTACTTTGGCAGCAGCCTGCCCGCACCGCTGCTGTTTGCCGCCATGGTCATCGGCAGTGTGCTGGCCGGTGCCATCTGGGCCTTTGTTCCGGCCTGGTTCAAATCCCGCTGGAACACCAACGAAACGCTGTTCACCCTGATGATGAACTATGTTGCTACCAGTATTGTGGCCTGCATGACCAACATCATGCGCGGCCAGGCATCCAGCCTGGGCACCCTGAATAAGGCCACCAAGGCTGGCTGGCTGCCCGTGATCAACGGCCAGCGCTACACCATCAACATTATTGTGGTTCTGGTGCTCACCTTTGCGATGTACGCTTACCTCAAATACTCCAAGCAGGGATACGAGATCAGCGTTGTGGGCGAGAGCGAGAACACCGCCCGCTATGCCGGCATCAATGTCAGCCGCGTAATGATCCGCACCATGCTGCTGTCCGGTGCCATCTGCGGCCTGTGCGGCTTTTTGGTTGTGGCCGGTAAGGACCAGACGATCTCCACTACCTCGGCAGGCGGCAACGGCTTTACCGCCATTATTGTGGCATGGCTGGCAAAGTTCAACACCTTCTATATGATGCTGATTTCCTTCCTGCTGATCTTCCTGGACCGCGGCGCTTCGGAAATTGCTTCCGCTTATTCCCTGAACGAATACGCAGCGGATATCATCACCGGCATTATCCTGTTCTTTATCCTGGGCAGCGAATTTTTCATCAACTACCGCCTGGTCTGGCGCGGCCATCATGATGGTAAGGAGGGCAAGTAAGTATGAGCAGTCTGATTGCATGGATCCTGCGTGCCATCCCGTTTGGCACCATCATTATGTACGGCGCTTTGGGCGAGACCCTGACCGAAAAATCCGGCAACTTGAACCTGGGCGTTCCCGGCATTATGTACCTGGGCGGCTTTGCCGGTTTTGCCAGCGCTTATTATTACGAAAAACTCAGCGCCAATCCCAGCGCCTTTGTCTGCGTGATCCTGGCTCTGCTGTGCGCCCTGATCGCATCCGCGCTGGGCGGCCTGATTTACGCATTCCTGACCATCACCCTGCGTGCGAACCAGAACGTGACCGGCCTTGCGCTGACCACCTTTGGCATGGGTGTGGCAAACTTTTTTGGTGTGTTTATCCTGAACGGTGCCAGCTACACGGCTGCCCCGCTGGCTTATAAAGCCTTTACGACCAAAATTCCGGTGCTTTCCGGCCTGGGTGTTGTGGGCGAAGTGGTTTTCTCTTACGGCTTTTTGGCTTATGCCGCCATTGTTCTGGCGGCTGTACTGCACTGGTTCTTCACCCGCACCCGTGCGGGCCTGAACCTGCGCGCGGTTGGCGAAAACCCCGCCACGGCCGATGCTGCCGGTATTAACGTTACGCTGTATAAATATGTGGCCACCTGCACGGGTGCTGCCATCTGCGGCGTGGGCGGTCTGTATTATGTTCTGGATTATAACCAGGGCATTTGGGCAACCACTGGCCAGATCGAAGCCCTGGGCTGGCTGGCTGTGGCGCTGGTCATCTTTACCACCTGGAAGCCGCTGAACGCCATCTGGGGTGCTTACCTGTTCGGCGTACTGTACTGGCTGTATCAGTTCCTGCCCAGCCTGCTTGGCATTACCGTTGCCAGCTACATGACGGACCTGATCCAGATGCTGCCTTATGTGGTTACCATTGTGGTGCTGATCGTGGTCAGCCTGCGCAAAAAGAAGGAAAACCAGCCGCCGGAGCATCTGGGCCTTTCCTACTTCCGCGAGGAGCGGTAAAAAATATTTTTGCAGAATTTGCAAAAAAATTGCTCGATTTTGCATCAAAGCCTCGTTTCTTATTAGAAATGGGGCTTTTTTGCTTTTGTGCGGCGGGGTGCTGGCGGATTTCAGGGAGCGATATCCGGCATGGCCCGTTGTGCGGGACGATGCAAGCATCGTCCCCTACAAATTGGAGGTAAGCCAATTACAAAATTTGGAATGTGCAGCGCAGCAAAGCTGCGGCGTTTGGCATCAATCGGAAAGGCTCCTCTGCGGCGCGATGAGGGCATCGCGCCCTACAAGTCGTTTTTATGTTTGCAGCAGCTTACAAAATGCTCTGTAGGAAACGGTCTTGACCGTTCCAAAACCTTGCTATTATGCAATGATAGGGGAATTGTGTAAGGCCCTTCGGCGGCCAGGGGACTCTGCGCCCGCAGGCGCATTTCGGAAGTCAACCGGACCACAGGTTCGGCTCTTAGGCCGGAGATGGCCGCCCTACCACGCAATAAATGAAATGTCGCATCACATCACCCACAATATGCATGATAAATTTTATGCCCGTCCGGGACGTCGGGGACACCGCCCCCTACCAATCGGGGAAAGGTCTAGCGCAAAATTTGCGGCATGTGGCGGGCGTGGTGTTCCGGCGGGGCTGTTCGCTCTACTGTGCATGTTAATATGTGTGCTAGGCCATGACCCAACCGGTGGAACATCCGTGACGCGGAACATCTTTAATCTTAGTAATGCACCGTGCCTGGCCGCCCACCCGTAGGGGCGCACATTGTGCGCCCGCTGCCTTGGTTACAGCAACACCATTTTGAAAAAAGAAAATACCCCAAAACGCAGCCCACCCCCGCCAAACCCGCCTTTTGTCGCAGCATTTCACAGTTCTTCCACGTTTTTAACACATTTGGCAGGTACACTAAAATGCAGCGAAAACCATAAACGGAAGGTGCATCCGGCACCTCCGGAAAAATTGAGATATGACGAAAATAGAGAGGCAGGAAACCCGGATGGAAGAAAACGAGATCACATCCCCCTTTGTGGAGGATGCCACCACCCCTGATGCAGGCAGCACCCAGCCCGCAGCCCCGGCGCCCAAGCGCAAAAACTGGTTCCGCCGCCACACCAAACTGTGCGTGGCCCTTGTGATTCTGGCAGTGGCCGCCGTTATTATCGGCAGCCAGCTGCGCAAAAGAGCGGCAGCAGCCAGTGCTTCGGCAGATTACCAGTATGTGCGTACCACGACCCTGAAAACCACCAGCCTGAACGATTCCGTTACCGTGAACGGCACCGTGAAATCCGGCGATGAAGCCAGCGTTACTGTGGCAGATTCCGCCAAGACCTACAAGGTCGCCACCGTCAACGTGGAAGTGGGCGATACCGTGCAGGAGGGCGATGTGATCGCTACGCTGGATACCACCGATCTGGAAAAGCAGATCGAAAACGCAGAGCAAAGCTACAACGATACCCTGCAGCAGGCCCAGACCAGCTATGACCGCGCGGTGGATGAGTATAACACCGCGGTGGTGCAGCACGAGAATAACCTGATCGACCTGCAGGCCAAGATTGACGATGCCGACAAGAACCTGTCCGATGCACAGGATGCGCTGGAAACCGCAAAGAGCAACCGCGATTCCGCCCAGAGCGCTTACGATTCCGCCTGCAGCAGCTATGATACCATCAAGGCGGCATACGATAACGCTTCCGCCAGCATCAGCACCTTTACCGATGCTGTCAACGCTGCGGCCAACACTCAGAACGACGCCATCAGCCGGGTGAACAGCGCCATTGCCGCCTACAACGCGGATCCCAGCGAAGCCAACCAGACGGCCATGAATGAGGCGAACGATGCCCTGAGCGCTGCCCAGGCAGCCTACCAGCAGGCACAGAACGACCTGGCCAATGCGCAGAACAGCTGCTCCGTCACGGAGCTGGGGCTGTATGGCTTTACCGCCATTCAGCAGTCTTTGAACAGCGCGGAACAGACCAAAACCAGCGCCCAGAATGCCCTGACCAGCGCCCAGAACGCAGTGGAAACGGCCCAGAACCAGATTGAAAACTGCGAAAGCCAGCAGAAATCCGCCCACGACAGCTATGACCAGGAAAAGAACTATTCCAGCATCAAGTCCAAGGCGCAGAGCGTGGAAGATGCCAAAACCAAGCTGGAACAGGCCAAGCGCACCCCCGATACCCTGACCACCCTGAAAGATACCCTGGCCAACTGCACCCTGACAGCAACCATGTCCGGCACCATCACGGCGCTGGATGCGACGGTTGGCTCTGTCTGCACCGGCACGGTGGCAACTATCCAGAACACCGACGCCCTTGTGGTGGAAGTTACGATCCCCTCCAATGATGTGCCGGGCCTGACCACCGGCATGAGCTGCAACATTACCAGCGATGCCACCGGCGATGATGTGATTGCCGGCACCCTGACCCAGATCGACCCCGTTGCCAATGATTCCGGTACGTTCGGCGCAAAGGTGCGCGTGACCGGTGATGCAGGCGACCTGCTGATCGGCATCCAGGCCAAGGTGGAAATTGTCAAGAACGCAACTGATGGCGTGTTTACCGTGCCCATTGATGCCGTTGGCACCAAGGAGGACGGCACCCAGTATGTGCTGCGCAAAACCGGCGGCGAAGGCACCGATATGACCTTTGAGGAAGTGACGGTAACCACCGGCGATGCCAACGATTATTATACCGTGGTTTCCGGCGACGACCTGAAGGAAGGCGATGTGATCCGCTCCAGCGCCGACCTGACCCAGGGCATTGTGACCAGCAGCAGTGATGATACTGCCGACTTCTTCTTCACTGCCGGCGGCGATGAACCGATTGGCGGTGCGGATGCTCCGGCGGGCGGCCCCGGCGGTGATATGGGCGGTGCCCCGGCCGGTGGACCGGGAGGTAACTGATATGCCGCAGAATAAACAGGCATTTGCCAATGCCATTGCGCAAAGCCTTGGGGCGGGGCAGCCCAACCGCCGCCCGCTGATCGCTATGCGCGGCATCCGCAAAAGTTACTATATCGGCCAGCCCAACGAGCTGGAGATCCTGCACGGCATTGACCTGACCGTGTGGCCGGGGGAGTTCGTTGCCATTGTGGGCGAATCCGGCTCCGGCAAAAGTACCCTGATGAATATTATCGGCGTGCTGGATAAGCCGACTTCCGGCGAGTATACGCTGGACGGGGTGGACATCCATAAAGCGGACGATGACGAACTGGCGGGCATCCGCAACAATAAAATCGGCTTTGTGTTCCAGACTTATAACCTCATCGGCCGCCAGAGCGCGCTGAAAAACGTGGAGCTGCCCATGCTGTACGCCGGTATTCCCGGCGGCGAGCGTACCCGCCGCGCCAAAGAGTGGCTGGACCGTGTGGGGATGGGCGAGCGCGCCCGCCACCAGCCCAACGAGCTTTCCGGCGGCCAGAAACAGCGCGTTGCCATTGCCCGCGCCATGGTCAACGACCCGGCGCTGATCCTGGCGGACGAGCCCACCGGCGCACTGGACAGCGAAACCTCCCGCGTGGTGATGGACCTGTTCCATGAAATGCACGAAAAATACCACAAAACCATTGTGCTCATTACCCACAACCCCGCACTGGCCGAGGAATGCCAGCGGGTGCTGACGCTGCACGATGGCCGCATTATTGCCGAACGGAAGGGGAGTGGTGTGCGTGGCGCTCTTTGAATACCTTTCCATGGCATTTGCCAGCATCAAAAGCAACAAAATGCGCAGTTTGCTCACGATGCTGGGCATTATCATCGGCATTGCGGCGGTCATCGCCATCGAAACCGTTGGCAACAGCCTGTCCAGCTCGGTCAGCGATAGCATGTCCGGCACCGGCGCCAGTTCCATCACGGTATCGCTGACCCAGAAAAGCAGCAGCAACAGCGGCTCTTCCAGCGGCGGTGTGCGGCTGCGGCTCTTCAAAAATTCCAGCCCGGATGATAAAGACCTTATCACGGATACGATGATCGAGGAATTTACCGAGACGTTCCCTGATAAGATCAACTACATTGAAAAAACGCAGCAGGTGGGCAGCGGCACCATTGGCAAGGTGAACGAACCCGATACCACCATCACGGCAACGGTTTCCGGCGTCAACCAGGAAGCGCTGCAAAGCAAGGAGAGCGATACCCCCATCCTGGCGGGCCGCTGGCTGGATGACACCCGCGATGCCGGGCGCTATGTCTGCGTGGTATCGGAAAAATTTGTGCAGCAGGCCATCGGCGGCAGCAACGCCGATGCGCTGGGCCAGAAAATCACCCTGACCATCAACAAAATGCCGTATACATTTTATATCAGCGGCGTTTATAAATATGTAGAGGATTCTTACGCCAGCATGTTTGGCTCCACCAGCGATGACGATATCCAGACCGAAATCTATATCCCGCTGGATGTGGCCCGCAGCATTGCCGGGGCAGGGGATGGCTACCAGAGCATTACCGTTGTGGCATCCAGCGGCACCAATGTGACCGCCTTTGTGGATGTGGTGGGTGATTATTTTGCCAGTTACTATACCCGCAACGACAGCTGGACCGTCAGCGCGTCCAGCATTTCCAGCCTGCTGGAAAGCATGACTGAAATCCTGAACCAGATCTCGTTGGCTATCTCCGCCATTGCGGCCATCTCGCTGTTGGTGGGTGGTATCGGCGTGATGAACATCATGACGGTTTCCGTCACCGAGCGTACCCGTGAGATCGGCACCCGCAAGGCGCTGGGCGCAACCAACACGGCAATTTTGACCCAGTTCATCATTGAATCCATTGTGCTGTGCGCTATTGGCGGCGTGATCGGCGTGGGGCTGGGCATCGGCCTTGGTTCCGCGCTCAGCCAGGTCATGGGCTATTCGGCCAGACCCAGCGTGGCGGCCATCATCATTGCGGTGGCGTTCAGTATGGCCATCGGCGTGTTCTTTGGCTATTACCCGGCTAAAAAGGCCGCCAAGATGGACCCAATCGACGCCCTGCGGTACGAATAACCGTACAGTTTGTGATTTGCTTATCAGCGCAAAATTGAACCGCATACAGCAAAAATGCTCCCGTTGCACGGGGGCATTTTTTGTGGTATACTTTGCCTGAATTATAAAAAATGGGGCAGTTTTTGCCCTGCGGTTCTGAGGTATAGAGAAGGAAAGAGGGAAAGTCTGACAATGCAGACACAACAAAAGTTATTTACCAACCGCATGCTGCTAACGCTGCTGTGGCCGCTGGTGGTCGAACAGGCGTTGAACGTGCTGGTTGGCATGTCCGATACGGTGATGGTATCCAGCGTTGGCGAAGCCGCCATTTCCGGCGTTTCGCTGGTGGATATGATCAACTATCTGATCCTGAACATTTTTGCCGCGCTGGCCACCGGCGGCGCGGTCATCACCAGCCAGTTCCTGGGCGCCAAAAAGCCGGAGGAAGCCTCCCGCAGCGCGGGGCAGCTGGTCACTTTAAGCGCTATTCTGGGCACGGCGGTCATGGCGCTCTGCCTGCTGCTGCGCGGACCCATGCTGCGGCTGTTCTTTGGCAGCATTGCGGACGATGTGTTCCGTGCAGCCATGATCTACTTTACCATCACGGCGATCTCTTACCCGTTTTTGGCGCTGTATAATGCGGGCGCGGCCATCTTCCGCTCCATCGGCAACAGTGAGGTTTCCATGCGGGTATCCGTTGTCATGAACATTACCAACATCTGCGGCAATGCGCTCTGTATTTTTGTGCTGCACATGGGGGTTGCCGGTGTTGCGGTGCCCACGCTGGTTTCCCGCGCGCTGGGCGCTGTCATCATCCTGAAACTGACCACCCGGCACGATAATGTTGCCCGCGTTACCTGGGATGGCGTCAAGCATCTGCAGCCCCAGATGGCAAAGAACATTTTGTATATCGGCATCCCCTCCGCGTTGGAAAACAGCCTGTTCCAGCTGGGGCGTGTGCTGGTTGTCAGCATGATCTCGCTGTTCGGCACGGTGCATATTTCCGCCAATGCGGTGGCCAACAACCTGGACGGTATGGGATGCATTGTGGGCCAGGCCATCGGCCTTGCCATGATCACCGTGGTGGGGCGCTGCGTGGGCGCCCAGCAGCTGGACCAGGCCAGCTATTTTGCCAAAAAGCTGCTGCTGTGGGATTACATTGCCCAGGGCGCTACCAACGCCCTGATTTTGATCTTCCTGAACCCGCTGCTCAGTGTGTACACCCTTTCGGATGAAACCCGCCACCTGGCCTGGCTGCTGGTCATGATCCATGCGGGCAGCGCCATTTTCCTGTGGCCGGCGGGCTTTGTCCTGCCCAATGCCCTGCGTGCAGCCAATGATGTGCGCTTTACCATGCTTACCTCCATCCTTTCCATGGGCATCTGGCGCTTGGCGTTCTCTTACATCCTGTGTGTCCAGATGGGCATGGGGGCTGTCGGCGTCTGGATCGCCATGGTGGTGGACTGGGTGTGCCGCGTGACCTGCTTTGTGGTCCGCTTTGTATCCGGTGCATGGAAGAAAAAATGCGTGGCAAAATAACCCCTTGCCCAAAATAATAGGAGGGAACACCCCATGAAGTTTATCAGCTGGAATGTGAACGGCCTGCGCGCCTGCCTGAAAAAAGGCTTTGAGGATACTTTTAACCAGCTGGATGCGGATGTGTTCTGCATTCAGGAAACCAAAATGCAGCCCGGCCAGGCGGACTTTGCCCCCGAAGGCTATACCGAGTACATCAACAGCGCCGAGAAAAAAGGCTATTCCGGCACCCTGATCTATACCCGCGTAAAGCCCCTGAACGCCTGGAACGGTATTGGGGTGGAAGCCCACAGCCACGAGGGCCGCGCCATCACGCTGGAATTTGAGGATTACTATCTCGTCAATGTCTATGTGCCCAACTCCCAGAACGAGCTGGCCCGCATTGACTACCGCATGCAGTGGGAGGACGACCTGCGCACCTACCTGAAAGACCTGGACAGCAAAAAGCCGGTGATCCTGTGCGGTGACCTGAACGTGGCCCATGAGGATATCGACCTGAAGAACCCCGGCCCCAACCGCGGTGCGGCGGGATTTTCGGACCAGGAGCGCGGCAAGCTGAACGAGCTGCTGGCCGCGGGCTTTACCGACAGCTTCCGTTACCTGTACCCCGATGCCACCGGCATGTACAGCTGGTGGAGCATGCGGTTCCGCGCAAGAGAGCGGAACGCAGGCTGGCGTATTGACTACTTCCTGGTATCGGACCGGCTGGCCCCGCAGATCAAAAAGGCCGAAATTTTGATGGATGTGCAGGGCAGCGACCATTGCCCGGTGCTGCTGGAGCTGTAAGGCTGCAACAGCGTTCAAAAAAATATTTGGCGTGTCGGAAAATGTCGTTCTCTTATAGAGCAGGTAGGGGCGAACAGCGTTCGCCCGCCAACTTAACGCAGCAACGCTCTTCCGGGAAAGCTGCTCACATAGCAAGCAGCACCGGGCGCACATGCGGCCCCTGCGAAGAGTTTTTCGACAATCTAAACTTTTTATAATTTTTTCAAAAAATCTGCTCCCGCTGCAAAATGCCGGGAGCATTTTTCGTATTAGTATACAGAAGCGCTTCCAACAAAGAAAGCGCGCCGAAAGTGAAAGGGGGTGTGGGGCACTGAATCAAACAGATTTTACCCAGTTGATGCAGCAATACCAAAAACTGGTCTATACCGTTTGCCTGCAGTTTGTCCACAACCCCCACACCGCAGAGGACCTGACCCAGGATACGTTCCTTTCGGCGTGGTCGTCCATTGACCGGTGCGAACCCCAGTACTATAAACAGTGGCTGGTGCGCGTGGCGGCCAATAAATGCAAGGACCACCTGAAAAGTTCCTGGGCGCGCAAGGTGGAAGCCCAGTCCGACGAAACGATGCCGGAACCCCGCGGCACACCGCCGCCCGGCAGCGGCCTGCAAAGCGCCGAACCGGACCCGCAGGATGAATTTATGCGCCAGGCGGACGCCGCAGAGCTGGAAACCATGGTGCGCACCCTGCGCGAACCCTATGGCCGGGCCGCGGCCATGTATCTGCTGGACGGGCTGCCCGTGGCGGCCATAGCCCAAAAGCTGGGCCGCCCGGCACCCACCGTTCAAAACCAACTGTTCCGCGCAAAAGCAATCCTGCGCAAACAGATCATGGAAAGGAGGCAGGAATAATGGAACAGGCAATGTTTCCACAGAACACAAACAACACCCTATTTGATAACGAAGCCCTGTTTGATGCCGAAGGCCACCTGACGGATGAGGGGCTGCACGCCCTGCAGGACGGCCGCCTGGATGAACTGGGCAGCCTGGAAGCCGCAGAGCACCTGACCTTCTGCGATTACTGCCTTGCCCGCTATACCGCCCTGATTGAATCGGCCCCCGAAAAGCTGAAACAGCCCATGCGGGACCTGATCCCCCAGGTGCAGGCTTTGATGCGGCTGCGCAGCTTCCGCATTATGACAAACCGATATGTTTCCACGGCTGCCGCTGTGATGCTGGCCTTTGCGCTGTGGCGGTTCGGGCTTTTTGGCGGCGTTGGCACGGTGCAAAAGCCCGTCCAGCACCTGCCGGAAGCAACCCCCAACGTGACCGTAAGCCAGGCGCTTGGCGGCATGTTTGACAGCATGAGCAGCGGCCTGAGCAATATGTTCAGCGGGATGCAGCTCACCATCAACAGCGGCCTGGCCCAGCTGGCTGACCCGGTTGTGCCCCGCAGCAACCCCACCAATAACGGCGGCAGCCCCGCCCACGGAGAGTGATACACTATGAAGAAAAATGCACTTTTGACCTTTATCTTTGCCTGCATCCCCGGCGCAGGGCAGATGTATTACGGATATATGAAGCGCGGCACCTCGCTGCTGGTTTACTTCTGCCTGTTCATCATGCTGGGCACCATCATTTCGCCTTTGGTGGTGGGCGTTGCCGTGGTGTATATGTTCAGCTTTTTTGACACCTATGACCTTATCCGCTACCTGGTAGCGGGGGACCCCAAGCCGGATGAATTCCTGCTCCCGCCGGATTGGCAAAAACAGTTCGGCGGTGCCAAAGCCAAAATGACCCCCAAAATGAACAAGATCATCGGCTGGTGCCTGCTGCTTACAGGTGCTTATGTGATGTATGACAGCGTGGTCTGGCCGATCGTGAGCAATATTCTGCAGCAGCTGGGCGTTTACTGGGATATGATCTATACCATCAACAACGCGATCCCTTCCGTTGTGGTGGCGGTGCTGCTGATCGTCTTTGGCGGCCGCCTGCTGGGCTTTGGCAAACATGCCCACCACAACGATACCGACGACCTGCCCCCGTACCAGGGCTGAAGCAGCAAAGCAAACAAATTTGAAAAGAAAATTGAAAAGAAAATATAGGGCAGGGTGCAGCACAGCACCCCGCCTGGTAGCCTGCGGCCATTTGGAATAAAAACAGCGCCGCCCGATAGCCCGACCAATGATTCAACAGACAAAAGAGAAAACGGAGATTCGCTATGGAAAGTAATTTTAACCAGAATATCCCCACGCCGGAGGAAGCGACCCAGGATACCCGGCAGGAAACCACCGCGCAGGCAGCGCCCCAAACAGAACCCAAGCCCCCGGTCAAAGTGCGGCGGGTGGGCACCTTCAGCCTTGGTCTGATGCTGGTTGCCATCGGTGCCATCCAGCTGGCCCAAATTTTTATGCCGAATGTAAATGTGCTCGGCGTGGTAAAGTTTGCCCCGGTGGTGCTGATCGTTCTGGGCATTGAGGTGCTGATTTACGCCGCACGCCCCGATGTAAAGATCAAGTATGATGGTATTTCCATCTTCCTCTGCATTATTATTATGCTCACGGCGGGGGCTTCCGGCGCAGTGGCCGCGGTAGCCCAGGCATTCACCCCCGAAAATGTGACCAAGCGTGTTACCGCGGAGGAGCAGTACAGGCAGACCATTCAGGAAGCGCTGAACAACATCCCCAATGCCCATGATTTTGTACATGATTATTCCGTTGATGTCAGCAGCGAGCACTGGTTCATGGATATGCCGGTAGGCACGATGCACGCAACGCTGTACCTGACTATGAATTACGGTGCCCAGACCACCGCCGAAGAGTTTGTCCGCGACTGCATGAAGGTGATGGATGCGGTAAACGCTACGGATATCCCGGTAAAGTACTATCGTTTTGATGTGGACCAGCATAACCTGACCGATGGCGAAGTGTGGAGTGTATGGCTGGATGAGTGGGAAATGCACGGCAACCTGCAAAACATTGCGGCCCATGTTGATACCGTGTACTATGTGGACGGCGATGCCTACACCAGCCTGGATGATGTGCCCCAAAAGGACGGCGATGAGCTGTTGAACCGCTACATGGCCGCCTTTGGCACCAACCCGCTGACTGATTACCAGAATGAATATGGCACCGTTGAATTTGGCGATAAGCTGGAAGCGTACATGCAGGACCGCCTGGAAACCGAAGCCGGCCAGGACCTGCCGGATACTGACAGCGCCGGGGAATCCGCAGCCAGTGAGGAGACACCCGCAGAGCAGGACGGTGTGACGATTGAAGTCACCGAACCCGCAGCGGACGCCGCGGAAACTGGCTCTGCAAATGCAAACTGATGCTTGAACAAAAATAAAATATCTGTACAACTTTGTTAAAAACGACGGAAAAGTTGACCAGAATTTTACGCCCCGCATACGCGGGGCTTGTTGTTTTTGCCCGCCTGAAATGCTACAATACCAATAAGGGCATTTTTGCCCTGCAAATGCGGCCTGCCTGGCGGCGGGGCGCAAATTCAGGAGGCAACCTATGCACATCCTTAAAGGCTATACCAAGCAGGAAATCAGCTGGATGATGTACGACTGGGCCAACAGCGCCCATTCCGTTATCATTGTAACGCTGCTCCCCATCTTTTTTGACACGGTTGCGGGCTATACGGCGGACAGTGTTTCCAGCATGTCCACCTGGGGCTATGCAACCAGCATTGCCATGCTGATCGTGGCGCTGGCCGCTCCGTTTTTGGGCGTGTTTGGCGATATCCGCGGCATGCGCAAAAAGCTGTTCAGCTTTTTCATGCTGCTGGGCGTTGCAGCCTGCGCGGGTATGGCGTTTACGCCGGGGATGGATTTCACCTCCGGCCCGGCGGCAGCGGGCAAGGTGGCCAGCCTGATTCTGGTGCTGTACATCATCAGCGTCATTGGATTCGACGCTTCCGCCATCTATTACGATGCCTTTTTGACCGATGTTACCACTGAGGACCGCATGGATAAAGTTTCTACCATGGGGTACGGCCTTGGCTATATCGGCGGTTCCACCATTCCGTTGCTCATTTTCCTGATTATGAACCTGGTCGGTGTGCCCATGCTGACCTGTTTGGCTTTTGTGTTTGGCCTGACCGCCGTGTGGTGGCTGGTGTTCAGCCTGCCGCTGCTGAAAAACTGTGAGCAGACCTCCGGCAAGCCGTATGAGAAAGGCGATGTTTCCCGCAGCATCAAGGGCGTTGGCACCACCATCAAGGAGATCATTGCCAACAAGCCGATGCTGATCTATATCCTTTCGTATTTCTTCTATATTGATGGCGTGCATACCGTCATCAGTATGGCGACCACCTATGGCACCAACCTGGGGCTGGATTCCACCGGCATGATGCTGGCGCTGCTGCTGGTGCAGATTTTGGGCCTGCCGTTCTGCCTGCTTTATATCAAGTGCAGCGAAAAATTTGGCGCCCGCACCATGGTGGGCTTTGGCATCTGTGTGTACATGTTCATCTGCATCTTTGCGTTCTTCATGAACAGCCTGTGGCAGTTCTGGGTGCTGGCCGTGCTGTGCGCCACCAGCCAGGGCGGCATTCAGGCGTTGTCCCGCTCCATGTATGGCAAGCTGATCCCGGATAAGGACCGCTCCGGCGAGTTCTTCGGTTTCTTTGATATCTTCGGCAAGTTCAGCTCCATCATGGGCCCGGCGCTGGTCGGTGTTGTCAGCAGCGTGGTGGCAAACGGGATGCTGGGTGCCCAGGGCCTGACCGCCCAGACGGCAACGGCGGAGCAGATCGATGCCATCAACGCGCAGTCCAGCCATTACGGCATTTTGTCCATCATCGTTATCATCATTGTGGGTGCAGTGCTGTACTTCGGCTTTTTGCCCAAAGCAGAGCACGCCAAGCAGCAAATTTGACAAGATATTCGATTCGCATTACAATATAGGGGTATATTCTGTTCAGGCACACCTGGGGAATATACCCCTTTTTAAGGTGTATCTGAAAACAAAGAAATAGACTGAATTTTCGGCTTTTCAGATGCACCCTTGGCTATCTCAAAAGGAAGTGAACCCCCTATGCCGGAAGGCTACACCCATGTGCGCACCGCCCAAAAGGCCGCGCATGCCATCCATTATAAATTGCAGTGCCCTGCGGCGTTTGCCGCCGGTGCCAATGGGCCGGACAGCTTTTTCTGCTATGAAGTGTGGAAAAAAGGCCAGAACCGCACCTATAACCTGCCGCTGCTTGGCAACCGTATGCATGAAGAAAAGACGGGAGCCTTTTTGCTGGCGCTGCTGCACCACACCCACACCCAGGCGCAGATCGAGTATACACTGGGCTTTTTGTGCCACTATGCGGCGGATACCGTCATGCACCCTTACGTTGTGTTCGTCAGCAGCCCCGGCCAGCCCTATGGCATGAAAGGCGGCCACGGTTACTTTGAAATTGCGCTGGATTCCACCCTGCACGCCGAGGATACCGGCGTTTCGGAAGTACCGGCGGATGATTCCAGCCCGGTGCCGGTGGGGCAGGACCTGGCGGAAATTGCTGCTCTGCTGCACCAGTGTATCCTGGAAGTATATGGGCAGGATATCAGTGTGGAAGCTTTGGCGGACAGCTTTTATTACACCTACCGCCTGCGCAGCATTTTCACCAGCCGCCACGGCGTGCGGCGTGCGTTCTATTGGGTGCTGGAGCTGTTCTTCGGCGGGCGCGGGTTCATCACCGGGCATGTATCCCCGGCACACCTCAAGCTGGACCTGCCGGAAGATTGGACCGACCCCGCCACCGGTGAGGAACGCCACGGCGGAGCTTTTGCCCTGTTAAAAGATGCCCAGCACCGCTGCGAGCTATTTATGACAGCCGCCCTTGGCCACTGGATGGGCAAGCTGGATGAAGAGATTCTGGAAAGGACCCTTGGCAGCATGAGCTACACCACCGGTACCGAAACCGAGCAAAGCAAAAGCCAACAAGCGCCGGATGCGGAACAGGCAGGCGAAACCGCCTGACACCCCCGCACCCAGCCTTTGCGGATAGATTATTACAACACGAAAGGAACTAACACCTATGGTTCGTATTACGATGCAGAACGGCAAAACCATTGACATTGAACTGGATGCTACCGCAGCACCGATCACCTGCGAAAACTTTTTGAAACTGGTCAACCAGGGCTTTTATAACGGCCTGACCTTCCACCGAGTCATCCCCGGCTTTATGATCCAGGGCGGCGACCCGTCCGGCAACGGTACCGGCGGCCCCGGCTGGCACATCAAGGGCGAGTTCCTGCAGAACGGTGTGAACAACCCCATCAAGCACACCCGCGGCGTGATCAGCATGGCCCGCGCCATGGACCCCAACTCCGCCGGCAGCCAGTTCTTCATCATGCACCAGGATGCTCCGCACCTGGACGGCCAGTATGCCGCATTTGGCCATGTTGTCAGCGGCATGGACGCTGTGGATGAGATCGCCGCAGTTGCCACCGACTGGAACGATAAGCCCCGCACCCCGGTCGTGATGGAGAAGGTCGAAGTCATTGGCTAAGACTTTGAAAAATTTCATCTGAACCAATAAATAACAAAAGCGCATGTGCAAACCACCCCAGGCGGGCGGCACACATGCGCTTTATTTGTTTTATTGTTTGGCGGCAGGGCAGGGGAGCCGTTTACCCAAATATGGACCCCACGTTGCCCAGGAAAGACGCCACGCTGTTCAGCTGCTGCTGTAACTGGGCTACCGCATCCATGGTGGCGGGCAGCTTGGCCATCACATCGTTCAGGGCATCCACATCGATCTGGCTCAGCTTATCGGCAATTTCGGGCAGGGTCTGCATCATGCTGTCCAGCTGTTCGGTGTCCAGCTTGGCAAGGCTGTCCTGCAAAGTGTCGGCAATCTCGTTCACCTGGGCGCAGGTGGTGATCACCTGGTCATACGCTGTGTTGAACCGCAGCAGCAGCCCGCCCATAATCAGGCAGAGCACCACCACAATGGCAATGGCGGCCCATAGCAGCCGCTTTTGGCTGCGCAGCAGGGCGCGGTTTTGCTGGTCCTGCAATTCCAGCTGCGCTTCCACGCGGTCCAGCTGGTGCTTCAGGTCCAGGGCATCCACCCTGCCATCGCCGGTTTCATCGTCAGCGGCATTCAGGGCGGCCACTTTGGCGTTCAGGGCATCGTCCATTTGTTTGTTCAGCTTTTCCATGGGGCAAAAACTCCTCTCTTGTATGGGCTGCATGCGGGATGCTTTGTTTACTGCGGGGCTTTCATCTCAAACCAGAAGGTGGAACTTTTGCCAACTGTACTGTTTACCCCAAAGGGAAAATCATGCTGCTGCAAAATGGCCTTGGTGATGGAAAGCCCCAGCCCGGTACCGGCCTTGCCGGCATCCTGGCGGGCGCGGTAATAGCGGTCAAACAGGTGCGGCAGTTCCTCCGGCGGAATGCCGGGGCCGTGGTCCTCCACTTCCACCCGGCAGCCGCCGTTCGGCATGGGGATGGCCCGCAGCACAAACACGCCGTCCGCCCCCATATGGTGGGTGGCGTTGCCCAACAAATTGTGCAGCACACGCTCCATCATGGCGGGGTCGGCACGCACCATGCACTCTTTGTCGGCTTCCAGCTGCAAGGTCCAGCCGTTCTGCTCGCACACGGCGTCATAGCGGCCCGCAACCTCAAAGCAGAGCTGACTCATATCAAAATCAACGGGGTTCAGCTTTTCCGCGCCGCTGGAAACTTTGCTCAGCTCCATCACGCTGTTCACCAGCGCGCTCAGGCGGTCGGTTTCGTCCACAATAATGCTGCACTGTTCGGTGCGCTTGGCCTTGTCATCGCCGGTAATGTCGCGCACCGTTTCGGCATAGCCCTTGATCAGGGTCAGCGGGGTGCGCAGGTCGTGGCTGACATTGGCCAGGATATCTTTTTCCAGCTGGGCGGAGCGCTTGACTTCCTGTGCCATGTGGTTGAACTCCTGCCCCAGCAGGCCCAGTTCATCGTTGCGGGCTACCGGCACCTGAACATCATAGTTGCCGTCGGCAATCTCGCGGGCACACTCCGAAAGCTGGCGCATCGGGCGGGTGAACCACCGGCTGAACAGCGCCGCCACCAGCAGGTTGAGCGCAATCAAAAAGATGGCGACCGGAATCAGCACGCTGCGCATAACCTCGGCAGCTGTTTCAATCTGCGCCAGGCTGGCGGATACGATCACGCCGTAACTGCCGTCCTTGGTCAGGCAGCCCACCAGCATCTGCCGGTTGCCGCCGGATTCAATAATTTTGTACAGCGAACCTTCATTGTACAGGGCGTGGCGGGCCAGGATGGCGGTCCGGGTGTCTGGGGTATACACCGTCATGTTATCGCCAAAGGTGGCCATGCTGTTGTGCAAAATGCAGGGGTAAAGCCCTTCCAAAAACTGCACGCTGCGGCAGGTGTTATCGCTGATATCAATGCAGCAGTTGTCCACATTGATCACGCCGTTTTCCAGCGCGGTTTTCAGGTTGGACCAGAACGTTTCGTTCTGCAGCGTCAGGGAGCCATAATCCCGGCTGGAAATCTGCCCCCCGGCGGAATCAATCATTCCGGCAATCACGCTGGATTCGCGCTCCAGCCGCTTTTGGATGTTGCGGTTGTACATGGGCTGCAGGCCATAGGTGATCAGCCCCCACACCAGCCCAAGGGTCAGCACAGTAATGCCGCACAAAAACAGCATCAGCTGGCCCTGCACCCCCAGCGCCCAGCTATGGGTGTGCGGTGTGCTGCCCGGTTGCTTTGGTTTACGCAAAATCGCGGCCCCCTAATGTTACTGTGCGGTGTCGGGGTCAAACTTGTACCCCACGCCCCACACGGTAACAATGTAGCCGCGGCAGCTGCCAAGGTGGCTGCGCAGCATTTTAACATGGGTATCTACCGTGCGGTCCTCGCCATAATAGTCATAGTTCCACACTTTTTGCAAAATTTTCTCGCGGGAAAGGGCAATGCCCTTGTTGTTGACCAAGAACACCAGCAGGTCAAACTCCTTGGGGGTCAGCGGGGCTTCCTGCCCGGCCACCTTAACGCTGTGGCTGGCGGTGTCGATTACCAGATCCCCAAAGGTGTACACGTTGCCCTCGGCAGCCGGGGCGGGCATGGTGCGGGCCAGCACGGCTTTCACGCGGGCAACCAGCTCCCGCGGGCTGAACGGCTTTACCACATAGTCGTCCGCGCCGCCCTCCAGCCCGGCCAGCTTGTCATATTCCTCGCTGCGGGCGGTCAGCATGATCACCGGCGTCATGATCTTGCGGGTGCGCATCTCACGCAGGCAGGTCATGCCGTCCATGAACGGCATCATGATATCAAGGATCACCAGGTCAATGCCGCCGTTTGCCAGTTCGGCAAGCGCCTGGGTGCCGTCCCCGGCTTCGGCACAGGTAAAGCCCGCGTACTGCAGGTGCTCGCGGATCAAATCCCGAATGCGCGGCTCATCGTCAACGATCAATACTTTTGCCATTTCTAATCCCCCTCATCTGGGCATGGATCGCCCTTGAGTTACTATTACTATACCATAATAACGGCGAACCGTGGAGAATTTGTGAAAACTTTTTAAGCTTTTTTCAAATTTTTATCCGCCCCGGCCTTTTACGCAAACTGTACCGCAATTTTGCCCCGCCAGCCCTTGCAAGCCTGCGGGCAATGCGCTACAATATGGATGCAATGCCCGGTACATATTGTACAACGTGCGCCGGATGAAAAAAGGAAGTTGATCGCATGTTCTGGTTGATTTTGCTGATTGTTGTGGCGGCACTGTGCGCGCTGGTGCTGTTTTTTGTGGCGCCCGCCGCTGGCCGCAAGGAGCTGCGCGCCCCCTTTGCAGGCCGCAATTTTGCCCACCGCGGCTATTTTGGCAAGGACCAGCGCCCGCCGGAAAACAGTCTGCCCGCCTTTGCCGCCGCCGTGCAGAACGGCTATGGCATGGAGATGGATGTGCAGTTCAGCAGCGACCGCAAGCTGCTGGTGTTCCATGATGATACCCTGACCCGCATGACCGGTACCAAAGGCTGGGTGCGGGATTACCCCTATGACCAGATCCGCCAGATGCCGCTGGCGGGCAGCGCAGAGCACGCTCCGCTGTTCAGCGAGTTTTTGCAGACAGTGGACGGCAAGACCCCGCTGATCATCGAGATCAAGAGCCGCCATGAATATACCGGCGAATATCTGGACGCCCTGTGCCACGCCACGCTGGACGGCCTGAAAGGCTACAACGGCCCCTACTGCATTGAAAGCTTTGACCCCCGCGTGGTCAAGCGCATCCGTAAATTTGCGCCGCAGGTGCTGCGCGGCCAGCTGGTGGACAGCTACCGCGCTTACCGCAAGGAGGGCGCGAACCCCATCCATGCGTTTGTTATCAGCCACTGCTTTGGCAACTTTATGGCCCGGCCGGATTTTATTGCCTGGTGCCCGGACAAACAGAACTGGGCCGTGCGGCTGTGCGCCCGCCTTGGCGCCATGATGGTGATGTGGACCGCCCTGCCGGAGCATGACCAGGCCGCGCTGGAAAAGCAGTACGATGCCGTCATCTTCCAGTGGTACCACCCGGAAGTCAAGTACAAATAAAGCCCTAAGATACACCCTGAGTTCTAAAAACAGCAGCCCCCTCATATCGTTGCGTAAAAGCATTGCAACGTTTTTGAGGGGGCTGCATTTATGTTTCTATTTACAGTTACCAAACCCGGTCTGCGGCAGGCGGGGGCGCTTGCCCTTTGCGCCGTCTGCCTGGCTGGCACGGTTACGGCGGCGGTGCGTCTGGCGGGCAAAAGCGTGGCCGCCAGCGCCACCGTGCAAACCACGATTGAAACCACCCAGGATATCGGCACCTACTTTACCGGTTACGGCTTTGAGGTAGACCTGAGCACCGCCGCAGTGGATAAAGTGAAAATCCCCAAAAAGTGGGACGACAGCTTTACCGCCTTTAACCAGGTGATAGGGGAAAGCGGCCTGACCCTGGCGGACTATAAGGGAAAAACGGTGGAAAAATGGACGGCGCTCTGCCCGGCCCGGTCGGACGGTGCAACAGACACCTACTGCGTGCTGCTGGTATATAAAGCAAAGCCGGTTGGAGCCTACCTGTTGGAAAAGCCTTCCGGAGAAGTGAGCGGCCTGATCACCGCTGCCCAGACCGTCGCCGAAGCCGAGCAGCAGGCCGCCGAAACCAGCGCCGCCCTGCCGGATGAGGCGGATTACCCCAGCGAGTAAGCGGCAAAAAGTAAGCTAAAATCAGCCCACCGGAATAAAGCGTGTGACTGCTTTGTGCCGGTGGGCCATTTTGTTATGCGTTAGAAAATTGCGCTTTTGCCGTAGGGGCGCACATTGTGCGCCCGCAAGTCTGTGAGCGGATGACAGGGTTAGGTATCCGGCAAGGCCCGCCATTCGGGACGATGCAAGCATCGTCCCCTACAAATCAGGCAGGGGCCCATTACAAATTTGCAATGAGCAACAAGGCAAAGCTGCGGCGGGATGAGGGCATCCTGCCCTGCTTTGTGCGGGTGGGCTGGTTTGTTATGCGTTAGAAAATTGCGCTTTTGCCGTAGGGGCGCACATTGTGCGCCCGCAAGTCTGTGAGCGGATGACAGGGTTAGGTATCCGGCAAGGCCCGCCATTCGGGACGATGCAAGCATCGTCCCCTACAAATCAGGCAGGGGCCCATTACAAATTTGCAATGAGCAACAAGGCAAAGCTGCGGCGGGATGAGGGCATCCTGCCCTGCTTTGTGCGGGTGGGCTGGTTTGTTATGCGTTAGAAAATTGCGCTTTTGCCGTAGGGGCGCACATTGTGCGCCCGCAAGTCTGCGGACGTGGGACAGAATGAGAAATCCGGCAAGGCCCGCCATTCGGGACGATGCAAGCATCGTCCCCTACAGATGGTCTTTCGGCTATTACAATTTTGCAATGTGCAATAAGGCAAGGCTTACGGCGGGGTGAGGGCACCCCGCCCTACAGAGCATTTTAACGGCTGCGTTCATTTACAAAATGCTCTGTAGGGAACGGTCTTGACCGTTCCGAAACTTCGTGGTAAACGTGCCACTCAAATACATTGCTTGCCCCGCTGCCTTAATCCCAATTCTCCCCCGGATACTTCATCCCCCACTCCTTGCGCAGCTGGGTCATAATATCCATCACATCCCGGCTGTAACCAAGGCGCATGGCGGAAGCATCCCCGGTCTGCACGGCGTGCTCCATATCCAACATCTCATAATACAGAGCGTCCGCCGTGCTGCCCGCGGCTACTTCGGTGCGGGCACCGGTCTCGGCATCCACAATCACGGCCTTATCGGCGCGGGGGTACTCCATGATTTCAATATAGCCTTTTTCGCAGCTGATCATCGCGCGCTTGGGCTGCTTGGAGTGCATCGAAAGCGCCACTGTTGCCATTTGGCCCAGGCTGTTTTGCAGCAAAACGGTTGCCTGTTCGTCTGACCCGGTGGGAGAGGGCTTCCACTGGCTGAGGATGTTGGTGGGCGTTTCCTCCATAAAGCTGCGCACGATGGAAAGCGCATACACACCAATATCCAACATAGCACCGCCCGCCAGGTTCATATTGAAAAAGCGGTTCTGCATGTTGTATTCTTTGTAGCTGCCAAAGTTCAGCGTCATGATCTGCACCTTGCCCAGCGCGCCGCTCTGCACGATCTCCCATAGTTTTTTGTAAAGCGGCATGTGCCAGATCGTCATGGCCTCCGCCATAATCAGGTGGTTGGCATCGGCCAGAGCGGCCATGCGGTCCAGCTCGGCGCTGTTCAGCGTGATGGATTTTTCCACCAGAATATGCTTGCCGTGGGTCAGGGACTTTTCCATAAACTGGCAGTGGGTGTTGTGCGGGCTGGTAATGTAGATGATGTCCACATTTTCATCCAGGAACATATCATCAATGCAGTCGTACACTGTTTCAATGCCGTACTTTTCTGCAAAGGCAACGGCCTTGGCGTGGGTGCGGTTGCCAACGGCATACAGCTTTTTGCCCATCTTCTGCAAAGCCTGTGCCATCTCGTTGGCAATCACACCGGTGCCAAGCACAGCCCAGTTCAAGTTGTCTTTCATGGTGGAACCCTCCTATGGCGTTTCTCCAACTGCCGGGCAGCCCCGGCGGTTATTTATCTGGCCCCATTATACCGTGCAGGGGGCCGCTTTGCAATGGGGCTGCAGATACAAAAAATCCCTGCCGCAGCAAACGGCAGGGAAAAGAAGGATATAAGGTCATGCCTGCAGAACTTCGCGCTTTTTCCAGCTGATAAAGCCGTACATGTCATTAAAGAAGAAAATGATAAAGTTGACGGCCACCGGAATATACCCCGGATTTGTCAGCGAAGCCAGCAGCCACAGCACGATCAGCACCACATCGTTGGCGGCATACCCCAAAGCATAATACGATGACCGCAGCATGGTCAGCGCCGCCGCAAGGAAGCTGGTGATGACAGAGAGGGTGCTGAAAACAAGGTTTGGTGTGTTCAGCGCGGCCAAAATGCGGTAAAACAGCACCGTGACCACAACGCAGCTGGCCAGCAGCCCGGCAAACTGGCGCAGGTTCAACTTCTGGATGGCAACAGCATCGCCGCCCTGGGCGGGGTGCCGCAGCCAGGTGATGGCGGACCATACCGCCATGGGCAGCGCCATGCCCAAGTAGGTGATCATCTCGCCCCAGTAGCGGAACCGGAACGAGATGATGCCGTATAAAATGCTGAACACGATCATCAGCACCTGCGCCCAAACATTGCCCTTGGCCGCAAACACCAGGGAGGTAACGCCCACCAGCGCGGCAACCAGGGTGAGCGGGTCAAAGTTTGCCGCCAGAATGTTGGAAACCAGCACAATAAAAAGCGAACCGAGCCAGAGCAGCCATTCCTTTTTGGTCAGGGTAGAAAACGGATTATTCAATTTGCGCGCTCCTTTGCATTTTTTATTGGAGAAAAACAAAAATCAAAAGAGCTGTTCGGGATCAAGGATCGGGGCGCCGCGGCCGGATAAAATCACCATATAAACACCTGAGTGAAACGAGTGTTGGAAGCGTAAAGTGTATCTGAAAAATCAGAACCAGAACAGATTATACCCCTTTTCCATCCCCCTTGGCAATGGGCAAACGTTACGGGTGTTCGGCGGCATACTGCAAAAATTCCGGTGTTTTTGCCCAGTATTTGCAGCCCCAGTTTTCAAAGTTCCATTCGTCCATGTAGTCGTTGCACTCGTAATCAATATAGTACAGCGTATCGCCCTGCAAAATGAAATTGGTGGGGAAATAATCAATGTTGGTATGCGCCGGGTACAGTAGGCGGCACATGGCCTGCACCTGGCGGAGGCAGGTTTCGGGCAGGGCATCATTCAACACAAGGGCGTACACGGTTTCGCCAGAAATATATTCTTTCACAATGCGTTCCGCTTGGGTGTCAACATCCAGCATACGCGGCATCGGGATGCCGATTTCCCGCAGGCGGTTGTAATCCCGCAGTTCGGCTTCGATTTTGTTGCCAAACTGGTAATAAGCGCAGGGTTCGTGGTGGATCTGCTTGACCACGACCTGCTGCCCGTCCGCCGTCTGCGCCAGGTAAGAATACCCGCCTTTGCCCTTGCCCAACAGCTTGAGCAGGGAGTAGGCTTTGCCGTTTACCAGAACTGTTTCAGGCATAAAAACACGCTCCTTATGGGGGGTTAATCATCAAAGAAAAACAGCTCTTCCACTGTGGTATGGAACACTTTCGCAATGTCCATTGCCAGCTTGAGGGAGGGATTGTATTTCCCTTTTTCCAGGTTCACAATGGTTTCGCGCCGAACGCCGACCAGCTCGGCAAGGTCTGCCTGCTTAAGGCCCTTGGCTTCCCGGTATTCTTTCAGTTTGGTTGATAAGGCCATCTTCAAAGCCCTTTCTTGTCCATAAGATAGAAGATGATCGTGCGCACCACCGAAATCAAAACCAGCGCGGTCATCAGGCCATAACCGATGATTTCTGTGGTAAGAACCATACGGCCAACAGCGCAGGCGAAGCCAATCACAATAAAAGCTGCCACACTGATTTTTAAGCAGATGGCATCGCATCTCCGCAGGTTGGTTTCGGCCATTTCATCGGGGGCTTCCTGCTTGTATTTTTTGACCCGGATGGCGCGGGAAACAAAATAGTAAAAGCTGAAAGCAAAAATAACGTTTTGAATGGTCGTGTAATAATCTTTCCAGTCGTTCCGTGCCCACATCCAATAGTACATGGCAATCAGGATAGCAAAGATGATTTTATCAGCAACCAGTTCCCGTAATGACACCTTTTTCATGGTAAGCCTCTTTCTTTTATCTGCATCTGTAAAGTGAGATATTTCGCACGTGCTATGTGATGAATATATCACATGAAACTTTGGGTGTCAATAGAAAATGTGAGAAATTTATAACATTTTAAAGAGAGAGGAAAGTGGTAACTTATTAAAACCGTGTGCTGCCGCGGTTGTATTGAACGATATTTACTTTCAGATTTACTCTATGATTACCCTGTCGGGAAATAGGGTGTGTATGTAAAGTGTGTACCGATAAAACAAAAAGCGCTGATTCTTAACGAACCAGCGCCTTTATGTTTGGTGGAGCATTGTCCACAGCGCTCGAACCTAAAACGTCCTTATGGAATGTAGAAACGGTAAGAGCAAGAATCGTCCCGTGGCCACAAATTTTCAATTTTTGAAAATTTCTTGCCCTTTGGGACAGCTTCTTGTTGGGGCGTGCCTGCCCCAAACCCTGCTGGATACGAGTGCAGTAAATCGGAGAGGATTTTTTATTCCTCTGCCATTGCGTACTGCACAATCATGGGGTCATCGTATTCTGC
>CAVFVI010000015.1:0-63391 GCA_963626055.1 Acutalibacteraceae bacterium
CACCGGTCTTGATCTGGCAGGTGTTCAGGGCAACGGCCAGGTCGGCAATGGTGGTATCCTCGGTCTCGCCGGAGCGGTGAGAAGAAATAGCGGTGTAGCCAGCCTTGTGAGCCATCTTGATGGCTTCCAGGGTCTCGGAAACGGAGCCGATCTGGTTCAGTTTGATCAGGATTGCGTTGCCGCAGCCCAGCTGAATGCCCTTGGACAGGCGCTCGGTGTTGGTAACGAACAGGTCGTCGCCAACCAGCTGGACCTTGCCGCCCAGTTCGCGGGTCAGCTCCTGCCAGCCTTCCCAGTCCTCTTCATCCAGAGCGTCCTCGATGGAGATGATGGGGTACTTTTCGACCAGGCTCTTCCAGTGGGCGATCAGCTCGCTGCTGGTGTAATGGGTGCCGGCTTTGGGCAGGATATATTCACCCTTCTTGGCGCCCTTCCACTCGCTGGAAGCGGCGTCCATGGCCAGCATAAAGTCTTTGCCCGGCTCATAGCCCGCATTGCGGATGGCTTCCAGGATGGTCTCGATGGTCTCTTCATCGCTGGACAGGTTGGGGGCAAAGCCGCCCTCATCGCCCACAGAGGTAGCCAGGCCGCGGCTCTTGAGCAGAGCTGCCAGGGCATGGAACACCTCGGCGCACCAGCGCAGAGCTTCCTTGAAGGAAGGTGCGCCGACAGGCATGATCATGAACTCCTGGGTATCCACGGTGTTGGTTGCGTGGGCACCGCCGTTCAGAATGTTCATCATGGGAACCGGCAGGCGGTTGCCGGAAATGCCGCCCAGGAAGCGGTAGAGAGGAATATCCAGAGAAAGGGCTGCTGCGCGGGCAGAAGCGATGGAAACCGCCAGGATCGCGTTTGCGCCCAGGTTGGATTTATCTTTGGTGCCGTCGGCCTTGATCATGGCAGCATCGACAGCGTAAATATCGGAAGCATCCATGCCGGTCAGAACATCATTGATGGTGGTGTTGATGTTCTCCACAGCCTTCTGCACACCCTTGCCGCCGTAACGGGCCTTATCGCCATCGCGCAGCTCCAGGGCTTCAAATTCGCCGGTAGATGCACCGGAAGGTGCCATACCGCGGCCAACGGTGCCGTCAGCCAGCCAGACCTCAGCTTCAACGGTGGGGTTTCCGCGGGAGTCCAGAATTTCGCGGCCTACAACTTTTTCAATTTCCAGGTATGCCATTATCGATCGATCCTTTCTTTGGGAACTATTTTAATCAGCAGTGGGCACTGCCCAGATGATTAGCACAAGCTAACCATCAACACCGTCATTCTATCACAGGTTGCTGCAAAATGCAAGGTGCTTTTTGTGTTTGGCGGGTGCGGCAGCGCATTCTTATTTTTGCCGAGCAAACGTTTATTTAATCTAACTTTTTGTGTTGTTTGAAACTTTTTTATTTTGATTTGTTCCGGGGCTTGACAAAACAGGAGCGGCGTGGTATTGTTTGTTCATGGTTAGTTTGCGCTAATCTCGCAGGCAGCAGCCCTCACAGCATGTGGGGAACAGCCCTTCCTTACATGGGTTGCTGCTTTGCCCCCCCCCTTACATCAATAGGACCCCCGCCTTTTTTCTCTCTTTTGCAGGCGGGGGTCTTATTGTATTATTTGGGCTGTGCGGAAGCACGGGAAACGGGCGGGCCAAGCTGCTGTTGATACAAACAAAACCGGCACCCATGTGGCTCATTCCATGGGTGCCGGCCTTGCTTTGATTCGGTATGCCCTTGCAGGCGATAATGGCATTTTGGCGCGGCATGCTTGCGTGCCCGGTGGGCACTGCCGCAAATGAAACGGAGAAAAATAAGGAGATTTGTGGGGGGTATGATGCAGCCGGAGCGGAGGTCCATCAGCTGGCTGCGCGCCAGTTAGTGTTATCTAATCAGCAAAGATATAGTAGCATATTCCGGCGGGCGTTGTCAAGCAGAAGCGGGGATTTTGTTCAAAAAGTTTTGGCGGGAGCGCGCACTTACCAAAAATGGCCCGCTGACCATTGATGTGGTCAGCAGGCCAAAAATCGTTTAATGCTGGTTCTGCTCCTGGTTTTCTGCCTGAAGCTGTTTATGGAAAATGGTGCGGAAGATGAAACGGCTGAGCGGGCCGCAGTAGAACATCTGCCAGCAGAGTGCCATGGGGAAGTTGCAGCCCCAGGTGTGTACCCATGTACCAAAGCTGGGCTCCTTGAACAGCAGGGTTGCCACAAGGCTCATGACCGGGCACATGATGCAGACAATCATCAGGGAGATGGCATAGGTGATAAACTGCGGGCGGTCCGTGGGGCGCATAAAGGTGAATGCCAGGGCGGTGGCCAGCTTTTCGACCACAAAGAATTCCAGCACAAAGGCAACGGGCACCATGATGGGCATTTCGTGCAGAGCCATGGCAAAGGTGGCGTTGGTAACGCCGCCGGTGTTCAGGGCAACGTTGTAAACGATCATGCCATACACCATGATGGTGGCCATGACGATGGTAAATACGATTCTTTGCGGCAGTGTTTTGGGCATAGGGAAGTGCTCCTTTCTGAAATCAAGGCCGCAGACAAAAAAAGAAAGACAGCGAAACTTTCGTCTCGCTGTCTTTCTGTGCTGCGACTACCATTTATTGTGGTTATCATAGCACGTTTTGAAATTTTGTGTAATAGGGAAATTGCAGATTCTCCGCCTTGCGCAGATTAGACAGATTTGTTTTGGTGTATTTGTGCATGGTGCGCATAGAGCAAGACGAACATGTTGTATGTTTTCAACAGGTACGGGAGAAATTGTGGAAAGAGAAAGCGTTTTTCCGTTTTTGGCAGAGAATTTAGAGTTCTCCACGGCGGGATGAGGGCATCCCGCCCTACCACTATTTTGTGGGATGGCCGTGCATTGCAAATGTTCTGTAGGGAACATCCCCACCCCGAAATGCGGCAGGGACCTGCAGGAGCCCTTACTGCAAATTCTAAGATTGCAGCTGGGAACCTAAAAATTTATGTTGTTTGCCCTACCTCGCGGTTATGGGCAGATAAGCAATCATTTTTAGGCCCATCGGCGGGACGATGCAAGCATCGTCCCCTACAAATATTTTGCGACGTTTACGGCGCGGGGCATGTGATTGGCAATTTTCAGGCCCGTCCGGGACGTCGAGGACGGCGTCCCCTACAGAATGCGAAAATTACCGCTTCAATTCCTAATTGCTCATTGCTAATTACTAATTCGCAATTCGGCCTTGCTTTTTGCATACCGCAAAAAAGCGCCCGGCTGCTATGCAGTCGGGCGTTACGCTTATCCTTGCAGTGAGTTGATGTACTCGGTCAGGGCCTCTTTCCAGGGGCGGGGCTGGGGCAGGTGATCCAGGCGGAGCATCAGGTTATCCAGCACGGTATAGCTGGGGGTGCTGCCGGCGTCCGCGGCACGGATGGGGTGCAGCTCCAGCTTATCTTCCATATGGGCAGCTTTCAGGATGGCTTTGGCAAAGTCATAGCGGCTGCAGCGGCCCTGGCACACGATATGGTAAATGCCCAGAGTATCATGGTCGATCAGCTGTTCCACTGCATCGGTCAGATCATCCGCCGAGGTGGGGGAGGCAAAGCGGTCGGTAGGAACGGCCAGCCAGGGGCAGTTGGGGTCCGCGGCGGCACTCAGCACGGTGGAAACAAAGTCCCGCCCAATGCCGTATACCCAGGCGCTGCGCACGATCAGGTAACGGTGGCACAGGGTACGCACAAATTCCTCGCCCGCCAGTTTGCTTTTGCCGTACAGGCTCTCCGGGGCCGGGGTATCGAACTCATTATAGGGGTGGTGGCTGGCTTTGGAAAACACATCATCGGTGGAAAACTGCACCATCTTGGCGTCCAGGGCATCGGCGGCAAGGGCCAGGTTGCGGGGGGCCAGGGCGTTGACGCGGTAAGCGCGGTCGGGGTCAGTTTCGCAGCCGTCCTCATCATTAAAGCCGGTGCAGTTGATGATGACATCCGGGCGGTTGGCATCCGCAAAGGCGCGGACTTCGGCGGGGATGGTCACATCCACTTCCGCCACATCGGTGGCGATCAGCTGGTATTTTTCGCGGTCAAGCCGTGTACACAGCGCCTGGCCAAGATGGCCGTTGGCACCGCTGATCCAAACTTTGAGCATTGCTGTTTTCCTCCATCTGGAACGGGGCAGTAGAGCGCCCCGGAATTCTTCTCATACGCGGTTTTATTATAGTCCCGCTGGCCGAGAAGTGCAATGCGTTTTGCCGGATTTGGCGAAAAAAAGCGGGCGTATCAGCCCACATCCGTCACGGCCACGTTGCTCAGCAGGCTATAGCTGGTTTTGGTGTTCCAGTCGCGGCGGATGACGGCTTCGGCGGTCAGGGCGGTGTTATCGTACAGGATGCTCCACTGGGTATTGCTGGTCACGTCCTGCGGGTTTGGGGCCTGGGAGGCCGCCTGCAGGGCCTGCCAGGCAATTTCCCGGTCAATACTGCCCGCGTTGGCATCCAGGATCTCCTCGATAGCGTCATAGCGCTCCCGGCCATGGCCGTAAACGCCGTTGCGCTGGTTGGGCAGAACGTTATCCTTGTACATGACAAAGAAGTTGGTCACACTGCGGCTTGGGGTAACGGTCAGGGGGCGGGCGGGGTCATCGCAGTCGTATTCCAGTACACGGCCATCGCCGGAAGCATCGGTGATATAGAAATGGTAATCCCGCCCGCTGGAAGCGAACATATCGTACTTGCTCAGCAGCTCCACGGCTTCCGCTGTGGTAGCGGCGCGGTCCAACACCAGGCGGATGGCAAGGGTAGTGGCGATCATCGGCTTACCGGTCTGCTGGTAGGTGGGGTCACTGTCCAGCGTGAGAACGGCGATGGAAACGCCTTTTTCATTCATGCCGTCCAGGCAGATGAACGGGGCGGTAAGGGTCGCCAGCTTTTTGGCCATGCTTTCGTCCGGCGTATTGGCGTTGACGTTATCCAGTGCGGCAAAGGCTACCGAGGCGTAACCATCCTTTGGGGTGCAGTAAACCAGCATGGCGGAGGTATCGTTCTTGAAATCGTAGTTGCGGCCCATCAGTGTATGGCCGTCCGTGCCCTGGGTGCAGAATGCGCTGCAGCCAAAGTTGGGGGCTTTCATATGGATGGGCAGGTAGGGCAGGGCTTCGGCCAGGATGGCATCGATCATGCTCTGGTTATCGGTAATGCCGCGGTCGATCAGGCGGTCGAGATCATACGCATAATCAATATCCATGCGGTAGAGGTTATAGGTTTCGTAATCGGTCAGTTTGCGGATGCTTCGGATGCTTTTGAGGCGGGTAAAGTACACCCCGCCGCCAACGGCGGCGGCGATGATGACCACGGCAACCAGAACGGAAATGATCCATTGAATCGCTTTCATCTTTTTTCTCCTGTTCGTGACGGATTGGCGGACGGACGGGGGCGGCGCTGGCTGATCATGCTTTTACGGAATCCGGCAGCGGGAAGGAAAAGCGCATGGCAAGCGCTTTGAACAGCTCCTGCATGACCTGCACGGCAATGGCGCGGATATCCAGCCCAGCAATAAAATCCAGCACCTGCTTTTGCTCGGCGGCGGGCACCGCGTAAGCGCTCAGGCTCATGGAAAGGAAGCGGGCCAGCTTTTTTTCCAGCGTAAAGTATTTATCGCACGGGCGGGACATATAGCCCCGCATAATGCCCGCAGAGCCGATCTCCAGCTCATAGAAGTCGCTTTCGGTATAGCCGGGCAGGTAGGGGCCGAAAATGCGGTACAGCTCGCTGGAGGTGTGCTGATAGATATATTCGGACGCTTCGGTGTGGCTGTAGGCTTCCAGGTAGATATCCCGCAGGTTCTCGTTCAGCTCGGTCAGGGCCAGCTGGATGCTGGTTTCCACCGCGTACACATAGACGGGCGGCAGCTTTTGGCCTGCGATCTGGCCCGCCATATCAAACTGGCTGCCGAACATGAACTTGACCAGCTCCACCAGAACACCGTCCTTGGTGCGGAAAACATTCTGGAAGGTGCTGATGCTGACATCCGCTTCTTTGACAATTTCGGCAACGGTGGTGCGGGTATAGCCTTTTTCCAGGAAAAAGCGAACGCAGGCGGTCAAAATGCGGCGCTTGGCGTCGGCACTGTCATATCGTCTGGGCATGGGAATCACGCTTTCTTTATTGGTTTATATGCCAATTATAGCATTTGGATGCGGCGGGAACAAGTGGCCGGGATGGAGAAGATTTGGACGGATATTTGGTGATATTGGATATCAGTTTTGATGGGGGTGGTGCAACCAAGCGATGCCAACTTGAAAAGGGTAGGTATCTCTTTTCAGGTTGGCGGGACGATGCGAGCATCGTTCCCTACAAATTATTTGCAGCGTTTGCCACAGCCGACAAAGGTTTCTCCGCGGCGGGGTGAGGGCACCCCGCCCTACAGAACATTTGTGGGTTTGCAACGCGTGATAAAAAGCTCTGTAGGGAACGGTTTTGACCGTTCCGGGACCATTGACGCATTATGCCATAATAGGATTTATTGCAGGTCCCTGGCCGGTACGATTCCAAAAGGCCGCCATTGTATTTTCGGGTCGCGGGGGAACGTGCCGGATTACGGCTGATTTTTACGGCAAAACAAAAAGCCCGCACCCATGCGGGTGCGGGCCAAAAGGCTGAAAAGGTGCAGGAACCTTTCGACAGGCTGGCGGGCGCACAATGTGCGCCCCTACGAGGGTAGTGCTCCAGCTTACAAGAGGTCCTTACTTATTCTTCTTTTCTTCATCCAGGCGGTCGAGCAGATCCCAGACGCCGAGCATATACTGGATGCCGAGGGCACGGTCATACTTGCCGTAACCGGGGCGGCAGTTGCCGGGGCCTTCTTCCCACAGCTGACGGCCGTGGTCGGGGCGGATATAGCCCTCAAAGCCGCAGTCATGGTAAGCGCGCAGGATCTCAATGATGCCGGTCTCGCCGCAGCAATCGCGGTGAGCAGCCTCAGAGAAGTCGCCGTTATCAAAGTGATGGATGTTGCGGATGTGAGCGAAAGCGATGCGGTCGCAATGCTTGCGGACGATTTCGGCAACATTGTTGTTGGGGTTGGCGTTCAGGCTGCCGGAGCACAGGGTCAGGCAGTTGTACGGATCATCCACCATGGACAGGAAGCGGTCGATGCTCTCGGCGTCCACCAGCAGGCGGGGCAGGCCGAAGATATCCCATGGGGGATCGTCCATATGGATGGCCATCTTGATATCGCACTCGCGGCAGGTGGGCATGAGGGCTTCCAGGAAGTACTTCAGGTTCTCCCACAGCTTTTCCTTGGTGACAGGGGCATAGGCCTTGAACAGCTCGTCCAGCTTGGCCATACGCTCCGGCTCCCAGCCGGGGAAGGTCATGTTGTACTTCTCGGTGAAGTCCATGATATACTTGGCCATGGCCTTGTAATCGTCCTGGATCATATCCTTCTGATAGAACAGGGCGGTGGAGCCATCGCCGATGGGGTGGAACAGGTCAGTGCGGGTCCAGTCAAAGATGGGCATGAAGTTATAGCAGATAACCTTGACGCCGAACTTGGACAGGTTGCGGATGCACTGCTTGTAGTTCTCGATATACTTGTCGCGGGTGGGCAGGCCGATCTTGATATCGTCATGGACGTTCACAGACTCAACAACGTCGCCGTTGAAGCCGTAAGCGTGGATCTGATCCATGACTTCCTTGATCTCGTTCTCTTCCCAGATCTCACCGGGCATTTTGTGGTGCAGAGCCCAGACGATGCTGGTAACGCCGGGGATCTGCTTGATGTCGCTGAGGGTGATGGGGTCGTTGCCCTCACCATACCAGCGCCAACCCATTTGCATAGGCATAAGTGTGTTCCTCCTTGGTTGTTGTTTATCCGGGGCAAAACCACGCAGTGTGCAGTATTGCCCTTGCAATCTTGGATTCCGAATCAATAACGGGGGACTGCCCCCTAGGGATGCCTTCTGGTTACGCTTTCATTAAGCGTTGACAGCGTCATGCAGGGTCTTGCGGACAGCGCCGGGGCCTGCGATCTCAGCCTTGAAGTAAGCCTTGATCTTGTCAGCCAGAACAGTCTTGGTCAGGTCAGAGCCGAAGATGGAAGCATTGCTCAGGATGCTGTCCAGCTGGTCGGTGCAGCTGTCGGGATCGCCGAACTTGATGGTAGCCAGCTTGGCCTGCAGGTCGTCCTTCAGGGGGTCTGCAGAAACTTCAAAAGCGTTGCCGTTGTCATCAATGGCCAGCAGGTAACGCAGCCAGCCGGCGATGGCCAGAGGGATGGACACCAGGGTGTTCAGGTCGCGGCCTTCAGCAACATAGCTCTTGATGGTCTCGCCAAAGCGGATGCCGACCTTCTGGGAAGTATCGGTAGCGATACGCTGCGGGGCGTCCGGCATGAACGGGTTGGGCAGGCGCTGCTCAACAACTTCATCGATGAATGCCTTGGGTTCCAGGATGCCGGGGTTGACCACAACGGGCAGGCCTTCGACATAGCCCAGGCGCTTGATGAGGGCAACGATATCGGCGTCCTTCATCTCGTCGCAGATCAGGGTGTAGCCCAGCATGCAGCCGTAAACGCTCATGGCGGTGTGCAGCGGGTTCAGGCAGGTAGTGACCTTCATGCGCTCGGTCTTGTTGACGGTGTCGCGGTCGGTCATATAGACGCCGGCCTTTTCCAACGGGGGACGACCATTGGGGAACTTGTCCTCAACAACCAGGTACTGCGGGCGCTCTGCGTTGACAAAGGCAGCAATGAAGGTGTTCTTGCTGGTAACGATGGGCTCCATATCCTCGATGTTGTCCTTGACCAGCTGCTCTTCCACGATCTTGTGGGGGCGCGGGGTGATCTTGTCGATCATGGACCAGGGGAATGCGATCTTGCTCTCGTCTTCCAGGTAAGCGATGAAGTCCTGGCCGACATAGCCCTTTTCGGCCCATGCCTTGGCAACGGTCATCACGCTGGCCTGCAGCTTTTCGCCGTTGTGGGAGCAGTTATCCATGCTGACAACAGCCAGCGGGGCGGCACCGGCCTGGAAACGCTCGAACAGCAGGGCAGCGACCATGCTCATGGCGTGGCGTGCGTGTGCCGGGCCTTCGTCGATATCAGCCTGCACAACGGGCATCAGGCTGCCATCGGGACGGTACAGGGCATAGCCCTTCTCGGTGATGGTGAAGGAGATCATCTGCAGGCCGGGATCGGTGAAGATCTCCTTGAAGCGTGCCATCATGGCTGCATCAGAAGAATCAGCGCGCAGGCCCTCGGCAACAGAGCCGATGATCTCGCGGCTGGTGGAGCCGTCCGGGTTCAGGGTGACCATCATGGTCAGGTTATCGAACGGGGTGTAGATCTTATCGATGATATCATAGTCAAAGGTATCGGCTGCGATGATGCCGCGGTCCTGCAGGCCTTCGTTCAGCAGGCGCTGCTGGAGGGCTGCGATAAAGCCACGGAAGATGTTGCCTGCGCCAAAGTGGACCCAAACCGGATGCTCCTTGGTTTTGGCGGTCATGGCCTCATGGTCAAAAGCGGGCAGCTTAACGCCCAGGGCTTCCCATTCAGCCTTCTGGTTCTTGATGGATGCAGCGTTCATTTTCATGGCGAAACACTCCTTCAGATTTTGTTTTGTGATATGTTCGGTGGCCCGCTTTGCAGCGTGGCCGGTATTGTTCATTCAGACCGTGGATAAGTATAACCCTTATTTTTTGCAAATTAAATTGGCGTAATTGCTTGAAAGATTGCAAAAGTTGCGGTACTATTGAAAGCAGAAAGAGAGATGACGGAATTATGGCAGAAAACAGCTTTCAACCCTTTACGCGGCGGCAGACCATGATCCGCCGGGATTTTGAAATTTACCGCTACCGCTACATGGATGAAGTGGAGCTGCACCACCACGATTTTTATGAAATTTACCTGCTTTTGCGCGGCAGGGTGTCCTATACGGTCGAAAACCGCATTTTCCACATGCGCGCGGGGGACCTGATGCTGATCAGCCCGTTGGAGCTGCACCAGGCGCGGGTGGACAACAATGATGAACCCTATGAACGCATTGTGCTGTGGGTGGACCGCGGGTATCTGGAATCGCTTTCCAGCCCGCACACCAGTTTGACCCGCTGCTTTGACACCACCGTGCCGGGCCACACCAACCTGCTGCGCCTGCCCGGCCCCCGCAGCGCCGAAATGCGCCGCGAACTGGAAAAGCTGCGCAGCCTGCACATGCAGGAAAGCTATGGCAGCGACCTTTTGGCGGTTTGCAGCCTGGTGGAGCTGATGGTTGCCATCAACCAGAGCGCAGCGGACCGCAGCATGCAGAGCGCGCTTTCGGCGGATACGGCATCCGACCGGGTGGTGGACGCGGTGCTGAGCTACATCAACGAGCACTACAGCGAAGCGTTGACGCTGGATGCGCTGGCAGAACGCTTTTTTATCAGCAAGTACCACCTGCTGCGCAAGTTTGAAGCGCAGGTGGGCACCACGGTGCACCGGTACATCCTGCAAAAGCGGCTGTTGAACGCCAAGCAGCTTTTGGCCGGCGGGCTGGCCCCCAGCGAGGTATGCACCTACTGCGGGTTTGGGGATTACGCCAACTTTTACCGCGCGTTCCGCGCAGAATACGGCACCACGCCCCGGCAGTATGTACAGAGTTTGCGCGGGTAAAGTTCAAAAAACTGTTGGTATTTGTATTATAGCATACCCGGCCAATGGCTACAATAGGCGATTTTGCGAAATTTTGTGCCGGAACAGGCAGCACCGCACCCATTCAGGTTTTGCTTTTCTTTTGCGGCAAAATAGCGTACAATGGGGGCAGCTGTTTTTACAGCCATTTGGGAGGTGGGTAGATGAACCAGCCGGACCCACAGCGCCGCACGGCGGGCGGGGTCGAATATGAATTGACGCGCCGCCGGGTGCGCAACCTGAATATACGGGTCCGCACGGACGGCAGTGTGGCTGTCAGCGCGCCGCGGCGGGTACCCTTGAGCAGTGTGGACGCCTTTGTGGCGGCGCACGCCGGATGGGTAGCTGCGGCACAGGGGCGGATGGCCGCCCGCATGGCAAACCGTGCCGCCGAACCGCCGCTGCCGGACAAAGCTGCAGCCCTGCAGCAGATGCAGGCGCTGTGCGCCCAGTATTACCCATTGTTTGCCGCCACCTGCCCGCGCGGAGAGATGCCCCGCATTGCGGTGCGGGATATGAGCACCCGGTGGGGGAGCTGCTCCCTGAAAACCGGAACGCTGTGCTTTGCCCTGCGGCTGTGCGTGATGCCGTTGGCCGCGCAGGAGTATGTGGTGGTACACGAGTTCTGCCATTTCGCCCACCCCAACCACAGCCCGGCATTCTGGGCCGCAGTTGCCAGGGTGATGCCGGACTATAAAGCCCGGCAGGCGCTGCTGAAGGGAAGATAGTATCCTTACTTTGTTTCCATTCCTCTTATAATTGGATACTGTGAATTGAAGAGTTCTATCAGGCAGGGGTGCGGGGGATATTCCCGGAACACCCCGGGCGCTGGCGCCCCGCCCCAACGGTACTGCGTACCGCCGGGGCCCCACTCCACATCATTCCGGGAACATCCCCCACGCCCTGCTGGCCAGGTACTAATTATTGGGCCTTCTACTCTTTACCCGCAGCATTTATCACACATCCCACCTGATATTTTTGAGCGGCGCGAACGCGCCGCGGTCCACCACCATTATTCTTTTTTCTTTATTCTTTATTAACTCTTATTCTCTATTCTTTTTTAATTCAAAATTTAATATCGAGGAGGCGATCTGCCTTTGTCAGATTCCAAACGCTACTCCACGCTGGTGAATAACACCATCCTGTTTGCCATTTCCAATTTTGGCTCCAAGATCATCAGCCTGATCATTCAGCCGTACCTGAGTTACGCGCTGGCCAGCCCGGATGTGATGGGCGTGACAAGCCTGATGCAGTCGGTAGCCAACCTGTTGATCCCGGTGGTCAGCCTGGGCGTCAGCTTTGCGGTGATCCGGTTTGGCCTGGACCGCAAGGTGGATAAAGGCAGCGTGTTCATGAACGGCCTTGCCACCATCCTGCTGGGCTTTGCCCTGATGGCGGTCTGCTGGCCGCTGGTGCGGCTGATCCCCAACGCGGCGGATTATCTGGTTTTGATTTACGCCTGCGTATTGATGAGCTGCCTGCGGACGCTCTGCACCCAGTTCATCCGTTCCCGTATGCTGAACCGCCTGGTTGCGGTGGACGGCATTTTGACTTCCGCCACGCTGCTTGGGTTCTATTATCTCTTTTTGGATGTGCTGGATCTGGGTGCAAACGGATACCTGCTTGCCATGGCCTGTTCGGATGCGCTTTCGGCGGTGTTTGTTTTTATTGCCGGGCACTGTCGCCAGTATTTCAGTTTCAAAAAATTCAACAAGATCCTCTGGAAGGACATGCTGCGGTACTGCATCCCCATGATCCCGGCTTCCATCAGCTTCTGGATCATCAACGCGTCGGACCTGTTCTATGTGCAGGGCATGTGTGACGGCATTGACGGCAAAAGCAGCACCTGGTGGGTGGGCCTGCTGAAAGCCGGGTACTATCTGCCGCAGATCATCACCATTGTGGGGCAGATCTTCTATGAGGCATGGCAGCTTTCCGCTGTGACGGAAGAATCCGAACGGTCGGCGTTCTTCAGCAAGGTGTTCCGGGTGTATGCGGCGGTCATGTTCTGCTGTGTGGCGGGCGTCATCTGGCTGTGCCAGCCCATGATGCATGTTTTCCGTGAGGATTACTTCCTTGGCTGGCAGTTTGTGCCGTTCTTGACTTTGGCTTCGATGTGCACCTGCCTGAACAACTTCCTGAACAGCGTGTATGTGGTATACAAGCGTTCGACCAGCTCGTTTTACACCATGCTGGTGGGCGCCGTGGTCAACCTGGTGCTGAACTTTTTGTTCATCCGCGGGTTTGGCCCGTGGGGCGTTACGGTGGCAAGTTTCATCTCTTTGCTGATCGTTTTCCTGCTCCGTGCTTACTCCACCCACGGGCTGCTGGAGATCGATTTCCACCCGGCCTGGATGCTGCTGAACCTGGGGTTGATCTTTGTGGAGATTGCCATGCTGTTCAAGCTGGAGCACTGGGTGGTGCCGGTCACGGTGCTGACCTTTGCCATCTGCCTGCTGAACTTCCGCGAGGTGTTCGCCATGGTGGAAAAGCTGCTGGGCATGGTTCTGCGCCGCCGCAAAAAATCCAATTAAGTTTTTAACAAGTTTTGTTTTTCTTGTTGAAAGATTGCCCGTGCGTTATGCGCGGGCTTTTTTATTGCCGTTTCGCGGGCGGTTCTATCATATCGTGCTGCACTATGATATAATACGGGTGATGATATTGGGGGCTGGTACCACCCAAAAAAGCATTGCTGCATTTTTTAGGTCGGCGGGCGCACGATGTGCGCCCCTACGGGAGCTCTACAGGGCAAAAGCAACCATTGGCAACCGATTCAGGGTGCATCCTGTTGGCGGGACGATGCGAGCATCGTCCCCTACAAACGGTTTGCAGGTTTGCAGCAAATGATTTATGTTTCTCCGCGGCGGGGTGAGGGCACCCCGCCCTACAGAGCATTTGTCGGTTCGCCACGCATGATAAATTGTTCTGTAGGGAACGGTCTATCTCCGGCCTAAGAGCCGGAATTAAAATTCCGGTTGGCCTACGAAACGCGCCTGCGGGCGCAGTGACCGTTCCGGGGCGTCGGTGGTGCCGTCCCTATAAGTCAAACAACAATCCTTAGAGTGCCCGCGGGCCTCTGGCTGGTACATTCTAAAAAGGCCACTGTTATATTTTTAGGTGGACGGGCGCACAATGTGCGCCCCTACGGTCTCTACAGGATAAAAACAGCATTTTGGAATTTACAAAATCATTTTTTATATTTTGATAAAAGCGGGAGGAAAAACACTATGCCGCAGATCACGATCGGCAAAGGGCTTGCTTTTTATGAGGAAGCGCAGGCCCTGCCCGGTGTAAAACGAATTGCCGGGATGGTAAAGCAGGATATTGAACTGGTGACGGGCGTTCTGCCCATCGGGATCACCGCCGGGCAGGGGAGCGGCTGTGCGGTGCTGTATGGCACCATTGGGCACAGCCCCATGCTGGATGCGCTGGAAGCCGCGGGCAAGCTTGACCTGAATGCCATCCGGGGCAAATGGGAATGCTACAGCTTCCAGATCATTGCGAACCCTGTGGATGGCATCGGCTCCGCGCTGGTGATTGCGGGCAGCGACAAACGCGGCACCATTTACGGGCTGTTCCATCTTTCGGAGCTGATCGGCGTTTCCCCACTGGTCAACTGGAACCATGTCTCGCCGCGCCATCAGGACGCCGTGGTGCTGGATGAACAGGTGAACATGGTATCCAGGGTACCGTCCGTCAAGTACCGCGGATTTTTCATCAATGACGAATGGCCCGCTTTTGGCAACTGGGCCAAGACCCACTTTGGCAGCATGAACGCTGCCTGCTATGCGCCGGTGTTTGAGCTGCTGCTGCGCATGAAAGGCAACTATCTGTGGCCCGCGATGTGGAATTCCAATTTCAGCCTGGACGGCCCTGGGCTGGAAAACGCCGTGCTGGCGGATGAACTGGGCGTGGTGATGAGCACCTCCCACCACGAACCCTGCATGCGCAGCGGGCAGGAATACAGCATGGTGCGGGGCAAGGGTTCCATTTACGGCGATGCCTGGGATTACATCGCCAACCCCGAAGGCATTACCCGTTTTTGGCGGGACGGCCTGACCCGCAACAAAGATTTTGAGAACGTGATCACCCTTGGCATGCGCGGCGAAAACGACACCGCCATCATGCAGCACGCCACGCTGGAAGAGAACATTCAGCTGATCCGCAACGTGCTGAAAACCCAGAACCAGCTGATCCGGGAGATCATCAACCCGGATGTGAAGCAGGTGCCGCGGCAGATCGTTTTCTTCTCGGAGACCGAAGAATTCTTTTACGGCAGCAAGGAAACGCCGGGCCTGATCGGGGACCCGGAGCTGGACGGCGTGACCCTGATGCTGAGCGACAACAACCACGGTTCCACCCGCACACTGCCCAGCCCGGAAATGCGCGACCATCCCGGCGGATACGGCATGTACTACCACATGGACATGCATGGTGGACCCCACTCGTTTGAATGGGTGGGCACCACCTACCTGCCCAAAGTGTGGGAGGAGATGACTGCCGCTTACGAATACGGCGTGCGGGAGATCTGGGTGACGAACATCGGCGATATCGGCACGCAGGAATTCGGGCTTTCCTACTTCCTGGATCTGGCCTATGATATTGATGCCTGGGGCGGGCAGGATGCTGCCATCACCACCAGGTACACCGCGCAGTGGGTGCGCCGCAATTTTGGCGCGGCCTTTGCGCCGGAGGACCTGCCCCGCATTGAGGGCATCATCACCGATTACACCCGCCTGCTGGCCCGCAGAAAGCACGAGAAGATGGGGGAGGACACCTACCACCCGACCCATTACGGCGAGGCGGAGGAAGTGCTGCAGATTTCCAACCACATCCTTTCGGAATGTGATGCCCTGAAAGCCGCCTGCCCGCAGAAGGACCTGAGCGCCTTTATCTCGCTGATTTACTTCCCGGCGTGCGGCACCGCCAACTTGATGAAGATGTGGATCCTGACCGGGCGCAACCATCTGTATGCCAAACAGAACCGCGTTGCCGCCAACCGGCTGGCCGATGAAGTGCAGGCCTGCATTGAAGCGGACGAAGCACTGGTGAACGAGTACCACACGGTGGACGGCGGCAAGTATTACGGGTTCGGCTTATCGGAGCACATCGGCTTTGTTTACTGGAACGACGAGGATAACAAGCTGCCCATCCGGATGTACATCACCCCGGCCAACCGGCCGCGGATGATCGTATCCCGCGTGGAGGATACCGAGTACGCCACCGGTTTTTGGTGGAACGGCCGCAAGCCGCAGGTCTGGCAGGACTTTTTGCGGCTGGATGTCAGCCAGGCCACGTTCGACGTTGCCTGCGGCAGCAAGTGCCCCATCAGCTGGCGCATTGAGACCGACTGCCCCTGGATGCAGTTCAGCTGCACCGGCGGCACGGTGGCCGAAAACCAGCGCGTGACCCTGACCCATTGACCGCAGCCAGATCACCGGAAAAGTGACCGGACAGTTCGCTGTGGTGAACGAGCACATCCAGGAGGGGACCGGTGCGGCCAACATCATTGTGGAAGTGGACAACACGCCGGTTGCTTACCCCAAAGGCACCTTTGTGGAAGCCAACGACTGCATTGCGATGGAAGCACAGCACTACACTGCCAAGCAGGATGTTCCCGGCGGCGGCTTTGCGCTGCTCAAGCCGTATGGCCGGCTTGGCACCGCGCTGAAAGTGTTCCCGGCGACCGCCAACTTTGAGGAAAGCGATGTGCGCCCCTATCTGGAATATACGTTTGCTGCGGCAAAAGACGGGGACTATCATGTGCAGTTCCATATGTCCGCCACCACGCCGGTCACCTTTGAGCCAAAGCAGTACATCGGCTATTCTATCAACGATGGCAGCGTTCAGATTATGAACACTGTGCATGAGGCGGACCGGCCGTTCTTTGGCAGCGACCAGTGGTATGCCGAGGGCTTTGCCAACGTAAAACTGACCGAAGCAGTGGTTCCGTGCCATGCGGGGGTCAACACACTGCGCTTTTATGCGGTCAGCCCGGCGATCATCCTGGAAAAAATCGTGCTTTGGCCGGTTGGCACCAGCCTGCCGGAATCCTACCTTGGCCCGCGGGAGAGCTACCGCTGCTGACGTAGCTTGGGGCCAGCGCCAAGCCAACAACAGATAAGTTTGAGGTATTGATATGAGTTCTACCATTTGCGCCCTTGCCACCCCACCGGGGGCAGGCGGCATTGCAGTCGTTCGGGTATCCGGGCCGGAAGCGTATGCGGTGGTGGGGGAGATCTTCACCCCGCGCAGCCCGGCAAAGCGGGTTGCAGAAGCCAAAGGCTACACCGCCATGCTGGGGCATTACCGGCTGCGGGGGGAGGAGATGGATGAGACCATCGCCCTGTTTTACCGCGCGCCGCACAGCTACACCGGCGAGGATGTGATCGAGCTTTCGGTCCACGGCGGCAACGCCATGGCGCAGGGCCTGCTGGAAGCGCTGTACCTGGCCGGGGCAGCGCCCGCCGGCCCCGGCGAATTCACCCGCCGCGCGCTGGAAAACGGCCGCATGAGCCTGACCCAGGCCGAAGCGGTGATGGAGATCATCTCCGCCGAAGGGCGGCAGGGGGCTGCGCTGGCAAAGTCCGCTTTGGACGGCGCGCTGGCACGGCGCATCGCGGGCATTCAAGCCGCATTGCAAACACTGGCCGCCCACCTGACCGCCTGGATCGACTACCCGGAAGAGGACGTGCCGGAGGTATCGCAGGCGGAGCTGATTTCCACCCTGACCGAGCAGAAGGAGACCCTGGACCAGCTGATTGCCGGGTACGGGGCCGGGGCGGTTTTGCGCCGCGGGGTGGACTGTGTGCTGCTGGGCCGCCCCAATGTGGGCAAAAGCACCCTGCTGAACCTGCTGGCCGGGTTTGACCGCGCCATTGTGACCCCCATTGCGGGCACCACCCGCGATGTACTGGAACAGGCCGTGATGCTGGGGGATACCGGCATCCGGCTGAACCTGTTTGACACCGCCGGTGTGCGGGATGTGGGGGAGCACGGCGATGCCGTGGAAGCCGAGGGCATCCGCCGCAGCTGGAAAAAGCTGGAGGAAGCCGGGCTGGTGCTGGCCGTGTTCGACTTGGCCGCCCCGCTGAATGAGGAAGACCTGGAAATCGCCCGCCGCTGCCAGGGCCGCCCGGCGCTGGCCATCCTGAACAAGCAGGATCTGGCCGGGCAGGGGGAAGCTTTTACCGCCGCACAGCAGCAGTTAGCGCCCTACTTTAAGGCGATCATTCCGCTGACCGCGCGGGACGCCGCCAGCCTGCAGCCTTTGTGCCAGGCAGTCGCCCAGCTGCTGGGCACTGCGAATCTGGACCCCAACGCCGCTGCGCTGTGCAGCGCCCGCCAGCTGAGCGCCGCCAAAGAAGCCCGCGATGCCCTGGCCGAAGCCCTGCACAGCCAGGAGGATGGTTTTGGGCTGGATGCTGCCGGGGTGTGCATCAGCGATGCCCAGCGCGCCCTTGCCCGCCTGACCGGCGAGGATGCCACCGAAGCCACCATCGACGAAGTGTTTTCCACCTTCTGCGTGGGCAAATAACCCACTGGATAGTATTATTTCAAAGCGCCTGCCAGCCCGCCATTTTCTGCGGGGGCAGGCGCTCTTTTGTTGTGTTCCGGGCGCGGCTGTGATACAATGAAGTGACGAAAATTTCTTCCATCAAAGAGTTTTGATTTGAGGCATAGAGATTATGGATTTTTTGGGAAATTATGATGTGGTCGTGGTGGGTGCCGGGCATGCCGGGATCGAAGCCGCCCATGCGGCAGCCATGCTTGGCGCCAAGACTGCGATTTTTACTTTGACGCTGGATTTTATCGGCAACATGCCCTGCAACCCGTCCATCGGCGGCACTGCCAAGGGGCACCTTGTGCGGGAGATCGACGCGCTGGGCGGTCTGATGGGCATTGCGGCGGACGCCACCTTTTTGCAGAGCCGGATGCTGAACCGCGGCAAAGGCCCCGCGGTACACAGCCTGCGCGTGCAGACCGACCGCAAGCGCTACCACATGTGGATGAAGCACGCGCTGGAGCTGACCCCGAACCTGGAGATCCACCAGGCGGAGATCGTGCGGCTGGATGTGCAGGACGGCCATGTGTGCGGGGTGGTAACGGCGCTGGGCGGCTATTACAGCTGCAAGTGCGTGGTGATCGCCACCGGCACCGCCCTGGGCGGGCGCATTTTTGTGGGCGAAGCCCACTATGACGGCGGGCCAGACGGTACCCACGCTGCCACCGCGCTGACCAAAGACCTGACGGCCCACGGTGTTCCGCTGCGCCGCTTCAAGACCGGCACCCCCGCCCGCGTACACCGCCGCAGCATTGACTTCAGCAAGCTGGACTGCCAGCCGGGCGACCCGGACGAGCTGCTGCAGCCGTTCAGCTTTATGACCCACAAGCCGATGCACAACAAGGTGGACTGCTACATTGCTTACACCAACCCGGAGACCCACAAGGTCATCCTGGATAACCTGAGCCGCTCGCCGCTGTACGGCGGGGACATTCAGGGTGTTGGCCCGCGGTACTGCCCTTCGATTGAAGATAAGGTGGTGCGCTTTAAGGGCAAGGAACACCACCCGGTGTTTGTGGAGCCCTGCGGCAAGGACACCGAGGAGATGTATCTGCAGGGCATGAGTTCCTCTTTGCCGGAAGCAGTGCAGAACGCCATGTACCGCACCATCAAGGGGTTTGAGAACCTGGAGATCATGCGCCCGGCTTACGCCATTGAGTATGACTGCGTGGACCCCACCAGCATGCTGCCCACGCTGGAAAGCAAGGTGATCGGCGGCATGTACGGGGCAGGGCAGTTCAACGGAACTTCCGGCTATGAGGAGGCCGCCGCCCAGGGCCTGCTGGCCGGCCTGAATGCTGCCCGCCATGCGCTGGGCAAGAGCGAATTGATTCTGGCGCGGCACACGTCCTATCTGGGCACGCTGGTGGACGACCTTGTGACCAAAGGCGTGATGGACCCCTACCGCATGATGACCAGCCGCAGCGAGTACCGTTTGAGCCTGCGCCAGGATAATGCCGATGAGCGCCTGACCCCCATCGGCCGGGAATACGGCCTTGTGGATGACACCCGCTGGGCGGCGTTCACCCATGATATGGAAGTAAAAAAGGCCGAACTGCACCGGCTGGAAACCACTAAAGTTCCGCTGGCGGAACTGCGCGCTGTGGCCCCGCCGGAAGTGCTGGAAACGCTGGGTGAATCCGGCGGCACGGCGGCGGAGCTGCTCAAGCGGCCCGGAGTTCACTATGAGCTGCTGGCCAAGGTGATCGGCCGCGGCCAGGATGTGAGCGCCGCCATGGCCCTGCGCATTGAAACCGAGATCCGTTATGCCGGTTACATTGCCCGCGAGCAGCGCGCCATCCATGAAGTACAGCGCCACGAAAACGTAGTGATTCCCGATAACTTTGATTACGCCCCGCTGGAAACCGTAACACTGGAAGCCCGCGAAAAGCTGGCGAAGATCCGCCCCCGCACGCTGGCGCAGGCAGGGCGCATCCCCGGTGTGAGCCCCAGCGACCTGGCCCAGCTGAGCATTGCCTTGATGAAAGCAGGGAAGGCTGCGACGGAGTAAGGGCTGGATATTCAATTTTAATTAAAAACGAATAGCGAATAATGAATCATGGTTGTGTGATGCCCAAGGCATCATATTTTAATTAGGTCTGCCGCTCCGGAAAGGAGCATTCCGGCCAGAGCCGCCCCCCTATTTTATTCGCGCCGCCGCGGGCGGCGCACCGGCATTATTCTTTATTCATTATCATTTATTATTTTTATTAGAGGAGATTGTATGATCGATAAAGAACGCCTTGCACAAAAATGTTCCACGTGGAACATTGCACTGAGCGACACACAGCTGGACCTGCTGGACCGGTATGCGGAAATTCTGGTAGATTACAACCAGAAGGTGAATCTGACGGCCATCACCAGCCCGGAAGGCATTGAGGACCGCCACTTTGCGGATAGCCTGCTGTTCGCCGCCCAGCCGGAAGTGAGCGGCAAGATGGTGGACGTTGGCACCGGGGCAGGGTTCCCCGGCGTGGTGGCAAAAATCTTTAAGCCGGATTTACAGCTGACCTTGATGGAACCCACCGGCAAGCGGGTGGATTTTTTGAAGTACCTGTGCGGGGAGCTTGGCCTGGCGGGGGTCGAGTTTGCCAAGGAGCGCGCGGAGGAAGCCGCCCGCAAGATCTGGCGCGAGCAGTTTGATGTTGCCAGTGCCCGTGCGGTGGCCGCCCTGCCGGTGCTGTGCGAATACTGCCTGCCGCTTGTGCGGGTCGGCGGGGTGTTCATTGCGATGAAAGGCCCCGATGCGGACGCCGAACTGAGCGGTTCCGCTGCCGCCTTGAAAAAGCTGGGCGGTGCTTACGGCGATACCCGCGCGTTCACCCTGCCGGACGGCAGCGAGCGGCGGCTGGTGGTTTGCAAAAAGATTTCGCAAACACCGACAGCTTATCCCCGCAACGGCGGAAAAATTGCAAAAAAGCCTCTTTAATTTAACAGAACTCCGGGATTTACCGCGAACAGCGGCGAACGAAAATTCTTTCTAACCGGTTTGGCCTGTGCTATGCTTTTGATAAAAGGCAAGCACAGGCTTTTTTACTGCCTGTGCGGGGGAGGGAGAAGCCATATGTCCAAACCGGATAAAAAAGCCGCCAACCAGAAACCCGGCAAAATCGTTCTGCTGCCGGTGGAGGAAATCGAGCCATCGCCGTTCCAGGCGCGCACCGCTTTTGATGAAACCGAGATTGCGGCACTGGCCGTCAGCATTTTGCAGAACGGATTGCTGCAGCCCATCAGTGTGCGCAAGACGGGATACAAAAAATACCAGCTTGTGGCAGGGGAGCGGCGGCTGCGGGCCTGCCGCCTGGCAAAGCTGGAGCGCATCCCGGCCATCATCCAGAACTTTGACGACAGCGAAACCGCCGCGCTGGGGCTGTTGGAGAATTTGCAGCGCGCCCAGCTGGATGCGTTCGATGCGGCGCGGGGCATCCGGGAGGTGATCCGGCTATGGAACTGCACCCAGGCCGAAGCTGCCCGCCGCCTGGGGCTGAGCCAGCCCGCGCTGGCCAACAAGCTGCGATTACTTACTTTAACCACCGCCCAGCAGCAGCTCTGTACTGCTGCCGGCCTGACCGAGCGCCACGCCCGCGCGGTGCTGCGCCTGCCGGAAAGCCGCCGTACCGCCGCGCTGGAAAAGATTGCGCGGGACAAGCTGAGTGTGCGGGAAGCGGACCGCCTGGTGGATGCGATGCTGGCCACCCCAAAGGACACCCCCGGCCCCTGCCGCAGCACGGTGCCGATGGTGGGGGACGTGCGGCTGTTTGTGAACACCTTGCAGCACGCCGTTGACCTGATGACCCAGCGCGGCATCCCCGCCGTGACCAGTTGCGAGCAGGCAGACGGATTTTTGGAATACACGGTGCGCATCCCCACCGGCACCCCCGCACCGCTGCCCGTACCCAGCACGCTGCCGGCGTGCCATGAGCCGGAGATGCCGAGCGGGGAGGGAAGCAGCCTTGGGGAAGAGGATGAGTTAGTTAGGAGTTAGGAGGGAGGAGTTAGGAGTTTGGGTGAATGAGAAATTAGGAATGAGAAATTAGGAATTGGAGGCGGGGCAAGGGATGGGGTTCATAGATTAGGTTTGTGACTATCCGTGGATTATTATGACTTTTGGGGATGGCCGATGAATACATAAAAACATTTTTGATGAACCTGCAATTTCTCGGTAGGGCGGGGTCACCCGACCCCGCCGGTACTATGCCTTTACCGTGCTCTGCATATTTCGTGAAGATTCTTTAACGATTTGTAGGGGACGGCGTCCTCGACGTCCCGGGCAGGCATAAAATTGGGAAGACATTTGAAACAACGGATGTATCCATAGGATTACCGCGCGGTAGGGCGGCCATCTCCGGCCCAAGAGCCACCCTATCGGCGGTTGGCCTCCGTTGGGGGATTTGCGGCATGAATTTTGGGGCGCCACCTATGGAACCACCCCTCACCGGCTTTCGCCGGAGCTCCCCTCTAAGGGGAGCTCCCATCATTATTGAAACTTTGCAGCTAATTTAATAGGGTATATATAGCAAACCCCCGGAACGGTCAAGACCGTTCCCTACAGTGCATTTTATAATGGGCAAATCAACATTTCCATGCATCCCACCCGTAGGGGCGCACATTGTGCGCCCGTCGCCTTATGCCATATAACAAGATGAAATATTACGCAGGGCCTGCCATGCGGGACGATGCAAGCATCGCCCCCTACAGATGGTTTGCGGGTTGGCGGCAAAGGATTTGCGTTTCTCCGCGGCGGGATGAGGGCATCCCGCCCTACAGTATATTTGTTGGTTGGCAGGCGCACTTCAAACTGTTTTGTAGGGAACGGTCTTGACCGTTCCGCAAGCCTTGCCATACAAACCTCTTTTTTATACGGGCCACACCAGCACTGTTCCCGGTAAAATCCCACCGAAAATGTTCCACGTGGAACATTTTCGGTGGGATTTTTTGCGTTTTTGGGGGTTAGGACTTCCACTAAGGGGGCTGCTGTGTTATAATAAATAGGTTCTTAGCGGTTCCAAACGATAGATGGAGGGTAAAATGGCAAAAGTAATTGCAATCGCAAACCAAAAGGGCGGCGTTGGCAAAACGACCACCTGCGTCAATCTTTCTTCCTGCGTGGCTGCGCTGGGCAAAAAGGTTCTCGTGGTTGACCTTGACCCGCAGGGCAATACCACTTCGGGTTACGGCGTTGCAAAAAAAAGCCAGCAATCCAACATTTACACCTGCCTGATCAATGATGATGATGTCCGGCAGGCCATCGTGCACACCAAGTTCAACGCTGACCTGATTGCATCCAACACGCAGCTGGCCGGTGCTGTGGTGGAACTGGTGGAGCTGCCCCGGCGCGAAAACCGCCTGCGCAGCATGCTGGCACCGCTGATTCCTTTGTACGATTATGTGTTTATTGACTGCCCGCCCTCGCTGGATCTGCTGACCGTCAACGGGCTTTGCGCCTGTGATACGGTGTTGATCCCCATCCAGTGCGAGTATTACGCGCTGGAAGGGCTTTCGGAGCTGATGAATACCCTAAAGATCGTGCGCAAAAAATACAACCATTATCTGGATATCGAGGGCGTGGTGTTCACCATGTACTCCGGCCGGTTCAACCTGACCATGCAGGTGGTTGCACAGGTCAAAAAGTACTATGGCAACAAGGTTTACAAAACCGTTGTACCGCGCACCGTGCGCCTTTCGGAAGCCCCCAGTTTTGGTATGCCCATCAATTTTTACGAGCCGAACGGCAAAGGCAGCGAAGCCTATATGGCCATGGCGCGTGAATTTTTGGAAAATAACGAGCGGGAATAACCCTGGTTTTCCTGTTTGGGAAAGGGAAGTGTGTGAATGGCAAAACGCAAATTGGGCGGCCTTGGCAAAGGGCTGGACAGCCTGTTTGAAGACCTGCCCATGAACGAAGATGCAAACCCGGATCTGACCCGCCTGCCTTTGCGGGAGATTGAACCGGACCCCGACCAGCCGCGCAAAAACTTTGATGAGGACGCCATGGCGGCCCTGGCCGAAAGCATTGGCGAAAACGGCCTGCTGCAGCCCATTGCGGTGCGCGCCAAAAAGACCGGGCCGGGTTATGTGATCATTGCGGGCGAGCGCCGCTGGCGTGCCGCGCGCATGGCCGGGCTGGATGAAGTTCCGGTTTTGATCAAGGAAGTTACCGACGAACAGGCCGCTGCGCTGTCCCTGATCGAAAACTTACAGCGCGAAGACCTGGACCCCATTGAAGTGGCCGAGGGCTGCAAAAAGCTGATCGAGCGCTATGGCCTGACGCAGGAAGAAGCCGCCAAACGGCTGGGCAAAAGCCGCAGCGCCATCACCAACGCCATGCGCCTGCTGAACCTGCCGGAGTATGTGCGGGATCAGGTGCGGACAGGGGACATCAGTGCGGGCCATGCCAAAGCGCTGCTGGGCCTTGGCTCACCGGAGCAGATGTCCGCCGCCGCGGACCAAATCATTGCCAAGGACATGAGCGTGCGCCAGGCCGAAGCTTTGTGCCGCAAAATGTCCAAGCCGCCGAAACCCGCCAAGGAAGAGGACGCCTTTACCCGCCCGGTACTTGCCGTGGAGGTGGAGGGTGCTCTGAAAGAGACCACTGGTAGCGAAGTGCATGTGGACTATAAGGGCGGCAAAGGCGTGCTGCACATTGCATTTTATTCCGATGCGCAGCTGCAGCAGTTTGCCGGTCTGCTGGGGCAGTATGACCCCGAACAGGCCGCCGAGGCTGCCGAACCGTCCGGTGAGGGCGAGGCATAACTCCCTTATTTTATCGCTTTAGATTTCAGGCATTTGCAAAATTACAAATAGAGGAAAGGATTTTGAATCATGCTGGATATTCGTTTTGTGCGTGAGCACCCCGATGAGGTCAAGGAGAACATTAAAAAGAAGTTTCAGGATGCCAAGCTGCCGCTGGTAGACGAGGTCATCAAGCTGGATGCTGAGTACCGCGCCGCCATTGGCGAGGGCGACACCCTGCGCGCCAACCGCAACAAGCTTTCTAAGCAGATCGGCATGCTGATGGGCCAGGCCAAGAAGGACCCCAGCAAGGCCGCCGAAGCTGAGGAGATCAAAAAGCAGGTGACCGCACAGGCTGACCGCCTGAAAGAGCTGGAAACCAAGGAAGCCGAGCTGCAGGACAAGATTCGCGACATCATGTACACCATCCCGCAGATGATCGACCCCAGCGTGCCCACCGGCCCGGACGACAGCTGCAACGTGGAAGTGCAGCGCTTTGGCGAGCCCGTTGTGCCGGATTATCCCATCCCGTACCATGTTGACATCATGGAAAGCTTTGACGGCATTGATCTGGATGCTGCAGGCCGCGTTTCCGGCAACGGCTTCTACTATCTGCTGGGCGACATTGCCCGCCTGCATGAAGCTGTTCTGGCTTACGCCCGCGATTTCATGATCGACAAGGGCTTCACCTATGTCATCCCCCCGTTCATGATGCACGGCGATGTGGTGAAGGGTGTTATGTCCTTCCCCGAAATGGATGCCATGATGTACAAGATCGAGGGCGAGGACCTGTACCTGATCGGCACCTCTGAGCACACCATGATCGGCCGTTTCATCGACCAGACCTTGGACGGTGCCAAGCTGCCCCTGACCCTGACCAGCTACAGCCCCTGCTTCCGCAAGGAGAAGGGTGCCCACGGCATTGAGGAGCGCGGCATTTACCGCATCCACCAGTTCGAAAAGCAGGAAATGATCGTTGTCTGCAAGCCGGAGGACAGCATGGCCTGGTACGACAAGCTGTGGAACAACTCTGTTGAGCTGTTCCGCTCCATGGAGATCCCCGTCCGCCAGCTGGAGTGCTGCTCCGGTGACCTGGCTGACCTGAAGGTGAAGAGCTGCGATATCGAGGCCTGGAGCCCGCGCCAGCAGAAGTACTTTGAGGTTTGCAGCTGCTCCAACCTGGGCGATGCCCAGGCACGCCGTCTGCGCATCCGCTACAAGGATGAGAACGGCAAGACCCAGCTGGCCCACACCCTGAACAACACCTGCGTTGCCCCGCCGCGCATGCTGATTGCTTTCCTGGAGAACCATCTGCAGGCTGACGGCACCGTGACCATTCCGGCTGTTCTGCAGCCGTACATGGGCGGCAAGACCGTGTTGGTACCGAAGAAGAAGTAATTTCTTCTCCGATGGATTTTTCCAGCCTTTTTGAAAAAAGGCTGGGCGAAAAACTTTAATATACCAAAATATAAAAAGCCCCGTGCAGGGGAAAGGGAGCAGGCGTAAGTCTGTTGGGCTTTCCGCGGCACGGGGCTTTTGGTTTTATGGGGATTTTTTCAGAAGCGGAGAATGCGGTCGCTTTTTCGGGGTTTGCCCTGGGGGTGAGGGTCCCCGGCTTTAGGGTAGCCGAGCAGCAGCTGCATGACAGCGTAATAGTCCGGGCGGATATTCCATTGGCGCAGGATCTCCTGCCCATAGGGGTCCGCAAATGCAGGCCAGCCCTGGCCGATATAGCAGGAGCCAACGCCGAGAGAATCCGCCGCCAGCATCATATTTTCCGCGGCAACCGCGCAGTCATCCACCGCAAACAGGAAATTCTTTGGGGCAAACAGCGTGATGACGGTCGGTGCATCATAAAACGCATTGGTCAGTTTGGGGTCATCCGCAATGCTGGGCTGCTCCCGTGAGACGTAGTTGGCGGCCGTTGCCATGCGGGGGTGCGAGTTCGCCCGCTTGATTTTGCCAAGGCGTTCATTGACCTCTTTGTCCTGGCAGACGGCGAAGATCACGCCCTGACGCCCGCCCGCGCTGGGGGCATACAGCCCGGCCTGCAAAATTTGCTGCAGGGTTTCTTCCTCCAGCTGTTTTGTTTCAAACCGACGGATAGAGCGGCGGTGGAGAATGGTCTGCATCGTTTCGTTCATCTTAAACGACCTCCTTCCAACACTGGGGATCGGCGGCGTAAAAATCACCGTTTTTGCCGCTGGCCACGGCAGGGCAGCCGCGGCAGAATGCCAGCAGTTCGCACCGGGCGCACTTGGAAAACTTTGTGTAATCGCGGTAGCTTTCCAGCTGGCAGACCCAGAGATCCGCCAGCCGATCCTCAAACACATTGCCAACCCTGCTGTTCTGCACACGGCGGCAGGCGTAAACATCGCCGGTGGGCAGAATGGTCAGGTGGCAGTTGCCGCAGTTGCAGCCGCCGTAAATCATGCCGTCCTGCACATTTTCCGGGATTTTGAACGCGCCAGTTTCGTACTCGTACAGTGTCCACAGATGGTCCTTTTTGTTAAAATATGTGCTGCATCCGGCTGCCTGATAGGCTTTGATCTTTTTATCGTAGTCGGCCAGCAGCTGGCGGTAGCGCAGCGGCTCAATACCGGTATCTTTTTCTTCGCTGGTGGGGCAGTAGCGTGCAAAGGCAAACACGTTGGCCCCCGCGGCCACCACAGCGTCCATAATGCCGGGAACTTCGTCAATGTTTTTGCCGGAAACCGTTGTCAACACGACCGAGCGGATACCGGCCCGGTTGATGCAGCCGATTTTTTCCAGCGTGGTATCAAAGCTGCCGGGTTTGCGGAACCAATCGTGGGTCTGGCGCAGGCCATCAATGGACAGCTGGTATTTTTCGCAGCCGTAATTTTTCAGCCGCTGGCAGACCGCATCATTCAGGTGGAACGGGTTTCCCAAAATCGTAAAGGGAATTTCGTGCTGTTTCAGCAGCGCCAGCAGCTGCCAGAAGTTGGGGTGCAGAATCGGGTCCCCGCCGGTGATATAAAAATAGGGCAGACGGTGGTACACCTGGCAGAAATCCAGGCAGTTATAAAATGTTTCCTGCATCTGCGGCCAGCTCATGGAATCCAGCTGTTTGCAGGTGTTTTCGGAAAAGATATAGCAATGCTTGCACCGCTGGTCACAGTCATCCGTGATGTGCCATTGGAAAGAAAAATACTGTTTCATGCCGTTGCCCTCGTTTTGACAAAAGGTTCCCCGGAGATTTTTCCGGGGAAGGGGTGTGTAAAAAGTGCTGATTACTGATCCGATGCACCGCAGCCGGTGCCGCAGGTGGCCGGTTTCCGGGTGGGTTCATCGCCAGCGCCGCAGGCGGAGCCACAGGCAGTGGGCTGCGTTTCCGGCGTTGCATCGCCTGCACCACAGGAAGTGCCGCATGCTGCGGTGGGTGCCGCCGCATTCTTGTTCCAGCCAGCCAAGTTAAAAAGTGCCATAAGATTTGTACCTCCATTGGATGTTCTGCGGACTTCTTTGTCCGTGATTCCAGTATACGGCAGTGCCGCGCAGCGAAAAAGTACGCACTTTTTTATTACCGGGTCACAAAAAAGTAACTGTCTTGCACGGCAAAGGGCTAGTGGATATAATGGAAATATATGATTCCGTTTGGAGGTGCTGTGATGCTGACCAAAGAAGAGATGCCCGCCTGCCCGGTGGCGCTGACGGTTTCATTGATTGGCGGCAAGTGGAAACTGCTGATCATGCGCAACCTGATGGTGCGGCCCTGGCGCTTTAATGAGCTGCGCAAAGACCTGGAGGGAATCAGCCAGAAAGTGCTGACGGACAGCCTGCGCTCCATGGAAGCGGACGGCCTTGTGGTGCGCACCATCTACCCGGAAGTACCGCCCAAAGTTGAGTACGCGCTCAGCCCTCTGGGGGAATCCATGCGGCCCATCATCCAGTCCATGCAGAGCTGGGGCATCGCCTACCAGACCGGGGAGCTGGCGGAGCAGCTGGAACAAACAGAAGCTGAAAAATAAAAAATCTCCGCTGTGCATTTGCTCATTTGCACGGCGGAGATTTTGTTTTGCGTATAATGTTTCGCTTTTGATTTTTACTCTTTCCAGTGTTTGAGCTGGGAAAGGTAAGTATCAAACTGGGCGCGGCGGGCAGTATCCGGGGCATGGTCAGGGTTGGGCATATGTGCCACCAGATAATCCAGCAGGGAAGCTTTGGTGGGGTAGGTGAACCGGCCATCGGTATAGCACCATTTACAGTAATCCTCGTTAAAGGCGCCATCGGGCTCTTTGCTTAAGGTGGAATCATCCAGCGGCATGCCGCAGCACTGGCAGATTAGGGTGCGCGGGCTGCCCAGCAGGGTGTTGATGGAGACATCAAACAGCTGGGAGAGCAGTTTCAGGGTTTCGGTATTGGGTACAGTTTCGCCGGTTTCCCAGCGGGACACGGCCTGGCGGGTAACATACACTTTTTCGGCCAGTTCTTCCTGTGATAAGCCTTTGGCGGTACGCAGCTGCAAAATAACTTGCCTGGTTTCCATGGCATTGCCTCCTTTATCTTTTATCGTTAGGATAGCATAGCAGGCGGTGTTTGCCAAGCAACGGGCAGTTGCGTTTTTCAACAGGAAAGATTTCAGGCGTTCCTGCCCAGCTCGTAAGCGGCGGTCATGGCTGCCTGGTCCTGGCGGACATCGCCGGGGTCGTTGGTGTTCAGGCCCAACACCATACCGCCCTCTTTGGCATCCGGAATGCAGCAGGTAAAGCCGCGCAGGGAAGCAATCATCGTTTCGGTCAGAGCCGCATCCGGCGCAGCGCAGGTGATGATGAAATCAAACGTTTTGCCTGCCAGCTGGGCAAAGAACGCATAGCTGCGGTCAACAACAGCTTTCAGCTGGGCAGTCATGGAGTAAAAATAGATGGGCGATGCCAGCACGATGACATCCGCTGCCAGCATTTTTTCCCGCACTTCCTGCATATCGTCTTTCTGCACGCAGCTGCCACCGTTGCGGTAGCAGGCATTGCAGCCCAGGCAGCCAGCGATCTTTTTGTGGCTGACGCGCAGGATCTCAACGGTATGGCCGACTTCCTGTGCGCCGCGGGCAAATTCACCGCTCAGAACGCTGGAATTGCCGTTCGGGCGGGGGCTGCTCTCCAGGATCAGGATATTTTTCATGGTTGTATGCACTTCTCTCTTTTAGATTGGATTTTTAGTTGGTAATGCCCAGGCTTTCGTTCACGCCAAGAGTTTCGTCCTCGATCATATCGGCCATGCACTGGGCAATGGCTGCACGGTGGATATTATTCTTTTTGGGCTGGGTGCCCTCCTTGGTCAGGTAGTAGGTGGTGTTATCGCCATCCTGAATACCGGGGCAGCGCAGCAGGGTGGTAACCGCCGGGCTGGCGGCAATGGTATCGGCAGCCTGGATATATTCCGGGCGCTGTTTGGCCAGCAGGTTGAGCATGGCACCGCGCACACCGGTGATTTCGTGGTGGATGCCCATACCGGTGATCCAGATAATACGCTTTACCGTGGTTTCTTCCAACACTGCCACAATATTTTTGGCCATGGTCAGCACATCGCTCTCCAAAGAGCAGAGCAGGACATCCTGGCCGTCCATAGCCTTTTTGACATCGGCCACGTTCAGGGCGTCACCCTGAATGATGGTGGTGCCGGTCATATCCATCCCCTCAAACTTTGCCGGGTTGCGGACAAAAACTGTGAGTTCCACATCCCGCATGGACTGCATTTTGCGGGTGATATACTTGCCGGTATGCCCGGCTGCGCCAAAAACAACAACTTTTTTCATGGGGGACTAGCCGCCTTTCGTGTTTTGTGATATGCTGAGTATACACCCCTCGTGTAACACGAGGGCAAGAGTTTTTTCGACCGTTTGATTTTTTCGCGCTGTGCGCCGTGCAGTGCACGGGGGATATAACCATTATGGACTACTCCATCAAGCATGTATGCACCGAGCTGAATATGACGGTGCACGCCGTGCGCTATTATTGCGATATGGGCCTTGTACCGAACCTGCGCTATGACAAAAACGGCAACCGCCTGTTCGATGCGGAATCCATCAACTGGCTGCAGGCGGTGGGGTTCCTGCGCGGCAGCGGCATGAGCATTGCGCAGATCAAGCATTATTTTGCCCTATGCCTACAGGGCAGCGCCACGCTGGAAGAACGCAAAGATATCCTGGTACAATTACAGCAGCAATCCGAAGCAGAGCTTGCCGCCGCGCAGGAGCGGGTGCTCTGTTTGGGGGAGAAAATCACCTCTTTACAGGAAGCGATCGAGGGCAAACACCCGGATGACTGCAACCCGATGAACTGGTAAAGCAAAAACAAACGCAGCGGAACCCCGCCGGGAAGGGCAAGGGATTCCGCTGCGTTTTTTGTATCAATTCAGCCCAGCATGGCACCCAGTGCATCCAGCGCCGTGCGCAGGGCGGGGGCAGCGGGCTGGCCCGGTGCGCTGGAAACGCCCGCCGTGGCAAAGCCTGCACAGCTGCCAAAGGCTGCGCCGCAGATGCGGCTGACCATGCCCTGCTGGCCCATGGACATGGTGATGAGCGGGGTATCGCTCCCGGTGGCCGCAGCTGCCTGGGCGGTGGCTTCCAGCAGGCGGGCGGTATCCGCCGGGGTGTGGGGCATCACGGCCAGCTTAGCGATATCCGCCCCGCGGTGGACCATATCGGTCAAGGTGTTGACTATCGTTTCGGTGGGCGGAGTCTCGGCAAAGTTATGGCTGCTGAATACGGTTTTTACATTGTATTCCCGCGCCTGCTGCTGGATGGCCGTGACGACCGCCGGGGCGGTGCTTGCTTCCACATCCATCAGGTCCGCCAGACCGCTGCGGCAGATGGCGGCGCACAGTTCGCCGTATGCTGCATCGGTGATGTCGGCCAGACCGCCCTCCTTTTGGGTACGGATAGTGGCCAGCAGGGGAACACCCTGCCCAATGGCGGCACGGGCGGCGCACAGCGCGTTTTGCACGCTGGGGGTATCCAACGGCAGGGCATCCAAACGCAGCTCTACCACGTCCCCAGCCGCCCCAGCGGCGGCAGCGTTGGAAAGGTCGTTGGCCATAACGGGAACCAGGATCTTAAAGTTGGTCGGGGCAGTGTCCCGCGGGGGCAGCAGCGTTACGCCGCGCACAGTAATGGCAGGCATGGGGGATTCCTCCTTCAAATTGTTCCACGGGCAGCGGGCGGCTGTGCCGCTGCGGGATGTAACAGTATTGTAGCACACGGCGGCGGCAGGCACAAGAAAAAGCCCCGGCATTGCAGCCCAGGGCTTTAAGGCCCGCCGGGGCGCGCCTTGTTTCCGGCGCGGGGCAGTATTATAATAAAGAGCAGGAAGCCATCCTCTTTTATCGAGGGCAACAATGCGGAACAAAGGGATAACCAACATCAAGCCTGTTCCACAAAACACGATGTTACTGTTTTGCAAGTACATAAAGCAAGGAGCATTTTAGAATGAAAAAGCAGCATGCTGCCCGCTTCGGGATCTATCTGGTTGGGATGGTCCTGCTGGCACTGGGCATTACCCTGAACACCAAAGCCGGGCTGGGGGCATCGGCCATTGTATCGGTGCCGTACACCGTCAGCCAGGGGACAGGGTGGGATTTTGCCAACCTAACTTTGATCGTATACTGCATTCTGGTTGCGGCGCAGTTCTTTATTAAGGGCAAGAACCGGCGGCTGATCGACCTGCTGCAGATCGTGGTCAGCATTGTGTTCACCCGGTTCATGGCGCTGTTCCAGCACGGCATTACCTACCAGAGCGGCTTTTTTGCCACCGACCTGCTGGTGCTGGCACTGGGCATTCTGCTGACCGGCATCGGTGCGGCCATGACGGTGGATATGCAGCTGATCCCCAACCCCGGCGACGGCATTGTGAGCAGCCTGGCCGACCGGTTTGGCCGGGAGCTGGGGCTGTGCAAAAACTGTTTTGATGCGTTCTGCGTGGTCTGCTCGCTGGCGATCGGTCTGGCGTTCGGCAACCCGCTGCTTGGCATCGGCCTTGGCACGGTGCTTTCGATGCTGGGGGTCGGGCGCGTGATCTATTTCTTTAACCACGCGGCAAAAGTCAAACTGCTGCAGTGGGCCGGGCTGTAAGCCTGCGGCCTTCGGCTGCGGCAGCAGAGCCACCCGGCAGCGCTTTTTTATTCAACGGCTTGCCCTGCGGTTGTTCCGGTGCATGAGCCGCTTTGCTTTGATTTTGCCCAAAAGGCCGGACAGATACATGGCGAGCACAACCAGCATCCCGAAGCCAAGGCCCAGCCCGGCGCTTGCAATGCGTTCATATAAACTGCCCGGTGTATCCATACCGGTAAATTCGATCACGACAAAGGCAGTCATCCCGGCCAGCGCCAAAACGGTCAGCCAGAACAGGCGCTGCCTGAGTTTTTCGTTGATCATCTCGGCATAGCCGGACAGTTTCAGGGCCGTTTCTCTCACTTCGTTATTCATCTTCTCGCTTTTCCTTTCTCCGTCAAGGAGTTCCGGGATGCTGATCCCATAAAAATCCGCCAGCACCACCAGCAGGCTGATATCCGGCATATTGGTGCCGGTCTCCCAGCGGGAAACAGTCCTGGCAGAAACGTTCAGCTGTTCGGCCAGCTGTTCCTGGGTCAATGATTTTTCTTTGCGGAGCTTTTTCAAAAAGCTCCCGATTTTTTGTTGGTCCATGGGGTTCTCCTTTCCTTACAGGCATCATAGCGTCTTTTGCCTGCCCGCAACACGACACAAAGCGAGAAACGGCGTACTGCGGGAGCTGGACAGCGTTGTCTGATCGTTTTCTGCAATCGATCCGGCGTTTTTCTCCGTAGAAAGCGTATAAAAAGAGCAGCGTTTCTTCTGCCGCTATGGCAAAAACGCTGCTCTTTTTCAAATGCTGATTTCGCGCTGATTTTTACAGTTCGATCTTGCCGAACATGTCAAAATCGTCCCCATCATGGATGCGCGCGGTGCGGGCCGGGGCCTGCGGGCGGGCGTTGGGGTCACGCGGGGCGCTGGCAAATTCGCGCTCCGGCACGCTGGAAGGACGGCCATAGCCGCGGCCGCCATTGCGGCTGCCGCCGCGGTTATCACGCGGGGGACGGCCGCCGTTTCCGCGGTAACCGCCGCTGCGGCGGTTATCATTGCGGGGGCCGCGGTTGCCGTTAAAGCTGCGGCCATTGCGGGGACCGCGGTTGGGGCCGTTGCGGCGGCCGCGCGGAGCGTCACGATCCGGCAGGTTGCTGGCGTTGGGGTCGGTGGAATAGATGACCACGCGGCGGTCGGGGCCTTCGCCCTTGCTTTCGCTGCGCACACCCTCGATCTCGGCCACAGCAGTGTGGATGATGTGGCGCTCATAGGGGTTCATCGGCTCCATCTCGTAATAGCAGCCGGTACGGATCACACGGTTGGCAATGCGCACAGCCAGGGCCGTCAGGTCGTCTTCGCGCTTATTGCGGTAGCCGCCCACATCAATGCCCAGCTTGACGTAAGGACCTTCCATCCGGTTGACCACCAGGCTTGCCAGGTAGGAAAGGCTTTCCATCGTTTCACCGCGGCGGCCGATGAGCGCGCCCAGGTGGGCACCCTCAACATGCAGGATGGTGGCTTCGCCCTTTTTGCCTGCGGTAAAGGTGAACTCCTCCACGCCCATCAGGTGGAAGATGGGGGTCAGGTAATCCACAGCCGCCTGCAGGCGGGGGTCAGCGGCAATATCCAGCGGGGTCTCGGCTTCCGCCGGGGCAGCGTCCTCTGCCGCAGGTTCAGCGGCGGGCTGTTCGGCAGCTTCTTCCGCCGGGGCGGGTTCTGCCTTTGCCGGGGCAGCGGGTTCAGCGGCGGCCACCGGGGCGGCGGGCACGGTTTCCGGCTCGGTATCGGCAGTTTCCACGGTAACTTTTACTTTTGCAGGGGTCACTTTCAGGCCCAGGAAGCCGGTTTTCTGCGGCATTTCCAGGATCTCATAGCTCACACCCAGGTCGTCACGGTCAACGCTGAGCGCTTCGCAGCCCAGCTGGATGGCTTCTTCCACCGTTTTGGCGGTTGCAACATATTCACGCATGATTACTACCTCCTTCGTTATGGGGCGGTCTTACTTCTTCTTTTTGCCTTTCTGGGCCTTCTGGGCTTCCAGCTCGGCGCGCTGCTCGTCCGTCAGGGGAACGGTACGGTCATTGGCGTACTTTTCGGCATCCAGCTTGCGGGCGTATTCAAGGCGCATCTGGTCCAGCTGACGCTTGTTGACGTTCTTTTCGACCTTCTTGCCGCCTTCTTCGACGGTAACGGTCTTGATCTCTTTCTTGGCGGCGCGCTTGGCGGCAACCTCGGCTTCGTACTGGGCCTTGAACTTTTCGGGGTTATACACCTTGTAGGTCAGCACGGTCTGCAGCATCATAAAGATGTTGGAAGTGCCGTAGTACAGGGAGAAGCCGACAGGCATCTGGAAGCACATAAAGACGAACATGATGTTCATGCCCCACATCATGACCTTCATGCTGCCCTGCATCTGGGCCTGCTGGCCGGACATCTTGGTGCTGAGCACCTGGGAGATGCACATGGTAACCGCAGCGATGATGGGGAAGATCATAATGAGGCTGAAGCTGAAGCCGGGGACGGTGCACATATCCATGCCAAGGAAGTTGGTGTTAAAGTTGGCAATGGAGCTGAGCTGCTCGGTGGTCAGGCCGGTATCCACACCATTGGCCAGGCCGGCGTGGATTGCTTCGATCAGGCCGGTCTGGGATGCTGCGCCGTTGGTGGCAATGCCAAGTGCGGTGCAGGCGGCGCTGATGGCATCCTTGGGGATGCCGAGAATGTACTGCACGGGGCGGTAGACAACCTCCACCATGCCGAACAGAACCAGCATGTTGATGAGCATCGGCAGGCAGCCTGCAGTGGGGGAGTAGCCATACTCCTGCTGGAGCTTGACCATTTCCTCCTGCATTTTTTCCTGGTTGTTCTTGTACTTCTGCTGGATCTCATTGATCATCGGTGTAAACACCGACATCTTGGCCATGGACTTCTGCTGTTTGATCATCAGCGGAAGCATGAGCAGTTTGATGATCACGGTGAAAACAATCATCGTGACGGCGAAGTTCGGGATCATCTGATACAGCATGCGCATCAGCGGTCCCAGGATCATTGCGAGGAATCCCATATTCTATCCTTCCGCCCTGCCCGCACGCAGGGCATTTATTTTATAAAGAAGGTCTTCGCCGTGCGGTGAGAAGACATGAGAGGCGAGAGGAAAGTAAAGAATAATTAAGAAAGAATAATGAATAATGGCGGTTGGCGCCTGCGGCGCCTTCATTTTGAAATATTAGGGATAGGATTATCCTAAAAGTTCTGCTGCGGGTTTGGGGCGGCAGAGCTTTAATTTTTTGAGCTGCGCCGGAACGGCGCAGCGGTCCACCAACATTATTCTCTATTCTTTATTCTTTTTTAATTTTTTTACTGTTTTTCTCTGAACAGCTTCCGCTCCGGGTTCACCCAGCGGCCCTTTTCCGGCACCGGGTCATAGCCGTACTTGCCAAAAGGGTTGCAGCGCAGAATGCGCCACAGGCCCAGCAGCAGGCCTTTGGCCGGGCCGTGCACCTGGATGGCCTGGATCATATACTGGCTGCAGGTTGGGGTAAACCGACAGTTATGCCCCAGCAGCGGGCTGATGAATTTCTGGTAGCCGCGCACCAGGGCGATCAGCACCCGGCTGATCACTGCGGTACACCGTCTGGCTGCGGTTTGGCAGCAGGCTGTGCTGCCTGGGCCGCCTTATCCGGCAGACCGGCTTTGCGCATCAGGCCCGCCAGCGTTTTGCTCAGCTGGGTGCTTTTCAGGTAGGGCGTGCGGGCACGCGCTACCAAGATTATATCATATCCGCCGATATTTTGCGAGAGGTGTTCCGAAAGTGCTGCGCGCATAATGCGCCGCGCACGGTTGCGCTGCACGGCATGGCCCACCTTTTTGGTGGCGGTCAGGCCGATGCGGGTATAACCCAGCCGGTTTTTGGCCACATACAGCACCAGGTTGGGGTGCACATAGCTTTTGCCGCGGGCATAAATGCGGGAAAATTCCTTATTTTTGGTCAGGGTGCGATAGCGCATGGCGGGGTCCCTCCGGCATGGTAGATGGTTGGGCTGCACGGATGATGCCGTGCAGGGGTGGGGAATGGATGGTGTATTGGAAAACAGGATCAGCCAGGCAAAATGCCGAAAAATCGCGTTTTTATTTATGCACATCTGCTAATTTCTGGCTTTTTTCCAGTGCATCCTAGCAAAAAAGGCCGCTGACAAGAAATCAGCAGCCTTTGTTTGCATGTGTTTGCGGAACCTGTGCCCGAAAAATCAGACGGTCAGGTTCTTGCGGCCCTTAGCACGGCGGCGGGCCAGCACCTTACGGCCGTTCTTAGAAGCCATGCGCTTCAAAAAGCCATGAACGCGGCTGCGCTGACGCTTCTTCGGCTGGAAAGTCTGCTTCATTTCGTATTCCCTCCTTCAAAGTTTCCCCAATACTGGGCATTTTTTGGCGATTTACGCTTGGCAAATGCCCGTAGATACAGGGGCAGCCTTGCAGACTTTGATTATAGCGCAAGGACGGCAAGTTTGTCAATAGCAAACCGCGAAAAAATCCGCGCGGCAATCCAATCCCTGGCGCGGGGGATTGGATTTTGCGCTCTGTGCGGGCGGGCCAGGCGGGCAGACAAGTGCAAACACGCCCGCTGTGCGGTGTGGATTTGGTGGAATGTTGGTGCAAAACCCGCATTTTTTGCCACATTTTCAACTTTTATTGCCCATATCGTGGAAAATTGTGCCCTATTATAATTGTATTGGGGGTAAATTTATGCTATACTATATCTGTATCTCTGTGTCTAAAAATCGGCAGGGCGGGCTTTCGGGCCTGCTTTCCGCGGGTTGGCACGGCGGTTTTGGCGGGCCGGGAAGCAAAAATGTTCCCCGTGGCCGCCGGCTGCTGCATGCTCCGCCCGCCTGCCCAAGAATTTTAGGCCGTGCAGCAATACCCTGCCGGATGCAGCCGAATTTTGGCGGAACGATGCGGCGCCCTTACTTTATTATAATAGGGGGGCGGCTTGTGTTTTGTTTGCCAAAATTGGGCGGCAGCCTGCGGGGCGGCGGTGCATTGCCTTGACTAACACAAAAGTGGGGAGTATCCATGGATTCATTCAACGACGTACTGGACGCGGCCAAAGCCTATTGCCGCGAACATACTGCCGACGCGACGTACCAGTATTACATCAGCGGGCTGAAAGCGGTCAGCTTTGAAAATTCCAACTGCATCACGCTGGAAGTCCGCAATGATTTTATCTGCAAGATCGTGTCTGACCGTTATACGGGTCTGCTGAAGGATGCGTTTAAGGCTGTGCTTGGCTTTGATGTTGAGGTCAAGTTCACTGTGCCGCAGCCCGAACCGGAGGCCGCCAAAGAAAAACGCCCAATGGATGAAGCCAGCCTGCCCTCGGGCCGGTATGATTTCACCTTTGAAAACTTCATCCGCGGCCCGTCCAACCAGTTTGCCTTTGCGGCGGCGCAGGCGGTTGCGGCAAACCCGTCCGGCGCTTACAATCCGCTGTTCATTTACGGGCCGTCCGGTCTGGGCAAAACGCACCTGCTGAACGCGATTCAGATCGAGATCCACAAAAACCACCCGGATTACAACATCGTCTATGTGGACTGCGAAAAGTTCACCAACGAGATCATCACCGCGGTCAAAATGGCAACGACCGAACAGTTCCGCCAGAAATACCGCGAAGCTGATGTGCTGCTGATCGACGATATCCAGTTTTTGGCGGGCAAGGAATCGACGCAGGAAGAGTTTTTCCACACCTTTAATACGCTGCACAACGCCGGCAAGCAGATCGTGCTGGCGTCCGACCGCCCGGCCAAGGAGATCAAGAGCCTGGAAGAGCGTCTGCGCACCCGGTTCGAGTGGGGCCTGACGGCAGATATCCAGCCGCCTGATTTTGAGACCCGTGTGGCCATCGTCAAGCGCAAAGCCGAACTGCTGAACCTGGACCTGCCGGATGACGTTGCGGAATACATCGCCAACCACCTGAAGCAGAACATCCGCCAGCTGGAGGGCGCAGTGAAAAAGCTGAACGCCTACTATATGCTGGAAGGCATTGCCCCCTGCATCGGCGTAACAACGACCGCCATCAAGGATACGCTGAATGATACCCAGCCCATCCCCGTCACGATCGAAAAGATCATCAATGAGGTGGCGCGCACCTATAATGTGATGCCTGCCGACATCCGCGGCAAAAAACGCAGCGCCAATGTGAGCGCCGCCCGCCAGATGTCGATGTATATCATCCGCGAGATCACCGGCATGAGCATGGAGGCCATCGGCTCGGAATTCCAGCGCGACCATTCCACCGTTGTGTACTCCATCAATACGATGGAGAAAAACATCGGCAAGGACCGCCACCTGAAAGAGACTGTCGATGACATCATGAAGAACATCCGCACCTGATGCGCGCCGCGGGTTAACAATGAAACGCCTGGCGTTTTGCATGTTTATGCATGAATATACAGAGCATGCAATGAGTTTGGCAGGTTTTCAAAATGGATATTCCGGGGTGCGACAGGGATTTTAGACTTTCAACATTTTCAACCGATTTTTCAACAATTAACATGAGTTTTCCACGGAACAGGTTGAAAGGTCGAGTTTTCCACATTCGAGTTTTTTCTTTCCACGGAGTTTTGAGGAGAATGGGTTCCTCAAAAATTGCTTCGGAATCAGGGGTTCCGGGCTTTTCCACAGATTCAACGTTGCCTACTACTAAGACTATCAAAGTATCTAGTTTATCCCCAAATTTTCCGTGTTCTGCACGGCAGGGCCCGCTGATAAATAAGTATTATACAAAATGGATACTACAGAGTTCTGAATGGGTGGTGTGGACTGTGGTCGTTTACGGTTTTCTGTAAGTTTTGTGATTATATACGAGGTGACAACATTGAAGTTTGAATGTGACAAGTCGCTGCTGTCCGCCGCGATCGATGGCGTTTCCCGCGCCATCACCAACCGCGCGGCGATCCCCGTGCTGGAGGGTATCTACCTGAAGGCCGAAGGATTCCAGCTGACGCTGACCGGTTATGATATGGAAATGGGCATCACCACCACCATTGAATGCAATGTTCAGGTGCCCGGCGAGACCGTGCTGGAAGCAAAGCTGTTTGGCTCCATGGTCAGCCGCATGCCTTCCGGCACCGTTTCGGTGGAGCTGAATAACGAAGGTATGGCAATTATTTCCGGCGGTGTGGCCGAATTTGAGATCCCGGCCATGAACGCGAGCGATTACCCCAGCCTGCCCAACACGGCAGCCGAAAACACCATGACCATTCCGACTTCGATGATGCGCGAGCTGATCGAAAAGACGATCTATGCGGTCGCTGTGGAAGATAAAAAGCCCGCACACACCGGTGAATTGTTCGTGATCGAGCCGGGCCGCCTGACGGTTGTGGCTTTGGACGGCTACCGCCTGGCCATCATCAAGCGGGATGTGGAATGCACCCGCGATATCCGCATTATCATTCCGGCAAAAACGCTGCAGGAGCTGCTGAAAATCACCGGCGGCCCGGACGAACCGGTCAAGATCGATGCAAACCGCCGCTATGTGGTGTTCACCACCAACGGCTACACCATCATGAGCCGGTTGATCGAGGGCGAGTTCTTGAATTATGAGAGCGTGATCCCCAAAGAGAGCCGCACCAAGGTCGTGATTGACTGCAAGAGCTTTATTGATACGCTGGAACGTGCTTCTTTGATCATTACCGACCGTTTGAAGAACCCGCTGCGCATCAATTTTGCACCGGATAAAGTGACCGTGCGCTGCCAGACCCCGCTGGGCAAGGTGGTGGATGAGTTCACGCCGGAAAACATGGAAGGCGATTCCATGGAGATCGGGTTCAATAACCGCTACCTGCTGGATGCTCTGCGCTATTCCAAGTGTGAAAAGCTGCGGCTGGAGATCAACGGACCTTTGAGCCCGGTCAAGGTTCTGCCGGTGGAGGGCGAGGACTTTATTTACCTGGTGCTGCCGGTACGCTTTAAGAATGAAGGCTGATACGATGGAAAAAGTACGAATCCACACGGAATTTATCAAACTGGATGCCCTGCTGAAATTTGCCGGCCTGTGTGAAACGGGCGGCGAAGCCAAGGAGCTGATCCAGGGCGGCGAAGTGAAGCTGAACGGCGAACCCTGCACCATGCGCGGCAAAAAATGCGTGCCGGGCGATGTGGTGGAGCTGGAAGGCCGCCAGGTTCAGATCGCGGAGGGCTGCTGATGCGGCTGAACCGCCTTGCAGTGACGGATTATCGCAATTTATCCGCCGCTGTTCTGGAACCCGCCCCGCAGTTGACGGTTCTGTGCGGGGCAAACGGGCAGGGTAAGACCAACCTGTTGGAAGCCGTCTGGCTGCTGACCGGGGGCAAAAGTTTCCGCGGGGCAAAGGACGCCGAGCTGATCCGGCGCGGCGCTGACTTTGCCGTGCTGGAGGCCGCATTTGAAGCGGGGGACCGCCCGCAGGAAATGCGGCTGACCGTCGGAGCCAAAGGGACCCAGCGCCCCGGCCGGACGGTCCGGCTGAACGGAGCCGACCGCGGAAGGGCGGCTTCGATCGCGGGAACTTTTACGGCGGTGGCGTTTGACCCCAACCATCTGAGCCTGGTCAAAGGCGGGCCGGAGGGGCGGCGGCATTTCCTGGATGCCGCGCTCTGCCAGCTGTACCCGGGGTATCTGGCGGCGGAACGGCGGTATTTGCGCGTGGTAGCGCAGAAAAATGCGCTGCTGAAAGCGTATGATATCACCCCCGGCGGGGATGTTCTGCTGGAAACCTACAACGAAGCGCTTGTGACCTATGGCTGCGAAGTCATGCGGCGGCGCGCGGGGTATCTGGACCAGCTGGCCCCGGCGGCGGCGGCGAACTACCGCGATATTTCCAGCGGGGCGGAAAAACTGGAGATCCAGTACTGCCCCTGCTGCGAGCCGGGCAACCCGGAAGCACTGGCGGCCAAGCTGCGCGAGGTGAAAAACACCGAGCTGCGGGCAGGTTTTTGCCTGACGGGGCCCCACCGCGAGGACCTGGAGATTTTAATTGACGGCCAGCCGGGGAAAATTTATGGCAGCCAGGGCCAGCAGCGCAGCGTGGTGCTGAGCATGAAGCTGGCGGAAGCCAGCGTGGCGGGCGAAGTGCTGGGCGAACATCCGGTGATGCTGCTGGATGATGTGCTCAGTGAATTGGATGACGCACGCCAGACGTATCTGCTGACCCGCATTGAGGACAAGCAGACGTTTGTGACCACCTGCGATTCCGCCGCGTTTGCCCGCACCAACGGCAAGCTCGTTTTTGTGGACCACGGCACCGTGCGGGAGAGTTGAGGGTTTGATTTACGGGGGATTTTGTTCCCTTTTTTGAAAAAAAGGGGAACCGGAAAAAACTTTAATAATACAAAGCAAAAAAAGAATAAGATAAAGTCTCAAACGGAAGCTGAATAAAGTAAGAAAAAATTGAAGCGAAAGCTTGCGAAAATTGACACGGAATGGAAATAAAATTTCCAAAGTTTAAGGCGGCAAAGGCCAGCACGGAAACGATATCTTGTTCTTGAAAAATCCCCAAAAGCAAACCGCCGACTTTGCCGCGCCTCCAATTCCTAATTCCTCATTACTAATTTCTAATTATCATCATGTATCTTCATTTAGGTCAGGATTTTATCGTAAATACGCGGGATGTGATCGGGGTATTTGACCTGGATACCGCAACGGATGCGGGCCAGAAGGCAAAGATCACCGATGAATTCCTGCGGCATGCCCAGCAGGAAGGGGCTGTTGTGGATGTGAGCGGCAGTATGCCAAAAAGCTTTGTCCTGACAGATTTCCCCGATGATACGGTTTATATTACCCAGATCTCCACCGCCGCCATCCGCAACCGCGCGGCAAAGTTTGATATGGGGCAGTAAAACCGCGGAAAAACGTTAGACAGACAAAAAAGCGTCTATAATTTTTTCAGATACCCAAAAATGCACCCCAGATATACCAAAGGGCAGGTTTTGCCCTGATAACGGCAGAAATGCCGGTTTAAGCTTTTGTAAAAAAGCTGCCGAAATCCCCGCACCTCGTAAGAAATGGGAGGAAAGTTCATGTCAGAAGAAATCATCACCGAAACCAACCGCGAAACGGCGACCGACCATGAGTACGGCGGCGCGCAGATCCAGGTCCTGGAAGGCTTGGAAGCTGTGCGCAAGCGTCCCGGCATGTATATCGGTTCCACAGGCCCTTCCGGTCTGCATCATCTGGTTTATGAGATCGTGGATAACTCCATCGACGAAGCTCTGGCCGGGTACTGCACCCATATTGAAGTGACCATCAAGCCGGGCAATATCATTGAAGTCAGTGATAACGGCCGCGGTATCCCGGTGGATATCCAGCCCAAACTGGGCATTCCGGCTGTCACGGTCGTGTATACCGTGCTGCATGCCGGTGGCAAGTTTGGCGGCGAGGATTCCGGCTACAAAGTGGCTGGCGGTCTGCACGGCGTCGGCGCCAGCGTTGTCAACGCGCTGAGCGAATGGCTGGTTGTGCGCGTGCGCCGTGACGGCGCCGAGTACGAGCAGAGCTTCAAGCGCGGCAAACCGGATGGCGACCTGAAAAAGATCGGTGTGGCGGCATCCACGGGTACCACCGTTACCTTTAAGCCGGACCCGGAAATGTTCACCGAAACCACCGAATATGATTATGAGATCCTGCTCAAGCGCCTGCGGGAAGAAAGCTTCCTGAACGCCGGTGTGCGCATTACCCTGACGGATGAGCGCCCCGAAAGCATCGAGAAAAACGATGGTGTTCCGCCGCAGGAATCCATGTGCTATGAGGGCGGTGTGCGCAGCTTTGTGCAGTATCTGCACGAAAAGCGCGACCTGACCCCGCTGCACCCGCAGGTCATCTATATGAAAGGCGAAGCCAACGGCGCTGTGGCCGAAGTTGCCCTGCAGTACTGTGACAGCTACAATGAGCGGATCCTTTCCTTTGCCAACAACGTGCACACCCCGGAGGGCGGCACCCACGAGGAGGGCCTGAAAACCGCGCTGACCCGCGTGTTTAACGAGTTTGGCCGTGCCAAGGGCTACCTGAAGGAAAAGGACGAAAACTGGCAGGGCAGCGATGTGCGCGAAGGCATGATCGCCGTGGTTTCCGTCAAGCTGCAGGAAGCGCAGTTTGAGGGCCAGACCAAAGCCAAGCTGGGCAATACCTACATCAAGACGCTGGTTTCCAACATTGTGTACAACAAGCTCAGCGAATTTTTAGAAGAAAACCCCGCCGTTGCCAAGGCGGTGTTTGAAAAGGTGACCCAGGCAGCCCGTGCCCGCGCCGCGGCCAAAAAGGCCCGCGACCTGGTGCGCCGCAAGAGCGCGCTGGAAAGCAACCGTATGCCGGGCAAACTGGCAGACTGCCACGAGAATGACCCCGCCAAGACCGAAATCTTCATCGTCGAGGGTGACTCTGCTGGCGGCTCCGCCAAGCAGGGGCGTGATTCCAACATCCAGGCAATCCTGCCGCTGTGGGGCAAGATGCTGAACGTGGAAAAAGCCCGCGCCGACCGCATTTACGGCAACGACAAGCTGATGCCTGTTGTGACGGCGCTGGGCACCGGCATTGGCGATGAATTCGACATCAACAAGGTGCGGTACCACAAGATCTTTATCATGGCCGATGCCGACGTTGACGGCTCCCACATCTGCACCCTGATGCTGACCTTCTTCTTCCGCTACATGCGGCCGCTGATTGAGCACGGGTATGTGTATGTGGCACAGCCGCCGCTGTTCAAGCTACAAAAGGGCAGCATCGTCAAGTATGCGTACAACGAAGACGAAATGAAGCAGCTTTCGGCCGAGATGCCGGGTGCCAAGGTGAACCGCTACAAAGGCCTTGGTGAGATGAACCCTGACCAGTTGTGGGAAACCACCATGAACCCCGACAACCGCGTGATCGTGCAGATCAAGATCGAGGATGCCGAGCGCGCCGACGAGGCGTTCAGCATCCTGATGGGCGAGCAGGTGGAACCCCGCAAGGAGTTCATTGAGCGCAACGCCAAGTATGCACGTCTGGACGTTTGATTTGGCGGGCGGCTTTTTTGAAAAAAAGCCTGGCAAAAAACTTTAATCAATTAGATTGAAGAGAAGCAGCGAAAGGGGAAAAGTGGCAATACGCCGTAACGTAAGCTTCGGAACGGTCAAGACCGTTCCCTACGGAGCGGGGCAAATGGCTGCTGCCCCTGTAGGGGCGCACATTGTGCGCCCGCGGCGTGTGGGTAATCTATTATAGCCCCAGATTACGGTGGAAATTTCCGCCGCCCGCAAACGCTGATAAATTTTGTTTTTGATATTTTGATGATAGAGTGAAGATTTTCGGTGAAGCTTTTGCAAAAGGGCTTTGAAACAATCCGAAAGGTGAGTTGAATGGAAGAAAATGTTATCATGGTGCCCGGTTCGGGCACGAAGGTCATTGTGCGCGATGTCAAGCAGGAGATCGAAACGGCATTTTTGGATTATTCCATGTCCGTTATCGTATCCCGTGCTTTGCCGGATGTGCGCGACGGCCTGAAGCCCGTACACCGCCGCATCCTGTACACGATGCACGAGCGCGGCAACGACCCCAGCCACCCGTACCGCAAGTCTGCGGATACGGTTGGTGCTGTGCTGGGTGCCTACCACCCCCACGGCGATGCCAGCGTGTATGACGCGATGGTGCGTCTGGCACAGGATTTCAGCCTGCGTTACCCGCTGGTTGACGGCCAGGGCAACTTTGGTTCCGTGGACGGCGACCCCCCGGCTGCTTACCGTTATACCGAAGCCCGCATGTCCAAAATTGCATGCGAGATGCTGACGGATATTGATAAGGATACCATTGACTGGGACCCGAACTTTGACGAAACCAAGAAGGAACCCCACATGCTGCCCAGCCGGTTCCCCAACCTGCTGGTCAACGGCAGCCAGGGTATTGCGGTCGGCATGGCCACCAACATCCCGCCGCACAACCTGCGCGAAGTCGTCAGCGGCATGATTGCCCTGATCGATGACCCGGAAATTGACCTGGCGGGCCTGATGGAACACATCAAGGGACCAGATTTCCCCACCGGCGGTGTCATTATGGGCCGCAGCGGCATCCGTGCGGCATATGCCACCGGCCGCGGCAAGATCACCCTGCGCGGCCGTGCCGAGATCGTGGAGAAGAAGAACGGCCGGTATGAGATCGTGATCACCGAGATCCCCTACATGGTCAACAAGACCCGCCTGCTGGAATCCATCGGCGACCTGGTCAAGGATAAGCGCATTGAGGGCATCAGCGACCTGAACGACCTGTCTTCCAGCCGTACCGGCATGAAGATCCTGGTCGAGATCAAGAAGGACGCCAACCCGCAGGTGGTGCTGAACCAGCTCTACCGCTACACCCAGCTGCAGGACACCGTTGGTGTGATCATGCTGGCACTGGATGACGGCGTGCCCAAGATCATGAGCCTGAAGACCATGATGCAGCGCTACCTGGACTTCCAGTTCCAGGTCATCCGCCGCCGCACGGCATATGAGCTGAAAAAGGCCCAGGACCGCGAGCACATCCTGGAAGGTCTGCGCAAGGCTGTGGATATCGTGGATGACATCATCGCCACCATCCGCGCCTGCAAGGGCGGCTTTGCAGAGGCAAAGGCGGCCATTATGGAGCGTTTCGGCTTCGACGACCCGCAGGCCGATGCCATCGTAAAACTGCAGCTGGGACGCCTCGCAGGCCTGGAAATCCTCAAGATCGATGAGGAGCTGGGCCAGCTGCGCGCCAGCATCGAAAATTACAAGGATATCCTGTCCAACGATGCGCATACCATGGAGATCGTCAAGACCGACCTGACGGCTCTGGCCGACAAGTACGGTGATGACCGCCGCACCTCCATTGAGGCAGTTTCCGGCGAAGTGGACATTGAGGACCTGATTCCCGAAGAGACCTGCGTCTTTACCCTGACCCATGAAGGCTACATCAAGCGCACGGCGGTGGACACCTACAGTGCCCAGAACCGCGGCGGCCGCGGTGTGGCCGGCATGACCCAGAAAGACAATGACTTTACCGAGGAACTGTTTGTTGGCTCCACGCATGACTACATGCTGTTCATGACGGACAAGGGCCGTGTGTACCGCCTGAAAGGCTACCAGGTAGCCGAGGGCAGCCGCACCGCCAAGGGCAGCCACATTGCCAACCTGCTGCAGCTGCAGGAGGGCGAGAAGGTCACCATCATGATGCGCCAGCCCGCCAACATGGACGAGGACGCCAGCTACATCACAATGGTAACGCGGCAGGGCCTGATCAAGCGCACGCCGCTTTCCCAGTTCCGCAACATCCGCAAGGGCGGCCTGAACGCCATTGCGCTGAACGAGGACGATGCCCTTGTCTGGTGCCACCTGACAGGCGGTGAGGACGAGCTGATCGTGGCTACCCATGATGGTGCCGCCATCCATTTCAGCGAGGCTGGAGCGCGCGCTATGGGCCGTACAGGCCACGGTGTGCGGGTCATCAAGCTGCGTGACGGCGACTATGTTGTAGGTGTGGGCGTCTGCCGCCCCGGCGCAACCGTGCTGACCGTTACCGAGGAAGGCAAGGGCCGCCGCAGCCTGATCGATGACTACCGCATTACCAAGCGCGGCGGTCTGGGCATCCGCAACTACACCCGCGGCGGTGTGGCAGGCATCAAAATCGTGGATGACACCGATGACCTGATCCTTATCAGCCAGGATGGTATTCTGATCCGCATGCACGCCAGCGACATCAACGTGCAGTCCCGCTATGGCAGCGGTGTGCGCGTGATGCGACTGATCGGCGAGGACAAGGTTGCCGTGCTGGCCCGCGTGGACCGCGATGCCACCGCCGAAACCGCCAAGCCGGAGGATGATGGCGAAACCGACCCGACCCCCGAAGAGCTGGAAGCCATTGCCGCAGCCGAAGCCGCCGAAGAGGCTGCTGAGGACGCCGCAGCGGATACCGAGGGCGAGGACGAAGGGTAAGAACGGTTTATTTGTTCCTTCTTTGAAAAGAAGGAACCGAAGAAACTTTAATACAGGATAAAATGCAAAAAAGGCACAGCGCCGGGCGAAAAAGCCGGGGGCTGTGCCTTTTTATTGGGTTTAGGGCAATATCACACAATGCTAAGTGCCGCAGCCGCTAGAGTAGTGCTTAAGCTGTAAGGCGGGAATTGTGCGGTGTTAGTTACAGGAAGAGAGCAAAGTAGGGAAAGATAACAAAACCCCGCCCCGCGCATTCCATAGGGTTTGCGCGGGGCGGGGTTTTATATTACTGGTTCAGCGGCAGCGCCGCGGAGCGTACAAATTACTTGTACAGCTCAACCAGCTTGGTCAGGTGGGTGTAACGAGCTTCAGCAGCTTCCTGGTTCTTCTCGAACAGGGCCTTAGCGCGATCCGGGAATGCGCGGCTCAGGCGGCTGTAACGGGTCTCGTTAGCCAGGAATTCCTGATACTTGTCCATCTTGCCAGCCTTGGAGGTGAGGGTGAACGGATTCTTGCCCTCGGCCTTCAGTGCCGGGTTGAAGGTGAACAGGTTCCAGTAGCCAGCCTCAACGGCCTTCTTCATCTCGTTCTGGCAGTTGGTCATGCCGCCCTTAACACCGTGCAGCTCGCAGGGAGCGTAGCCGATGATGATGGACGGGCCGGGGTAAGCCTCAGCCTCAGCAATGGCCTTAACAGCCTGAGCCATGTTAGCGCCCAGAGCAATCTGAGCAACATAGATGTAGCCGTAGGTCATGCAGATCTCGGCCAGGCTCTTCTTGCTGATTTCCTTACCGGCAGCAGCAAACTGGCAAACCTCACCGATGTTGGAGGCCTTGGAAGCCTGTCCGCCGGTGTTGGAGTACATCTCGGTATCGAAGACCATAACATTGACGTCGTGGCCGGAAGCCAGAACATGATCCAGGCCGCCGTAACCGATGTCATATGCCCAGCCGTCGCCGCCGAAGATCCAGAAGCTCTTCTTGGCCAGGTACTGCTTATCCTTCAGGATTTCCTTAGCTTCATCGCAGTCGCAGGCTTCCAGAGCAGCGATCAGGGCCTTGGCGGGAGCGTCGTTGGCCTTGGTGTTGTTCTTGGTTTCCAGGTACTTGTCGATGGCAGCGTCCAGATCAGCGTTCTTGCCCTTCAGAGCCTCAACCTTGGTGATCAGGTTAGCACGAACGGTCTCGTAACCGATCTGCATGCCCAAGCCGTGCTCAGCGTTATCCTCGAACAGGGAGTTGATCCAAGCGGGGCCGAAGCCAGACTCCTTGTTGGTGGTGTACGGGCTGATGGAAGCGGTGCCGCCCCAGATGGAGGAGCAGCCGGTGGCGTTGGAGATGAACATCTTCTCGCCGAACAGCTGGGTGATCAGGCGGGCGTAAGAAGTCTCGGCGCAGCCTGCGCAGGAGCCAGAGAACTCAAGCAGCGGCTGGTTGAACTGAGAACCCTTGACGGAGATATCGGAAACAACACCAGGGATGTTGTCCTTCTTGCGGATGTTCTCGACGCAGTAATCGAAAGCAGCCTGCTGTGCAGCCTGGCTCTCCTGCGGCTTCATCTCGATAGCCTTGGTCGGGCAGACGGTGACACATTCGCCACAGCCCATGCAGTCCAGCGGAGAGACGGCCATGGTGAACTTGTACTCGCTTGCCTTGGGCTTGGTGTCAGCCAGCTTGGTGCTCTCGGGAGCATTAGCAGCTTCGTCAGCAGTCAGGCAGAACGGACGGATGGTAGCATGAGAGCAGACGAATGCACACTGGTTACACTGAATGCACTTCTCAGCATCCCACTCGGGAACCATAACAGCGGTGCCGCGCTTCTCGTAAGCAGAAGCACCCTGCTCCCACTCGCCGTTGACGTTGCCTTCAAAGGCAGAAACAGGCAGGCTGTCGCCGTCCATACGGCTGATGGGCTCCATGACGTCGCGGATCTGCTTGACCAGTGCGTCGGGTCCCTTCAGGGCCTTCGGGGCAGCATCGGGAGCCGGGTTGTGCCAGCTCTCGGGGACGTTGACCTTATGGACAGCGTCAACACCGGCATCGATAGCCTTCCAGTTCATCTGGACAACAGCGTCACCCTTCTTGCCGTAGCTCTTCTTGGCAGCGGCCTTCATGAACTCAACAGCTTCGTCGATGGGCATAACGTCAGCCAGCTTGAAGAAAGCGGACTGCAGGATGGTGTTGGTGCGCTTGCCCATGCCGATCTCGATAGCCTTATCGATAGCGTTGATGGTGTACAGCTGAATGTTGTTATCAGCAATGTACTTCTTATCAGCAGCGTTCAGATGCTCGTCCAGCTCCTCATCGGTCCACTGGCAGTTGATCATGAACACGCCGCCCGGCTTGACATCCTGGACCATCTTCATGCCCATGTGGATGTAAGCGGGGTTATGGCAGGCAACGAAGTCAGCCTGGTTGATGTAGTAGGGGCTGCGGATGGGCTTATCGCCAAAGCGCAGATGGCTGATGGTAACGCCGCCGGTCTTCTTGGAGTCATACTGGAAGTAAGCCTGAATGTACTTGTCGGTATGGTCGCCAATGATCTTGGTGGAGTTCTTGTTTGCGCCGACAGTGCCGTCGCCGCCGAGACCCCAGAACTTGCACTCTTTGGTGCCAGGAGCAGAGGTGATCGGAGCGGGCTTAACTTCGGGCAGGCTCAGGTTGGTGACGTCATCGGTGATGCCGATGGTGAAGCGAGGCTTCGGATCAGCCTTCTCCAGCTCGGTGTAGATGGCGAACACGCTGGACGGCGGGGTGTCCTTGGAGCCCAGGCCGTAACGGCCACCGGCCAGGACAACGTCGTTCATGCCAGCTTCACGCAGGGTGGTGGCAACATCCAGGTACAGGGGCTCGCCCAGGGAGCCGGGCTCCTTGGTGCGGTCCAGAACTGCGATCTTCTTTGCAGTCTTGGGCAGAACCTTCAGCAGAGCAGAAGAAACCCAAGGACGGTACAGACGAACCAGAACCAGGCCAACCTTCTCGCCCTTAGCGGTCAGGTAGTCAACAACTTCTTCGGCAACGTCGCAGATGGAGCCCATAGCGATGATGACGCGGTCTGCATCGGGAGCGCCGTAGTAGTTGAACAGGTCATAGTTGGTGCCCAGCTTCTCGTTGATCTTGGCCATGTACTTTTCGACAACTGCGGGCAGTGCCTCGTATGCCGGGTTGCAGGCTTCACGATGCTGGAAGAAAACGTCGCCGTTTTCGTGGGAACCGCGCATCTTGGGATGTTCGGGGTTCAGAGCCTTGGCACGGAACTCCTCAACAGCCTCCATGTTGCACATTTCCTTCAGGTCTTCGTAATCCCACTTTTCGATCTTCTGGATCTCGTGAGAAGTACGGAAGCCGTCGAAGAAGTTCACGAACGGAACATGGCCTTCGATAGCGGACAGGTGAGCAACGGGGCTCAGGTCCATAACTTCCTGCGGGTTGGATTCGCACAGCATGGCAAAGCCGGTCTGACGAACGGCCATAACGTCGCTGTGGTCACCGAAGATGTTCAGGGCCTGGGTAGCAACGGTACGGGCGGAAACGTCAAAAACGCAGGGCAGCTGCTCGGCTGCGATTTTGTACATGTTGGGGATCATCAGCAGAAGACCCTGAGAAGCGGTGAAGGTGGTGGTGATAGCACCGGTGCCCAGAGAACCGTGCACAGCACCTGCGGCGCCAGCCTCGGACTCCATTTCAACAACCTTGACCTGGTTCCCGAAAATGTTCTTCAGGCCGGCGGCGCTCCACTGGTCAACAGTGTCTGCCATCGGGCTGGAGGGGGTAATCGGGTAGATGGCAGCAACATCGGTAAACGCATAAGCTACATGCGCAGCCGCGGTATTGCCATCCATGGACTGTTTTGCTCTTGGCATTTTTTTTCCTCCGTTTACTAGGGAATGCCGGAGGGACATTCCCAGTTAGATTAGCACCTGTGTGCCCCTGCTGCAATACTTGCTCCTTGCAGCGGGTAGGCTGCGGCAAAAGCCCACAGGCAGTACCACCCGGCCAAAACCTTGCGGACCTGGCAGATGGCGCTCTTGCTTAAGCTTATTTTACCAAAAAAGGGGCGGAATAGTAAAGCCTATTCGGTTAGAATGTTGCACAAAAATTTTGTGCGCTTGTGTGCAGGTTGACCGTTTCGTGTCAAGGTTTTGTGCAAATTGGTTGAAATAGGGAGATAAACGGGACTGCATAGACCAAAAAATCAGAAAAACAGCACAAAAATGGCTCGGCTGACAAAACAGGAGGCAGAAAGCAGAGAAAATTTTGAAAAATAAAAACGGCACAGCCAATGGAAAATACGCCGGAAGCTTGACACGGCGGGGCGGGGCAATTACAATCAAAGTAAGCATAAAGCGGCAAGCAAAGCCCGGCTGCAGACCGGGAATATACATATTTAATATAGGCACATCCAGCCGGATGTATGGAAGGGAGCCATGATCTGCCATGCAGCATACCGAAACAAAACTGAACGGCAAGGAAATTTTTAAGGGAAATGTGTTCCGCGTGACCGTGGACCAGGTGGAGCTGGAAAACGGCATGACCAGCTTCCGCGAGGTGGTGCACCACAACGGCGGGGCGTGCATTTTGCCCCTGACGGATGACGATAAGGTGATGATGGTGCGCCAGTACCGTTACGCCCTGAAAGAAGAACTGTGGGAACTGCCGGCCGGCAAACTGGAAAAGGACGAGGACCCGTTTGAAGCAGCCAAGCGAGAGTTGGAAGAGGAGTGCGGCGTGACGGCGGAACGGTTCATCAACCTGGGGGTGCTGTACCCGACCGTAGGCTATGACAGCGAGAAAATTTATATCTGGGCTGCCAAGGGCCTGAAACCCACCAGCCAGCACCTGGACGATGGGGAATTTTTGGATGTGGCCGCCCTGCCGTTTGACGATGTATTGCAGATGGTGATGGCGGACGAAATCCGCGACAGCAAAACCGTGACCGCGATGCTGAAATATGCCTGGCTGCGCCAGCGCGGGGAGGGCTGAGATGCCGGGGAAAAAGCAGGTCCGCCTGGCGTTTTGTGACCTGGCCGGGGACTGGGATGCCCGCGATAACTATTTTACCCATGCGCTGGAAAAGGCCGGATGGGAAATTATTTGTTGCAATGGGCCGGAGGATAAGCCGGATTTTGTGATCTGCGGCACCTTTGGTTTTGAATTTTTGAAGTATGATTGCTGCCGCATCCAGTTTTCCGGCGAGGACAGCTGGCCGGACCTGAACCTGTATGACTATGCCATGGGGTTCGAGGTGCTGGATTTTGATGGGCGCTACCTGCGGCTGCCGCTGTACGCCATGCGCAGCAGCTGGGCCCCGGCGCTGACCAAGCATACGGTGCCGGATGAAGAACTGCTGGCAAAGAAAAAATTCTGCAACTTTGTGGTGAGCAATGACTATTCCACCGAGCGCAATGAATTTTTTGCGGCGCTGAATGCCCACCGCCCGGTGGACAGCGGCGGCGGCTATATGAATAACATTGGCGGCCCGGTGGCGGACAAATTGGCGTTCCAGCGGGGGTATAAATTTTCCATCGCGTATGAGAACAGCCGCGGGCCGGGGTATTGCACCGAAAAAATTGTGGATGCCTTTGCCGCGGCCACAGTGCCCATCTACTGGGGCGCGCCGGATGTGAAGCAGGAGTTTAACCCCGCGGCCTTTTTGTGCGCGGACGATTACCCGGATACGGCAGCGCTGATCGCAGCGATCGATGCGATCGACCGAGACGATGAAAAGTTCCTTGCGATGTGCCATGCGCCGATTCTGGCACCGGATGGCAGCTCCCGCGCGGCGCGCTATGTGACGGACGAAGTCTGCGCGGAATTTTTGACCGGCATTTTTGAAAAAGGGCCGCACCTGCGCCGCAACCGCAGCTGCTGGGGCTCGATCTATGAAGGCGACTGGAAGTATTACCGCCGGCTGGCGGAGGCAGACCAGAAGCCGAAAGGACTGCTGCAGCGGATTTTGGGGCGGTAACACGGCAACAGTATGCCCAGACAAAGAGAGTAAAACGGGGGAAAGATGGCTTACACGCTGGCGCAGATCGCGCATATTGAAACGGACTTCCCGGAAAAATTCGGTATTCCGCGGCAGAGCGGGCTGGTGGAAGAACTGCGGGCACGCATTGTGTTTGAACCGGAGTTCCGCAGCCCAGACGCTGTGCGCGGGCTGGATGGGTATGATTATATCTGGCTGGTGTGGCAGTTTTCCACCGTGGTGCAGGCTGGGCAGGATGGGGCTAACTGGCGCCCCACCGTGCGCCCGCCGCGGCTGGGCGGGAATACCCGCATGGGGGTATTTGCCACCCGCAGCCCGTTCCGGCCCAACGCGCTGGGGCTTTCCAGCGTGAAGCTGCTGAAAGTGGAACCCAACACCCCGCAGGGGCCAGTGCTGACCGTTGGCGGGGCCGACCTTTTGGACGGCACGCCGATTTTTGACATCAAGCCCTACCTGCCCTATGTGGACGCCCACCTGGACGCCCGCGGCGGCTTTACCGATACCACAAAGTTTTATACGCTGCAGGTGCAGGCGGAACCGGAAGTGCTGGAACAGATCCCGGCGGACAAGCGGGATGCCCTGCTCGGCGTGCTCCGCAGCGACCCCCGCCCCAGCTACCAGCACGACCCGGAACGGCTGTATGGCCTGAGTTTTGGGGGCGTGGAAGTGAAGTTCAAGGTGAATGGGGATGTGCTGACGGTGGTAAGCGCGGAGAAAATTAAAAAAGAATAAATAATAAAGAAGAATGAAGGTGGACCGCCTTCGCTGCGCTCGGCTCAAAAAATGGGTTGGGCGCATTTTTTATTGAGAAGCAAAAGGAAGAAGAGAGCGAAGGAGAAGAAAGATACCACAAAAGGGGGCGTGGGCCTGTTTGAAATGTGCGTGCGCGGCACGCGCACCGGTATGATTTTTTATTATTTATTCATTATTCTTTCCAACAAAGGTGGCTTTTGTCGCATGTTTCAACGCTCTGGATAGCCCACGGGGGTTATCAACACAATGTATTCACCTTTTCCACGGTGAAAATGTTGAAAACTCGGTTGAAAGTGTGGAAAACTAAACGGGTTTTCCACACTTTACACGCAAAAGTTGTTTTTTCATGGGGATAGATGCCGGTCCGACAACAAAATATTGAACTTTTACCCCGGAGATGCTACAATGAACACACAGTTTGCCGCCCTGACTGTCCACCGTGACTGTGGAAAACTGGGCTGGATAGGACGGAAAATGCTGAATTTTCAACAAACCGGAGGGCTTATGCGCTGGATCGATAAGCTGGAACGCCGCTGGGGACGGTATGGCATCCCCAATTTGATGAACATTATCCTGGTCGGGCAGCTGATCGCCTGGGTCATTGTGATGGTCATCAATCAGAACTTTTACTATGCCATCACGCTGAACAGGGCCTCTTTGATGAGCGGGCAGATCTGGCGTGTTGTGACCTTTTTGTTTGTTCCGCCGCTCTCAACGGGCATTCAGCTGCTGCTGACGCTGTATTTCCGCTGGTGGGTCGGCAATTCATTGCAGCGCGCCTGGGGCGATTTTCGCTTTATGGTGTACATTCTGGTGGGCATGGTGGGCGCATTGATCGCCTGCCTGATCACCGGAAGCGCGGGGGCATCGGGCATTTTCCTCAGTCTGTTCTTTGCCTATGCGTGGATGTGGCCGGAGCAGCAGGTGCTGCTGTTCTTTATCCTGCCCATTAAGATGAAATGGATGGGTATTGCGGCCGCGGCCATGTGGGTGCTGGAGTTTTTGACCGGCAACTTTGCCGGCAAGGTCAGCCTGCTGTTCGGCATTGCCGGGTTCCTGGCGTTCTTTGGCGGCGAGATGTTCACCACGGCCAAGGATGCCATTGTGAGCTACAAGCGCCGCAAGGACTGGGAGAAGAAAATCAACCGGAAATAAGGCGGCAAGGCATTTCCGGCAGGGGAAACGAATAAAGGTGGTACAGCATCATCCAAAGATGTGCGGCGCTGCCTGAACCATACAGACCCGGCGGGGCTTGTACCGGCCGGACTTTTGGTGTGACAGAATTTCAATCACAAAACGGAGGTTTTGACCATGAAGCTGATTACTGCGATTGTAAATAAAGAAGATTCCAAAAATGTTTGTAACGAACTGATCAAGGCAAAGTTCTATGTGACCCGCCTGGCCACCACCGGCGGCTTTCTGATGGCGGGCAACATGACCCTGCTGATCGGCACCGAGGACGAGCGGGTGGACGACTGCATCAAGGTGATCTCCCGCTGCTGCAAACAGCGCACCGAGATCGTGCCTGGCACCGCTTCCATCGGCGTTGGGCTGGAAACCGCCATGCCCATTGAGGTGACCGTTGGCGGCGCAACCATTTTTGTGACCAACGTGGAACGGTTTGAAAAGCTGTAATGCCGATGCTGGAACGCATTGCGGGCAACCGTGAACTGAAACAGGACTTAAAGACGGCACTGGGCAGCGGGCGGATCGCCCACAGCATTTTGCTGGTGGGGGAGCCGGGCTGCGGTGCCGGCTTTGCCGCGCGCTGCCTGGCGGCGGATTATCTGTACCCCAATGGCGGCCCCCATGCCGAGGCTGTGCTGCGCGGGCAGGATACCGAATCCATTGTGGTGCGCGGGGAGGGGGCTTCCGGCCAGATCAAGGTGGAAGCCATCCGGGATGCACGGCAGAATATTCAGAAATCGGCCCTTTCTTCGGATGCAGCGGGCCGCGTGCTGTTTATTTATGGCGCGCAGAACCTGAACGGGGCTTCGGCCAACGCGATGCTGAAAATTATGGAGGAGCCGCCGGAGGGAGTTATGTTCCTTTTGACGGCTTCCAGCGCGGCGGCGGTGCTGCCCACCATCCGCAGCCGGTGTGCGGCTTACACCATGGCACCGGTACCGACCGAAGAATGTGCCGCCGCCCTGCGCGCAGCACACCCGGAACTGAACGAACAGAATGCACAGGACCTGGCCTTTTTGTATGAGGGGCACATCGGCCTGTGCCTGAAAGCGCTGACGGACCCGGCGGCCAAGGCGGCCCGTGCCGCGGCGCGGGAACTGTGCCGCCAGGCCCAGCAGCAGGATACCTACCGCGTGCAGGCGCTGCTGGCAGGCTATGAGAAAGACAAGGACGGTGCCGCCGCTGTGCTGTGGCAGGCTACACAGGCTGCCAGCGCCGCGCTGCGCCGCCCCGGTTTTGACGGCGTTCAGCCCGATACCGCCGCGCGGATCCTGCGTGCAGCGGAAGCTGCCCGCCGCGCCATGAAGGCGAACGGCAACCTGCGCCTTGCCCTGACCGTGTGCGGCATGGAAATGACCGCCCATTAAAGGGCAGGATACCCCTTGAAACGATACACCAATCCCGATAGATAGGATATTGAAATGAAAGTTATCTCTGTTAAATTTAAGGAAAGCGGCCGCGCTTATTACTTTGACCCCAAGGAACTGGAAATCAAGGAAGGGGAATTTGTAATTGTGGAAACGGCCCGCGGCGTGGAATGCGGCGAGGTCGTGCGCGGTGCGCATGAAATTGCCTCCGGCAGCTTCCCGCGGGAAATCAAGCCGGTCATCCGGCTGGCAGACGGCGTGGATGTGCGCCGCATGCGCCAGAACCGTGCGGACGAGAAAGCCGCCTTTGAACTGTGCGAAAAGCGCATTGCCGCCCACAAGCTGCAGATGAAGCTGGTGGATGCTGAGTATACGCTGGACCGCAGCAAGCTGGTGTTCTATTTTACCGCCGACAACCGTGTGGACTTCCGCGAGCTGGTCAAGGACCTGGCCGGGCAGTTCCACACCCGCATTGAGCTGCGCCAGATCGGCGTGCGCGATGAAAGCAAGATGCTGGGCGGCCTGGGCGTGTGCGGCCAGCCGTTCTGCTGCAGCCGGTTTTTGAAAAACTTCCAGCCGGTTTCCATCAAGATGGCAAAGGAGCAGGGGCTGAGCCTGAACCCGGCCAAGATCAGCGGCGCATGCGGCCGCCTGATGTGCTGCCTGGCTTACGAGCAGAAGAGCTATGAATACCTGAACTCCATCACCCCGCAGCCCGGCAGCGTGGTGCGCACGCCGGACGGCGAGGGCACTGTGCTGGAAGCCAACGTGGTGGCCGGCACCCTGAAGGTGCGCAGCAATGTGGAAAGCCTTGCCCCGAAAATCTATAAACGGAGCGAGTGCACCTACCTGCGCGGGGGCCGCCGCGCACCGGTTGAGCCGGACCCCGACCACACCTGAGAAGAAACTTGGTTAGTAAAAACTAACAGTATGCCGAAAAGTCTGATTTTATGCGCCGGGCGGCAAACCCCGCGTGAAATTTGCCAAATGCCTTGAAAATCGAAGGTTTCCGTGCTACAATAGTACAAACGCGAAAAGCGTGCCGTCCGGGGCTCAAGCCAACCGCACAGGATCCGGGCGGGCTTACATGAATTGTGCGGAGATAAGGAGATTACCATGGCTCATAAGGTTACTGACGAGTGCGTTGCTTGCGGCGCTTGTGTTGACACCTGCCCCGTTGGCGCTATCAGCCTCGAGGACAAGGCCGTTGTCGATGCTTCTGCTTGTGTTGACTGCGGTGCTTGCGAAGGTGCTTGCCCCACTGGTGCAATCCAGCCGGAATAATCACTCGGTTCAAAATCCCCTGTGCAGCGTTTGCTGCGCAGGGGATTTTTTAATGCAGAAATTTATAGATGATTTGATACAAGCCCTGTACCCGGCGGCAGAACGGTTTCTGCTGCTGTGGTACAGGGCTTTTGCATTATTTTACACACTTTACGGCACCCTTACCCACTTTACAGAACGCTTGCAGGGCACAGCAAAAAATGTTCAGTTCTTTACACAAACTATACGGCAGCATGGTCGATACCGGCTAAATTCCGCAGTACAATAGGCTACGGAAGGCAGGGAACAGAATGACCATGCAAAATTTGCTGCAGCAATGCAGAAAAAAATCCCACAGCAAGGTGCTGAGGTTTTGGGTGGTGCTGGCGGCAGCTGCACTGCTGCTGGTGCTGGCCTGCCGCGGCTATGACTGGGACGCGTTAGGCCGCTACAAAGGGGATAACATCTCCAGTCTGCATTATGTGCGCGGCCGCGTTGTGGAAGTGCTGCGGGATGATACCAAGCCCGACCAGCTGGACCCTGCCCGCAGCATGGGCACCCAGGAACTGCGCATCCTGCTGCTGGAAGGTGCTAACAAGGGTACCGAAGTGACCATTGCCAACTACCTGACCCGCACCCAGAACGTGCGGCTGCGCCAGGGCGAAACCGCCATTATCTGTGAGGACCTGCCCGACAGCGCGGATGCTTACTATACCGTATACAATTACGACCGCGCCCCGGTGCTGGTGCTGATCCTGGCCGTGTTTGCCGCCGCGGTGGTGGCCATCGGCGGCTGGAAAGGCGTGCGCACTCTGCTGGGCCTGGGCTTTACCGGGGCAATGATCGCCTGGCTGATTTTGCCGGGCATCTACCACGGGCTGCCGTCCCTTCCGCTTACGGTGGCGGCGCTGGCGGTGTGTACCCTGGTCAGCCTGCTGCTGCTCAACCCGCCCAGCCCCAAAACGTGGGCGGCCATGCTCTCCACTTTGGCAGGTGTGGCGCTGGCGGGCGGCATGTTCTACCTGTTCAGCACGCTGCTGCATCTTTCCGGTATGAACGATACCAACGGCGAGGGCCTTGTGCTGGTGGCTGGGCAGACCGGGCTGGAACTGCACTGGTTGCTGCTTGTGGCGGTGCTGATCTCCTCCCTGGGCGCGGTGATGGATGTGGCGCTTTCGCTGGCATCCTCCCTGCACGAGCTACGGGAAGCCGATGCCAAGATGACCGGTCTGCAGCTGTTTGCCGCGGGCATGCGCATTGGCCGCGATATGATCGGCACAATGAGCAACACGCTGATTCTGGCCTTTGCCGGTGAGGCAGTAACCACCCTGCTGCTGTTGATGGCATACGGCTGGCATTCCAGCCAGCTGTTTGCCTCGGATTATGCCGCCATCCAGGTGGCGCAGGGCGTGGCATCCACCCTGGGCGTGGTGCTGGGGGTGCCCATTACCTCCGGAATCTGCGCGGCACTGTGCCGGCCGCAGAAACGATAACAGCAATGCCTGCATCAGCGGGCTGTAATATATAACCTCAAGAGCCGGGAGAAGGGCATTGCTGAAACTCCCGCCAGAATTTGATTCGGATGAATAGAAAGTGTGTGTGAAGAAAAGTGAATTTGAAGAACTGGAATCGTTTGACTGCCTGTGCCCTTGCGCTGATCATGAGCGCGGGCATGACCGTTACCCCGGCGCTGGCCGAGGAAGCTACCCCCGAAGCCGCTGCCCCGGCGGAAACCGTGGCAGCCGATGCCCCTGCTTTTTACGCCAACAGCCATGATGTGAAAGATGTTGTAATGAACATCGGCGCTACCCAGGATTCCGTGAACGTGACCTGGTACGGCAGCACCCCCACCGGCGGCATGCTGAAATACGGCGTACAGGGCGGCGAGATGACCACCCTGCAGGCCACCGTGGCCCCCACCAGCAGCGAAGGCTGGTACAAGAACACCGTTACCCTGAACGGCCTGCAGAGCAACACCACCTATGAGTACGCTGTGAGCGCCGACAAGGACGAAGCCCATTACGGCGAAACCAAGACCTACACCACCCAGACCTTCGGCAAGGATGAACCGTACACCTTCCTGGTATTCGGCGACCCGCAGATCGGCTGCAGCGGCAGCATTGAGGATGACAACGGCGGTTGGACCAACACCCTGAACCACGCCCTGGCCAAAGCCCCCAATGCAAACTTCCTGTTCAGCATGGGCGACCAGATCAACGCTTATTATAAGTACGACACCAGCAACCTAAGCCAGGTGGAAGAAGAATACGAAGGCTTCCTGAACGCCCCGCAGCTGACCCAGTTGCCGCTGGCAACCGAGGTGGGCAACCATGACTGCGGCTACAACACCGCCCTGTACGGCCAGCATTTCACCCTGCCCAACATCAGCGAAAAGTACGGCCAGGTCAGCGGCGATGCCTATGGCGATAACGCCGTGGATTCTGAGTCTACCGGTGACGGCGACTACTACTTCACCTACAACAACACCCTGTACATGGTGCTGAACACCAGCTGCCTGAGCATTGCCGAGCACAAGGCGTTCCTGGAAGAAACCATTCAGGCCAACCCCGATGTGACCTGGAAAGTCGTTTCCTTCCATAAGTCCATCTACAGCGTTGCCAGCCACGTAACGGAATCCGATATCGTCACGCTGCGCAACGGTCTTTCCCCGATCCTGAACCAGCTGGGTATTGATGTTGTCCTGCAGGGCCATGACCACGTTTACGCCCGCAGCTACATCATGGGCGGCGAAAGCGGCATGACAGCTGACGTTCAGAAGAACGCTGACGGCAGCGCCCTGACCGAAGTGACCAACCCCGATGGCGTACAGTACATCACCATGAACTCTGCTTCCGGCAGCAAGTTCTATAAGATCACCGAGGAAGCCTTTGAATACACTGCTGTGCAGAACCAGGAGAAGGTTCCCAACTACTCCGTTGCCAACGTTACCAAGGATGCCTTTACCGTGACCACCTACCGCAGCACCGATGACAGCGTGGTGGATACCATCACCATCAAGAAAGCCAAGAACGGCTGGGAAACCGTGGACGGCAAGGACTACTGGTACGAGGACGGCGTGAAGCAGGGCACCGAAGGCCGCGGCAAAGAGATCTATGACCCCGAAAGTGATGCCTGGTACTGGCTGGACAGCGATGCTGACGGTGCAAAGGCAGTCTCCAAGGACGTTTACCAGGAATCTGACGGCGGCAAATGGGTCCGCTATGACGAAAACGGCAAGATGGTCAAGGGCTGGGATACCAACGAGAACGGCACCTACTACTTTGACCTCACCACCGGCGCAATGGCAAAGGGCGATGTTGAAATCGACGGCGTGCCCTGCAGCTTTGACGAAACCACTGGTATTGGCCTGAACCTGACCTGGAAGCAGGAGAACGGCAAGGACTACTGGTACGAGAACGGCCAGCGCCAGGGCCTGGAAGGCCGCGGCAAGGAGATCTATGACCCCGAAAGCGATGGCTGGTACTGGCTGGACAGCGATGCCAACGGCGCAAAGGCAGTCTCCAAGGACGTTTATCAGGAATCTGACGGCGGCAAGTGGGTCCGCTATGATGCCAATGGCCAGATGATCAAGGGCTGGGATACCAACAAGGAAGGTACCTACTACTTTGACCTCATCACCGGTGCTATGGCACACGGCACGGTGGAGATCAACGGCAAGACCTACCACTTCGATGAAGCAACTGGTATCCAGAAATAAAAAACTGAGAAGATAGCATAAGGCAAAGCACCCCGCCTGTTCCATATAGCCCGGCGGCTATGGAACAGGCGGGGTGCTGTTTGTTTTGGAGAAAAACTTATTTTTTTGCGTTGCGCTTCCAGATGGAATACAGGCCGTCCAGAATCAGTGTGCCGTTATATTCAATGGGGGTGGCACAGGCATCCCGGATGCTGGCGGGCAGGGTGCCGGTGGCAATGACCGGGGCGTCCGGTGCGTGCAGGGTGGCGCGGCAGCGGGCGAACAGGCCGTCCAGCATCAGGGCGCTGCCGTTCACAATGCCGCTGTGCAGGCAGTCCGTTGTGTTGGTGCCCAAAAAGCGCTTGGCAGGCAGCTCCATATCGATCTGCGGCAGCTGGGCCGTGTTGCGCACCAGGGCCGAAAGGCTCAGCGCCGGGCTGGGCAGGATCACGCCGCCCACAATGCTGCCCTCTGCGTCCACGGCAACCAGCGTGGCGGCGGTATCCATGTTCATAACCAGCAGGGGCGGCTTGTGGGTCTGCAGCGCGCCCACAGCGGCGCACAGCAGCTCGCCGCCCAGCTGGGCAGGGTTGTCCATCCGGATGCGCACACCGCTCTTTAAGCCGGGGCCGACTTCCATCAGGGGAGCGTTGGTCATCTTCTCCAGGGCTTCGCGCATGCGGCTGGTCAGGACGGGCACCACACTGGCCAGGATCACGGCGTCCACATCATGGGGCTGAATATGATAGAGCGCCAGCATGTTGACCAGCTTGTAGACCAGCTCGTCCGAGCTCAGGGCACTGTCAGAATAAAAGCGGGAAGCAAACACGCGCTGCCCGGCGGAGTCATACCCGCCGAAGGTTACGTTGGTGTTGCCGATGTTCAAAGCTAAAAGCATGATGAAGCAATGCTCCTTTATATAGTAAAGATAGGGAATACAGCAAAAGGGAAAGCTGTTACTATACTATTATATAGAAGAGCAAAAAGCAAATGTTTTTGGCGGGGATGGGACAGAATAGGAGAAACGACGCTAAACCGTCCTTATACATCCTGCCCAAAAATAAATTGAAAAATTTATGAAGAAAATCGAAAAAAGTGCTTGACTTTGCTTGAAAGTGTGGTATTATAAATAAGCTGTCGCGCAAGACAGCAGCTCACTGAAAGCCAAATAAAAGCGATACACCAAGCAAAAACGCAGCGGGGAACC
>CAVFVI010000016.1:0-62537 GCA_963626055.1 Acutalibacteraceae bacterium
TTAGGAGTTAGGAGTTAGGAGTTAGGAGTTAGGAGTTAGGAGTTAGGAGTTAGGGGATAGGGGATAATTAGGAATTAGAAATGAGAAATTAGGAATTGGCGGCGATGGCAGGGCTTGGCGCAGCCTGTAGGGGACGATGCTTGCATCGTCCCGCGGGGCGAGACTCGCATGAAAAATTGGTGATGGGCCCTGTAGGGCGTGCTCACCCGACCACGCCGAAACCACGCCTTGGCACGCTTTGCAAATCCTGTGCCAAACCTTTCCCAATTTGTACGGGACGGCGTCCTCGACGTCCCGGACGGGCGTAAAATTTATTGCACATTTGTGAGATGATTTAACTCATCTATCGTTACCACGCAGTAGGGCGGCCATCTCCGGCCTAAGAGCCGGGGCGCTGCCCCGGTTGGCCTCCGAAACGCGCCTGCGGGCGCAGAGCCCTCTGGCCGCCGTGGAGGTCCCGGAACGGTCAAGACCGTTCCCTACAGATATTTTTGGGGCATGTGGCGAATAATTTACGTCCCTCCCCGGCGGGATGAGCTCATCCCGCCCTACAAATGCTTTCGCGATCCGTGCCATCCACCCCGCCCCACCTCAAATTCCTAATTTCTCATTGCTAATTCCTAATTCTCTCAACTCCTAACTCCTCCCTCCTAACTCCTAACTAAAGAACGGAGGTCCTGCAATGTACGGGCATTTTATCCAGTTCACCATCCCCAAAATCGGCCAGGCCCTTGTGGCGGTGGTGCTGTATCTGAATTTCCTCAAACTGCCGTTTGTAGCCTGCTTTGCGGGGGCCCACCCGGCGGTGTATCTGCTGCTGCCATTACTGCTGCTGGCCGTGATGTCCTGGATCGGGCGGGACCCGCTCGGCCCCGGTATGATCGTCAATTCCCACCTGACCGGGCTGTATATCGCCGGGGATGTTGTGGGCCTGCTGGCCCGTGCGGTGGGCGGAACGGTGCTGACGGTCTGGCAAACCGTCTGGATGGGCGGCTTGCTGGCCTGGGTGGGCACCGCCGCCATGATGATATGGAGTTATTTTAAGGCCATGCGCCTTGTTACCACCACCTACCGCCTGCAAACCACCAAACCGCTGCCGGGCGGCAAACTGCGGGTGCTGCAAATCAGTGACCTGCACCCCGGCAAAGGCGCGGTGGACCGCAAGCGCATTCCGGAACTGAACCGCCGTATCCGGGAACTCAATCCCGATATGATCCTTTTCACCGGCGATATTTACGATGAACATGTGGAACGCCCGGACTTTGATTCCTTCAACGCGTTCTTTGCCACGCTGGATCCGCCCGGCGGCAAATGGTTCGTGCTGGGCAACCATGACCTGTTCCACCACTGGCGGGAACCGAGCTATGGCCGCGCGGACCTGGAAGGCGCGTTTGCGCGGGCGCACATCCGCATTCTGGAGGATGTTTCCCAGCTGGCCTATGTGGGTAAGGAGGCCACCCCGGTGCGCATTGTGGGCCGCAAGGACTGGCTGTACACCCAGGGTAACCGTTTTACCCCCGCCCAGCTGATGCCCGGCGGCCCGGATAACGTGTATACCATCCTGCTGGACCACGAACCCCGCGAGCTGAAAGCCGATGCCGCAGCCGGTGCGGACCTGATCCTGAGCGGCCACACCCACGGCGGCCAGATCTGGCCCACCGGCCTTGTGGCCAAGCTGTTCCGCTACAATGAGCTGAACTATGGCATGAAGCAGCTCACCCCCACCTGCGCCGCCATCGTCAGCGGCGGTACCGGAACGTGGGGCTATAAGATCCGCACCGAGGGCAAGACCGAACTGGTGATGATCGAGATTGAACAGATGAATGCTTGATTTGGATATATTTCGAGTATAATACAAAACGTATAATGCTGCACGCAAACAACTGCCGTTCACCGGCCCGTTTTGCCGCACCGGTTATGCGCCAATAAAATCGCATGGTTTTGCACCCGCCTGCCCTGGTTTTCCCGGCGGGCGGGTGCTTTTTGCTGCAAAATGGCCCCCAAACAGCCGAAATAGCAGCCTGCAACCCAAAGTATCGACCCAGTTGGTGGCGGCAACCGGGCTTTTTTACTATAATCGGAACCAGCAAAACACAAAGGGCCGGAACATCCGGCCAGGTTTTGCCGGGTGGTGCACCGCCCGATGCTTCAAGTTGTTGATAGGAGAATACAAAATGAAACTTCAAGTGTTTGCCATTCTTTGGACGGCGTTCAATCTTTTGCTTATGCTGGTCATGGGCATTGTCGGTATCTATCTGCTCTGGCTTGTCATCAAGGCACTGCGGGTCTATATCAACTCCCACGAAGTGCGGGAAGAAAAGAAAGCCACCCGCAAATCTCTGGCCGAAGCCCTGCGCGAAAACCGCGTGCGCTGCAAAATGACCCAGGAGTTTGTTTCGGAAACCATCGGCGTCAGCCGCCAGGCGGTATCCAAGTGGGAAAACGGCACCTCGGACCCCAACACTTCCAACCTGATCGCGCTGGCCAAGCTGTACGGAATTTCGGCTGAAGAACTGCTGAAAAGCGTGGAGCACACAGCCGGAACCGTCAAGCAGAACACCGATAACGAGAAAACGGTGTAAAGCAGAGAAAAATCTGTGTTTTTACCCTCTTTTGTTGCTATAGCAACATTCAAAATGTTGGAAACTGGCTATACTAGAACCGTCGGATATGATAAAATATTAACGACCGAGCCGGACGATGCCGGAATCGCTAAAATTAAGTGTGCTTCCAGCACACTGCAACAAGATGATGCCCGCAGGGCAGAAGAGGGAAAAGTATGAAGATCATTTTTTATGGCACCCGTGATTATGACCACCTGTATTTTGACGTTCTGGCCGCTGACCCGGACTATGGCTGCACCATCAAGTTCCTGGCGGCCAACCTGGACCCGGATACCGCCCAGCTGGCGGCGGGCGGTGATGCCGTCTGCGCCTTTGTCAACAGTGACTGCGGCGCAGAAACGCTGTCCGTGCTGGCCAAGGCGGGCATCAAGCTGCTGCTGATGCGCTGCGCGGGCTACAATAACGTGGACCTTGCCGCTGCCAAAGCCAACGGCATTACCGTTATGCGCGTGCCGGGCTACAGCCCGGAAGCCGTTGCCGAGCACGCCATGGCGCTGGCCCAGGCCGCGAACCGCCGCATCTGCAAGGCGTATATCAAGGTGCGCAATAATAATTTTGCACTGGACGGCCTGCTGGGCCAGAACTTCTATGGCGCCTGTGCCGGTATCGTGGGCACCGGCCGGATCGGCGCTGCCATGGCGCGTATCTGCCACGGCTTTGGCATGAACGTGCTCTGCTATGACATGTACAAAAACCCCGAAGTGGAAAAGTTCGCCCGCTATGTTCCGCTGGAAGAGCTGCTGCAGAAAGCCGACCTTGTCAGCCTGCACTGCCCGCTGACCGAGGGCACCCACCACATGATCAATAAGGATACCATCGCCATGATGCGGGATTCCGCCATCCTGGTCAACACCAGCCGCGGCGGCCTGATCGACACCGACGCTTTGATCGAAGCCCTGCGCGCCCGCAAGTTCGGCGGCGTGGGCCTGGATGTGTACGAGGATGAGGACGACCAGGTGTTCCAGGATTTCTCCGACGATGTGCTGGAAAACGAGGTGGTGCCGGTGCTGCTCAGCTTCCCCAATGTGGTCATCACCAGCCACCAGGCGTTCTTTACCCGCACCGCTCTGCAGAGCATTGCGGCCATCACGCTGGAAAATGCCCGCGCCTTTGCCCGCGGTGAGGAACTGAAAAACGAGGTAAAAGCGTAAAAAACCATCATTTGTGTGCAAATGGGATACACTTGCCGCCATCGCACAAACAAAATTTTTCAAAAAATATTGTCAAATGCACTTTAGCGTGCTAATATAAATACCGGTGAAAGAAATAGAGGACCGCGCGCTTTCCGCCAGTTTCAAGGGGCCCGGCAGTGCGGCCGGAAGCGGAAAACAGCAGCCCACCAAAAAGGAGAGTGTATACCCATGTCTATCAAAAATGCTTATCTGAACGAAGTGTACCAGGGCCTTGTAAAGCGCAATGGCGAACAGAAAGAGTTCCTGCAGGCTGTTGAGGAAGTTCTCGAAAGCCTGGAGCCCGTTGTTGAGGCCCATCCTGAGTATGAAAAGGCTGGCCTGATCGAGCGCCTGGTTGAGCCGGAGCGCGTGATCATGTTCCGTGTGCCCTGGGTGGATGACGCCGGCAAGGTGCAGGTCAACCGCGGCTACCGTGTGCAGTACAACTCTGCCATCGGCCCCTACAAAGGCGGTCTGCGCTTCCATTCTTCTGTCAACCTGTCTATCCTGAAGTTCCTGGGCTTTGAACAGTGCTTCAAGAACAGCCTGACCAGCCTGCCCATGGGCGGCGGCAAGGGCGGTTCTGACTTTGACCCCCACGGCAAGAGCGATGCCGAAGTCATGCGCTTCTGCCAGAGCTTCATGACCGAGCTGTACCGCCACATCGGCCCCGATACCGACGTGCCCGCCGGTGATATCGGCGTTGGCGGCCGCGAGATCGGCTATCTGTTCGGCCAGTACAAGCGCCTGCGCAACGAGTATTCCGGCGTTCTGACCGGCAAGGGCATCCCGTTCGGCGGCTCCCTGGCCCGTACCGAGGCTACCGGTTACGGCCTGTGCTACTTTGCCAAGGAAATGCTGGCTGACGCCGGCAAGAGCTTTGAGGGCCAGCGCGTGGTCATCTCCGGCTCCGGCAACGTTGCTATCTATGCAAACCAGAAGGCTACCCAGTTGGGCGGCAAGGTCATCGCCATGAGCGACTCCAACGGCTACATTGTGGACGAGAACGGCATTGACTACAAGGTCATGAAGGAAATCAAGGAAGTCAAGCGTGACCGCATCAAGACTTACCTGAACTATGTTCCCACCGCTAAGTACGTTGAGGGCAGCCAGGGCATCTGGACTGTTCCCTGCGATATCGCTCTGCCCTGCGCAACTCAGAATGAGCTGCCGCTGGAAGGTGCTAAGGCTCTGGTTGCCAACGGCTGCTATGCTGTTGCTGAGGGCGCTAACATGCCTTCTACCCCGGAAGCTATCGCTTACCTGCAGGCAAACGGCATCCTGTTCGCTCCTGCTAAGGCTTCCAACGCCGGCGGCGTTGCTACTTCCGGCCTGGAAATGAGCCAGAACAGCCTGCGCCTCTCCTGGACCTTTGAAGAGGTTGACGAGCGCCTGCACAACATCATGATCAACATCTACAAGAACGCTGCCGATGCAGCCGAGCGTTACGGCATGAAGGGCAACCTGGTTGCCGGTGCCAACATCGCAGGCTTTGAGAAGATCGCCAGCGCTATGATGAGCCAGGGTGTGGTTTGATCTTACCCCCGCGCTTCAAACAGAATATAGCCTGAAATAACACGCCGGGCCGCATGCCATACCGCATGCGGCCCGGTGTTTGTTGTGTGCTCAAAAATTACTCAAAAATAAAAATCTCCTCGATCGGTGCTTCCACGGTGCGGGAAATATCCACGGCCAGCTTGAGGGAAGGGTTGTACTGTGCCTTTTCCAGCCGCATAATGGTTTCGCGCCGCACGCCCACGGCGTTGGCCAGCTGCTCCTGCGTCAGCCCTTTGGCAAGGCGGAACTGCTTCAGCCTGCAGGTAAAGTCCGGCATGGGTCAGCCCTCGCTTTCGTCAAAATCTTCTGCGGGCAGGTCGTCGTGGTCATAGCGGTACAGCAGGTACTCGCTCAAAAACAGGTAGAGCGCCAGTGTGAGGGAAAGCACGATCAACAGCGCAATCAGCACCGCATCCCCGCCGTGCCCCTGCGCCAGCAGAATGACCGCCACAAAAATAATGCTCAACGCCGTTTTGGCAGCCGTCAGCTGTGCTTTGGCGCGGTTTTCGGTGTAGCGCTCGTCCATCAGCGTGTGGGACATTTTGCCCTCAAAAAAGAACCCGAAAAAGCCAAAGAACAAAAAGAACGCAAAGGGAAAAACTTCCCCGGTCTGCGGGTAAACCCAAAAGCCAAGCATGCCCAAAAAGCCCAGCAGCCCCAAAAAACCAAACCGCGGGTCAATGGTGCGGGTGGTGGCGGAGCCCTTTTGCGCGTGCAGAAATCCGCGCACAAACAGCCAAATCAGGTAAGCAGCGCACAAAATACAGGCAAGCATCAGCGGCAGATCCTGCACCTGAAAGACGTAAGTGGAAAAATCCGTGGGGGCAATCAGCCGGGAATCATTAAAAACAACGCTGTACCAAATGGAAGCCCCCAAACAGGCGGCGCAGAAAATGCCGGGCAGAACAATGTGCTTGATAGTGGAGTGGTTCATGGCAATGACCTCTTGTGTGATGTATTTGTATCTTTATGAGATAAATATATCACTAGATAGGAACCCTGTCAAGCCGCAGACAGGGAAATTTCGCTCACCCGTTTGCACCGGCGCGCGGCAGGTGCTATACTGTTTTCAGAACCCGTGTGAAAGGAAGAAGCAAACGCCATGAACGATGCAGAACTGGACAGCCTGATGGGAAAGGGGGCACCCGCATGACGACCGCACAGCGCCGGGAAGAAATTCTGGCCCTGCTTAACCAGGCCGATGCCCCCATTGCGGCCAAGGATCTGGCCGCGCGGTTTGGGGTCAGCCGCCAGGTAATTGTGCAGGACCTGGCCGTTATCCGGGCATCTCGGCCCAATATTATCTCCACCAACCGCGGTTATATCCTGCAGCAGCAGGAAACCGGCTGCCTGCGGGAGTTTAAGGTCCGCCACACCCCGGAGCAGGCCGGGCAGGAGCTGAACCTGATCGTGGACCACGGCGGCCGGGTGAAAAATATCAGCATCAGTCACCGCGTTTATGGGCGCATCACCGCGGAAATGGATATCCGCTCCCGCCAGGATGTGCAGGAGTTTTTGCAGGCATTGTCCGGCGGCGCTTCCACCGTGCTTTCCACCGCAACGGACGGCTACCACTACCATCTTGTGGAGGCCGCTACCCCCGACCGCCTGGACCTGATCGGCAAAGCCTTGCAGGACGCGGGCTTCCTGGCCCCCTTGCAGCCGTGGGAAAAAGAAAAGTAAATAAAATCAGGCATATAAACACAAAGCCGCCCTGACGCAAAAACGTCAGGGCGGCTGTTTTATATATTTACGCCTTTTCCTCGGCCCCAAAGCTGTACCCCATATCGCGGTACAGGTCATAGGCTTTGCGCAGGAAATCTTCGGTCACGCAAAAGTATTCGGCGGCGTCGGCAAGGGTGTCGCCGCGGCGCAGACGGGCGGCGAGTTCGGGGTAGGGGATGTGCTTGAGCACGGCAGCCTTATCGGCCCGGTATTCGGCCTGCGCCTTGAGCTGGTAGGGCGAATACGGCAGATAAAATGCGCCGCTGGCAAAATGCCCGTCCTCATGGATCAGGGCGGTGCGCACTTCGGCGGAAGAATCAAACCGCGCGGTGTTGATGCCCACAATGCGCCCGTTCTGTAAAGAAAGGCAGCGCATGCTGCGCAGCGGGCATTCCGCAACGGTAATGCCCTCCCGGTCCATTTCGTCCAGTGTGGCTGCAAGGGTATATTTGAACATTCGTGCCCCTCCCGCACGCGCAGCCCCGGCCAAAGGGCTTACTGCTTGCCCTGGTTGATCTCCGCGCGCAGGCGGATCAGGGTGGCAATATCGGCCTTGTCCTCTTCGGTCAGGTAACGCTTCAAGTTCTCGTAAGCGGCAATGGGCTCATCGCGGATCAGGTCCGAAACGGCATCCGTCTGGTCCGGCTCGGTTTCCAGCGGTTCATCCCCGGCAAGCTGGGCGATGGTAACGCCAAAATACTCGGCAATGGGCCGCGCGTGCTTCAGTGTTAGCTGTTTGGTGCGGCCGGATGCCAGCTCCGACAGGGTGCTGCGCGGAATTTTCAGCGCGCGGCACATTTTGGTTACGTCAGTGCCGTCGCGGCGGCACAGCTCCTGGATGATATCATACATTCTGCTCATGGCGGGAGCCTCACTTTACCTGCACTGCACGGGGCAGAACCGTGCGATGCTTAAATTCTGTTCCTGTATTCAGGATACCCCCGCCGCAACGGAATGTCAAGCCTGCTGCTTACATTTTTTTGCCTTTGATGTACCTGAAAAGTCGAAGTTTAGCTGGTTTTTGCAAGCGCAGCCGAGGCTTGCGCCTGCAAAACAGCTGTGATTTTTTCAGCTACACCGGAATATCCCTATTATATCACAAGACAAGGGTGATAAACCGGACTTTGACGGGTGCAAACGGAAAAAATATTGATTTGTGTTCCCAATTATTTTTAGGGTGTAGCTTAAGAAAGGGTGTACCCCACGCGGTAAATGGTCTGGATCTCCTGCTTCAGCCCCAGCTTGCGGCGCAGATGCTGGATATGTACATCCACCGTGCGGGTAATGCCGATGCAGGGGTAACCCCAGGCGGTATGCAGCAGGTCGCCGCGGCTTACAGCCTGGCCGCGGTGGTCATACAGCACTTGCAGCAGGGCAAACTCCTGCGGAGTCAGGGGGATATCCTCCCCATGGCGCGTAACGGCGCGTGCCTGCCAGTCAATATTCAAATCCTTGTAATGCGTTGCGGTATAAGTGCTGTGCATTCCCATACGATAACCTCCTTTGGCGGAAAATTCAGCTTTCTATTATATATAAACGAGGAGTGTAACCAAGATGTTACAAATGTAAATGTAAAAGATTTATGTCTTTGAACAATGTTTTCAACTTTTCCACAGTGGAAACGGTGGGAAAACCCGTGAAAAACGTTGAAAACTCAGAGTTGCAAAATCACGCAGGAATAGATTACGAAATAACGCTTAATTGTTCTGCGCCGATGGTGGAAAACTGAACACAAGCAGGAGGAATTCTTTGTAAAAAACGCACCGAATGTTGAAAACTGCCCTGTGGCGGGGTGGAAAATGGGAGAGTTTTGCGGAAAATATTGTGTGCAGGAGGGAAACATGGGACGGTTGACGGAAAAATGAGGGGGTAGGGCGGGGTCACCCCCACCCCGCCGGAACCCGGCCTGGCTGCATATGAAAAATTGAGTGAGAAACAAGAAAATTACTTGTAGGGGGCGGCGTCCCCGACGCCCCGGACATAGGAATTATTATGTATTTTGATTTTGAAATGATCTGCTTATAATTACTGCGCAGTAGGGCGGCCAGCCCTCTGGCCGCCGCGGGTGGTTGGCAATATGAATTTTTGGGTTTTGCCTATGGAAACACCCTTCAGTCGCCTGCGGCGACAGCGCGCAAACAGAGCCCGGTCCCCTCTGTCGCTCCGCGACATCTCCCCGCCCTGCGGGGAGTCACCCTCAAGGGAAGCCAAAGCATATGGCGGAGTTTGCTATGAATTTTGGTTATGGCATGCACCACAAAGTTCCGGAACGGTCAAGACCGTTCCCTACGGGGCGTTTTATGATGGGCGGCCAACAAGAAAACAACTGGTAGGGCGGGGTCAGCTGACCCCGCCGGAACTTTGCCTGGTTGCCTATGAAAATTCGCGCAAAAAACAATAAGAAAAAGGCATGTGCCCCATCCCTCAAAGATGTAAGCACATGCCTTTTCTATTTCTGCCTTTGTTATAATGTCCGATTAAAGTTTTTCGCCAGGCCTTTTTTCAAAAAGGCCGCCCAATCCCCCGGAAAACCCATCACGCTTTCGGGAAGATGATACGAATGGTGGTGCCGGTGCCGACGGTGGATTCCAGATCAATGCGCGCACCGTGCAGAACGGCAATATGCTTGACAATGGCAAGCCCCAGACCCGTTCCGCCGGTCGCCTTGGACCGGGACTTGTCTACCCGGTAAAAGCGCTCAAACACGCGGCTCTGGCTGTCCTGTGGGATGCCGATGCCGTTGTCCTCCACGCAGAAATACGGGCAGCCATCCGCATTGGTGCCGCAGCTCAGCTCCACATGGCCGCCCGGCCGGTTGTAGCGGATGGCGTTGTCGCACAGGTTGGTTACAAGCTCGGTCAACAGATCGTGGCTGCCGCGCACCGTAACGGGCTGTACTTTGTATTGCAGCGTAATGTAGGCTTTGCGGGCGTTCACCGTCATGTTGGTGGCAACATCCTTGACCAGCACGCCCAGGTCCACCGGCACAAAATCGGCGGTGGGGCTGTTTTCCTGCTGCTTGCTCATGCCGTCCAGCTCTGAAAGCTGCAAAATATCCGATACCAGCGTGATCATGCGCTGGGCTTCTTTGTGGATGCGGTGGCCAAAGGTGGGGATGTCCTCCGGCTTTGCCATCCGGTTTTCAATCAGTTCCGCATAGCCGGAAATGCTTGTCAGCGGGGTTTTCAGCTCGTGGCTGACATTGGCGGTAAACTCCCGGCGGATGGTCTCGTTGTCCTCCCGCAGCTTGCGGTCAGACTGTACCGTGTGCGCCAGCGGGATCAGCTCCTCATACGGCACGTTGGCTTCGATGCAGTCCAGGTGCTCCGCCATGCGGGTGATGGGCTGGACCAAATGCTTGGTAATGACCTGCGCCAGCACCAGCGCCAGAATGATGATCAGGATGCACCCGGCCACCAGAACCGGCAGCACGCGGTTGTAGCTGCTCCATATGTTGCTGGTTTCGTCCGCCAGGCGCAAAACGCTGCCATCCGTCAGGCGCACAGCATAATAATGGGTGTCGTACCCAAGGGTCGCACTGCGGCGCACGCTGGTGCCGGTGCCCTCGGCCATAGCCTGCTGGATCTCCGGCCGGTCGGCATGGTTGGGCAGGGTGCTGGGGTCCGCAGTGGCAGAATCGTACAAAACAGTGCCATCCTGGGCCACAAGGGTCAGGCGCAGGCCGTCCGCATACTGGGCCAGCTGCTCCGGCTGTGGGGCGGCAGAATGCTCATACCCCACCGCAATGGCTTCCACCGTGCGGGAAAGGTCAGTGTCAAACTGCTCGGCAAAAGCGTGCTGGAACAGCAGTGCCGCCCCCACAACGCTGAGCAGGAGGGATAAAATACCCACAGCCATCAAAGTGGTGCGCAGCAGGTGAGCCATGCTGCGCGGCGCAGTGATGTGGGCAGTTTCGGCGGTATCAGGCATCTTCCCCGGCCTCCGTGCCCTTGGCGGACAGTTTGTACCCTACCTTGCGCACGGTGCAGATGGCGTCCCCGGCGTGGCCCAGTTTTTGACGCAGGGTCCGCACGTGCATGTCAATGGTGCGGCTTTCCAACAGGTCATCGGTGTCCCACACGGCTTTCATGATGCGCTCGCGGGCCAGAACTTCTTCGGGGTGTTCCAAAAAGAAATGCAGCAGAGAGTATTCCTTAAAGGTCAGCTCCACCGGCTCGCCGTCCACCGTAACGGTGCGGGCAACGTCATCCAGTGTAATATCCCCAAACCGCAGGGTGGTGGTGCTGGCCGGTGCGGTGCTGGCGCGGCGCAGCACCGCCTTGACGCGGCTGATGAACTCCATGATGCCGAACGGCTTGCAGAGGTAGTCGTCCGCACCGTGGTCCAGCCCCTTTACCACATCAATCTCGCTGGTTTTGGCTGTGACCATGATGACCGGTACGGTGCGGGTGGCGGCGGTCTCCCGCAGGCGGCCCAGGATCTGATAGCCGTCCTCATCGGGCAGCATAACGTCCAGAATCACCAGGTCGGGCACGGTCTCCCGCACGGCAGTCCAGAAAGAAGCTCCGTCCTCAAACCCGCGGACGGTGTACTGGTTGGTTTGCAGAGCATACTGCTCCAGCTCACGGATGGATGCGTCATCTTCAACAATATAGATCATAGGATCCTCCAAACAAGCAGGCCGAAACCCGCGATATGCGACAGGTTCCGGCCCATTTTACAGGGGAAAGCCCTGCGATAATTATTTTTTCTTCTCCGGTGCAGCGGCAGTTCCGTTGGGGCCGGGCTCAAAGGTGTAGCGGCCGCGGTAGCGCTCATAGCGCTTTTCAAAACTGGGGCTTTCACCGTTTTTGATGTGGTTCAGGTATTCATGGGTATCAAAGCGGTCTTCCGATACTTCAATCATCGCAACGGCAATGTTGGAGCAGTGGTCCGCAATGCGCTCGTAGTTGGTCAGCAGATCATCCAGCACAAAGCCGTACTCGATGGTGCAGGCGCCGGCCTGCAGGCGGGCAATGTGGCGGGTTTTGACTTCGCGCACCAGGCCGTCCACAACCTGCTCCAGCGGCTCGATCTTACCGGCAGCATAGCAGTCGTTCTTCTGGAACGCATCCACGGTGCGGTTCACGATATCCTGCACGGCAGCTTCCAGAACAGAAAGGTCGTCGATTGCTTCGTGGCTGAAGTGGATGGACTTTTCCTGAATTTCCTGCCCGGCCTTGAGCAGGTTGACCGAGTGGTCAGAGATACGCTCCAGGTCGTTGATGGTGTGCAGCAGGGTATTGATGGTGCGGTTGTCCTCGCGGGAAAGTGTCTTGGCGCTCAGCTTGACCAGATAGGTGCCCAGAACGTCCTCATAATGGTCCACGGCATCTTCTTTGCGGTTCACCTCGTCAGCAATGGCTTCATCCCACTTGTGGGTCAGGGACATGGCCTGCAGCAGGGAAGTGCGGCAGATCTCGGCCATATCGCCGCCGGTCAGCATGGCGCGGCCCACAGCAACGGACGGGGTGGAAAGCAGGCGTTCGTCCAGCAGGGAATGCTGCTCGGTCGCCTGGTCTTTGCTGTCCGGCACGGTCAGGATGGCCAGCTTTTCCAGCACGCGGTTGAACGGCAGCAGGATGGCGGTGGTCACAACGTTGAACACGGTGTGCACAATGGCAATGCCAAAGGTGTTGGCGGTCTCATTGTAGAACGAGAAATCCAGCAACGCATGCAGCCCGTAAAAGCCGCACAGGAACACCAGCGTGCCGATCAGGTTAAAATACAGGTGAACAAACGCGGTGCGCTTAGCATTTTTGTTGGCACCAGCAGAGGAAATCAGCGCGGTAACGGTGGTGCCGATGTTCTGGCCCATGATGATGGGAACCGCCGCCGCATAGGTGACGGCACCGGTGGAGGTGAGCGCCTGCAAAATACCAACCGAAGCGGAGGAAGACTGCAATACGGCCGTAAGCACAGCACCGGCCAGCACGCCCAGGATCGGGTTCTTGAAGCTCAGGAACAGGTCCATGAACCACGGCTCATCCGCCAGGGGGCTCATGGCGTGGGACATGGTGTTCATGCCGGCCATCAGGATGGAAAAGCCCACCATGATCTTGCCCACGCCGCTGCGGCGGTCTTTGTCCTTGCCCATCATATAAAGGAAAATGCCGATGAAGCCAAGGATGGGGGCCCACGCGTTGGGGTTCAGCATCTGGATGGCGAAGGAATCGCCCTCCAGGCCTGAAAGCGAGAGCAGCCAGCCGGTAACGGTGGTACCGATGTTGGCACCCATGATGACGCCGATGGCCTGGTGCAGCTCCATCAGGCCGGAGTTGACAAAGCCGACCGCCATAACGGTGGTGGCACCGCTGGACTGGATCACTGCAGTGACGACCATGCCCAGCAGCAGCCCGCGCACCGGGCTGGCCGTCATTTTGGAAAGGATGCCTTGCAGTTTGCTGCCAGCGGTCTGCTCAAGGGCTTTGCCCATGAGGTCCATGCCGTAAAGGAACATGGCAATACCGCCCATCAGCGTGAACACATTAAAAATGCTCATACAGGGGGTTACACTTCCATTTCTCTTTTATTATGTTTTCTTTTTTCAGGCGCAGCCTAAATGCACCTGCAGCAAAACCGAACCAAGCGATTTTACAAATGCCCACAATGGCACTATACCGTTACCTATTATAATAGCAAACAGGGGGCAAAGAACACCAAAAGCCAGTAAAAGAATTGTAAAGAACGTGTAAAATGGCGAATTGACGCAGGGAAAATGCCAAAATCGGCATATTGTAAAGATTTGGGATATGGATTTTGGGCAACTTTACACAAACTTTGCAAATAAGCGGCTTACATTACCAAAGCTTTACCCGGATTGTACTGCACTATGGTCGATACCGGCAGGGCGGTGCGGTACAATAAATACGCACTCAGGAAGAGCGAATAGGAAAACACGAACCCCTGAGCGAATGTGTGAGATAGAGTAAATAGATACAATAAGGGAGAAGAAAGTTTATGTTAAAGCGTAATGTTTCCGTTGCAGTTGCTGCTGCCCTGGCTCTCAGCCTGGCCGCCTGTGGTTCCACCCCGGCATCCTCCGCTGCTTCCAGCGAGGCTGCCCCCGCAAGCGAGGCCGTTTCCAGCGAGGCTGCTTCCAGCGAAGCCGCTGTTGCACCGGCTGCCGGTGATTTTGATGTCGATCAGGACATCACCGTGATTTCCCGTGAGGATGGCTCCGGCACCCGCGGCGCTTTCATCGAGCTGACCGGCGTGGAAGCCAAGAACGATGCAGGCGAAAAGGTTGACAACACCACCGAGGCTGCTGCCATCCAGAGCTCCACCAACGGCGTTCTGACCGCTGTTTCCAACGATGAGACTGCTATCGGCTATATCAGCCTGGGCTCCTTGAACAATGATGTTAAGGCTGTTACCGTTGAAGGCGTTGCCCCCAGCGCTGACACCGTGAAGGATGGTACTTACACCCTGGCTCGTCCGTTCAACATCGTCACCAATGGTGAAGCTACCGACCCCGTTGCCGTGGACTTCATCGCTTACTGCATGAGCGCTGATGGTCAAGCCCTGGCCACCGAGGAAGGCTACATCGGCGATGTTGGCGCTGATTACACCAGCACCCAGCCTGAAGGCAAGATCGTGGTTGGCGGTTCTTCCTCCGTTTCTCCGCTGATGGAAAAACTGATCGAAGCTTATAAGACCGTGAACCCCAACGCAACCCTGGAACTCCAGACCACCGACTCCACCACTGGTGTTTCCGGTGCACTGGATGGCACCTACACCATCGGCATGGCCAGCCGTGAGCTGAAAGATTCCGAGGTTGAGGGCGGCGCAAAGGCAACTGTCCTGGCAAAGGATGGCATCGCCGTCATCGTCAGCAACGACAACCCCACTGAAAACCTGACCGTTGATCAGATCAAGGGCATCTACACCGGCGAGCTGACCACCTGGGCAGACGTTCAGTAAACCCCCTTTCTAAAGAAAACGGCTGTTGCGGCGGCAAAAGGCGGCAACGGCCGTTTTTTGAAAGCCATCGGTATATAGTTCCTGAGCAAAGACAGGAGAGTATAGGAAAATGAAAACAACAACTTCGCACCTGAAAGAGATCGTCATGCAGTGCGTGTTTACCGCCTGTGCGTGCATCTCCATTCTGGCCGTGGCACTGATCTGTATCTTCTTGTTTGCAAACGGCCTGCCCACCATTTTTGAAATCGGTCCTCTCAAGTTCCTGCTTGGCACCACCTGGAAACCCGGCAACAACCTGTACGGCATCCTGCCCATGATCCTGGGCAGCATCTATGTCACCGCAGGTGCCATCATTGTGGGTGTGCCCATCGGGCTGCTGACAGCCATCTATATGTCCCGCTTTGCATCGCCCCGCATCAACAAGGTGCTTCTGCCGGCAGTACAGCTGCTGGCCGGTATCCCCTCGGTCGTGTACGGCTTCTTCGGCATGATCGTTATGGTCCCGGCGGTGCAGGCTATGGTCAAATCGGACTTTTTCAAAACTGTGCTGCACGTTAAAAGCGGCAAGGGCATGAGCCTGTTCACCGCCAGCCTGCTGCTGGGTATCATGATTTTGCCTACCATCATCACGGTCAGCAAAACCAGCCTGGACGCTGTGCCCCAAAGCTATTACGAGGGCAGCCTGGCTCTGGGCGCTACCCATGAGCGCAGCGTGTTCTGCGCGGTGCTGCCCGCCGCCAAAAGCGGCGTGATGTCCGCCGTGATTTTGGGTGTTGGCCGCGCCATCGGCGAAACGATGGCTGTTGTTATGGTTGCCGGCAACCAGACCTGGATGCCCAAGGGCTTGTTCCAGGGCCTGCGCACGATGACCTCCAACATCGTTATTGAGATGGGTTACGCTGCAGACCTGCACCGCGAAGCGCTGATCGCAACCGGCGTTGTGTTGTTCGTTTTCATTCTGCTGATCAATCTCTGCTTCAGTCTTGTAAAGGGGGGCGAAAAGAATGGCTGATTTTGCTGCAACCACCGGTAAAACCGGTGATATGACCCACGCAAATGCGAAAATCGTTCCCCCCGCCCGCCACGAAAACCGCATGGCGGCCCGTGCGTATGCCTTTGTCATGCGCTGGCTGGTGCGGCTGGCGGCCCTGATTACCGTGGCGATCCTTGTGTTCCTGATCGGCTATATCCTGGTCAACGGTATTCCCAATCTCAAGCCGTCTCTGTTTGAGTGGACCTATAATTCCGACAACGTATCCCTGATGCCCGCCCTCATCAATACGGTTCTGATGACGGCATTCTCGCTGGCCATTGCCACACCGCTGGGCATTTTTGCGGCGGTCTGGTTGGTGGAATACGCCAAGCGCGGCAACAAGCTGGTCAAGGTGGTGCGCATCACCACCGAAACACTGCAGGGCATCCCCTCCATCGTATACGGCCTGTTCGGTATGCTGTTCTTTGTCATGCAGCTCAAATGGGGCTACAGCCTGATTGCCGGTGCGTTCACCCTGGCCATCATGGTTCTTCCGGTCATTATGCGCACCACCGAGGAAGCCCTGCTGGCGGTGCCGGATTCCTACCGCGAAGGCAGCTTTGGCCTGGGCGCAGGCAAGCTGCGCACCGTGTTCACCATTGTGCTGCCCAGCGCCATGCCGGGCATTCTGTCCGGTGTTATCCTGGCAACGGGCCGTATTGTGGGCGAAACCGCTGCCCTGATCTACACGGCCAGCACCGTTGCCGCTGTGCCCACCAGCGTGTTCAGCTCCACCCGTACCCTTGCCACGCATATGTACCTGCTTTCTAACGAGGGCCTGCATATCAGCGAAACCTATGGTACCGCTGTGGTGCTGTTGCTGCTGGTGCTGCTCATCAACAGCCTGTCCAGCTTTATTGCCGGCCGCCTTGCCAAAAAGTAATGCCGAAAGGAACTGCATGATGAATAAATTTGAAGTTAAAAACATGGACCTGTATTACGGCAACTTCCATGCACTGAAAAATATCAATATCGCTATCCCCGAAAAAGAGATCACGGCGTTCATCGGTCCTTCCGGCTGCGGCAAGTCTACTTTCCTGAAAAGCCTGAACCGCATGAACGACCTGGTGGAAGGCTGCCGCATCTCCGGCGATATCCTGCTGGACGGCGTGGATATCTATAAGGATAAGATGGATGTCAACGTGCTGCGCAAGCGGGTTGGCATGGTGTTCCAGAAGCCCAACCCCTTCCCGATGAGCATTTATGATAACATCGCTTACGGCCCCCGCACCCACGGCGTGCGCAGCAAGGCGCAGCTGGATGAAATTGTGGAAAAGAGCCTGCGCGGTGCCGCCATCTGGGACGAAGTGAAGGACCGCCTGAACAAGAGCGCCCTGGGTATGTCCGGCGGCCAGCAGCAGCGTTTGTGCATTGCCCGCGCCCTGGCTGTGGAGCCGGAAGTTCTGCTGATGGACGAACCGACCTCCGCTCTGGACCCCATCTCGACCTCCAAGGTGGAAGAACTGGCCCTGGAACTGAAGGACCGCTACACCATTGTGATCGTGACCCATAACATGCAGCAGGCCGCCCGTATTTCGGATAAGACGGCGTTCTTCCTGCTGGGTGAGCTGGTGGAAATGGGCGATACGGAACGCCTGTTCTCCACCCCTGTGGACAAGCGCACGGAAGATTATATTTCCGGCCGTTTTGGTTGATCGGAGGAGCAATACCATGCCTAGTGTGCGTAAATCTTATGATGAAGAGCTTTTACAGCTGGATACCCTGCTGGCCCGCATGGGCCACGAAGCCGGTGCTGCCATTGAAAGCGCACTGACTGCCCTGCGCAATGACGATATTGAACTGGCCCGCAGCGTGGTTGCGCGTGACAGCCAGATCGACGCAGGCGAACACGAGATCGAACACCGCTGCCTGCAGCTGCTGCTGCGCCAGCAGCCGGTGGCTTCGGACCTGCGCAAGGTCAGCACAGCCCTGAAAATGGTAACGGATGTGGAGCGCATCGGCGACCAGGCCAGCGATATTGCGGAGCTGGTGCTGCACCTGCACTCCAAATCCACCGATGCTGTGGGCGTGCTGGAAGATATCCTGAAAATGGGCGATGATGTGTTGAAGATGGTCAAGCGCTCCATTGCCGCCTATGTGCAGGTGGACCTTGCCGCCGCCGCGGAAGTGATCGCCCATGATGACGTCATTGACGCCGCGTTCGGGCGCATCAGCAGTGAAATTGCCCAGTACATTGCCGCCCACCCCACCGAGGCAGAGACCGCGTTGGATCTGTTCATGGTGACCAAATATCTGGAACGCCTTGGCGATCACGCCGTGAACGTGGCCGAATGGGTCGAATTCTTAAAGACCGGCGTTCACAAATCCCGCAAGATCGTATGATCTTGCCCGGCGGCGTGTGAGGCCGCCCCAGGGTGAACCTGAAACCAACCGCTTGGATTTTGAATTTTCAGGTACCCCCCTAACATTGCCATTCTCTTTTTTATGTTTTCCTATACCGCACCAAAGGGCCAGCACTGCACGCTGGCCCTTTGGTGTTTTTGGCGCCGAATAGGCATGACAAAACCCCCAGTTCAACTGGGGGTTGGAAAAAATACTTTAGTAAACAGAAAGAACCTCCTGTGCTAAGATAGAAGAGGTCTGGCAACCACCAAAAGAGAGCACAGGAGGTTCATGTCAAATGGATGACATAAAAAGTTTATCACATAGCAAGTGTAGATGCAAATACCACATAGTATTTGCACCAAAATATCGGCGACAAATAATATATAAGAAGTTGCGTGCAGATATAGGGAAAATATTGCGAGAATTATGTGAAAGAAGAGGAATAAGGATAATAGAGGCAGAATGCTGCCCGGATCACATTCACATGCTGGTAGAGATACCACCGCACATAAGTGTAGCGAGTTTCATGGGGTACTTGAAGAGTAAAAGCAGCCTAATGATATTTGATAGGTACGCAAATTTAAAGTATAAGTACGGAAACAGGCACTTTTGGTGCAGGGGATATTACGTTGATACAGTAGGCAAGTACGAGGGAGCGATAAGAGATTACATAAGAAATCAACTCCAAGAAGACATCGCAAATGATCAGTTAAGCATGAAAGAATTTGTAGATTCGTTTACAGGCAAGAAGAGCCAACAGGCATAAAAAATGCCCCCGAGTAGGGGGCAGCCTGTGGTAAAAGTGTGATTGCCAGACCATTCTGTGCTCCCTTTAGGGAGCTACCACAGGTATTAGGCCCTTATAGGGCCTGTTCAAACCACCCGTTCAACGGGTGGTTTTGATTTATGTGAAAATGACAGGGGTGAACACGATCAAAAGAAAAGCAGGAAAAATAATAGAGAATGTGATATACTGAAAGCAATAAATCGGAATTTGTTGAGACATTTTTTGAGAGTTCCTGGTTTTACAGGATTTTCAATTCTTTAGATAGCGAATTGCTATGTATTTTCCTTTATTTTGTCCTTGTGCTGAATCCGTAAGAGCAAAATAGGGGAATTTTTATTTGGAAATTGGTTTTATAGCCTTCCAGAATGCGATATATTGCATTCTGGAAGGCTTTGTGCTACACTATGCCCAGGAGGTGAATATCATGCCTATTCCATTAGACTATAAAGCTGAAAAACAGCTATCTGCAAAGGAACGCGCATTCCAACAAATCCAAGAATGGATTATAGATGGAACACTTAAACCCGGAGAAAAAATCAATGATGTGGAATTAGCAAAAGCAATCAATATCAGCCGTACCCCTGTTCGGGAGGCGCTTCAAATGCTCAGCCAACAGGGGTTTATTTCCATGAAGCCCGGTGTTGCAACTTATGTAAATGAATCGAACCCGGATGAACTCAGCAAACTGCTGCCCCCGCTTGCAGTTCTCCAATCTTTGGCAGCAGAAATAGCCGCAGTAAACTCAGACGAAACCATGATAGATCAATTAAACCAGCTAAACATTGAGTTTGAAAAAGCATTGCAAGATAAAGACTACTATACAGCATTAAAACGAGATGAATCATTCCATAAAATTATCGTAGGCAAGTGTGACAACCCATATTTGACAAATATGACAGAAATGCTTCAGGCTCATGTCAGAAAACTCTTTTTTCAAAAGGCTATTATTTTGACAATGGATTCTGTCACAGAACATAATGAACTGCTGGCTGCACTGAAAAGCAAAGATGCCCCAAAAGCAGCCGCGATTGCGCGGGAAAACTGGATGCGCCCCATCGAAGAATATTTAAAAACAAGAAATTGAAGAGCATAGAGAGGATTAAAAAATGAATGTTAAAGACGAAAAATGTGTTATTGTAGTGGATGAGGGGATGGAACTTGGCGTTATCGCAAATGTGACTGCAATACTCTCTATCGCACTTGGTAAACTGCGTCCGGATATTTCCGGCAATGACATTGAAGATGCCGAGCATCACAAGCATTATGGCTTGATCCAAGTTCCCGTACCTGTGCTAAAGGCATCGGCAGATAAGGTGGCAGAAATACGCAACAAACTGTTTGGACAGGAATTTGAGGACATTTCCTGCATTGACTTTACGAATGTCGCGCAACAGAGCATGAATTATGTGGATTATACTGACACCATGCAGAATGCAACCAAAGACGATTTGCTTTATCTGGGAATCGCCATGGTCGGCAACAAGAAGAAAGTAAATAAGCTGACGGGTAGTCTCGGATTACTCAGATAAGGAGCGGTGTCGGCTATGGAAGCAAAAACAAAAGGGCATTTATCAGCCCTGCTGACGATTGCAATCTGGGGTTCCACCTTTATTGCAACAAAAATATTGTTAAGGGACTTCCTTCCTGTTGAAATCCTGTTTTTTCGTTTTCTGATAGGATACATTGTTCTGCTCCTTGTAAGCCCCAAAAGATTGAAAACCTCCGATTGGAAACAAGAAGTCACCTTTATTGCAGCCGGGTTGTGTGGAATATTCCTCTATTATCTATTGGAAAATATTGCGTTGACCTATACATTAGCATCCAATGTCGGTGTAGTCGTCTCTATCGCTCCGTTTTTTGTAGCAATTCTGTCGCAGATATTCATGCGCACAGAAGAACATCTGCATATAAAATTCTTTGTTGGTTTTATTATTGCAATGGCAGGAATTATATGTATCAGCTTCAACGGTGCACAGTTGGAACTGAATCCGGTCGGTGATATTCTGGCTGTGGTTGCTGCTGTTGTGTGGGGGCTTTACTCCATCCTGACGAAGAAAATCAGCAGCTTTGGATATTCCGTCATCCTGTCAACGCGCAGGACTTTTTTCTATGGCATTCTATTTATGATACCGACCTTGTTTGTCTTTAATGCTCCTATGGATTTTTTACGGTTCGCTAACATGACGTATCTGCTGAACTTCCTGTACTTGGGTGTTGGTGCATCCGCCGTCTGCTTTGTCACTTGGAATTTTGCTGTCAAGGAGTTGGGGGCAGTAAAGACGAGCGTATACATTTACATGGTTCCGGTCATTACGGTATTTACATCCGTTCTTGTACTGCACGAAGAATTGACGTTTTTGTCTGTTGTGGGGACTTTGCTGACGTTGGCAGGATTGTTCCTATCAGAAGGAAAGGCGAAAAATCGCTCTAAAATCAGCTAATGTTTTCGTCATCTCTTTTTATTCTTTGCAGATAAATTTCCGTTTATAAACCTAAAAGCCCAAAGCGGCACGGTCCATTTGACCGGCGGCTTTGGGCTTTTGTTATTTCAATCCGTAAAAATCCGTAAAACGATTACGCGCTTACATCCTCAAACTGGCTGTTGTACAAATCGGCATAGAACCCGCCGGCGGCCAGCAGGTCGTCGTGGGTGCCCTGCTCCACAATGTCGCCGTCCCGCATGACTAAAATCAGGTCGGCATCCTTGATGGTGGAAAGCCGGTGGGCAATCACAAAGCTGGTGCGGCCGCGCATCAGGTTGTCCATCGCGGTCTGGATGCGCTGCTCGGTGCGGGTGTCCACGCTGCTGGTGGCTTCGTCCAGGATCAGGATCTTGTTGTCCGCCAGAATTGCGCGGGCAATCGTCAGCAGCTGTTTCTGGCCCTGGCTCACGTTGGAAGCATCCTCGTTCAGCTCCATCTGGTAGCCGCCGGGCAGTGTGCGGATAAAGTGGTCGGCGCAGGCGGCCTTGGCGGCGGCGATGACTTCCTCATCGGTGGCGTCCAGGCGGCCATAACGGATGTTCTCCATAATGGTGCCCTGGAACAGCCAGGTATCCTGCAATACCATGCCAAAGCCTTCGCGCAGGGCGCTGCGGTCAAAGTCCTTTACATCGTGGCCGTCCAGCGTGATGGCACCGGAATTGACGTCATAAAAGCGCATCAGCAGCTTGACCATGGTGGTTTTGCCCGCGCCGGTGGGGCCGACAATGGCAACTTTCTGGCCGGGTTTTACATCGCAGCTGAAATCCCGGATAACGGTCTTTTCCGGCGTATAGCCGAACTTGACGTGGTCAAAGGTGACCTGGCCGTCAATGCAGGCGGGGTCAGCCCGGCGGGCGGGGTCGGCTTTCTGTTCTTCTTCCGGCTCACCCAAAAATTCAAACACGCGCTCCGAAGCCGCCGCCATGCTTTGCAGCATGTTGCTGACCTGGGCCAGCTGCTGGATGGGCTGGGTAAAGTTGCGCACATACTGGATGAACGCCTGGATATCGCCGATGGTGATAATGCCGCGTGCGGCAAAAATGCTGCCGGAAACGGCAACCGCCACATACCCCAGGTTACCCACAAAGGTCATGATGGGCTGCATTAAGCCGGAAAGGAACTGGCTTTTCCAGGCGGATTCAAACAGGCGGTTGTTGGCTTCGTCAAAATCATTTAGAACGGCATCTTCGCGGTTGAATGCTTTGACCACGTTGTGGCCGGAGTATACTTCCTCCACCTGGCCGTTCACGGTGCCCAGAACTTTCTGCTGGGCGCGGAAATATTTCTGGCTGAACTTGACCACCAACAGCACCAGCGCCATCGAGACCGGCAGGATCAAAATGGCAATCAGCGTCATGGTGGGGCTGATGGTCAGCATCATGATGAGCACGCCGATCATGGTGGTAATGCTGGTGATCAGCTGGGTAATGCTCTGGTTCAGGCTCTGGCCCAGGGTGTCCACATCGTTGGTAATGCGGGAAAGTACCTCGCCCACGGTGCGCTTTTCAAAATAGGCAAGGGGCAGGCGGTTGATCTTTTCGCTGATCTGGCGGCGGAAGTCATAACACATCTTCTGCGAAAGCCCGCTCATGATCCAGCTCTGGCAGAAACTGAACGCGGCGGAAACCAGATACATGGCCAGCAGAATCAGCAGGATTTTGCCGATATAGCCAAAGTCAATGCTGCCGGTGCCCCGCAGCTTGGCCACCCAGCCGGTGGCCAGGGCAGTGGTGGCTTTGGCCAGCACCTTGGGGCCTGCAATATTAAAAATTGTGGAAAGAACGGCAAAAACAATCACGGCGATCAGGCGGAACTTGTAGCGCCCCAGCTCTGCCAGCAGGCTGCGCATGGTGCCCTTAAAGTCTTTTGCCTTTTGGGTCGTCATTCGTCCGGGATGCGGCATCAGGCTTCCTCTCCTTTCAGTTCCAGCTCTTTGTTGCTCAGCTGGCTGCGGGCAATCTCCTGGTAGGCCGGGCAGCTTTCCATCAGCTGGGCGTGGGTGCCCTTGCCCACAATGCGGCCGTCTTCCAGAACCAGAATCTGGTTGGCGTGCAGCACGGTGGAAATGCGCTGCGCCACAATAATCACGGTAGCGTCGCCGGTTTCGGCTTTCAGCGCACGGCGCAGGGCAACGTCGGTTTTATAGTCCAGCGCGGAGAAGCTGTCGTCAAACAGGTAAATCTTCGGGTGTTTGGCAATGGCGCGGGCGATGGAAAGCCGCTGCTTCTGCCCGCCGGAAACATTGGTGCCGCCCTGGGCAATGGGGCTTTCGTACCCTTCCGGCTTGGCAGAGATAAACTCTTCCGCCTGGGCAATGCGGGCGGCGGTGCGCACATCGGCATCGGTGATCTCCTCACCGCCGAATTTCAGGTTGGAGTCGATCGTGCCGCTGAACAGCATCCCCTTTTGCGGCACATAACCCAGCAGGCCGCGCAGGGTGCTCTGGGGCATCTGGCGCACATCCACGCCATCCACCGTCACGCTGCCGCCGGTCACATCGTAAAAACGGGTAATCAAATGCAGCAAGCTGGTTTTGCCGCAGCCGGTGGAGCCGATAATGGCCGTGGTCTGGCCCGGTTTGGCGACAAAATCAATATCGTGCAGGGCGTCTTCGCTGGAGCCGGGGTAGGTAAAGTTGACATGGTGGAATGCGACTTCGCCGTTCCAGTGGTGCTGGCCAAGGTCAGCGGGGATGGCTTCCGGTGCGGGGTCATGGATGGCCGGTTCGGTGGTCAGCACTTCGTCAATGCGGTCTGCGGCAACACCGGCGCGGGGCAGCATCACGGCAACCATTGTCAGCATCAGGAAGGACATCACGATCTGCATTGTGTAGGTGATAAAAGCAATCATGCTGCCTACCTGCATGGTACCGGCATCGATCTGTTTGCCGCCGAACCAGACGATCAACAGGGAAGTGCCGTTCATAATCAGGGTCATAAAGGGCATCATGGCGGCCATCACCCGGTTGGTGAACAGCTGGGTGCGCATCAGGTCGGTGTTGGCAGCGTCAAAGCGCTCTTCTTCATGCTGTTCGCGGCTGAACGCGCGGATGGGCATAATGCCGGTCAAAATTTCGCGGGATACCAGGTTCAGGCGGTCCACCAGCTTTTGCATGATCTTGAACTTGGGCATGGCAAACTGCATCAATACCGTAATCAGCGCCAGCAGCAAAGCCACGGCCAAAACAATGATCCAGGTCAGGCTGGAACCCGCCTGTGCCACATGGATGATGCCGCCAATGCCTAGGATGGGGGCGTACGCCACCATGCGCAGCAAAATCACGCAGGTCATCTGGATCTGCTGCACATCGTTGGTGGTGCGGGTGATGAGGGACGCGGTGGAGAATTTGTCCGTTTCAGCGGCAGAAAAGCTGACCACCCGGCGGAACACGCCGCGGCGCAGGTCCCGCGCAATGGAAGCCGCCACGCGGGAAGCAAGCAGCCCCACCAGAACCGCCGCGGCAACCATCAACAGGGTCAGCCCCAGCATCCGGCCGCCGGTGTGCATCAGGTAGTTCATCTGTACTGCATCGCTGATGCCAAGGGCCTGGTATTCCAGCCCCACCAGCAGCACCGCCTGGGCCGAAAGCCCGCTCAGCTCACTTTCGCTGGCCTGGCCCATGGCGGCGGCCAGCTGGGCCTGCACGGCATCCCGGCTGAAGCCGGGCATCTGGGTCATGGCAGCAAACTGGGTGGTAACGGTATCCAGCGCGGCCGCGTCCGGGGCACTGCCCTCCCCGGCAGCCTGGGCGGAAGCCAGATAGAGCACGATATCCGGGGTGGAAAAGACTTCCGCCAACGCATCCCGGTCAGCATCGGCCCGCAGCAGGCGGACATCATTGGGGGAGGCAAGCTTTTTCTGTAAGTTTGCGGCGGAAGCAAGCGCGTTTTCGGTACTGCCCGGCTGGGTGTAAGCGGCTTCCACCGCGGCGGCGTCCGCGTCCGTCATCAGCAGTTCCAGCGCCTGCAGGGTGGAATCCCGCACCACTTCGGGCACAGCGTCTGCAATGCCGGACTGCTGGATGCCGGTATCCACGATTTTGCTGGTGTAGTCCGGAAGGGTCAAATCGCCGTATGCCTGCACCAGCAGCAGGGCAAAAATAACAAGGCAGGCCGCCCAGTGTTTTGTCAGATGTTTGAAAATTTTGGTCATGGCGTTTTCTCCTTTTCGGCCAGCAGCTTTTCGTTCTGGCGCTCAATGGCCTGCAGCAGGGTTTCGGCATCCTGCGTGAACCGCTGCCAGAATTCCTCGCCCAGGTCATCCATAATGCCGGTAATGTAATCATTCAGGCGGCTTTCGCAGATCAGGCGGGATTCCTCCCCTTTGGGGGTGATGCGCACCAGGGTGCGGCGGCGGTCGGCGGGGTCGGTCTGGCGCTGGGCCAGGCCGTCCTGCTCCAGTGTGCGCAGCCCGCGGGAAACCGCCGGCAGCGGCTGCTTGAAGATATCCGCCAGGTCCGAAACATACACCGCGCCGTCCTGGCCGCGCAGCTCAATGGCGTGGTGCAGCCCTTCCAGAATGCCAAGGTGCAGCTTGGGGGCGTTGGCAAGGCTTAAAGACGCCCCGCGGCGCACAGACTTTTTCAGCCGGGCAAGGTAGCGCATCACGGCTTTGCTGCGCGGGTCACCAATATGTCCCTCCATAAAGGCTCTCCTTTCTATTGTCATATGCAAATAGTTGGCATGTGTTAAGTATATGAGAACAGTATAGCCCCGCAGCCGGAAAAATGCAACGGCTGCGGGGCTGTGTTTCAAATTTGTTTACAAACTGCTTACCAGTCAAAGTCACCGGTAAACAGCTGCACCCAGTAGGGGTGGCCGTCCACCATGGTGTAGCCAACGCCGATGTAGTCAAAATTTTCGCTCAAAATGTTGGCGCGGTGGCCGGAGCTGTTCATCCAGTCGTTCATCACGATCTCCGGGGTTTTCTGGCCCATGGCAATGTTTTCGCCGGCATAGGCATAGTCAATGCCCAGGTGCCACAAAATGGTAAAGCATTCGGAACCATTGGGGCGGGTGTGGCTGTACCGCTGGGAAAGCTCCTTGGCGCGGGCCGCGGCAGCAACCATCAGGCCATCGTGCTTGAGCAGGGGCTGCAGCCCGCGGGAGGTGCGCTCCTGGTTGACCAGCTCGATCACGCGGTCCGCCATGGCTTCCTCGCTGTCCGTGATGCTGGCCTGCATCACGCCGGTATCAACATCAAAAAGGTACAGATTGCCATCGATCGTCACAATGCCTTTGGCCATGGTGCCGTACACCTGGTCAAAGTAATAGGTGCCGTTTGCGTTGGTATCCCAGCCTTTTACCATGTGGCCGTTGGCGTCATACCGCACCCACTTGCCGGTGCCGTCTGCGTTTTCGGCCCAGTCGCCAGCTTCGGATTCCTGGTAGACGTCCTTGCTGACCGCCTTGGCACCCTGCTGCACGTTATCCAGCCAGTACCAGGCATCGGAGGCAGGGTCATAGATTTCTTTGCCGCGGTAGCTGGCGTCTGCCGGGTCATAGCCCTGGCGCTTGCCGTCTTCGTACCAGTAATCTTTGCCGTCCATGCTGTGCCACATCAGGTTGCAGCCAATGCCGGTGGCGGTATCAAAGCTGCAGGGCAGGTCGTCCACCACAATATCGCCTTTCGCCATAGCACCAGTGATCAGGTCAAAATAGTAAGTGCCGTTATCGTTGGTGTCCCAGCCTTTTACCATGTGGCCGTTGGCATCATAGCGCACCCATTTGCCGCCGTTGGATTCCTGGTATACATCCTTGCTGACGGCTTTTGCGCCGCCTTGGTTAGCGTCCAGCCAGTACCAGGCGTCGGAATCAGGGTCATAAATCTCTTTGCCGCGGCCGGTGGTACCTTGTTTTACGCCGTTCTCATACCAGTAGTCCTTGCCGTTCACGGTTTTCCAGCCGTTGTAGGTGGAAGCACCGGCAGCATAGGCGGCACTGTCAGCGGTTTCCGGCGTGGCGGTGTCTTCCGCCAAAGCGGGCAGTGCAGCAGCACTGCACAGCAATACGGCGGTCAGAACGGCCGCACAGCGAAAACGAAATTGCATGGGATATTCCTCCTGCATGTACATCTTTGTCAGTTATATAAAATGCAAATCTTCAATTCTCTTTTACGTTTTCCTAAGGTGTAAAGAAAATAATAGATAATAATGAATAAAGAATAATGTCGGTGCACCGCCCGCGGCGGTGCGAATAAAATGGGGTGGCAACTCTGGTCGGGATGCTTCTTGCCGGAGCGGCTGACCTGATTAAAATGTGACGCCGCGGGCGTCACACAACCATTATTCATTATTCATTATTCTTTATTCTTTTTTCTTTAAATAGACTACATTTTCAACTTTTCAGATACACCATAATTGATGTTAAAGCCAGCCTCACTGCACAGCCGCTCGCAGCATTTCCAGCAGCGGGGTGATCATGGCCGCAGCGGCGGGGCCGCCAAAGTTCACGATGCCGCGCAGCGGCATGGCGTCCAGCATCTGGGCCATAGCTTCGCTGCTCATGATCTCACTGCCGCCCGCGTTGCCGCCGGTCAGGGCATTGCCCGCCTGCGCCAGCACCTGCTGGATGATGGCGGCGGTGCGGTCGTCTTTGGAAAGCTCGCCGATGGTGGTGTTCTCATCGATCACAAACGGGCGGCGGCGCGGGGTGCTGAACCGCACACTGAGCGTTGCGTGGATATCCCGGCTGGAATGGCCCAGCAGAATCTTGTATTCGCCGGGGGCGGCGTACCAGCTGCCCAGTGTTTCGTCATAATAGCTCAGGTCCTGCGCGGTCAGGGTGAACTCCACCTGCTTTTCCTCGCCGGGTTCCAGCTTGACCTTCACGAACTTGCGCAGCTCTTTGGGCGGGCGGCCGGTGGTGCCGGTGCAGTCCGCTACATACAGCTGCACAACTTCCTTACCGGGCATCATGCCAACATTCTTCACGCTCACCCGTACCCGCACGCTGTCGCCCTCGGCAAACTCGTCCGCCGTCAGCTGGGCATTGCGGTAGACAAACCCTGTGTAGGAAAGCCCGTGCCCAAACGGCCACAGCACCGGCATTTTGCGGGCATCGTACCAGCGGTAGCCCACATACACACCCTCGCGGTATTCCACATGGCGGCCGTCACCGGGGAAATCGAGATAGCACGGGGTATCCTCCAGCCGCAGGGGCCAGGTCTCCGGCAGGCGGCCGCTGGGGTTGGCATCGCCCCACAGCAGGGCGTCCGCCGCAGCGCCAACGCCTTCGCCGCCCAGATACATGCACAGCACGGCGTTCACATCGTTGGCCCAGGGGCATTCCACCGGGGAACCGGTGTGCAGCACCACAACAGTGTTTTTCTGCACGGCGGCCACGCGGGCAATCAGGTTATTCTGGCTTTCCGGCAGGCGCATGTGGCTGCGGTCAAAGCCTTCGCTTTCAAAAGATTCCGGCAGGCCCGCAAAGATCACCGCCGCGTCAGCTTCCGCTGCGGCGGAAACCGCGCGCAGGAACTCTTCCTCGTCACGCTGATCCAGATCAGCGGGGAAGCCCTCCACATAGCTCACCCGGCGGCCATGGCTTTCGGCCATTTCCAGCGCGCTGTCCACCTTGATGGTGTTGATGTGGCTGGAGCCGCCGCCCTGGTAGCGCGGCGTTTTGGCAAAGCCGCCAATGTATACCACCTTGCTGCCCTTTTTCAGCGGCAGCACGCCGCGGTTCTGCAAAAGCACGGCGCATTCCTTGGCCAGCTCTGCGGCGATGGTGTGGTCGCCTTTCAGGTCCAGCTCCGGGGCCGGGGCGGCAGCTTCATCCGCCGCGCGGAACACAATGTTCAAAATGCGGATCACGGCCTTGTCCAGTGCGGCTTCGCTCAAGGTGCCTGCCTTGACGGCGGCCACGATCTTGGCATCGTTGACACCGCCGGAACCGGGCATTTCCAGGTCAAGCCCGGCGGCAACGCCCTTTACACGGTCCGCTACAGCACCCCAGTCGGACATCACAAAGCCCTTAAAGCCCCACTCGGTGCGCAGGATGTCGGTCAGCAGCATCCGGCTTTCACTGGCAAATACATCGTTCACGCGGTTGTAGCTGCACATCACCGTCCAGGGCTGGGATTTCTTGACGGCGGTTTCAAATGCGGGCAGATAGATTTCGCGCAGCGTGCGCTCCGTCATGTCGGACGATGCGCTCATGCGGCGGTATTCCTGGCTGTTGGCGGCAAAATGCTTGATGGAGGTGCCCACCCCCTGGCTCTGCACGCCGTTGATGTACCCGGCGGCCAGCTCACCGGCCAGAACCGGGTCCTCGGAGTAATATTCAAAGTTGCGGCCGCACAGCGGGCTGCGCTTGATGTTCACCGCAGGCCCCAGCACAACGCCAACGCCAAACGCGCGGGCCTCCCGCCCGATGGCCGCGCCCTCCCGGCGGGTCAGGTCGGGGTCAAAGCTGGCGGCAGCGGAGCACCCGGCGGGGAAGCAGACCGCTTTGCGGCTGCGGTTGGGGTCATCCTGTTCCGGGTCCTGGGTGCGCAGGCCGTGCGGGCCGTCCGAAACCATCAGTGCGGGAATACCCAGGCGTTCCACGGCCTTGGTGTGCCAGAAATCCGCACCGGAGCAAAGCCCGGCTTTTTCTTCCAGCGTGAGCTGGGCAACCAGTTCGGGAATATTGTGTTCCATCAAAAAGTCATCCTCCTTTTGTCCACCAGCTGCGGGCGGGGTCAAGGGCAGGTGGCGGTTGTTCGGGCAGTGGCAGCGTGCCGGATACACCGTTCCGCCCACGCTGCATTCGGGGCGCACCCAAATGGACATACAGCCCCATATTTTGTATCATTATACACCACTTTGCACGCGAAAAGATAGCCTTTTTGTTAAAAAATGTGAAGTCTGAAAACTTTTTCTGTGCAGGATGTTGGCCCGTTTGGCATTGCATTTCGGTGTAACATCATGTAAAATTGAAAATTAGGATAGATAGCGGCAAAAACGGTTTTTTAGCCGCATTTCAGGGAGGGAAAAATGAAAAAAGATAAGCGGATTCTGGCCCTTGTTTTGGCAGCGGCCATGATGGGCACCATCGCGCTGCCGACATGGGCCCAGACCCCGGAAACGGCGGACAGCAGCGTGGTGGAAGTGGAAGGCACGCTGGAAAATATCATAGCGGCCCGTGAAGCACTGGCTGCGCGGCCTGCAACGCTGGCGGAGGATGGCAGCAATGTCGAGGCAGCGCAGACAATCGTGGAACGCGCGACCAATGCCGTAAAGAACCATACGGAAACAGCAGAGAAAGTAAATATCAAAGACCTGAACTTGGATAAAGACCTGGTGCTTTCCACCCTGGCTGACCTGAATGCGCGGGTGGAAGGCGGCGAGGCCATCAGCAAATTGTCCTGCTATTATAGCAGAGATACCGGGTTGGCGGTGGCAATCGGCCTTGAATACTGCACGGCGCAGGACGTTGCCGCCATGCAGGTAAAGCTGGACCAGCTGGTGGACCAGGCCAACACCCTGTGCCGGACAGATCTGGAAAAAGTGTTCTATGTGCATGAATGGCTGGTGCAGAACATTGCCTATGACCGGGAACACCTTAGTGATGATGTGCAGGACGACCACAACCTGCGCGGCGCCCTGCTGGAAGGAACTGCCGTCTGTGACGGTTACGCCAAAACGTATGCCCTTACCCTGCGCAAGCTGGGTATCACCGGCGTGCTGGTAACCAGCAAAGATATCGGCCATGCGTGGAACATGGTTGAGCTGGACGGGAACTGGTACCAGGTGGACTGCACCTGGGATGACCCGGTGGATGGTTCGGATCAGCTGGGGTATTGCATGCATAAACATCTGCTGTGTACCACAGAGGAGATGAACACCAACCATAATGATGATGGCGATGACAGCGTTGCCTTTGACCTTGAAAACCTTGGCACGCAGAACATCGTGAACTTGGCCACCGACGATACCTATGAAAACACCTGGTGGAAAGATAAGCGGAGCGCGATCTTCCCATGTGGGGGCGACTGGTACTATGCCTCCGGTGAGCGCCTTTTCTGGCGTGATGACCTGGGCGACTGTGATTCCAACCTGGCGCTTGAAGATGGTTCGGGTGTGGTTGCAGGCAGCATTGCGCTGGACGGAACGCTGCTGGTAGCCACGGACAAACAGGCGCGCGAGCAGAGCAGCTGGATCAAACAGTATGAACTGGACCCGGCGAACCATGAAGTGACTGAGAAAAAGAAGGAAAGCCTCCAAAGCATTGGCATTGCGGCCCAGTGGGATGGCATTTATTATGCCGTAAGCCAGCAGGAATACCACCAGGATGTGCGCCAGTATATCAAGACAAGGGAACTGCCCACCCCGACGGTAACCCCGACTGCCACACCTACCGCTACGCCGACCGCGCCCCCCACGGCAACCCCGGTTAAACCGACGGCTACCCCTGTGAAGCCCACCGCAACGCCTGCCAGCGGCTATAATGGCTGGAAAACCGTGAACGGTAAGGATTACTGGTACGAAAACGGTGTAAAGCAGGGTACCACCGGCCGCGGTAAGGAAATCTATGACCCTGATTCCAACGCCTGGTACTGGCTGGATGCCAACCAGGGCGGCGCAAAAGCCGTCAGCAAGGATGTATACCAGGAATCCAGCGGCGGCAAATGGGTGCGGTACGATGCCAACGGCCATATGATCAAAGGCTGGGATACCAACGAAGATGGTACCTACTACTTTGACCCCATCACCGGCGCCATGACCAAGGGCGATGTGACGATCGACGGCCTACCCTGCAGCTTTGATACCGCGACCGGCATCGGCCTTGACTGCGCATGGAAGCGCATCAGCGGCAAAGATTACTGGTACGAGGGCGGCAAGCGCCAGGGCTATGACCCCAACAACGCAGTCTACCGCGGCAAAGAAGTTTATGACCCCGCCAGCAACGGCTGGTACTGGCTGGATAACGTGCAGCAGGGAGCCAAAGCCGTGAGCAAGGATGTGTACCAGGAATCCAGCGGCGGCAAATGGGTGCGGTATGACGCCAACGGCCAGATGATCAAAGGCTGGTCCACCAATGCCAACGGTACCTATTACTTTGACCCCATCACTGGTGCCATGGCCAAGGGCACAACCACCATTGACGGCATGACCTATTACTTTGATCCCGCAACCGGTGTGAAACGGTAAGCAAAAAATTCAGAAAACGCAAACGAAAAATGCGCGGAACCTTTTTGCAGGTTTCGCGCATTTTTGCTGGCGGCGGCATCATACAATAGGGGTGCAAATTCACTGCCTGCCGCGCCCGGCGGGCTGTATGGGAGGGTATTCCATTGTTATTGATGACCGAAACCAATCTTGATGTATTCCACGCGCAGCTGCTTGCCCCACAGGATGCACCCGCACTGGACCAGCTGTGCACCGCCTGCGGCACCCCCGGCGGCCCGGATACCGCCGCACTGCTGCAAACCAATGCTGTGCTGGGGGATTATGCGGGGGCAGATACTTTGCAGGCCGCCATGGCCATGCTGCCCATGTTTGGTCAAAGCCGTTTAGCGCTTGCCTTGCGTGCGGCAGGCTTTGGGGCGGACGGCCAGGGCGTTGTGCTGGCCCCGCCCGCCTTTACCGCGCAGTACCTGCCGGTGCGGCGCTTTTTGGCCATGGCGCTGGGGCTGGCCCAACAGCGCTGCGCCAGCTACCATATCTGGGCCGCCCTGCCGCTGACCCCCACCCCGGACGGTGAGGAACTGTGTGCCCAATATCTGGCATCCGGCCTTACCCTGCGCGCCGTGGTGCCGCTGGACGGCCAGCAACTGCTGGTGTTTGCCGCCCACATCCCGGTGGGCCGCAGCAGTATGGTGCGCCGCGTGCACCTGCAGGACCCCGCCCTGCCGCGCCTTTTGGAGCGCGGCGGCGCTGTGGCGGATTTTGGCTGGGATAAGCAGGGCCTTGTCCTCAGTGTGCGGAGGATGGAATAAGGGGACAAATGCCTGCCGGAGAGTTCTGTAAAGGCAGTGCTCCGGAACGGTCAAGACCGTTCCCTACAGCGCATGTTAAAGTTGCATCCAGACATTGAAAATGCTGGTAGGGCGCGATGCCCTCATCGCGCCGCGGAGAAACCTTGCATTTTGCCGAAAACGCCACAAATAATTTGTAGGGGACGATGCTCGCATCGTTCCGCATGATGGGCTGTGCCGAATATTCCGCCTCAAAATAGGGCAAACACCCGCGGGCGCACATTGTGCGCTCCTAAGGTCTCTACAAAATAATAAGAAAGCAAAGAAATAATAAGGCAGTGCTGCCATTCATCCCGGCAGCACTGCCTTTATCATGATCCGCAGGTAATTGCTATTTTAGCTCAATCTCCCCCACAACCCCTGCCAGATCCGTCAAAATATCATGCGGCAGCATTGTCAGCTGGCTGGTGCGGGCAGCGCAGCGGTCTGCGGCGGCACCGTGCAGCCAGACCGCGCAGGCCGCAGCCTCAAAGGGGGCTAACCCCTGGGCCAGCAGGGCTGCCAGCATCCCGGCCAGCACATCCCCGCTGCCGCCGCGGGCCAGGCCGGGGTTGCCGGTGGGGTTGTGCAGCATTTCGCGCCCCGGTGCGGCAATCAGCGTGCCGGAACCTTTCAGCACCGCAACGCAGCCATACCGCTCCGCCAGCTCCTGCGCGGCGGCGGGGCGGTCGGCCTGTATCTGTGCCACGCTGCACCCCAGCAGGCGGGCGGCTTCGCCGGGGTGCGGGGTCAAAACGGTGCCGGCGGGCAAAAGCGGGAACTGCCCCAGCTCCCCGGCGGCCAGTGCGTTCAGGGCGTCGGCATCCAGCACGGCGGCACTCCATCTGGCGTCCGCCGTCAGCAGGGCGTTCAAAATGCGCGCCGCACTGGGGCCAAGCCCCGGCCCCGCCAGCAGCACGGCGGGCTTTTCGGTAAAACGCTGGCGCACCGCGGCAGCGTCCGCCGCCAGAATGCCGCCGTCTGCATCAGTGCGGCAGGGCAGGGCGCAGCATTCCGGCGTGCGGGTCAGCACCAGCTGGATCACCGGCTCCACGCTGGCAAGGTACACCAGCCCGGCCCCGGTGCGCAGCGCACCCTCCACACAAAGAGCGGCGGCCCCCCGGTAGGCAAGGCTGCCCGCTACGGCGGCCACACTGCCGTAACTGCCCTTGTTGCTCTGCTCCCTGCGCTGCGGCAGCAGGGCGGCGATCTTGCGTTGATTCAGCTCGTGCATCGGCGGTTTCCCCCTTTACGTTTTGGCGCAAAAGATGTATAGTAAAAAGTATCTAACCAGATGATTCCGTATCTTTTATTATAAAGCATTTCACGATAAAACGAAAGGGGCGGCACCATGGTACCCGAACTGGAACGGCTGATCCAAACACATCAGAACATCGTATTTTTTGGCGGCGCAGGGGTTTCGACGGAAAGCGGCATCCCGGATTTCCGCTCGGTGGACGGGCTCTACCACCAAAAGTTCAAGTACCCGCCCGAAACCATGCTGTCCCATACATTTTATGAGCAGCACACCGCGGAATTTTTCGATTTCTATCGCCAAAAGCTCATTGTGCATGGGGCTAAGCCCAACGCTGCCCACCTGCGGCTGGCCAAACTGGAGCGGGAAGGTAAATTAAAAGCCGTTGTCACCCAGAACATTGACGGCCTGCACCAGGCGGCGGGAAGCAAAACCGTGTATGAGCTGCACGGTTCCACCTTGCGCAACTACTGCACCCGCTGCGGCAAGTTCTACCCCGTCAGCTTTATCGAGGAAGCCGGCGGCAAGGGGGACGGCGTGCCCCGGTGCACCGACTGCGGCGGCATCGTAAAGCCGGATGTGGTCCTGTATGAGGAGGGCCTGGACGAAGCCACCATCGAGGGCGCGGTGAGCGCCATCCGCAAGGCGGATATGCTGATCGTGGGCGGCACCAGCCTGGCTGTTTACCCGGCGGCGGGGTTGATCCGCTATTTCCGCGGGGATGACCTGGTGGTCATCAACAAGCAGCCCACCCCGGCAGACGGTATGGCGACCCTGCTGGTGAATAAGCCCATCGGCCAGGCACTGAGCGAGACCGAGGAGTAAGGCGGGGCAATTTGCCGCTGAAAGAAAATTGTCATAAAAGTGTAAAAACCTTACAAAAACGCTTGCAAAAATTTGTTACTTTCTGGTATGATAGGAGTTAATGGCAGAGCGCGGGAAAGCGCTGCCTGCTGCATGTGGGGTTTTGCGATTGATAGCATAGAGGGGGTTCTTGTATGGCAAACGCATTGAGTGATTTTATCCGCAAACGGGATTTTCTTGTCTGTATGGATTCTGACGGCTGCGTCATGGATACGGTGCGCATCAAGCATTGCTCGGTGTTCTGCCCGGAGCTGATCCGTGTGTTTGGCCTGGAAGCCCACACGGATTTTATTACCGCCGCGTGGGAAGAGATCAACCTGAACAGCATCACCCGCGGGATTTCCCGCTTTGAAAGCGCAGTGCTGATTTTTGACCGCCTGAAAAACCGTGGCATTGATGTTCCCGGCAGCGAGGATATCGCCGCGTGGGTGTCCACCGCATCGGAACTTTCCACCGCAAGCCTGCAGCAGGAAGTTCTGCGCAGCGGCAGCCTGGCCCTGCGCAAGCTGCAGGAGTGGAACAACGCCTGCAACCGCCGTATTCAGGCCCTGGAACCCACCTTTAAGCCGTTCCCCGGCGTTGAATACAGCCTGCGCCAGCTGCACACTGTGGCCGATGTGGCGGTGGTTTCCGCCGCCAATGAAAGCGCCATCGCCAGCGAATGGGCGCGTTACGGCCTTGCCGCCCATGCCGATGTGATCTTTGGCCAGGAGGTTGGCAGCAAGGCAAACTCCATTGCCTCCATGCTGGCCTGCGGGTACGAAAGCCGCAAGGTGGTCATGGTGGGCGATGCCATGGGCGATGCCCAGGCAGCTGCCGCAAACGGTGTTTCCTTTGTGCCCATCCTGCCCGGCCGCGAAGCCGAAAGCTGGCGCCGCCTGCAGGAAGAGGCCCTGCCCAAACTGCTGCACGGTACCTTCAGCCCCGAATACCAGGCAACCCTGCTGGCCCAGCTGCGCAGCGTCCTGCACGGCTGATAACCCGGAAAATCAATAAAAATAAAGCAGAGCATGCAAAAAACGCATGCTCTGCTTTTTTACGCCCTGCGCAGCTGGGTGGGGGTTACGTTAAAATGGGAATAAAACATTTTGCGGAACAATTTGTAGTTGGTAAAACCATGCTTTTCTAAGATTTCGGAAATGGTCAGGTTGGTTGAAATTACATCCTGATAAATTTTGGAAAGTCGAATCTCATTCTGGTATTCCAGAAAGGTGGTACCCATGTATTTCTTGAAAAAACGGCAGAAATATTTTGGCTCAAACATGGCTATCCCCGCAATCTCTTCCAGCGAGATGGGGCGGTTGTAGTTTTCTGCAATGTATTCCAGAATGGGTTTGAGTTTTTCCAGGTTTTTCTGCCGCCGTGTCATGTCAGCTTCCACCACTGGGGTGCTGAAATTGTGGTACAGCTGGAACAACACCTCAAACAGCAGGCTGTTAAATTTCAGCACAGCACCATCCGGCTGGCAATCCATCAGGAACTGCATTTTTTCTAGGGTCTCTTTGAACATATCCACCTTGCTCTGCTCAATCAGGGTATCAGCGGGGTCTTTCAGGCCAAATTTAAGGGGTTTCGCGTTTGGAACAAACTTTTCCACAAAAGCCTGCGGAATCTGGAACACAATGGCCTGGTTGGGGGCAGAACACAACGAGGAATGGATGACGTTGGGGCTGATCATGATACACTGGTTTGCACCCAGGTCATACACCGTGTTTTCTACCGTAATCCGCAGCGCGCCTTTTTGCATACAGATGATCTCAATGGCATCGTGCCAATGCGGCGCCACATAGCTGCCAGGGTCTTTGGAGGTGTAAAACCGAACGTTGGTTTTGTCATTCAGCGGGATCAGCTCATAATTGGAAGCGGTAAGAATTTTTGCCATAAGGGAGCACCTTCTGCATTGAAAAAGAGAATATCGATCTATACATCAGATACTATCGTATCTAGGAAGTACCTGACAAGTGGTTTACACTATAAGCATGGAATTTCTGAGCGCGCAGAAAGAACGGCAAGCAAAAACACATACCAAGGAGGAAGATTTTATGAATGCAAAACGGAAACTGACCCCCGCCGTGCTGTTTGAGCGGTTCAGCTATGGCTGCGGCGACTTTGGATGTAATATTATCTACACGGCAATGTCCGCATTCCTGGTTTTCTATTATACGGATTATGCCGGTGTCAATGCGGCGGCAGTCGGCACCATTATGTTGATTTCCCGCGTGTTTGACGGTATCAGCGATATCATCATGGGCATGATCGTTGACCGTACAAAATCCAAATACGGCAAAGCCCGCGTGTGGATCCTGCGGATCTGTGTTCCGTTTGCGCTGGCCGGTGTGCTGCTCTTCTCGGTTCCTGCTTCCCTGGGGGCAACAGCGAAGCTGGTGTATGTCTTTATCACCTATAATCTGGTCTCCACGGTGGTATACACAGCCATCAACGTACCATATTCCTCTTTGAACGCCCTGATGACACAGGACCCCTATGAGCGCTCGGTGCTCAGCATCTTCCGCAATCTGCTGGCTACCGCGGGAACCCTGACCGTCAACATGGTCACTCTGCCGCTGGTGGAATATTTTGGCGATAACGCCGCAGCCTGGACCAAGACCTTCTGCGTTCTTGGGATTCTGGCTATCGCTGCCTTCCTGCTGACCTTCATCGGCACCAAGGAACGTGTACATTCGGTATCGGAACTGAACGGCGAAACGGAAAAAGTTCCCTTTGCGGATGGCATCAAGGCCCTGTTTGCAAACAAATATTGGATCATGATGACCGGCGTGCTGGCCCTGTTCTTCCTGTATTATGCCATCAACGGCGGCACGACTGTGTATTACGCAAAAGACATTCTTGGCGATAAAAACCTTGTCAGCACAATCAATGGCATTTATAATGCAATACAGATCGCGGCCATGTTTCTTCATTGCCGGTCTTGTCAAAAAATTCGGCAAGCGGAATGTCTTTTCCCTTGGTCTGGTCCTGGCGGGCATCGGCATGCTCATTTTGGAGTTTGGCGGCGGCACCATGCCGGTTATTGTGGTTTCCAGCCTGGTGCGCGGCATCGGCAACGCCTGCGGCGGCGCAACCATGTGGGCCATGGTTTCCGATACCATTGATTACGGCGAGTGGAAAACCGGCTGCCGTACCGAAGGTCTGGTCAACAGTGCTTGCAGTTTTGGCTATAAAATCGGCAACGGTGTGGGTTCCGCTCTGTTGGGCATTATCCTGCAGGTTGGCGGGTATGTTGGCGAAGCCACTGCTCAGTCCGCTTCCGCATTGTTCTCAATCCGCCTGTGCTTTACCTGGATCCCCATGGTCGTGTTTGCTGCTTGCTTTATCATCCTGCGCTTCTATAACCTGGATAAAGAATTTGACGGTATCATCCGTGACCTGCATGCCAGAGCCGCTGCAGGCAGCCATGCAAATTAAGGAGGCATTCTGCCATGATCCAAAACCCGATCCTGCCCGGCTTTAACCCGGACCCTTCCATCTGCCGCAAAGGCGATGACTTTTATCTTGCCGTATCCAGCTTTGAATGGTTCCCCGGTATCCCCATCTACCACTCCAAAGATATGAAACACTGGGAACTGTACTCCCACGCGCTGCAAAATGCAGAGAACCCTGACCTGAAAAAGCTGCCCAGTGCAAAAGGCATCTGGGCACCCTGCCTGACTTATTGTGAAGCGGATGACCTGTTTTATGTTGTCTATGGCGTTATGAATTCAATGAACGCCCGCTATTTTGATGTAGATAACTTCCTGATTACCGCCAAGGACCCCAAGGGCCCCTGGAGCGAGCCTGTCTACCTGCATTCCACCGGGTTTGATGCTTCGATGTTCCATGATGACGATGGCAAAAAGTATATCGTTGCCCTGGACTGGGAGACCCGCACAGCGTATGAAAAGCCCGGTCCCATCAATATTGTGGAGTATGACCCCCAGCAGAAAAGGATCATCGGGATGCCCAAACCGTTCTGGCGCGGCGGCACAGACCGCGGCTGTATCGAGGCACCCCACCTGACCAAACGCGGCGGATATTATTACATCATGTGTGCAGAGGGCGGAACGGGCTATTACCACAGCGTTACGGTGGGCCGCTCCAAAAATGTATGGGGGCCGTATGAGCCGGATCCCTGCAACCCCATCCTGACTTCTTCCCCGGGAAATCATAATGAGCGTGCCGATTGGGACCACCTGAAACCGCGCTATTATAACCCAGCCAGCAAGCTGCAAAAATCCGGCCACGCCAGCTATGTGGATCTGCCCAATGGCGAAACCTGGATGGCCCACCTGACATCCCGCCCCTTTGTGCCGGAGCTGCGCTGTACCCTGGGCCGCGAAACAGCCATTCAGCGCATGAAGTGGACGGACGATGGCTGGCTGCGCATGGAAAACGGCGGCAATATGGTGCAGGAGTTTGTGCCGGAAAGCGCCCTGCCCGAAGTGCCGCTGCCCACCCTGCCAGCCCACGATGATTTTGATGCCGACACCTTGCAGCTTGGCTACTATGCCCCCCGCATTGATCCCATGACCTTCGTTGACCTTGCAAGCCGGCCGGGCTGGGCACGGCTCCGCGGCCAGGAATCCGGCTGTTCACTGAACAAAACCAGCATTCTGGCCCGCAAACTGACCAGCGTTCAGGCCACCGTGACCACCAAACTGGATTTTACCCCGCTCAGCTACCAGCACACGGCAGGCTTGATTTTGTACTATGATAATATGAACTTTATTTATCTGTACAAATATTACAGCGATACCCTGCAGCACAGTGCAATTTCGGTCATGCAGGTAGAAAACGGAACAAAGAAGGAGTTCAGTGACGCCCGGACCTGGGTAGAAGACCATAAGGATATCTGGATGAAAATTATCATCAACGGCCGAAAGACCCAGTTCCTGTGGTCGTTGGATGGGGAACAGTACCGTGAGATCGGCCCCTGTTTTGATACCTCCAAATTTTCGGATGAATACTCGGACTTTGGTGAGTTTACCGGGACCTTTGTGGGCATTACCTGCGGTGACCGCATGATGCATAGCCATACGGCAGACTTTGACTTTTTTGATTATCAGGCAGATGAAACTTCTGATGTGGAATAAGGAGCGCTGTTATGACACGGAGAAACATTAAAATCCAAAGCATCAAGGAAATTGAAAAGTTCAACGCCTTGTGCGCTCAGTTTGCCTGTGATATGGACCTGGCAAGCGGAAAATACTATGTGAACGCCAAATCCATTATGGGCATTTTCAGCCTGGACCTGGACCTGCCTTTGGAATTGATCGCCGACACCGACGATGCTGCACGGGTGGATGAAGTGTTCAAGGATTATATTGTCTGAATAATCCAGTAGAAAACGGAAAACAAAGCCCCTTATTTTCCCTGGCCGCAAAAAGCAGGGAAGATAAGGGGTCTTGTTTTATATCATGATTCTTCTTTGCGCTTGTCCCGCGTTTTGGCGGCGCCGAGGGCTTTGGGGGCGGTGGTTTTCTCATCAGGGTGCAGCAGCTTGGCGCGCAGGATGGCCCCTTCGCCAAAGCGGGCGCGCAGGGCATCGGCGGCGCGGTCAAGTTTTTCCTGTTTATCGGTCTTAGTTGGATCGGTGAAAAAATCCAGCTGCTCAAAATTGTCGGTGCCGGTCTTTTCGGCGCTCACCCCAACAAGGCGTACCGGGCGGTCGGGCCACATCTGGCGCATCAGCTCCCGCGCGGTGTGGTAGATCACATCGGTGGAGTTGGTGGGGCTGTTCAGCGTTACCTGGTGGCTGCTGCGGCGGAACGCGTTATCCACCAGCTGCACCGTGATGACCTGCGCGGTTTTGCCGTCCATCCGCAGCCGCCCGGCAACGGATTCACACAGCGCCAGCATGGTGGCATCGGCCTCCACGGGGCGCTTCAGGTCCTGCGGGGTGGTCACGCTGTTGCCGTAACTGTTGTCCTTTACCTCGCTGCGGGTCATTGGCTCGCTTTCTATGCCGTTGGCGTAATCCCGGAACACCTGCCCCCGCACGCCGAACACCCCGCGCAGGATGTCCGCATCCGCGTTGGCAAGGTCCCCGATGGTATAAATGCCGATCTCGTGCATCCGCTTGACGGACTTTGGCCCCACGCCGAACAGATTGCCCACCGGCAGCGGCCACAATTTCTGCGGCACCATATCCTGCGTTAATACATGGATCTTATCCGGCTTTTCAAAGTCGGATGCCATTTTGGCCAGCAGGCGGTTGGGCGCAATGCCGATATTTACGGTAAAGCCCAGCTCCCGGTGGATGCGGTCCTTGATGGTCTGCGCCGCCTGCAAAGGCGGGCCGAACAGCCCCTCGCTGCCGGTCATGTTCAAAAAGGCTTCGTCAATGCTGTACTGCTCAATATCAGGCGTGTAATCGCCAAAAATGCGGATCATGGCTTTGCTGTTTTTCACATACCAGTCGAAATCCGGCGCGGCCACGATCAAATTGGGGCATTTGCTGCGTGCCATAAACAGCGATTCCCCGGTCTGGATGCCGTACCGCTTGGCAGGGATGCTCTTGGCCAGCACCACGCCGTGGCGCTTTTCCTCATCCCCGCCCACCACGGCGGGCACGGTGCGCAGATCCAGCGTTTCGCCGTTGGCCAGGTGCTGGATGGCCGTCCAGGACAAAAAGGCGGAATTGACATCCACATGGAAATAAACGGTTTTGGCTTTGGGCAGCATGGCGCGCACCTCCTTTGCGGGGCAGAATTTCTGTTACCATCATACCATAAAACCGCGTGGCAGAAAAGCCGGGCAAGAATCTTCTTCCCTTTTGGGGGTGGGCGCGGTATAATACAGATAAGACCTTCCTGCGGTAAAAATTTACAAAGAATAGGATGGAACATTATGCAGTATACCATTGAAAACGAATACCTGCGCCTGACGGTGGATACCCATGGTGCCGAGGCTGTCAGCGCTGTCAACAAGGCCACCGGGGCCGAAATGCTCTGGTGCGGGGACCCCGCCGTGTGGGGCCGCCATGCGCCGATCCTGTTCCCCTATACCGGCAAGCTGACCGGCGGCAAAATGATTGCCAAGGGCAAGGAATACACCGGCGGCCAGCACGGTTTTGCCCGCGATGTGGAGCACACGCTGGTGGGCAAAACCGAAACCAGCCTGACCCTGGCCCTGCAGGCGAACGAGGAGACCCGCGCCAAGTGGCCCTATGATTTTGAGCTGCGTTCCACCTTTGAACTGGTGGAAAAAACCGTGCGCCACACACTGGCGGTGTATAACCCCAGCGAGCCGGAACTGAAGTTTGGCATCGGTTACCACCCGGCATTTGCCATCCCGTTTGACGATGCCCATACCCCCGCAGATTATGAGTTCCGTTTTGATGAGCTGGAAAGCCCCCTGTGCGTGAGCTGCCTGCCCAACGGCCTGCTGAACGGCACCGATTACCACTATCTGGCCCGCAACACCCGTACCGTGCCCCTGACGGATGACCTGTTTGACCACGACAGCCACTGCATGCTGAACCTGCGCAGCAAGACCCTTGCCATTGTGGAAAAGGACACCGGCCGCGCCGTGCGCTGCAACATTGAGGGCTACCCTTATGTGCTGATCTGGTCCAAGCCGGAAAAGCCCTACCGCTTTGTCTGCATTGAGCCGTGGCACAGCCTGCCCGGCGAGGAGAACGGCCCCCTGACCTGGGAGGACCGCCCCTGTGCTGCCGCCCTGCACCCCGGTGAAACCTGGTCCACCACCCTGTGCACCACCTTTGATCGTTGAGTAGGGCGGGGTCACCTGACCCCGCCGGGAACCCTGCCGTGCCGCTTGGCAAAAATCTGAGAGAAACCAACAACTCGTCTGTAGGGGGGCGGCGTCCCCGACGCCCCGAATACGGAGCCTTTCCGTATATCTCATGATGGCATACACGGTGAAGCCCCGGAACGGTCAAGACCGTTCCCTACAGAGAATTTTTGGATTTCTTGCGAGGAGCCACCCCTCAGGCCGCTTCGCGTCCAGCTCCCCTCAAAGGGGAGCCGTCTCAAACTCAAAGTGCGCTTTGGCTCCCCTTTGAGGGGAGCTGTCACCATAGGTGACTGAGGGGTGGCTCCTTGTCACAAAGCTAAAAACAATATCATTTGTTGATTCATATCCCATATAAAATCAAAAATCCCCCGCACGCCAAGCCGCCATAACGGCCCGCCCGTGCAGGGGATTTCTCTATTTTATGCTTGTGTTTGGCCTGATTTTATCAAAACTCTGCGCCCAACGTTGCCGCCATAACGGCCTTGATGGTGTGCATCCGGTTTTCGGCTTCCTGGAACACGATGGACTGCGGGCCGGTGAACACTTCATCGGTCACTTCCATGGCATCGCGGCCAAACTTTTCGCCCATCTCCTTGCCAACGGCGGTCTTGTGGTCGTGGTAGGCGGGCAGGCAGTGCATGAATACGGCGGTCGGCTTTGCCTTTGCCATCAGCTCGGCATTTACCTGATAGGGGGCAAGCGCTTCGATGCGCTCGGCCCACACTTCAACCGGCTCGCCCATGCTCACCCAGACATCGGTATATACCACATCGGCGTCCTTTACGGCGTCAGTGTCATCGCTCAGGGTGATGGTGGCGCCGGTTTCGGCGGCAATGGCCTTGCACTTTTCCACCAGCTCCGGGGCGGGCCAGTATGCCTTGGGGGCGCAGGCAACAAAGTGCAGGCCCATCTTGGCGCAGCCGATCATCAGGGAGTTGCCCATGTTGTAGCGGGCGTCGCCCATGTAGGCAAATTTCAGCCCGGCCAGCTTGCCAAAGTGCTCTTTGATGGTCAAAAAGTCAGCCAGGATCTGGGTGGGGTGGAACTCATTGGTCAGGCCGTTCCATACCGGAACGGTGGAATACTTGGCCAGATCGTTCACGATCTCCTGGCCGTAGCCGCGGTACTCAATGCCGTCAAACATGCCGCACAGCACCTGGGCGGTGTCGGCAATGGATTCCTTTTTGCCAATCTGGCTGCCTGTCGGGTCCAGATAGGTGGAGCCCATGCCCAGGTCGTGGGCGGCAACCTCAAAGGAGCAGCGGGTGCGGGTGGAAGTTTTTTCAAAAATCAGCGCAACGTTTTTGCCGCGCAGCACATCGTGCAGGATGCCGGCTTTCTTTTTGGCTTTCAGCTCAGCGGCAAGGTCCACCAGGTATGCAATTTCTTCCGGGGTGTAATCCAGAAGGGTCAAAAAATCTCTGCCTTTCAGGTTCATGGGGTCTTCCTCCTGTCAATCGGTATCGTCAGCCGGGCAAAGCCCGGCAGCATGGTAATGGAATACAGTCTATTATGGCACAGTGCGCCGCAAAATGCAAGTGAATTGCTGCATAAATATTCCCGTACAAAGCATATTTATGCAAAATGGTGCAGGCAGTATCGCACAACCTGATTCCCATTTTGCCCAAAATGCTTGCATTTGCCGCCCAAACAGCGTATACTTGCACAGGCGGGCAGGAAAGCCCTGCCCCCGAATATGCGCTGTACTTTGAAGAAAAGACGGCAGCAGGAGGAAATTGAATATGAAAAACCGTACCAACACCCGTTGGCTGACCCAGCTTGCCTTGCTGGTCGCCGTTCTGCTTGTCATGAACTATACGCCGCTGGGCTATCTGCAGGTCGGGCCGCTGTCCATGTCGCTGCTTACCATCCCGGTTGCCATCGGTGCCATGACGCTTGGCCCCGTTGCCGGTGCCATCCTTGGCGGCGTTTTTGGCACAACCAGCTTCGTTTCGGCCCTGCGTACCCCCAGCGTGATGAGCGCCGCCATGCTGCAGGCCAGCCCGGTGGGCACCTTTATCACCTGCTTTGTGGCCCGCGTTCTGGTGGGTCTCTGCGCCGGCTGGGTGTACATTGGCATCAAAAAGCTGCTGCCCAAAAACACCAAGCTGTGCTGCGCCGTGGGCGCTGTGGCAACGCCGCTGCTGAACACTTTCTGGTTCATGCTTTCGCTGTGCGTGTTCTTTTATAACACCGAGTATGTGCAGTCTCTCTGCGCAACATTCGGCACCACCAACCCGTTCCTGTTCGTCTGTGCCTTTGTCGGTGTGCAGGCATTGGTCGAAGCCGTTGGCTGCGGCGTTGTGGCGACCCTTGTCACCGTTCCGCTGCTGAAATTCCTGAAAAAGTAAATAACAAAATAAACTGCCGCGGGCGCCCTGCCAAAAACAGGGTGCTCGCGGCTTTTTGTATCACAAGTAAAGTGGAAGTGGATTACGATTTTTTAGTGAGCAATCGGATGGGGAGTCGGCGGGGTCAGGTGACCCCGCCCTACTGCGTATTTGCGGGTTCATCAGGGCGTGTCGGTTGGCAAAGGGCCAGTAATCACGGTGGCGGGGCTTTCAATAATGTATGGCTGGCTGACATAGCGGTTGATGGCAAGCGCACCCAACTGGTAGACTACAATCAATACTAGAACCGCAACCACGACCGCAAACAGAAAATGGAACAACTGGTTTGTTTTCAGCTGCTTTTTGATTTGGTCGGAATCCATGTTGAGCAGGGCAGAATCTGCGGCTTCCTGCGGCGTTCCGAAAGTGCTGTATAAATCTTCCAGGGAAGCATCCGGGCGGGATTCCAGGTAGCTGCACAGCGAATCCCGCATCTGCTGTAAAAATTGGCGCTTTAACGGTTTGGAATAGTTGACCGAAGACAAAGCTTTTTCCAGTTGGCTGCAATAGGACGCAATCAGCGGATTGCCATGTTGGTTTGCAGGAATTTTCATTCGGGATTTCCTTTCTCCGCACAGCTTTTCAGGATGGCCTGGATACCCTCCTGTGCGGTCAGATATTCGGCCAGAATTTTTTGATAGTAGGCGCTTCCAGCCGGTTCTATATGGTAATAAGTGCGCTTTCGCCGCTTGCCGACCAACTCTTCGTATGAGGAAATATAGTGGTGGTCCTGCAGGCGGTAAAGGGTGGGATACATAGAAGTTTCCAGCAGAATAAACTTCCCGCTGCTTCGTTCGCGCAGAGCCTGCGCCATTTCATATCCATACATATCCTGTTGGGTCAATAACCCCAGCAACACAAGCTCGGTCACGCCGCGCTTCAAATTCTCTGTAACACCCACGAAATAGACCCTTTCTGATAATTTAGGATATATTTAGTATACTCTTAATATTGTGTGACGTAAATACTATTCATAAAATAATATTGTTGACAAAGCAGATTGCACTTGCTATGATGAAAGAGAAGAGAGGAGGGGAAAAGCAGAGCAAAAATCAGACGGCAATGCAGTGATTTTGAAGCAAGGTAAGAAAGGAGACAGTATGAAAGAACGATTGAATAGCATCAAGAAAATTTTTTCTAAAAAACTTACGGTGGCAATGGTACTGGTGGTTGCTGCGGCCCTGGCCATTGTAGGGCTGTGTACCTGGTATCACGTCAGCGTAGAGCTGCTTGGCAGCGGATATGCGGCCTATGCGTTCTGGCATTGAAAAGATATAACGACAGAAAACGGGCGGGAAAGCCAAAAACGTTCCGCCCGCCTGAAGATGAAGATAAAATAAGAACACACCCCCAAGAATGCCGAAAGCTTCCTGGGGGCGTTCTGGTATCAGATATTATTCTACATTCAAAATTGTTCCGCCGCCGATTACGCTTTCGCCGTTGTACAGCACAACGGCCTGGCCGGGGGCGATGGCGCGCTGGGGGGCAGTAAAATCCACCCGCACGCGGCCATCCGGCAGCAGGGTAGCGGTGGCCGGGCGTTCCGGCTGGTGGTAGCGGGTGCGGGCTGTGCAGGGCAGCGGCTGGCCCACGGCGGGCGGCGCGGCGATCCAGTTCCACTCGTCCGCCAGCAGGGAAGAGCGGAACAGCGCGCTTTCCAGCCCCACCGTTACGGTGTTTTCCGCCATGTTCTTGCCGGAAACAAACAGCCGCGTTTCTGCGCTGATGCCCAGCCCTTTGCGCTGGCCGATGGTGTACCGCGCAGCGCCTTTATGCTGGCCGATTACATGGCCCTGCTCATCCACAAAGTTGCCGGGCTGCATGGGCTGGCCGGTGTAGCGCTCCAAAAAAGCGGCGTAATCGCCGTCCGGCACAAAGCAGATATCCTGGCTGTCATGCTTGCGGGCGTTGCAAAGTCCCTGTTCTTCGGCAATGGCGCGCACAGCGTCCTTGTGCATCCCGCCCAGGGGGAACAGCGTGTGGGCCAGCTGGTCCTGCGTTAAAGAGTAAAGCACATAGCTCTGGTCCTTGCCGGGGTCATCGTTCTTGCGCAGCCCCCAGCGGCCGTTTTCATCCTGCCAGCGCTGCACATAATGGCCGGTGGCGATGTAATCGCACCCCAGCTCCCGTGCGCGGTTCAGCAGGTGGTCAAATTTCAGGTAGCGGTTGCAGTCAATGCAGGGATTGGGGGTGCCGCCGTTCTGGTAGACCTGCACAAATTTGCGGATGACTTTTTCGTCAAACTCTTCCGTAAAATTCAGCACATAATAGGGCATGCCCAGGTCATAGGCAACGGCACGGGCATCCTCCACATCGTCCAGCGAGCAGCAGGTGTGCCCGCGGGGGATGCCTGCTGTTTCGTTTTCGTACAGGCGCATGGTAACGCCGATGCACTCATAGCCCTGCTGCTGCAATAAATACGCCGCAACACTGGAATCAACGCCGCCGCTCATGGCGACAAGAACTTTTTCTGCCATTCAGTCCACATTTTCGCTGGCCTTCATGGCAGCCAGCGTCCTTTCAAACAGGGTGTCGAGGTCCCAGCCCAACAGTTCGGCACCGGCGGTGATTACATCGCGGGAGCACCCGGCGGCGAACTTTTTGTTCTTGAACTTCTTTTTCAGGCTTTTTACTTCCAGATCCTGCACGCTCTTGCTGGGCAGCATGATGGCACAGGCACCGATCAGGCCGGTCAGTTCATCGGCGGCATACAGCACCTTTTCCATCTCGTGCTCCGGCTTGATATCCACCGTCAGGTTCCAGCCGTGGCTGGCCGTTGCGTGGATGATGCGCTCATCAATGCCTTTTTCCCGCATCAGCTCCTGCTCTTTGGTGCAGTGCTGTTCCGGCCACTGCTCAAAGTCCAGGTCGTGCAGGATGCCCACGGCCTGCCAGAAATCCGCCTCGGCACCATAGCCCAGTTCATTGGCATACCAGCGCATCACATCGCCCACAATGCGGGCATGTTTGCGGTGGAACTCACCTTCGTTATAATCGCACACCAGTGCATAAGCCTGTTCGGGGGTCGGGATCATAGAAGTACACTCCAATCTAGTTGTTATTATACCACAAACTGCTCCCCACGCAAGGCGGGGAGCAGCTGTTTTGGTAAGGAGATATGAGAATAAAGAGATGGTAAATTAGTCGGCGAACAGCGGGGTGCTCAGGTAACGGTCGCCGGTGTCAGGCAGCAAGACAACGATGGTCTTGCCCTTGTTTTCGGGGCGCTTTGCCAGCTGGATGCCAGCCCACACAGCAGCACCGGAAGAAATGCCAACCAGCACGCCTTCGGAATGGCCAACCTTTTTGCCGGTGGCAAAGGCATCCTCGTTCTCAACGGGGATCACTTCGTCATAGATCTTGGTGTTCAGAACATCAGGCACAAAGCCTGCGCCAATGCCCTGAATCTTGTGGGCACCGGCCTTGCCCTGGCTCAGAACCGGGCTGGTGGCGGGCTCAACGGCAACAACCTTCACGTTGGGGTTCTGCTCTTTCAGGTAGGTGCCAACGCCGGTCACGGTGCCGCCGGTGCCAACACCGGCAACAAAAACGTCAACCTTGCCATCGGTATCTTCCCAGATTTCGGGGCCGGTGGTCTGGTAGTGGGCCTTCGGGTTGGCGGGGTTCACAAACTGGCCGGCAACAAAGCTGTTGGGGATCTCCTTGGCTAGCTCGTCAGCCTTGGCGATAGCGCCCTTCATGCCCTTAGCGCCCTCGGTCAGAACCAGCTCGGCACCGTAAGCTTTCATCAGCTGGCGGCGCTCCACGCTCATGGTTTCGGGCATGACAATGATGATCTTATAGCCGCGGGCAGCTGCCACGCTGGCCAGGCCGATGCCGGTGTTGCCGGAGGTCGGCTCAATGATGGTGGTATCCTTGTTCAGCTTGCCGGAAGCTTCGGCGTCGTCCAGCATTGCCTTTGCAATGCGGTCCTTGACGGAACCGGCGGGGTTGAAGTATTCCAGCTTGGCCAGCAGCTTGGCTTCCAGGCCTTCGGCGGCTTCAATGTGGGTGAGCTCCAGCAGCGGGGTATGGCCGATCAGCTGGTCTGCGGAAGTATAAATCTTACTCATAATAATGAACCCTCTCTCTATGCAAATCAAAAAATGTTTTATTTTATAAATTGTTGGAATTGAATGGATGATTTCGTGTTACAGCTCCAGGCCTCGACATCGCCTCATGTTTAATTACCAACCTTTCGTCTGGGTTTATAGGGATTATAAACCCCATTAACCTGTTTGTCAATAGGGTATTTTGATTTTTTTATTTTTTCAAAGGCTTGTTTTCCCATTAACCTTGTTATATACTAGGTAATAGAAAATACGGAGGATTATCCACTTATGATGGTATCAACAAAAGGGCGCTATGCCCTGCGCGTTATGATCGACCTGGCCGAGCACCAGAACGAAGGCTATGTGCCGCTGAAAGAAATTGCAGCGCGCCAGGAGATCAGCGAAAAATATCTGGAAAGCATCTTAAAGGTGCTGGTGCAGCAGCGTTTTCTGGAAGGTCTGCGCGGCAAGGGCGGCGGCTACAAGCTGACCCGTGCGCCGGAAATGTACACCGTGGGCAGCATTCTGCGCCTGACGGAAGGCAGCCTGGCAACGGTGGCCTGTTTGGAAGAAGGCTCTCCCGCCTGCCCGCGCATGGCGGAATGCCGCACCTACCCGCTGTGGAAGAAGCTGGACGGCATGATCAGCGAATACCTGGACAGTGTGACCCTGGCCGACCTGATGCAGCACCCCGATGCGGGCAACGAATATGTGATCTGAGCAGATGCTCCGCCGTTTGGCTGGCGGGGCATCTGTTATTTTATGCCGCCAAATGATAGGGCCGGACTCCTATACGGCCCCTATTCCTATACGGCCCCTATATTATAAAGAAAAAGATAAACCAAAAGCGTTCCCGCTGTGCAGCCGGGAACGCTTTTTTTGCGCTCGGAAAGCACTGCCGGATAAAGACAGAATAAAGAAAAGCAAAAATCGCTTGATAATAAAATCACATGCGCAAAATATACACGAAAAAAGCTTGCAAAATCATAATATACAAAAATAAAAGCTATGGTTACGTTGTATTTTGCAATAATGCAATATTTACAAAGCTTGAAATGGAACGTATAATGCTAATCGCAATCAATGGGTTTGGGCAAACACTGCGGCGCGCTGTGCGCTGTGGGCCGGCCCAGAGGAATACAAAGAAGGAGGAAACCCCATGAAATACCTCAAGCAAATGCTGTGTGTGGGCGTCTGCGGCGTTATGCTGGCAGCGGCAACCGGCTGTTCCGGTTCGCTGACGGGCGGCAAGCGCATCATTCGCATTTCTCATGCGCAGTCCGAAACCCACCCCGAACACCTTGGTCTGCTCAAATTCAAAGAATATGTGGAAGCAAACCTGGGCGATAAGTACGAGGTTCAGATCTTCCCCAATGAGCTGCTTGGCTCTGCCCAGAAAGCCATTGAGCTGACCCAGACCGGCGCGATTGACTTTGTTGTGGCCGGTACCGCCAACCTGGAAACCTTTGCCGATGTGTACGAGATTTTCAGCATGCCCTACCTGTTCACCTCCGAAGAAGCTTACCATGCCGTCATGAATGATACCGATTACATGGAAAACGTGTATGATTCCACCGATGAGGCCGGTTTCCGCGTGATGACCTGGTACAATGCCGGTACCCGCAACTTCTATGCAACTACCCCCATTTATACCCCCGATGACCTGAAGGGCCTGAAGATCCGCGTGCAGCAGAGCCCCGCCAGCGTTAAGATGGTGCAGGCCTTTGGCGCTGCCGCCACCCCGCTGAGCTTCGGCGATGTGTACACTGCCATCCAGCAGCATGTTATTGACGGCGCGGAGAACAACGAGCTGGCCTTGACCAACAACAAGCACGGCGAAGTTGCCAAGTATTTCTCCTACACCAAGCACCAGATGGTGCCGGATATGCTGGTCGGCAACCTGAAGTTCCTCAACAGCCTGTCTGATGAAGAGCTGGCAGTCTTCAAAGAGGCCGCCCGCCTTTCCACTGAGGAAGAGCTTTCCTGCTGGGATGACCAGGTGGAGGAAGCCAAGCAGATCGCCGAGAACGATATGGGCGTGACCTTTATTGATGTGGACATCAGCGAGTTCAGCAATAAGGTCAGCAACGTGCAGCAGGAAATGCTGGATGCCAACCCGGATATCCAGGATCTGTATGACCATATCCAGGCCATCAATGCAGAATATGAGGAGGGCAGCGCACAATGAAAGCTTTACATAAGTTCCGCCATGGGCTGGATACCGTCCTGAGCTGGGTCTGCGCCCTGCTGTTTGCCGCCATGGTCGTGGTTGGCACCTACCAGATCGTGACCCGCTATTTCTTTGGCCGCCCCTCCACCGTTTCGGAAGAACTGCTGACCTACAGCTTTACCTGGATGGCTCTGCTTTCCAGCGCACTGGTGTTTGGCAAGCGTGACCATATGCGGATGGGCTTTTTGGCCGATAAGATCACCGGCACCCCGCGCAAGGTGCTGGAGATCATCAGCGAATGCCTGATCCTGCTGCTGGCTGCCGTTGTTATGCTGTACGGCGGTGTCAGCATCATGAAACTGACCATGACCCAGGTCACGGCCTCTCTGGGCATCCCCATGGGCACGGTGTACACCGTGCTGCCGCTGTCCGGTGCTTTGATCGTGGTGTATTCGGTACTGAACATCATTGACCTTGCCACCGACAGTGTGGAAGAACACAGCTCCACCAGCGCAGAATGAGGAGGAAAACACAATGAACATTGCTCTTGTTTCCGGGTTGATCATCCTGATCCTGCTGGTCATTATGCTGATCGCAGGCGTGCCCATCGCGGTGGCGCTCGGCATTTCGTCCGTGGTTGCCATCCTGCCCATTATGGACCTTGAAGTCGCCGTCGTTACCGGCGCGCAGCGCATTTTCTCCGGTATTTCCATGTTCAGCCTGCTGGCCATTCCGTTCTTTATCCTGGCCGGCAATATTATGAATAAAGGCGGCATTGCGGTCCGCCTGATCAACCTGGCCAAGCTCATCACCGGCCGCACCCCCGGCGCTCTGGCGCAGACCAACGTCATTGCCAACATGCTGTTTGGCGCAATCTCCGGTTCCGGCACGGCTGCTGCTTCCGCCATGGGTTCCATCATTGGTCCCATCGAAAAAGAAGAAGGCTATGACCCCAACTTCTCCGCCGCCGCCAACATTGCCACCGCCCCCACCGGCCTGCTGATCCCTCCCAGCAACGTTATGATCACCTTCTCGCTGGTGTCCGGCGGCACTTCGGTTGCCGCACTGTTTATGGCCGGCTACCTGCCCGGTATCCTGTGGGGCCTGGCCTGCATGATCGTAATTTACTTCTTTGCCAAAAAGCACGGCTACCGCAGCAAGACTTCCTTCACCATTAAGGAGGCTGTCCACACCATCCTGCAGGCCATCCCGGCGCTGCTGCTCATCATCATTGTCATCGGCGGCATCATCGGCGGCGTGTTCACTGCAACCGAAGGTTCCGTTGTGGCCGTTGTGTACAGCCTGCTGCTCTCCCTGTTTGGCTATAAATCCATCAAACTGAAAGAGATCCCCCAGATCCTGCGCGAAAGTGCCGAGATGACCGGCATCATCATCTTCCTGATCGGTGTGTCCAGCATCATGTCCTGGGTCATGGCGTTCACCAACATCCCGTCCCTGGTGTCCAGCGCCCTGCTTTCCATCAGCAGCAACAAGTATGTGATCCTGTTCCTCATCAACATCATCCTGCTGGTGGTTGGCACCTTTATGGATATGACCCCTGCCTGCCTGATCTTTACCCCCATCTTTTTGCCGGTCTGCCAGGCTTTGGGCATGAACACCATCCACTTTGGCATCATGCTGATCTTCAACCTGTGCATCGGCACCATCACCCCGCCGGTCGGCACCACGCTGTTTGTCGGCGTTAAGGTCGGCGGCGTCAAGATCGAAACCGTGTTCAAACAGCTGATCGTCTATTTTGCCGCAATCTTTGTTGTGCTGATGCTGGTCACCTATGTGCCGCAGATCAGCCTGGCCCTGCCCAGCCTGATGGGTTATGTAAAATAAAATGCGGTAACACGCCAATATGCTTCGTCCCGCCTGCCGGAATCCCGGCGGCGGGATTTTTTTGCACTTTTTTGTTGGAAAGGGTTGACAGTAGGGGGCAGGACTGCTATAATACACACATACCAACCAGCCTAGTATGTTAAAGGAAATGCACTGGTTGAAATTTTGAACGGAAGGGAGCACACAACAATGAACGCTATTTTTAACACCTTGCTGCGCGCAAACTTCCGCTGTGGCCGAATGTCACACTTCCGGGCTGTACAACAGGCTGGGGGCGTATCGGCACCGCTTTGGGGCCGAATGTGACCGCCCAGGCTTATAAAACAGGTAAGTACGCCCGGTAACCAGACGCATGCAGAAAATGCGGGGATACCGGGCGTTTTTCTATCGAACCATTCCGAACAATTTGAGATATGAGAATTTGAACAAAAACTTTTGGAGGTAATTACAATGTCTGAGAACAAACTGCATTTTGAAACGCTTCAGCTCCATGTTGGCCAGGAAGAGGCCGATCCGGCTACCGGTGCCCGCGCCGTTCCCATCTACCAGACCACTTCTTACGTGTTTAACAACTCTGCCCACGCAGCTGCCCGCTTTGGCCTGACCGATGCCGGCAACATTTACGGTCGTCTGACCAACCCCACCGAGGATGTGCTGGAAAAGCGCATCGCTGCCCTGGAAGGCGGCGTGGCTGGCCTGGCTGTTGCTTCCGGCGCTGCCGCTATCAGCTACACCATCCAGGCCCTGGCCCAGAACGGCGGCCATGTGGTTGCCCAGAAGACCATTTACGGCGGCAGCTACAACCTGCTGGAGCACACCCTGCCCAACTTTGGCATCACCGCCACCTTTGTGGATGCCCACAACCTGAAAGAGATCGAGGATGCCATCCAGGAGAACACCCGCCTGGTCTACCTGGAAACCCTGGGCAACCCCAACTCTGATATCCCCGATCTGGACGCTATCGCAGAGATCGCCCACAAGCACGGCCTGCCGGTTGTTGTGGATAACACCTTCGGCACCCCGTACCTGATCCGCCCGCTGGAGCACGGCGCTGACATCGTTGTTCACTCCGCCACCAAGTTCATCGGCGGCCATGGTACCTCCCTGGGTGGCATCATCGTGGACGGCGGCAAGTTCGATTGGGCTGCTTCCGGCAACTATCCCGCCATCGCAGCACCCAACCCCAGCTACCATGGCATCAGCTTTGTGGATGCCGCTGGCCCGGCTGCTTTCGTGACCTATGTGCGTGCCATCCTGCTGCGTGATACCGGCGCTACCATCAGCCCGTTCAACGCATTCCTGCTGCTGCAGGGCGTTGAGACCCTGAGCCTGCGCGTTGAGCGCCATGCCGAAAACACCAAGAAGATCGTGGAGTACCTTGCCAACCACCCGCAGGTGGAAAAGGTCAACCATCCCAGCCTGCCGGATCACCCGGACCATGCGCTGTACCAGAAGTACTTCCCCAACGGCGGTGCTTCCATCTTCACCTTCCAGATCAAGGGCGGCGTGAAGGAAGCTCATGCTTTCATCGACCACCTGAAGATCTTCAGCCTGCTGGCTAACGTTGCTGACGTTAAGAGCCTGGTCATCCATCCGGCCACCACCACCCACAGCCAGCTGAGCGAGCAGGAACTGCTGGACCAGGGCATCTACCAGAACACCATCCGCCTGTCCATCGGTACCGAGAATGCTGACGATCTGATCGCCGATCTGGAGCAGGCATTCCAGGCAGTCAAGGAGTAATCCTCCGTTTTTCCCCAAAGCCTTTTCATCAAGCTTGTTTCCTCCAAGCTGAGTTAGATCAAACAGAAAAAGTCTTGCTTCAATGATGCAGCCCGTATTCCGCCCCAAGCAGCCGGAATACGGGCTGTATTTATGCCTGGTACTATACAAAACGTTATATAATACGGGCGCAAGACAAAACGTACACCCCGCAATGCGATATTTTTTGCGTGCAGCCCCCGCATTGGGGTGGTAAAAACTGGACAGGGGACGGCTTTTTCGGTATAATGTAAAAATTACGATATTTTTTCGATATGGGAAAGTAAGGGTACAACATATGCTGCAAACGATCGCGGCTGTCAACCAGGCAGTCAACAACTTTATCTGGGGCGTTCCCGCCATGGTGTGCATCATCGGCGTGGGGCTGCTGCTCAGTGTGCGCACGGGCTTTATCCAGATCCGCAAATTCCCCTATGCCATCAAAACCACCATTGGCCGCATGTTCCGAAAAAAAGATGCTTCCGATGGCACCATGACCCCCTTCCAGGCGGTGTGCACCGCGCTGGCGGCCACCGTGGGCACCGGCAACATTGCCGGGGTGGCGGGCGCTATCGCCATCGGCGGGCCGGGCGCGGTGTTCTGGATGTGGTGCTCCGCCCTGCTGGGCATGTGCACCAAATTTTCGGAAGTCACCCTGGCGGTGCACTTCCGGGAACGCAACGCCAACGGCGAGCTGGTGGGCGGCCCGATGTATTACATCAAAAACGGCCTTGCCAGGCGCTGGCACTGGCTGGCCGCCATTTATGCCCTGTTCGGTGTGCTGACGGTGTTCGGCACCGGCAACGCCACGCAGGTCAACACCATTACCACTGCCATTGATGCCGCCCTGAACCAGTATGCCGTTGTGAGCGATAAAGCCATGGCGACCGTCAACCTGGTCATCGGCATTGTGGTGGCCATGCTGGTGGCGATGGTGCTGCTGGGCGGCGTCAAGCGCATTGGCAGTGTCAGCGAAAAGCTGGTGCCCTTTATGGCGCTGACCTATGTGGTGCTGGCCCTGGGCGTGGTGCTGCTCAACCTGCCGCGGGTCCCGACGGTGTTCGTCTCCATTGTGGTGGGGGCGTTCAACCCGGCGGCCTTTACCGGCGGCGCGGTGGGCAGCTTGTTCCTGAGCATGCAGAAAGGTGTTTCCCGCGGAATATTTTCCAACGAAGCGGGCCTTGGCACCGGCTCCATCGCCCATGCCTGCGCCGACACCAAAAAGCCGGTCAAGCAGGGCATGTTCGGCATCTTTGAAGTGTTTGCCGATACCATTGTGATCTGCACCCTGACGGCGCTGGTTATCCTGTGCAGCGGTACCCCGGTCAATTACGGCGCGGCCGCCGGTGCGGAGCTGACCATCTCCGGCTTTACCCTCACCTATGGCGGCTGGGCATCGCTGTTCACGGCGGTGGCACTGTGCTGCTTTGCGTTTTCTACCATCATCGGCTGGGGGTTGTATGGCTCCCGCTGCATTGAGTATCTCTTCCACACCGACAAAGTCGTGCGGCCCTTCCTGGTCGTTTACTCTTTTGTCGCCATCCTGGGTGCTACCGTGGACCTGGGCCTGCTGTGGAGCATTGCGGATACCTTCAACGGTCTGATGTCCATCCCCAACCTGATCGCGCTGCTGCTGCTTTCTGGCACGGTGGTCAAGCTGGTGAAAGAATTCTTTGCCAAAGAACAGCAGTAACCCCCAATAGTAAAATTCCAACAAAACACCTCCTGCACGCCCCGCTGCATTGCGGCATAGGGTAGTGCAGGAGGTGTTTTTATGCCAAGTGGAACCTTGCAAGTCTATACAGCACTGGCCGAAAACGCTGCGCCGCTGCCCGGCGTGACGGTGCTGGTGCTGAACGAAGCGGGAACACAGATCGCCCGCCTGACTACCGATGATGTCGGTTCCGCCCCGGAACTGGTGCTGGCCGCCCCAGACGAAGCCTACAGCCTGGATGAAGCCAACACAACGGTGCGCCCCTATGCGGTGTATCAGCTGCGGGCGGAGCTGACCGGCTTCCAGACGATCGAACTGGAGGGGGTGCAGGTGTTTGCCGGGCAGCAGACGGTGGCACGGCTGCAATTCCTGCCCACTGCCCGCACCCTGCCCGAAGTGGAGCCGGAAGTGATCCCGGAGCACCCGCTGTTCGCAGGGAATGGCGGCAGCGGCCCGGCCCCCGGCGGCCAGTGCGCCGGTGCCCGCGTGCTGAGCGAAGTGGTGGTGCCGGAAAAAATTACCGTCCACCTGGCCCGCCCGGCGGTCAGCGCGGCAAACGTGACGGTCAGCTTCCAGGATTACATTGCCAACGTGGCATCCAGTGAAGTGTACCCCACCTGGCCGGAGCAGGCGCTGCGGGCCAACATTCTAGCGCAGATCAGCCTGGCACTGAACCGTATCTGGACCGAATGGTACCCCAGCCGGGGCTACAGTTTTAACATTACCAACTCGCCGGGGGTGGACCAGGCCTATGTGCGGGGGCGCACCGTTTTTGCCGTGATGGAACGCCTGACCGCCGAGCTGTTCAACACCTATGTACGCCGCACGGGGGATGCCGAACCCTATTATACCGAGTATTGCGATGGAAAAAGCGTGACCTGCCCCGGCATGAAGCAGTGGGGCACCGTGGACCGCGCCAAGGAGGGCAAAAGCGCACTGGAAATCTTGCGGTATTACTATGGCAGCCGGGTGCAGCTGGTCACCACCAATAACATTGCGGCCATCCCGCAAAGCTACCCCGGCAGCCCGCTGCGCCGCGGCAGCACTGGAACCGCCGTCAACGTGCTGCAAAAACAGCTCTCCCGCATTGCCAAGGACTACCCGTTCTTCGGCAAACCGGCCATTACCGGAACGTTTGACGAAGCCACTGAGAACAGTGTGAAAAAGTTCCAGAAACAGTTCTCCCTGACGGTGGACGGCGTGGTGGGCAAAGCGACCTGGTATAAGATCAGCTATATCTATGTCAGCGTCAAGGATCTTGCCGAGCTGACCAGCGAGGGCGAAACATTTACCGGTGCCCAGAGCGCCGGGGCATGGCCGGGCACCGTGCTGCGCCGCGGCAGCACCGGGCGCAGCGTGGAGCAGGTGCAGTTCTGGTTGTCCAGCCTGGCGCAGTTTGATTCCGGCCTGCCATCCGTCAGCGTGGACGGCAGCTTTGGCGCGGCCACGGAACGCGCGGTCAAAGCGTTCCAGAAATCGGCGGGCTTGACACAGGACGGTGTGGTGGGCCAGACGACCTGGCAGGAACTGTACGCCGAGTGGGTGAACGCCCAGAGCGATGCCGGCGGAACCGCATACCCCGGCACCGCCCTGCGCACCGGCAGCCGCGGCAATGCGGTGCGGCTGGTGCAGTTCTGGCTCAAACTGGCGGCGGAAAATTATACCGGCCTTTCCAACGTGACGGTGGACGGCAGCTTTGGCAGCAGCACCGCCAGCGCGGTGCGGGCGTTCCAAAGTCTGTTCGGCCTGACGGCGGACGGCGTGGTGGGGGCCGGGACCTGGGCCAAACTGAACGAAGTCGGCCTTGCCGTGGCCAACAACCTGGTGGGGCAGAACGTCCAGCCCGGCCAGTTTGTGACGACCCTGCGGGAGGGCAGCACCGGCACCCCGGTGCGGGCACTGCAATATAACCTGCGGCTGCTGGCCACCTATTACCGGGATGTGCCCACGGTGACGGTGGACGGAACGTTCGGCGCAGCCACCCGCAGGGCGGTCATCGCCTGGCAGGAACACGCGGGCCTGACGGCGGACGGTGTGGTGGGGCGGCTGACCTGGCAGAGCGTTTATGATTCCGCTCAGCAGGTCAGCGCCAGCGGCCCCGCCGTGACAGCCCGCGCACCGGATACCCCCGAAGAAACCCTGAAAGTAGGGGACAGCGGCAAAGAAGTCCGCATTTTGTCCCAGATCCTGGAATTTTTGGCCCAGTGGCTGCCGGAGATCACCCCCAGCGGTCTGACGGATACCTTTGACGATGCGCTGGAAGCGACCGTGCGCAGCACCCAGCAAACGCTGGGCCGCACCGTGACCGGGAAAGTGACCCCGGCGGACTGGCTGGCATTCTACCGCGCGGCGCTCAGCCTGGGGGCGGTCAACCCGGCCTCCGCCGCACCGGAACCGCAGGAAATCTGGCCCGGCGCGGCCCTGACCCTTGGCAGCAGCGGCCCGGCGGTGCTGCAGGTGCAGCAGTGGCTGAACGAGATCGCCGCGCAGGACTGCTCCGCCAGCTTTGTGCCCGAAACCGGCGAGTTCGACACCGCCACCCAAACCGCCCTGGAATCCTGGCAGATCGCCAATAACATCACCCCGCTGGGAGTGGTAGATGACGGCGTTTGGAACCAGCTGCGGATTAGTTAGGAGGGAGGAGGGAGGAGTTAGGAGTTGTGGGAATGAGTTGGGTGAAAATTTTTGCTGAAGACTTAAAGTTTTCATGGTGCTAATATCCAAAATGCGGCGCAGCCGCACCTTAAACTCCTAACTCCTAACTTCTAACTCCTACTTCCTAACTGTTCCTTAATTCAAGAGAGGAGGCTATCCATGGCAAAACTCTATATTTACGACTCATACGAAAACCGCATGCTTGTATATAACAACCTGAACGAAAACGACCCGATGCCGTACAGTTATGGCAGCACGCTGAGTGTGCGGGAGTTTCGGGGGTCATCCAACGCGCGGGTGCTGTGGACCACGACCCGCGCCATGGAAGCGTGGAACCTGACCCGCCGCCGGTACGGGGCGGGTATCCCGGTGGGATATGCTTTCAAGCGCATCTGGGAGGGCGGCCACGGCACGGCCAGCCAGCACTATGCGGGTGTTGCCTTTGATGTGGGTCAGGGCACCAGCAGCGCCATCCGCCAGCGCATCCACGCCGCCGCCACGGCCACTGGGGCCTGGGGCTATGTGGAGCCGCTTTCCATGACGCCCACCTGGGTCCACTTTGACCGCCGTTACGGCACGCCGGCCTGCTCCGGCACCACATCCGGCTACCCCACCTGCCGCCGCGGCGATAAAAACACCTATGTGCTGATTTTGCAGGACGCCCTGAACGCCCTGGGCTACAGCACCAAAACATTGGACGGTTCTTTCGGCCAGAACACCTATGATGCTCTGCGTGCCGCCCAGCGCAGTTTCAACCTGACGGCGGACGGCGTGTGCGGCTGCAATACCTGGAAAAAGCTGACCTCCGCCGTGGTGGGCATCGGCCGTACCAAAACCGTCATTGACTGAACTCCCGCCGCGGAATTTTGTAAAAAAGCCTAGGCGAAAAAAGCGGAATGGACTATAATAAAAGCAAAGACAGGGGGCGGCGCGCGCAATAGGCACCGCCGCAGCCTGAACCCGAAACAGCAAAAAAGAGGAGTGTGAACCCCCATGGATATGATGGAATTTTTGAAAACCCGCCGCACCTACCGCCGCTTTGAGCAAAAACCGGTGGAACCTGCCATTGCCCAGGAAATTATGGAAGCCGCCCGCATTGCCAGCTGCGGTGCCAACCGCCAGACGCTGAAATATGTGCTGGTGCAAAGCCCGGAAATGGTTGCCAAAATGCAGCCGCTGGTGCATTGGGCTGCTTACCTGCCCGCGGAGCAGGGCCAGCCCAAGCCGGATGAGACCCCGGTGCTGTTTGTGGCCGTCTGCCAGGATGAGAGCATGCCCGGCTGCAATGATACCGATACCGGCCTTGCCCTTGCCAACATGACGGATGCTGCCTGGGCACACGGCGTGGGCAGCTGCATCATGGGGGCCATCGACCGCCCCGCCATCAAGGAACTGCTGGGCCTGGGCGAAAATCTGCGCCTGCACAGCGTGGTGGCGTTCGGCTACCCCACCCATAAAAGCCACCTGGTTGCCATGCAGGACGGCAATGTGAAATATTACCTGGACGATGCCCGCGATTACTGCGTGCCCAAACGCCCGATGGAAGAAATTTTGCTCAAGACCCTTTGATAAAATAATAAATAATAATGAATAAAGAATAATGTTGGTGCGCCGCCCGCGGCGGCGCGAATAAAATAAGTTGGCTGCTCTGGTTAGAGTGCTTTTTGCCAAAGCAGCTGTCCCGATAAAAATGTGACACCGTGGGCGGTGCACAACGATTATTCATTGTTCTTTTTGCCTAAAAATAAAACGCCCGTGTGTTCCGTTTAGTGGGAACGCACGGGCGTTTGCTTTGCTCTGATTTTGTTTTGGGATGGGCTTAGTAGGCCATAAGATCCTTTACGCTGCCGGACATGGAGAACAGCTTGGCGGACAGGTGGTCCAGATAAACGATGCCCAGCTTCAGGCCGCTCTCTTCGTTATACATATCGGCCAGCTGCGGCATGACCTTGAATGCGGCGGCCTGTGCTTCGGGAGTGTTGTCAAAGTTAGCGGTACCCTGCACGCGCAAAAACTCGCCTTTTTCATTGCAGGCGCAGATTTCCAGGTTGGTGTTGTCCAACAGCTGTTTATATGCGGCCTTGTGCTTGCCGATGCCCAGGCACAGGTGGTCGTTGTACCACATGGCAAAGCCCAGCGGGCGCACGCGCGGCAGATAACCGTCTACCGTAGCAAGGTAAAAGGTCGGGTTGTCCTTCAAAAACTGCATGATTTCTTCGCTTGGGGTCATGGTTGCTCCTCCTCCAATCATCCGCGGGTTACAGTTTCGGCTGTGGTGCAGCCGGGTGTTGTTTACAGGGTTTTCAGTGCGGCCACAATGCGGGCGGCAGCTTCTTTGGTCTTGGCGGCATCGCCAAATGCGGTCAGGCGGAAGTAGCCCTTGCCGCATTCGCCAAAGCCCTCGCCGGGGGTGCCAACAACATTGGCGGTCTCCAGCAGCCAGTCAAAGAACTCCCAGCTGCCCATGTTGTTGGGGCAGCGCA
>CAVFVI010000017.1:0-57268 GCA_963626055.1 Acutalibacteraceae bacterium
CCAGCTTGTCGCGGCCGGTGGTCAGCAGCTTGTACTGGGCAATTTTGGGGCTGGATTCCTGCACCGGCTGAACGTCCACTTCGGCGGCATTGTGCTGATACAGCCAGCCGATATCCAGTACCTCACGGCTGATGGTGGCGCTGAACATGGAAAGGGATTCCCGGCTTTTCAGCAGGTCAATGATGCCGCGCACATCCTTGTAAAAGCCCATGTTCAGCATCTCGTCGGCTTCGTCCAGCACAATGGTCGTCACCTGCGAAAGATCCAGCGCATGGTGGCGGTAGTGGTCCATCAGGCGGCCGGGGGTGGCAACCACGATCTGGCAGCCGGCTTTCAGCTGTTTCTGCTGCTTTTCCAGCCCGGCACCGCCGTACACGCACACCACGCGAATCTCCGGCAGGAACTGTGCCAGGTTGGTCAGGTCCTGCGCAATCTGCTGCGCCAGCTCGCGCGTGGGGCTGAGCACAACAGCCTTGGGAGCACCGGCCGGGAACCCGGCGGCTTTTTGCAAGATGGGAATCCCGAACGCAACGGTTTTGCCGGTGCCGGTGGGGGCCTTGGCAATCATATCATGACCGGCCAGCATCAGGGGAATGGCCTTCTGCTGGATCTCGGTCATCTCGGTGTATCCCATAGCCTGCGTTGCCCGGATGATCTCCGGCCGCACGGAAGAAGAAAGTTCAGTGAAGTTCATGTTGGATAGAAGCACCTTTCAGTTAAGTTAGGAGTTAGGAGGGAGGAGTTAGGAGTTAATTAGGAATTAGAAATGAGAAATTAGGAATTTAGGGCAGAGGGTAGGCTTGTGTTAAAAAATAGATGAGCGATAAATTTATATGTAGGGCGGGGTCACTGACCCCGCCGAAACTTAGGTTGGATTGAACATTGAAATGTGTGACTAACCCACAAATTACCTGTAGGGGGCGGCGTCCCCGACGCCCCGGATGGGCATAAAAATTATCACGCATTTGTTATTTGTTGCTCGGTAGGGCGGCCATCTCCGGCCCAAGAGCCGGGCCGCCGCGGGGTGTCACCCTCAAGGAAAGCCAATACGCAAGATAAAGTTAGTTGCAAAATTTAATGTCATCCACCACAAAAAACCGGAACGGTCAAGACCGTTCCCTACAGAATGTTTTATTATGGGTTACAAACTATAAAACGCTCTGTAGGGCGGGGTGCCCTCACCCCGCCGCGGCTTTGCCTTATTGCACATTGAAAATTTGTGATGGTCCTGGCCCAATTTTGTAGGGGACGATGCTCGGCATCGTCCCGCGCGGCGGGCCTTGTTGGATATCTCAACCCGAAATATACCGCTACACGCCCGCGGGCGCACAATGTGCGCCCCTACGGGTGGGCATCCGGTAATAACGGTTTCGCTGTTTCCCCCAGATTCCCGCTTTTTCCCATTATAACAGCAAAAGCCGGGTGCGGCAAGTGCGCACCCGGCAAAATGCGGTGTGTTTTGCGTTTTACAGCTCGCAGGGGGCAAAACCGTCCTTGCCCAGCACCAGAACACGGGTATAACCCAGTTCTTTCAGCTGTGCGGCGGCTTCCTCAAAGCCAAAGGTCAGTGCCTTGGCTTCGTGGGCATCGGCGGTAATGGTCACATCGCCGCCCATGGCCAGCCATTCTTTCAGGATGGCCGGGGAGGGGAAGTAATCCTCGCGGAAACCGCGGTAAACCGAGCTGGTGTTCACTTCCAGCACGCAGCCAGCCTGTGCGGCGGCTTCCAGTGCTTTGTGGGCAGCGGCGGTGTAGCGCGGGTCGGATTCATCAAAGAACTTGCCGCTGCCGTTCACCTTTTTGATCAGGTCAAAATGGCCCAGGATGGTGGGCTTTTTGGCGGCAACTGCGGCCACGTTGGCAAAATATGTTTCCACCACAGCAAGGCCGTCGCCGTCAAAGTCGTCCTGGATGCAGGCAGCCAGGTCGGCTTCGCGCCAGTCGATCTCGTAATATTTGCCGGTCTTGGGGCCCTTGACATAATGGGCGCTGCCGATCCAGTAATCATAGGCAGCCGGGTCGTCATCGCTGTACAGATCCCATTCCAGACCGCACAGAATGTCCAGCTTGCCGGCATAGCGCTCTTTCAGCTTGGCAACCTGGGCACGGTACAGCTGGGTGCGTGCATTGGTCATGCAATACTCAATGTCGTGCGGGGTGTGGCTGTGGCCAGAAAAACCCAGCGTTTTCAGCCCGGCTTTCCAGGCGCTCAGGGCAAGCTCCTCCGGGGTGTTTTTGCCGTCACACAGCTTGGTGTGAACATGAACCGAACTGAGCAGATACTCCTTAGCCATTACTGCATCCTCTCCTGTTTCACTTTGTGGTCAATAACATGGCGCTTTTCCAGCTCTTTGGTGATGTCTTCCACGGAAATGCCAAGTTCAATCATCAAAACCATCACATGGTAGGCAAGATCGCTGATTTCGTAAATGGTTTCCTCTTTGTCGCGCTTGCCGCCCGCAATGATCACTTCGGTGGATTCTTCGCCCACCTTTTTCAGGATCTTTTCCAGACCCTTGTCAAACAGGTAGGTGGTGTAGCTGCCCTCTTTGGGGTTGGTCTTGCGGCCTTCGATCAGCTCATACAGCCCCTGCCAGGTGAACTGTTTCAGCTCGTCCGAAACATAGACCGGGTTAAAGAAGCAGCTTTCTGCGCCAGTGTGGCAGGCGGGGCCATTCTTGATGACATCCACGACCAAAGCGTCCTTATCGCAGTCTGCGGTGATGGAAACCACACGCTGCACATTGCCGCTGGTTTCGCCCTTGCGCCAGATCTCCTGGCGGCTGCGGGACCAGAACACCGTGCGGCCCTCGGCAATCGTCAAAGCCAGGGTTTCGGCGTTCATGTAAGCCAGGGTCAGAACCTCTTTGGTGTAGTGGTCCTGCACAATGGCCGGGATCAGGCCGTTGGCGTCAAATTTCAGAGTTTTGGAATTTTCGGTGATTTCCATGGCGAACTCCTTATCTAAAATGGCGAAAGAATGGGAACACCCTGCCGGGCCGCCGTTTCATGCGAACCGCACAGCCGGATTCCCAAAAGCTTTCCCATTTTCAGTCAAAATTTATAATTATAGTTTAGCGTGTTTTGCGGTGTTTGGCAAGCCCTAATTGTTTTGGCTGCCTTGGGTTATCACACCCGCATCTCCACGCCGTTTTCACGCAGATAAAGCTTCAGATCGCGGATGTCCACCTGCTTGGTGTGGAAGATGGAAGCTGCCAGCCCGGCGTCTACACGGGGATGGTTCAAAAACAGCTCCTTGAAATCCTCCATCCTGCCCGCGCCGCCGGAAGCAATGATGGGCACAGCACAGCGCTGTGCCACGGCGTCCAGCAGCTCCAGGTCAAAGCCGTTTTTCACGCCGTCGGTGTCGATCGAGTTGACAACCAGCTCACCGGCACCGTTTTTCACGCCCTGCTCCAGCCAGTCCAGCGCATCAATGCCGGTGTTTTCGCGCCCGCCTTTGGTGAACAGCTTGAACTTGCCGTCCACCCGCTTGATGTCCGCCGAAAGCACCACGCACTGGTCGCCGTAACGCTGGGCTGCGGCGGAAATAATGGCCGGGTTCTTGATGGCACCGGAGTTGACGCTCACCTTGTCGGCACCGCATTTCAGCACCCGGTCAAAATCTTCCAGGCTGCCGATGCCGCCGCCGACCGTCAGCGGGATAAAAATCTCGCTGGCAACGCGGCGCAGAATATCGGTAAAGATCGTGCGGCCCTCCACGCTGGCGGTGATATCATAAAATACCAGCTCGTCAGCCCCGGCTGCGTTGTAATAGCGGGCCATCTCGACCGGGTCGGCCATATCCTGTAACCCGGCAAAGTTGACACCCTTGACCACACGGCCGTCTTTCACATCCAAGCACGGGATAATGCGTTTGGTAATCATATACGCCCAGCCCCCTTATTCCTGATACAGTGCCACGGCCTGCTTGAGGTCAATGGCACCGGTGTAGATGGATTTGCCCAAAATTGCGGCGTGGCAGCCCATGGCTTGCAGCTCCGCCAGCTCTTCCATGCGGGCAATGCCGCCGGATGCCGTGATCTCCAGGCCGGGAATCTGTAAAAGCTCACGGTACAGGTCCATGTTGGTGCCCTGCATGGTGCCATCGCGGGAAATATCGGTGGCGATGATCGCCTGTACCCCGGCTTCGGCGCAGCGGCGGCAGAAGGCAACGCCCGGCTCCGGGGTAACTTCTTTCCAGCCGTTCACCGCAACAAGGCCGTCCCGCATATCCACGCCAACGGCAATTCTGGGGCCGTATTTCTGCGCCATGCGGGCGGTAAAATCAAAATCCTTTACGGCAATGGTGCCCAGGATGCAGCGCCCCACGCCGAGAGAAAGATACTGCTCAATGCGGGCTTCATCCCGGATGCCGCCGCCGACCTCAATAAACAGCCCGCCCTGCTCGGCAATGGCGGCAATGGTGGCCATGTTGGCGGTGGTGTCATCCTTGGCACCGTCCAGGTCCACCACATGCAGGTATTTGGCCCCGGCGGCAAGGAACTCCCGTGCCTGGGCGGCGGGGTCCGCATTGTAAACGGTCATCTGGTCATAATCGCCCTGGTACAGGCGCACGGCCTGCCCGCCGCGCAGATCGATCGCAGGATATAATTTCATGGCTGTACCTCACAATTCTGCAAAGGCCCGCAGCATGCGCAGGCCGGTATCACCGGATTTTTCGGGGTGGAACTGCGTGCCGTATACCAGGCCGTTCTTTACAGCGCCCGTTACCGGGATGCTGTACTCGCTGGTGGCCAGCGTGTTGGCGGCGCAGTTCTTGGCGTAAAAGCTGTGTACATAATACACATACTCGCCAGGTTTGGTGTACTTGAACAGCGGGTCATCCTCCCGCCCCGGAACAAGGTCCAGTCGGTTCCAGCCGATGTGCGGCACTTTCAGGCCGGGATCTTTCAAATCATCCGCCAGGGCGCACACTTCGCCGGGGATCAGGCCAAGGCCGGTGTGCTTGCCGTACTCATAGCTTTTTTCAAACAGCAGCTGCATGCCAAGGCAGATGCCCAAAAGCGGCTTGTGCTCCACTTCCTGCTTGATGACAGGCACCAGGCCGGTGGCTTCCAGCTTGGCCATGGCATCGGCAAAAGCGCCCACGCCGGGCAGAATGATGCGGTCCGCTGCACAGATAGCGGCAGCGTCGCGGGTCACTTCGGTTTCCAGCCCCAGGCTTTTCAGGCTGGAAGCCAGGCTGAACAAGTTGCCCACGCCGTAATCAATAATTGCGATCATATACGTTCCCCCTTTGTATGCTGAAAAATCCCTCTTATGCCTAAGGTGTATCTGAAAACAAAGAAAATGACGGATATTTCGCAAACACAAGCGGGATTTAAGGCAAAGAGCTGCAGGAATCCTTTGTGGATTCCAAGGCTTTTTAACGCGAAATCCCGCTGTGTTTGTAGAAATAGACTGAATTTTCGACTTTTCAGATACACCCTAGGATACACTTTGGTCTAATGCTGCCCCAGGGCCAGCCGGACCTCGTTCATCTGGAGCTGGTCCGTATCATATTGGTAAACCGTTCCATCGGCAAAGGTATAGCGCACAAAAACGCCGGTGGGGTTTTCGGCAGTTGCTTCGGGTATCTCCACTTCCCACAGATCCAGCGCAGAGCCGCTGCGGTAGCAGATGGTGATGGGCTCCCCCTGTGGGCAGGCGGGCTGCACCTTGCCCGCCCCGGCGGCGCAGATCAACCGGCATAACCGGCTGCTGGCATCCGGGTCCAGGGTGGAAGTTTCACCGTTCCGGGTCAGCTCGGCGCCGATCTTGCCGGCGTTTTCCACACTGGCGGCAAAATCTGTGGAAAACCTGCGGTAACGCTGGTGGTACCGCGCCGCCCACCCGATGGTGATGATGCAGACCACCAGCACCGCACAAGCCGCTGCCAGAAACACCGCCCCGCCCCAGCTGTGTTGCTGTTTGCCGGGGTTGACCTTATCATACAGGTTCATGGCGTGCCCTCCTGATTCAGCGGGTCCAAAGCCCATTTGAGCGGGTTTTCGTCAATGTATTGCACAATGGCCCAGTAATCGGTTTCGGTGCGGATGATGTGGTCGTAGAAAGAGCGTTGGAACACAGAACGACCGGCCTTGCGGGCAACACGCCCTTTGAAAATGCGGACAACCTGAGAAATATTTGTAGGGGACGATGCTTGCATCGTCCCGTCCGCCTTGGGGTGGATGCCCACCAGAAAATGAATATGGTTTGGCATGATTACATAATGCAGCAAACCATCTATTTGCAATAATGCCCGTTCCGTAATGCGGCCCAGCGGCGATAATTCAATATGCACATCAGGGTTAAGCCCATCGTGCGGGCCGATGCGAGCATCGGCCCCTACAACTGAACCAAGGCTGCAAACACGGTTTTGGGTGCATACGGTGATGAAATAAACCCCTTGCGCACTGTAATCATACCCTTTCAACCGGTTCCCCCTGCGGTCCGGTAATTCCGTCCCCATACCGCCTTACCCCAAAATCAAATCCAGCTCCTCAAAGAATCGCTGCATCTGTTCGGGGGTGCCGATGGTGATGCGCAGGTAATCGGAAAGGCGCGGGGCACTGAAATAGCGGATCAGCACGCCTTTTTGCCGCAGGCGCTCAAAAATCTGCTTGCAGGGCATGCGGCTGGTGGTAACGAACAAAAAGTTGGTGGCGGAATCCGGCCCGGTAAAGCCGCGCTCCCGCAGCTTGGCCATTGTGTCGGCGCGGGTGGCGCAGATTCTGCCCACAGTATCGCGGAAGTAATCCTCATCCTCCATGGCGGCCACGGCGGCGGCCTGGGAGAGCGAGTTGACGTTATAGGGGCTGTAGCTGAACTTGATGCGGTTCATGTCGGCAATCAGCGCCGGGTTTGCCACGCAGAAGCCCACGCGGGCACCGGCCAGATTGTGGGACTTGGAGAACGTCTGTACCACGATCACGTTATCGTATTTCTTGGTCAGCGGAACGCAGCTGGCATCCGGCCCGGCAAAGTCAATGTACGCTTCGTCCACAATTACAATGCTGTCGGGGTTGGTGCGCACCACTTCTTCAATGGCGGCAACCGGCTGCAGCAGGGTGGTGGGGGCGTTGGGGTTGGCAATCACGATGGTCTCATTCAGGCCGTGGTATTTGCTCAAATCCAGCGAAAAATCTTCCTCCACCGGGATCACATGCTGCGGGATGTGCAAAAGGTCGCACAAAACCGGGTAAAAGCTGTAGGTGATATCGGCAAATGCCAGCGGGTGGGTCTCATCGCAGAATGCACGCAGCGCCAGCAGCAGGTTTTCATCGCTGCCGTTGCCGCACAGGATGTTTTCCGGCTGCACGCCGCAGTGGCGGGCAATGGCGGCGCAGAGCGCGGCTTCGGTCAAATCGGAATACAGCCGCAGCCCCGGCACCGCCCCGGCCACCGCCGCCGCCACACCGGGGGCGGGCGGATAAGGATTCTCGTTGGCGTTCAGCTTGACAAGGTCAGGCAGTTTCAGCTGCTCGCCGGGGGTATAAGGCTCCAGCGCAGCCAGCGTTTTGGTAAAATAACGGCTCATGTGGGTTACCTCTTTGTTGGTGCAGCAGCCGGGCCGCCGCACCGGGTCGGGAAAGTCTGTGACGTAAAGTTTATCCTGCGCCCATTTGGCGGGGTTGGTGTCGATGTAGTGCCAGATGGTGTTGTAATCGTCGGGGGAGCGGATGATGTGGTCGTAATATCCGCGCTGCCAGAGTGCATGCCCGGCAGTTTTGTTGGTCAGCCGTTTCAAAGTGGAAATAAACATGGGGATGGTTTGACTTGAACGGGATGCGGTAGGGGGCGGCGTCCTCGACGCCCCGGATAACGGGCCTTGTTGAATGGCAATCAGTAAATGGATGTGATTGGGCATTACAACATATTTTTCAATCCGCACATGGGGATAAAATGCAATCATATCCCCCAACTGCCGTGCAACAATTTTACCGGTTGGTGACAATCGGGTGCGCGGGGCGTCGAGGACGCCGCCCCCTACAATCATTCCAAAGGAGCAACGCTTGTTTTTTGAACAAATCGTAACGAAATACACACCGGGCTGACTGTAATCATACGCGGCTAACCGATTGGCCTTCCGCTCCGGCACCCCATCCTTCACTGGTCCTCAAAACGGATGGTCACGCTCTTGGCGTGGGCGTGCAGGCCCTCGTGCTCGGCAAAATCGGCAATGCGGGACTGAACTTTGCCCAGGGCATCGCGGGTGTAATAAATGAAACTGGACTTTTTCACAAAATCGTCCACGCCCAGCGGGCTGGAAAAACGTGCCGTGCCGCTGGTGGGCAGGGTGTGGTTGGGACCGGCGAAATAATCGCCCAAGGCTTCCGGCACATTCTTGCCCAGGAAAATGCTGCCCGCGTTCTTTACGCTGTTCAAAACGGCAAACGGGTCGTCCACGCAGATTTCCAAATGCTCCGGGGCGATGATGTTCACTGCGTCAATGGCCTTGTTCATATCGTCCGTCACAATGATCTTGCCGTTGGTGTCCACGCTGGCGCGGGCAATGGCGGCGCGGGGAAGCTGCGGGATCTGCTCTTCCAGCTCGGCTTGTACGGCCTTGGCCAGCTCGGCGCTGTCCGTTACCAGCACGGGGCTGGCCAGCTTGTCATGCTCGGCCTGGCTCAGCAGGTCGGCTGCTACCCAGGCGGGGTTGCAGCTGCCGTCCGCCAGCACCAGAATTTCCGAAGGCCCGGCGATCATATCAATGCCAACCTTGCCGAACACTTTGCGCTTGGCGGTGGCAACGTAAATGTTGCCGGGGCCAACGATCTTGTCCACCGCCGGAATGCTCTCGGTGCCGTAAGCCAGCGCGGCCACGGCCTGGGCACCGCCGGTTTTGAAGATCTTGTCAATACCGGCAATCACCGCGGCAGCCAGGATGGAGGGGTTCACCTTGCCGTCCGGCCCGGCGGGGGTGGTCATTACGATCTCTTTCACACCGGCCACCTTGGCGGGAATTACATCCATCAGCACGGTGCTGGGGTAAGCGGCGGTGCCGCCCGGCACATACACACCGGCCTTTTCGATCGGGGTATATTTCTGGCCCAGCACAATGCCGGGGGTATCGTTCATCACAAAGTTCTTGTGGACCTGGTGCTCATGGAAAGCGCGGATGTTGGCGGCGGCCATCTTCAGGGTGGTCACAAAATCCTCACCGGCGGCCTCAAAGGCTTCATCAATTTCCGCCTGGCTCACCCGCAGCTCGTCCAGCTGGGCGTGGTCAAATTTCAGGGCGTAATCTTTCAGGGCGGCGTCACCGCGGGCACGCACATCAGCGATAATGGCGTCCACGGTTGCTTCCACGCTGGCTTCCGCGCGGATATCACGGTTCAAAATCTCTTCGGGCTTCAAAGCGTCAAACTCAAAAATGCGGATCATTTGGCAAGCGCCTCCTTCATCTTGTTCAGCAGTTCGGTCAGCTGCGCGTACTTGAATTTGTAGCTGGCTTTGTTGGCAATGAACCGTGCCGAAATGGGCATGAACTCTTCCAGTACGGCCAGGTTGTTCTCTTTCAGGGTGGTGCCGGTCTCCACAATATCCACGATCACATCCGAAAGCCCCAGAATGGGAGCCAGCTCAATGGAGCCGTTCAACTTGATGATATCGATATCGCGGCCAATGCTCTCATAATGGGCGCGGGCAATGTTCACAAACTTGGTGGCAACGCGCAGGGCGCGGCTTTCGTCATCCACAAAGTCTTTGGGCCCGGCCACGCACATGCGGCACTTGCCCATGCCGGTATCCAGCAGTTCGTACACATCCGCGCCGGATTCGGTCAGGATATCCTTGCCAACAATGCCGATGTCGGCAGCGCCGTGCTCCACATAAATGGCAACATCGCTGGGCTTGACCAGGAAGTAGCGCACCCCGGCTTCGGGGTTCTCTACCACCAGTTTGCGGGTCTCGTTGTAATTTTCGTTGGCTTCGTACCCGGCGGCAGCCAGCAGGCCATAGGCTTTGTCGCCCAGGCGGCCTTTGGGCAGGGCGATGTTCAGCCACTGGCGCTCGGTGCCCTGCTGCTGTACCGGCGGCAGAGGAGCGCTCAGGCGTTCCAGCTCGTCCAGGTAAAGGGCAAAGCCCAGGGCGCAGGCACCGGGGGTAAAGCGCTGGGCCAGCAGGTCATACCGGCCGCCTTTCAGCACGGCGCGGGGCACCCCTGCCACATAGCCGCTGAACACCAGGCCGTTGTAATATTCCATATCACCGGCAAGGCTCAGGTCCAGCTGCATGCCGCGCCCGGCATCGCCCAGCTCGTTCTGCAGGCTCTGCAGTTCCAGCAGGGCATCCCGCTGGGCATCGCACTGGCACTGGCTGTGGGCGGCGGCCAGCGTGGTGCCAAAGGGGCCGTGCAGGCTCAAAATGGCGGTCAGGGCGTTGGCGGCGGCTTCCTCCAGCCCGCTCTTCAATGCGGCAGCGTGCAGCTCATGGGCGTTTTTATCCCGCAGCAGCTCCAGCAGGCGCGGGCGGGCGGCGGCATCCACATGCAGGGTATCCAGCAGGGCGGTCACAAAGCCCATGTGGCTGACTTCCAGCACGGTGGGAACTTCCAGGCTGGCCAGGCTTTCCAGCGCAAGGCGCACGACCTCCGCCTGCTCCGCGGCACCGACAGCGCCGATGCACTCCAGGCCCATCTGGCTGATTTCCGAGAACGTATGGCTTTCACGGCTTGGGCGGCAGATCTGTTCCGTATAATAATACTTTTTGCACTCCCCGGCGGCGGGCTGGGCGTTCTTGGCGATGGAAAGCGTTACGTCCGGCTTGATGGCGCGCAGCTTGCCGTCCAGGTCAGTGAAAGTGATGACCTGGGAATCCGAAAGAAAGCGCTCGTTCTGCTGATAAAGCGAATATTCCTCAAAATGGGAGCAGCGGAACTTGCGGTAGCCTGCGCCCTCGTACAATACGCGCAGCTGCAGAGTGCTGCGCTCAGCCGGTGAAAACCGGGAAAGATCAAGTTGCATAAATATACTTTCCTCCTCTAACCTCTTCCTATCCTTATCACGATAGCCTATCCATCTGCAACCCACCAATATACGCGGGAATAGATGAATTCATTATACTTTTATGCACTAAAGATGTAAAGAGATTCCGTGCAAAATAATGGAATAAAAACACGGCCGTCCCGTGCCCCAAAGGGCATAGAACGGCCGTATGTTCAATGTTTGGCGCGCTGAACGTTGTATGCTTTGACCATCAGCACGGTAAACCACAGCAGCAGTACCGAAAATACCACAAAGCTGCCGGAAGAAGCCTTGCTCAGCGGCACGCTGGCAGGCGCAGCAAGGCTGGCAATGCGCAGCGCCGTGTGGGCAGCCAGCAGCACCCCGCAGGCAACCAGCATCATGCGGGTGGAGCGGGTGTATTTCAGGTCGTCCACAGCGCGGCGGGCCGCAGGCAGGCTGCCCCACACAAGGCCCAGCAGCAGCCAAAGGTCCGCCAGCCGCAAAAACGGCGCAGCAGCAGCCAAAGCCCCACCGGACTGCACCCAGGAACCGCACAAAACCAGTTCCAGGGCCGTGGTCCCAAGCCCGCACACAAGCGCAGCCAGCCCCTGCCGTGTCAGCAGCAGGGCACCGATCACCAGCAGCACGGTCAGGCTCAGTTCCGCCATGGTAACGCCTTCCGGCACACCCAGGAACGCCCGCCCCGCTGCGCCGACCCCCAGCAAAAGGAACCCGGCAGCCGCATAATTGTGGCGCTTTTCCATCTTAACACGTCCTTTTTGAAAAAAGTCTGTTGCACAAAACTTTGAAAGGTTAAAGGGTATTATATCACGCGGTTCCCTCTTGCGCAAGGTGTGCGGCGGTGGTATAGTAGTTAATACGCAGGGAAAAACAGCCCTGCACAGCATAACGCAGCTTTTCCGCTGTACTCTGGGAGGTTTCTTGTATGCATATCCCCAAAGGCCCCACCGCCGGGCTGGAACTGGCGCTGTTTGAACCCGCTTTGCAGGCGGCGCTGCAGCCTTCCCCGGATTATGATGTGGCCCGCTGGCTGTATGTGCCCAATACTTACTCGGAGTACCGTTACATTTTGGGCACCCGCGGCAAAAAGCCGCTGATCTGCGTGGGCATCAACCCGTCCACCGCGGCCCCGGATGCCCTGGACCCCACGCTGCAGAGCGCCCAGCGCATTGCCCTGGCCAACGGGTATGACAGCTTTTTGATGTTCAACGTGTACGCCCAGCGTGCCACCCGCCCCGATGATATGGAGCGCGCGCTGAACCCCGCCCTGCACGCGGAAAACCGCAAGGCGTTCCGGTACCTGCTGTCTTTGTCGGATCAGCCTGCCGTGTGGGCCGCGTGGGGGAACATCATCCTGAAACGGGATTACCTGATGGACTGCATGCGGGATTTCGCCGCGGACGGCAAAGCGGCAGGCGCACGGTGGTACACGGCGGGCCCGCTGCTGAAATCCGGCCAGCCGCACCACCCGCTGTACTTAAAAAAAGATACGCAGCTGCTGGACTTTGATATTGATGCCTATTTGTGCGCCCAGCGCGCAAAATGATAGAAGGCAACCCCAGGTTTGGGAGAGGAGATAGAGAGAAATGGCATTTGAAGTGGAATTTTCAAAACGGCTGGACCTGTTCGGCGCGGAAATTTTTGCCGCCCTGAACGATAAAAAGGTGGCCCTGGAAGCACAGGGCAAAAAGCTGTACAACCTTTCGGTCGGCACCCCGGACTTTGAGCCGATGCCGCACATCAAGCAGGCATTGTGCGATGCCGCCATGGTGAGCGAGAACTGGAAGTATTCCCTGCGGGACCTGCCGGAGCTGCTGGATACCGTGTGTGCTTATTACAAGCGCCGCTTTGATGTGGACGGCATTACCCCGGACCAGATCATGAGCTTTAACGGCAGCCAGGACGGTATGGGTCACATGGGCCTTGCCCTGCTGAACGAGGGCGATGTGGTGCTGCTGCCGGACCCCTGCTACCCGGTGTTCATTACCGGCGTCAAGCTGGGCGGCGGTGTGCCGTACTATTACCACCTGACCAAGGAGCATAACTTCCTGCCCAATGTGAAAGAGATTCCCGACGATGTGGCTGATAAAGCAAAAATCATGATCGTATCCCTGCCGGCCAACCCGGTGGGCAGCGTGGGCAGCCCGGAGCTGTACCGCGAGATCGTGGATTTCTGCAATGCGCACAAGATCCTGCTCATCCATGATAACGCCTACAGCGATATCATCTTTGACGGTGCCGTGGGCCACAGCATCTTCAACATTCCCGGTGCCGAGACCTGCGCGGTCGAGTTCTTCTCCCTGAGCAAGAGCTTCAATGTGACCGGCGCGCGCATCAGCTTCCTGGTGGGCCGCCGCGATGTGATCGCCGCCTGCAAAAAGCTGCGCACCCAGATCGACTTCGGCAAGTTCATCCCGGAGCAGAAAGCCGCCATTGCCGCCATGACCGGCCCGCTGGAGCCCATCAAGGCACAGTGTGCTGAGTACCAGCGCCGCCGCGATGCCCTGTGCGGGGGCTTCCGCTCCATCGGCTGGGATGTGCCGGACAGCCATGGTTCCATGTTCGTCTGGGCACCGGTCCCGCAGGGACACGGCACCAGCATGGAGTTCTGCATGGAGATGATCGAAAAAGCCGGTGTGATCTGCACCCCCGGTTCCAGCTTTGGCCCGTCCGGGGAAGGTTACGTCCGTTTTGCCCTGACCCTGCCGGTAGAAAAAATCACCGAAGCCGTGCAGGCCGTCAAGAACAGCGGTTTGATTGGGTAAGATCACCAGAACAAATAAATCATACATAGAGCAAGGCCCGATACCGTGCGGTGGAATGCACCACGGTATCGGGCCTTGTTTTCATTTTGTTTTTTCAGTTTTCGAGTGTATAACCCGGCGGCACACTTTTATGATTTCTGAAATAGATTACTGTGGCAATGTGGGCAAGTATTTCTTATAAGTGGCAACCAAAACAGTCGGCATCCGCAATTCGGACATAGAGAAATCGTGCTGAATATAGGAGAATACAGCAGGCAATTAAATGCCATAATTGCCAATATGCCTATACTATTTGGTGGGGCAAGACGGAAAGCCACAGTCAATGTGATATCGACCAACATAAAAACGGTAAGAAGCCGCCAAAAAGTGTACGATAGACGGGGCCTCCGTTTATTTGGGTTATCAAGTGACATACAAATCATGGAGATGGAATACACCAGTAGTTCAAGCCCGAGTTTACTCATCAAGATATTCTGCATATACGTCTCCAACATAAATTGTATGGGCCGCATCTTCATAATATTTTGTGTATTCTGTCGCTTCCATCACAAGATGATTTCAATCGATGTGATGCGAATTACAAATTTTATATTCGTTATCTTGTACATATGAAAGCTGTTTTCAGATACACCCTAAGCTCAACGGCAGAAATACCATGTTTGTCGTTTATGCCCCAATAGAATGTAAGAAACTACTTTGTCAGCGGAACACGGCTGTGGTGCAGGATTGTTCCTGCAGTCACACTGGACTTACTTATAGCAATACTACATTCATATTTTCAATTCGTGAGCAACCAACCGTATATTCCCTTACAGGATGGGCATACAAAACTGTTTGGCCAGCGTTTCTTCGCATTCCCCAGTTTCTGATTACATTCTACCACTTTGAGAGTCCCATTGTCCAGCCTTTAAGAAACCTGACTTAAAGGCTGGACCACAAACCCAAATTATTCCCCGGCAAATACCTCGTCCGTCATACTGCCTGCCGCATCAAACAGCGCCACGCGGAAACTGCCTGCCCCGGCGGCCTGGTCCTCGGCCTGCTCGGCGCAGGCTTTCCAGAACCGTGCGGCCTGAACAGCGGCGGCAAAAGCGTTCCCCGGCTGCACGGCGGCAAACGCCCCGCACAAAACCGAAAGCATGCACCCCGCCCCGGTCACAGCGCGCATCCGGTCACTGCCGCCGCGCACGGTGCAGAGCTGCTGCCCATCAGCAATCAGGTCCTCGGTACCGGAAAGCAGAACCACGCACCCCAGCTTTTTGGCCAGAGCTTTGGCCAGTTCGGCGGGTGCCTTGGGGGCGGTCAGGCTGTCCACTCCGTGCTCGCTGCCGCCAAGGCCCAGCAGGGCGGCGGCTTCCCCCGCATTCACCCGCACAATGGCGGGCTGTACCTGCTGCAAAAGGCTTTGGATGTTCGCCAGCCGCCAGGGGCTTGCGCCCACGCCCACCGGGTCCAGCACAACGGGGGTGCCGCGGCGGTTTGCCGTGGCACCGGCGGTGCGGGCGGCGGCAAACTTGGCTTCGTCCGGGGTGCCGGTGTTCAAAACAACGGCACCGGCCAAAGCGGCGATATCGGCCATCTCCTGCGGGGCCTGGGCCATGATGGGGCTGGCCCCAATGGCCAGCGCCAGGTTGGCGCAGTCGTTGGCAGAAACAATGTTGGAAATGCAGTGCAAAAGCGGGTGCTGCGCCCGGATGGCGGCCAGCGGTGCGGATGTGGACATAAAGGGTAACCTCGTATTACTTGTTCAGGGCGTTCTGCATGGATTTCAGGGTGCCGTTCTTTTCCAGCGCAAACAGGATGATGCCGGCAATGATGGAACCGCCCACGGTGGAAACCAGGAACGGCACAATGTAAGCATAGAACGCAATATCACCGGCGGCTTTGCCCATAAACAGGATGGCAACCGGCCATGCCAGCAGGCCGCCGATGATACCGGTGCCAAATACCTCACCGATCAGGGTGGGCAGCAGCTTGTGGGTCTTGTGGTAAACCACGCCGCACAGCAAAGCGCCGCACATGCTGCCGGGGAACGCCATCAGGCTGCCAAGGCCCAGCAGGTTGCGCAGCAGGCTGGCCACAAATGCGGCGCCAACGCCGTACCAGGGGCCCAGCAGAACGGCGCACAGCACATTGACCATGTGCTGCACCGGCGCGCACTTGCTGCCAAATACAGGGAAAGAGAACATGCTGCCAACAACAGCAACGGCACACAGAACACCGGCCAGGGCCAGCTTTTTGGTATTGGACTTTTTCATTTCGGGTACTCCTTTTTCAATATAATAAAAAAGCGGAAGGCTGCCGCAGGCATCTGCCATCAGCCGCCTTGTACGGGCGCAGCGGGGCAAACACTTTCCCCGCTGTTCGGTCGAAGCTTGCTGGCTTCCTCTCACGCCGGAACACGGCTTCCCATCGCTGAATCACAAAGCTCCGGGCGCTCCCCCGCAGCTTCGGGCACAATGCCTGTTTTCCTTCCTTTCCCCTAAGGCGGCCCAGCGGGCCTGCCCTGATATGAAACAAAAAGCAGGGGCCCAATGCGGAGCCCCTGCAAAAAAGACAGAACAAAACAGTTGAAAGTCTTCCTACGGTGGCATGGTCCACATCAGGTATTAAGGGTCGAAGCAACGCTTCCTCTCAGCCAAAATGGCTCCCCTGATTTCGTTACCCATCATAAACACTTGCGGGAATTTTGTCAAGGTCTTGTTTTTATCCGCAAAAAGGGGTATGATAGTACCCGTTACGGGGAGCCGCCATGGCTGAGAGGGAAGCAGTTCTGACCCGATGAACCTGATGTGGGTAATGCCAACGTAGGGAGAATGCAACATTCGTGTACAGAACGGGTGCGCCTTTTTCCGGTGCGCCCGTTTTTTGTTTTGCCTTTTGGGAGGTTTTGTTTATGAAAGTTCTGCCGCAGCAGCTGCGCCTGTACGCTGTGACCGACCGCACCTGGCTGAACGGCCGCCGCCTTGCCGATGTGGTGGCCCAGGCCATTGACGGCGGGGCGACCTTTGTGCAGCTGCGGGAAAAATGCCTGGACGAACATGACCTGCTGGCCGAAGCCGAGGAACTGTCCGCCCTGTGCCATGCCCGTCATGTGCCATTTGTCATTGATGATAATGTCGAGATTGCACTCGCTGCCGGGGCGGACGGCGTGCATGTGGGCCAGAGCGATATGGCCGCCAGGCGCGCCCGCGCCCTGCTGGGGCCGGATAAGATTTTGGGCGTATCGGCCCATAACGCTGCCGAAGCCCTGGCCGCCCAGGCCGACGGCGCGGATTACCTTGGCTGCGGCGCAGCTTTTGTGACCGGCACCAAGCTGGATGCCCACCCCGTTACTGCCGAAACCATGCGCGCGGTAACGGCGGCGGTCAACATCCCCGTTGTAGCCATCGGCGGCATTGACGCCGCCAACCTGCTGCAGCTGCAGGGCAGGGGGCTGGCCGGCGTGGCCGTTGTCAGCGCCATTTTTGCCCAGGCCGACCCCTGCGCCGCCAGCCGGGAACTGTACCGCCTGGCCGGGCAGCTATAATTTATGACCTTGCAGCTTTGAGGGTGTTCGATACATCCTATCGCTGTTGGTACACCGTGCATTGGGGGCACCACCTTGCACGGCGGATATTTTTATCTGATGCTGAATCATGCCCGATACGGGCAACAGGAGGAAAAACATGAAAACAGCATTGACAATCGCTGGCAGTGACTCCAGCGGCGGCGCCGGAATTCAGGCCGACATCAAAACCATGACGATGAATGGTGTGTTTGCCATGAGCGCCATCACCGCCCTGACCGCCCAGAACACCACTGGGGTAACCGGCATCCTGAATTCAACGCCGGAATTTTTAGCGCAGCAGCTGGACGCCGTGTTCACGGATATCTACCCGGATGCTGTCAAGATCGGCATGGTCAGCTCCCAGGAGCTGATCCGCGTGATCGCCCAAAAGCTGCGGCAGTACGGCGCAAAGCATATTGTGGTGGACCCTGTGATGGTGGCAACCTCCGGCGCAGCCCTGCTGGAACCGGATGCCGTTACCGCGCTGGAAACCGAGCTTTTGCCCCTGGCGGAAGTCATTACCCCCAACATCCCGGAAGCGGAGATCCTGTGCGGCCACAGCATCAAGACGGCTGCCGATATGGAAACCGCTGCCAAAGAGATCAGCCAGAAATTTGGCTGCAACGTGCTGTGCAAGGGCGGGCATAACCTGAACGATGCCAACGACCTGCTGGTGCTGACCGATGGCACCGCTGCCTGGTTCAACGGCCAGCGCATTGATAACCCCAACACCCACGGCACCGGCTGCACCCTGTCCAGCGCCATTGCTTCCAACCTGGCAAAAGGCTATGGCCTGGAAACCGCTGTGCGCCGCGCCAAGGCATATATTTCCGGCGCACTGGCCGCCATGCTGGACCTGGGCCACGGCTCCGGCCCCATGAACCACGCCTTTGCCCTGAACAATGAGTGGAGCAAGGAGGCCGAAGCATGAAAAAGACTTCTGTATTTCAGAACAGCCTGATCTGGTTCGGCGCCGGTGTTTCCATTGCTGAGATCCTGACCGGCACCTACTTTGCTCCCCTCGGCATGGCAAAGGGCTTTGCGGCCATCCTGCTGGGTCATCTGATCGGCTGCGCCATGATGTTCTTTGCCGGTCTTATCGGCGGGCGCACCGGGCTTTCCGCCATGGAAACTTCCAAGCTCAGCTTTGGCAAAAAGGGCAGCCTGTGGTTTGCTGCCCTCAACGTGCTGCAGCTGGTCGGCTGGACCGCCATCATGATCTATGACGGCGCACTGGCAGCCAACGGTATTGCCGGTGTGGGTGCCTGGCTGTGGTGCCTTGTCATCGGCGCATTGATTCTGGTCTGGATCCTGATCGGACTGACCGATTTGGGCCGCATCAACCAGGTGGTTATGGTGCTGCTGTTTGTGCTGACCCTTGTCATGTGCAAGGTCATCTTCTTTGGCGGCAACGGCATTATGACTGCGCAGGATGATTCCCTCAGCTTTGGCGCTGCCGTGGAGCTGGCCGTTGCCATGCCGCTGTCCTGGCTGCCGCTGATCAGCGATTATACCCGCGAGGCCGAAAAGCCCTTTGCCGCCACCCTGGCCAGCACCGTTACTTACGGCGTTGTTTCCTGCTGGATGTACCTCATCGGCATGGGCGCTGCCATCTATACCGGCCAGAGCGATATCGCCCAGATCCTGCTGCAGGCTGGCCTTGGCGTGGTCGGCCTGCTGATCGTGGTGTTCTCCACCGTCACAACCACCTTCCTGGATGCCTGGAGCGCCGGTATCTCCGCCGAGACCATCGCCCCCAAGTTCAAGGGCAAGCAGGTCGCTTTGATCGTGACCGTCATCGGTACTGTGGGCGCGATTGTCTTCCCCATGGACGACATCACCGATTTTTTGTACCTTATCGGTTCCGTGTTCGCCCCGATGATCGCCGTGCAGATCGCCGATGCCTTTATCCTGCATTCGGATGCTTCCGCCAAGGAGCTTTCCGCCTCCCGCATGGTCATCTGGCTGGTAGGCTTTGTGGTCTACCGCATTTTGATGAACATTGACTTTGTGCTGGGCAACACCCTGCCGGATATGCTCATCACCATGGCCATTACCGTGGTGTGGGGCCTGTGCGTGGAAAAGAACAAGAATAAGGCATAAAATAATATATTCATATCATATCAATGCAAAAAGCAGAGCCGTCAAAAGCTCTGCTTTTTTGTATGATAGGCAGGATGCCCTCATCCCGCCGCAGAGAAACCTTGCCGATTATGGTAAACACTGCAAATAATTTGTAGGGGACGATGCTTGCATCGTCCCGCAGGGGCCTTGCCAGATATCTCATGACGGCATACACAACAAAGCCCCGGAACGGTCAAGACCGTTCCCTACAGATGATTTTTTGCTTACGGCGGATACTTTATGCTCTTCCGCGGCGGGATGAGGGCATCCCGCCCTACAAAAATGATGGTGTGGTAACGCACACAATAAAAGGCTTTTGCTGCTTGTAGGGCACTTGGCTCAATAAATCGCTTCCTCCCGCCAATGCGCCAGGCGGTGCACGGTTTCATCATCCTCCACCCACCCCTCCACGGGGCTGGCGGCGGCGTTGGGGGCGTAACTCTGCATCACGCCGGGGCTGCGCCCGGCCAGGTATTCCCGCGCATTTTTCTGGCGGGCGGGCACCGGCGGCTGGCCGCTGCAGTCCGGCTTGGCGGGTTCGGCCTGCTTGGGTGCGTTGGCGGGCGGTTTGCGCAGGTCAATAATGCTGTTGGCGGTGTTCTGCACTGTCTGGCCGCGGGCGGTGCCATCCGCCTGGTGGGTGATACGGGTACTCATTCTGCATCCCTTCTTTCTAACCATCATGGTTCCCGCCACCATGGCCCCTTATGCGGGCAGGCAAAAATTGCCCTGTCCAACCGCGGCAAAATATGCTATACTGATAGTCCAATTCAAACCAAAGGAGCTGCCCCGCATGGATGTCAAAATCAATCAGGTCATTTTACATATTCTGGATGCCGGTGCATCGGAACCGGTGCTTTCGGACCGGCCGATGGAGCTGGACGCTGACCTTTATGAATATTTTTCCGTCTGCATTGAAAAGGCGTTTGCCAGCGATGACAGCAAAAACTGCCGCTTCCTGCCGGATTCCCCATTTTTGCAGGAGATGCAGCACAACGATGACTTTATTGACCTTTCGCGCCGCATTGCGGGGGTGATTTTTGAACAGCTGCTGCAATATCAGGGCATTCCGTCCGGTGACCTGGCCGTGGTGGACTGCGCGGTGGACGGTGTGCCGTTTTATGCGGTGCTCAAACTGAATTACCGCCCCGGCTTTACCCATGTGACCAACGTGATGGGCAATGGCCAGTGCAGTACCATTGCGCCGCAGCGCACCCTGCTGCCCGGCAACAGCAAGGCGGACGAAGCCGCCCTGATCGACCGCGCCAACTTGACCATCCGCCTGATCGAAAAAAAGGTGGCGCTGGACGATAAAAAAGATTTTTACCTGTCCACCAGGGTGTTCGCCTGCACCCAGGCCATGCCGGAAAAAGCCAAGCTGAAAGCCGTGTGCGAAACCGCTGTGGCCGCCGTGCAGCAGGCTTACCCGGAACCGGAGCAGCTGGACGATGTGCCGCCCTTTGACGGCGGCACCGAGACCGCCGTGGAGCTGCTGGTGCGCAACCAGGCTGTGGATAACACCATCTCGGTGGAGGATGTGCGCACCCGCATGGAGGAACAGTATCCCCTTGCCGTGCCCGCCTTTGAGCAGGCGCTGGCGGATTCCGGCGTGGAGCGCAACGACCGGGTCACGGTCAGCCCGTCCCGCATCAAAAAGCTGGAAAGCCGCAGCTTTAAGACCGAATCCGGCATCGAGATCAAGATCCCCGCGGAGCTGTGCAACAGCGATGACGCGGTGGAGTTCATCCACAGCGCAACGGGCGGGCTTTCGCTGCTGATCAAGGACGTTCTGGTATAAAACTGACAAATATATTGCCTCAGCTTGTCGAAAAACTCTATTTTTATCTTGTAGAGTATGTGGGGGCGCACAATGTGCGCCCGCGGACGTTTGGTTTCTGCAAACCTTGGGAAAACGCTGTTGGCCTTAGGTTGGCGGGCGCACAATGTGCGCCCCTACGAATCATTTTCTCGATGCTCTGTGACAAATATATTGTCTTTGGGGGCCGCCCGGTATAGGGCGGCTCTTTTGGTATAGAACAGTAAAAAACAAATTCTTTTAATAGAATTTTCCACAAGAACCGTTCACTTTTGCAAATGGACTGCCCACAGCCAACTGCTTATAATGGTGGGAACGAAGAGCAGCCTTTATAAAAACGTTTGGAACAAGAGAAAGGAACGTGGTTTGCGGCATGGCCAGCCATACAGGCAAAATTGATATGATCCGCGGCTCCATCATCAAATCGGCGGCACTGTTTGCCCTGCCGATCTGTGTGGGCAATATTTTGCAGCAGCTTTACGGCACGGTGGATACCCTCGTGGTGGGCAATTTCTGCGATTCCGCCGCGCTGGCGGCGGTGGGCACCGCCACACAGCCGATGGAAATTCTGCTGTGCGTGTTTTTGGGCATTGGCAACGGGGCGTCCATCCTCGTTTCCCAGGAAATGGGCCGCCGCAATGCGGACGGGCTGCGCATGCTGGTGCGCACGGCAGTGTGGTTTTTGTATCTGTGCGCCATCCCGGTCACGATACTGGCGATGTTTGTCGGCCCGGCGCTGCTGCGGCTGATGCAGGTCCCGGCGGATGCTTTTGATTACGCGGTGCTCTACCTGCGCATTACGGCGCTGGGCACCCTGGGCAACCTTGGCTATAACATGAACGCCGGTATCCTGCGCGGGCTGGGGGACAGCCGGTCCACCCTGCTGTTGCTGCTGATCTCCTGCCTGACCAATATCGTGCTGGATGTTGCCTTTGTGGCGGTGCTGGGCATGGGTGTGGCCGGTGCGGCGCTGGCAACCACCATTGCGCTGTACCTTTCCTGGCTGGCCAGCATCCTGTACGCCCGCCGCAATTACGAGGGCCTGCAGTTTCCCCTGCTGCCCCGCGGCTATGACAAAGCGCAGCTGGCGGCCATCCTGAAAGTTGGCGTTCCGTTGGGGCTGAATAACTCGCTGTACTCGGTGGGGCACGTGGCGGTGCAGGCCGTGTATAACATGCAGGGCTCGGTGTTTGTGGCCGGGTGCTCCATTGCGGGCCGTGTAACCGGTATTGCCAGCATTGCCATTACCTCGTTTTCTTCTGCCGCGGTGGTGTTTGCCGGGCAGAACCTGGGTGCCGGCAACTACCGCCGTTTGCAGCGGGGCGTGGTGCAGATCACCTGCGCCGCGGGCGTGGTCACACTGTTGATCGGCCTGGCTGCCACAGTGTTCTGCCGCCCGCTGCTGGGGCTGTTCAGCAGTGACCCGGCGGTTCTGGATGCCGCAGTGCGCTATACCTGGTGGGTGCTGCCTTTTATCTGGACTTATGCGGTGTTCAACTGCATGATGAGCTTTGTCAACGGCACCGGCGCGGTCAAATATACCACGGTGGTCAACCTGCTTATCCTGTGGGCTGTGCGCATCCCGGCGGCGTATATCCTGCATGCGCTGGGGTACGGCACTTCCTCCATGGCCTGCGTTTCCCTCAGCTATGCCGTGGGTCTGGTGGCCATGCTCGGCTACTTCTTGACCCCCGGCTGGGGCAAACTGCGCCGCAAGGCAAAGGAACTGGGGGACGCGGTGACGGCGGAAACAGAGTAAGGCTTCTTTACATAAACTTGATAGCGAGGTAATCCATGATGAACAATGTGGAAAGAAAAAAGCAGGGCCTGCCGTACTGCTATGATGACCCTGCACTGCTTGGTGACCAGCATATTTATCAAAATAAAATGGTCGAGTATAATAACACTTTACCGACGGAAACGGACGCAAGACAAAAATTGTTGGGTGAAGTATTTGCAGAAGTTGGAAAGGGCTGTACCGTTGAAACATCGCTGAACGCAAATTGGGGCTGCAAACATGTGCACCTTGGGAGCGGCGTTTATATCAATTCCAATGTTACCTTTGTGGATGATGAGCAGATTTATATTGGGGATAACTGCCTGATTGCGCCAAATGTCGTTTTTTCCACCTCAGGGCATCCCATACTGCCAATTCTGCGGGAACACCACTATGTTTATAATTTGCCGATTCATGTGGGCAAAAATGTTTGGATTGGTTCAGGGGCTCAGATCATGCCGGGAATTACAATCGGAGATAATTCCGTTATCGGTGCAGGCAGCGTTGTGACAAGCGATATCCCTGCGAATACTGTTGCATACGGTGTGCCCTGCAAAGTCATCCGTGAAATCGGAAAAAAAGATAAGCAGTATTATTATAAAGATAGAAAACTTGATGTTTGGGAATAAACGGAATCCCTCTGATTGTGCGTTTGCGTCAACACAAAATCATGAGGAGGGGTAATGAGATGGATGTTAGAAAAATCGACAACCAAATCCGGCTGATCCCGTACTATCGGAATGATGCCGTATCCCTGCCATGGTATCAGGACCGGGACGTCTGCAAGCAGGTGGACAACCGAGATACACCATACGACCTGGAACTTTTGCACCGCATGTACGATTATTTAAGCACCCGCGGCGACTGCTACTATATTGAATACGAGGGCAAATTGGTCGGGGATGTCTCCCTGCAGGACAATGCAGAAATTGCCATTGTGGTAAGCAAAGCATTCCAGAACCAGCACATTGGGCGGCGGTGCGTTTTGGAGATGATAAAGCTGGCAGGGGAAAAGGGAATGGAACAGGTAAAAGCCAATATCTACCCCTTTAACACGCAGAGCCAGCGGATGTTTTTGTCCGTTGGGTTCAAGAAAATAGATGCGGAGTGGTATGAATATCGGCTTTGAAAAAGTTGAGAGGAATGGGCGGAGGAGAAGATAAAGCGGGCAAATTTGAACTTATACAATCAATTATAACAATTTTACAGCAAATCCGTGGATGAAATCTGCAATAGTTTCTGGAGATTCTTTGCATCCTTCTGTAATCCACTTGCGAATGATGGAATAGGAGCCATTACAGATAAAAAGGTATGCCCGTTCTTTGTCGGCTTCATTGTATTCCTGAAAGTTGTTTTCCCATAAGATTTTTCGGATTGAGGGAGAGTAAAATAACCATTCCGCCAATTCGTGACTTGGGATATTTTTGATAAGAACGATGAGTTCTTCGCGGTTCTTCTGAAAAAACTGTAGTGCAGAGATTAAATGGATGCTGTTTTTCTCATAGGTGGAAATTCGCTCTTCTACGCCGGATAATATTTCGTTCTTTATTTCCATGAGTACGTCAGAGGGGTCTCTGTAGTATTTGTAAAATGTCACACGGTTGATTTCAGCACATCGGCAAAGTTCCGTTACGGAAATTTTATTGATGGGCTTTTGGTTGAGCAGTGTGAGCAGTGCGTTTTTTAGCAACTGCTTGGTCAAACGTATTCTTTGATTTTCCATAGTTCCCCGATAAACAATTTTGCAATAAGTGTAAATTATAATTCAAACAGCCATACGCCTGTTTCTTTTGCGGCAAACACGAAATAAACAGAATGTTTACTTTGTATTCGATTGTTAGTATATTAAAGAAAATGCAATAAGGCAAGGTGAACTTGGGTATGGCAAATGAAAATTTATTTAAGCTTCCTCGGATGGGCGTTGGAACGATGCTTTGGCTTCCAAATGAAAAGTTCACAGAGCAGGATATCCAAAACGTCTTTCAAGCATGTATTGCGAATGGCTTAAACTTCTTTGACACCGCAGAAATTTATGGAAATGGTGCGTCTGAAGAGATTCTTGGAAAGTGTCTGAAATACAGCGATTCGGACGTGTATCTTGCGGATAAATTTGCACCGCCTTCTAAAATGAACCCTCTTACGCAGAAACGACATTCCGTGAAAAAGGATGATCCCAAAGCACTGCTGGAAGCTTTGAACAGAAGCCTGAAACGGTTAGGGGTGGAGCATATCGACCTCTACCAGATGCACATGCCGCCACAAAATGATCGAATCGAAGAATATATGCGTTATATGGCAGATGCACTAAGGGCAGGGAAAATCCGTGCTGTCGGAGTTTGCAATTTCAATGCTGCGCAGATAAAACGGGCCTCCGATGCACTGAAATCTGAGGGCTATTCGCTCACAAGCGCTATGGTGGGATATAATGTGATCCGTAGATATCCGGAAACAAATGGAGTGTTTGATATATGCGAAAAAGAGAATATTTCCATAATTCCATATGCACCACTGGCTGAGGGGACGCTTACAGGGAAATATCGTGGAGGAAAAAAGGTTCCGATTCAATATGCCATAACATCCTATTTTGGTCATCTCAATCTCACAAAAGAAAGAAACGATGAGATTTCATTTGTTAGGCGGATTTTTTCTAAACCCAGAGAGTCTGACATCAAACGAATGGAGCCGCTGATGGAGGTAATGGAAAATATAGCTGATGTCCATGGGAAAACCATAGCACAGGTGGCACTCAACTGGCTCATAACACAGGAACGTGTTAAGGTGGTTCCGATTCCGGGGGTTCGTTCTGTGAAACAGGCAAACGACAATGCAGGTGCATTGGGATGGCGTTTGACAGAAGATGAAAGAGAGGCAATAAATCACATAGAAGAAATAACGAGGTAGTTCGACAAGTTCGTGTTTATTGAACGAAGTTCAATAATGAACACCCCAGTGGGGTGTTCAAGCGACAGAACGGTCTTGCGCTAGCGCAAGATGGCGGGGCCGTGCCCCGACAAGTTCGCGTTTGCGGAGCGTAGCGGAACAACAAACATCCCAGTGGGATGTTTGAGCGACAGAACGGTCTTGCGTCAGCAAGATGGCGGGGCCGTGCCCCGACAAGTTCCCGTTTGCGTAACCAGCATCTCTCCCAAAAACAACCCGCCAGCAAGCAGCAGCACAAATACGCTGCCGCCCGCTGGCGGGTTTGCATGTTTTATAGCACGTTACATCAAATCAATACCGGTACACAATGCCCTGTTTGACGGCGTTGGATGCCTGCTGCCCGGCCAGGCGGCTGGCGAGGGCCAGCGCAAAGGGGATGGCCGCACCCAGCGCTTCGCCGGTAATGATGTTGCCGTCCAGTGTGATGGGCAGGCCGGTGTACTCGGCCCCGGCGGCGGTCAGTTTGTCTTCCATGCCGGGGTAAACCGTTGCCTTTTTGCCCTGCAGAATGCCGAACGCTGCCAAAACAGACGGCGCGGCGCAGATTGCGGCCACGACCTTGCCCGCGGCGGCATACTCGGTGCAGACCTTGCGCACCGTGGCATCGGCTTTCAGGTTGTCCACACCCGGAATGCCGCCGGGCAGGATGGCGGCATCAAAAGCGGAATAATCCAGCTCTTCGGCCAGGGCATCCGCCACAACGCTGATGCTGCGGGCGGACTTGACGATCTTTTCGCCGCCCACGGCAGCAATCGTTACTTCTACACCGGAACGGCGCAGCAAGTCCACGCACAAAAGGCCCTCGCACTCTTCCAGGCCGGGCGCAAAAAAGATAACAGCTTTGCTCATACAAAACACTCCTTTACGAAATAATACAATTTGAACAATATAAAACAAATATACAAATCAGACTAAAGTTCTTCTGGATAATACAATCTGGAAAACACAAATAAAAAATACAAATCCAATCAAAACGGATGGAACCGCGCGACCAGCAGGCCAACGAACGGCAGCGGTGCGGCCCGGCGGCGCAGCGCCGTGATAAGCCCCACCAGCGAGAGCACATCCACCAGCAGCGTCAGGCTGAGCGAAACCTGCTCCAGCACCGGAACAAACCCCAGCGCGGCGCAGATGGTTGCCAGCATCAGCACCATTAGCCCCTGGTTCAGGTGGAACCGCACAAATTCATTCTGCCGCCATTTGGTGCAGGCGGGAATTAAAATCAAAATGCTCAGGTAGCACAAAGCGCCCATCCAGCGGGCCGTGCGGCTGACGGCGGGTTCTTCCGGCTGGGTGCGCTCTGCTTGGGCCGGTTCTGCGGTGGGAACGGCGGGGAAACTGCGCTTCTTCTTTTTACTCATACTTGCCCCCAAACAAAAAGTCCATGCAGGCGGGCACCTGTTCGGCCCAGCAGGCTTCGCAGTGGGTGCCGTTCGGCTGCATATAGGGGTCAACGGCAGCCCCCTTGCCCAACAGCGCGCGGCACACTTCCAGCGCATTGGCGGTGTATTCGCCCAGGGAACCGGGCTTATCACTCTCTTTTTCTCCCCAGCTCAGGTAAACGCGGGTGCCGGGGCGGATCGTGGCGTTGGCGATCTCCTGCCGCAGTTCCGGCATGCACAGCCGTACCGAAGGCGACAAGCACGCGGCCTTGGAAAACACTTTGTTGTAAGCGGTGATGGCGTACAGGCTCATCAGGCCGCCCATGCTGCTGCCGCCAATCGCCGTGTTGGCGCGGCCGGGCAGGGTGGGGTAACGCTTGTCAATCATCGGCTTGAACTCTTTGGTCAGCCATTCCATGTACTCGTGCCCGGTGCCCGCAATGCCGCCGAACCAGTCCGACTGGTAGGGGCAGTATTCTTCCAGCCGCTTGTTGCCCTCATGGTTGCACTCCGGTGCGGCAATGATCCAGTTGGGGTGGGCGTCACAGTATTCTTTCAGCCCCCAGCAGGTGCCGTATGTGGCGGTGGAATCAAAAAACAGGTTGTGACCGTCAAACATGTATAGGACGGGATATTTTTTGCCGGAAGTCTGCCAGTCATCCGGCAGGTAAACAAAAGTCCGGCGGGTCAGCCCGTACGGGGTAATGCTGACATCAAACGTTTCGACCATACAAAATCCCCCAGTTCCAGCGGGGCAAACGCCCAGCCAAAAGATTGGTATTATTGTACCGCAAAATCCTATCTTTGACAACCGCCCGCAATCTGCCCGCTCTTGGTGGAAAACTATTGTCATGATTTGTGTCTTGACACATGATAACTTCGGCGGTACAATGCTGAAAGATAGCTGAGAGGAGCAAGAGTATGGGAAAGTTTAAGGAATTTTTGAAGCGCAAGGACGTTGTGTTCTCGGCGCACCGCTATGGCATTGACGCCATGGGCGCGATGGCCCAGGGCCTGTTTGCCAGTTTGCTGATCGGCACCATCATCAAAACGCTGGGCGAGCAGATCGGCCTGCAGTTTTTGGTGGATGCCGGCACCTTTGCCCAGAGCGTGGCCGGGCCTGCCATGGCGGCTTCCATCGGTTATGCCCTGCACACCCCGCCGTTGGTGCTGTTCAGCCTGATCGCTGTGGGCAGTGCGGCCAACAGCCTGGGCGGCGCAGGCGGCCCCCTGGCCGTGTATTTTATCGCCATTGTTTCCGCGGAATGCGGCAAACTGGTCAGCAAGGAAACGAAAGTCGATATCATCGTTACCCCGGCTGTCACCATTCTGGTGGGCACAGGCCTCAGCGTTCTGTTTGCACCGGCCATCGGTGCGGCGGCTTCCGCGGTGGGCAGCGTCATCATGTGGGCTACCGAGCTGCAGCCCCTGCTGATGGGCATTCTGGTTTCGGTGCTGGTTGGCATTGCGCTGACCCTGCCCATTTCCAGCGCGGCTATCTGCGCGGCGCTCAACCTGACCGGCCTGGCGGGCGGCGCTGCCGTTGCGGGCTGCTGCGCCCAGATGGTCGGCTTTGCCGTGATGAGCTTTAAGGAAAACGGCGTGGGCGGCCTGGTCAGCCAGGGCATTGGCACCAGCATGCTGCAGATGCCCAACATCCTGAAAAAGCCCCGCGTGTGGCTGCCGCCGATCATTGCTTCCGCCATTACCGGCCCCATTGCTACCTGCGTGTTCAAATTGCAGATGAATGGCCCGGCGGTTTCTTCCGGCATGGGCACCTGCGGCCTGGTGGGTCAGATCGGCGTGTACACCGGCTGGGTGGCCGATGTGGCTTCCGGCGCAAAAGCGGGCATTACGGCCTTTGACTGGGCGGGCCTGCTGCTGGTCAGCTTTATCCTGCCCGCCGTTCTGTGTGCGGTGCTTGGGGCGCTCTTCCGCAAAAAAGGCTGGATCGAGGACGGCGACCTGAAGCTGGACTAAGCCAATGGACGTTCAGGAAGTGTGGGCACTGCTGGAACAGCACCAGGGTGAGCAATTTTATACCGCAAAAGGCCTGCCGTTCTGCTATACCATCCGCGGCGGGGAGCTGTTTGTGGACCGCCGCAGCAAATCCATCACCATTTCCACCGTGGCGGTAGCCCTGCAAAAAGTCGCCGCCCGGCAGGCGGCAGGGGAGACCATCACCGGCCCCAAAAAGATCGGCTGCTATGGTGCCAGTTACTTATACCCTGTGCTTTTAAGTCTGGGTATCATTCCACAACCTGAAACGGACAAAGAAGTTTAAGACAATCAAAGAACTTTTTCGGCAGTGCCGGGCAGTTTTCTGCCCGGCACTGGCTTTTTCACCAAAAATCGCCGAACAAATTTTAATATTAAGTCTTAAAAAATATCTTTACAAATCCCAAAACTGTGCTATAATAAAGCCATAGAGCAAGGCACAATACATCAAAAGCAAAAACTTTGATTCGGAATAAATCTTAAACTACTGATAAGGAGAATACTATGAACAAATATGCCGGCACCCAGAGCGAGAAAAACCTGATGACCGCGTTTGCGGGCGAATCCGAAGCACGCAACAAGTACACCTTCTTTGCCTCCGTGGCCAAAAAGCAGGGCTTTGAGCAGATCGCAGCGCTGTTCCTGAAAACGGCTGATAACGAAAAAGAACATGCCAAACTGTGGTTCAAGGAGCTGAACGGCATCGGCGATACCGCCGCCAACCTGAAAGCCGCCGCCGAGGGCGAAAATTACGAATGGACCGATATGTATGACAGCTTTGCCAAGACAGCCGAGGAAGAGGGCTTCCCCGAACTGGCTGCCCGGTTCCGTCTGGTGGGGGCTATTGAAAAGCACCACGAAGAGCGCTACCGCGCCCTGCTGCACAACATTGAAATGGCAGAAGTGTTTGCCAAGAGCGAAGTAAAAGTGTGGGAGTGCCGCAACTGCGGCCACATCGTGGTGGGCACCCAGGCCCCCGAAGTCTGCCCCACCTGCAACCACCCCCAGAGCTACTTTGAAGTCCACGCGGAAAATTATTGATGATTGAGCACCGCCCCGGAAAGCATGGCCTTTCCGGGGTGGTTTTCTTTGAAAAAAGTGAACGCGTTTCAGGAATGTTCCGGCGCAGCCGGTGGAAGGGGACACAGGCAGAACCTAAAAGGTATGTTGCCATCCGCGGCGGCCAGAGGGCTGGCCGCCCTACCGCGTTATCGCCAACAAATATGCAATAATTTATATGCCCGTCCGGGGCGTCGGGGACGCCGCCCCCTACAGGCGTTCTTATTGCTTCTTGCACAGTTTTTTAATGGGGGATTGGGGTAAGGTTACGGCGGGGTCGGGTGACCCCGCCCTACCAATAGGATAAAGATAGATTGCCCAATATTAAGGCTATTCCTGTCCCGCGGAACGATGCAAGCATCGTTCCCTACAAATTACTTGCAGCACTTATAAAATGCGTGAACACCCCGTAGGGGCGCACATTGTGCGCCCGCCAACCTAAGGGTGACAGCATCCCCACAAGGCATTGCACAAACCAAACATTCGCAGATGCACAATACACGCCTCTATGAAAATTTGCTCACCCGTAAAGAGTATATTCCCCAGGTAATATACCTCTCCCCACAAACACAAAAAATCTCCGCACCCCCTGCCAAATGCAGCCGGGTACGGAGACTTTTTATGTTATATTATGATTTTTGCTAAATCAGTTTGCGCTGGGGGCCTGGCTCAGGTCGGTGCCAAAGTATTTCTCGCTGATCTCGGCAATGGTGCCGTCCTCGCGCAGTTCGTTGACAGCCTGGTTCATGGCTTCGCGCAGGGTGGCGGTCTCATCGCCCTTGCGCACGGGGAAAGCAACCTGGGAAGCATCGTCGGTCAAAGCCGCAATCTTGATGTTCGCATCAGGATGCTCTTTCAGGTAGTCGAAATAGGTTACTTCGGCGTTCAGGGTGGCGTCCACACGGCCGTTCAGCAGCAGCTCAATGGTCTGGTTCAGGTCATCCACGCCGGTGGTCTTGGCACCATAGCTTTCGGCCAGCGTTGCATAGGTGCTGGAAATGGTGTTGGCGGTGGTTTTGCCGTTCAGGTCCTCAAAGCTGTTGATGCTGTCATCATCGCTTTTTACAATGATGGCAGTGCGGATGTAGCAGTACGGGTCAGAAAAATCATATTTCTGGGCGCGCTCTTCGGTAATTTCCACGCCGTTGGCCATGCTGTCATAGCGGCCGCCGTCCACGCCGGCCAGCAGGCCGTCCCATTCGCCCTCCACAAAGGTGGCTTTTACGCCAAGCTTTTCGGCAACCTTCTGGGCAACTTCGATGTCGAAGCCAACCAGCTGGTCGTTTTCATCGTGGTAGGTCCAGGGGGACCAGGTGCCCTCGGTGCCAAACACGATCTCGCCGCGCTGCTGGATCTGGGCCAGCAGGTCGCCGGAGTTGTCGGTGCTGGCAGCGCTTTCGCTGGAAGTATCCGCCGCCGGTGCAGCAGAGGACGCTGCGGAGGAACCGCAGGCGGACAGCAGGGCAGCTGCCAGTACGGCAGCGGTCAATGCTTTCAGTTTCATATGTGCTTCTCCTTGGTTATGTAAAAACTTTTATTTATCTTCCACCAGGCGCAAAAAAGCGCGGGTGCGCTCCTCACGCGGGGCGGTAAAGATCTCTTTAGCGGGACCCTGCTCCACCACAACGCCGTGTTCCATGAACACGACCTGGTTGGAAACATTGCGGGCAAAGCCCATCTCGTGGGTCACGACCAGCATGGTCATGCCATCAGCGGCCAGGTCCCGCATAACGGCCAGTACTTCCACGGTCAGTTCCGGGTCCAGCGCGCTGGTGGGTTCATCAAAATAGATGATCTTGGGGTCAGTAGCAATGGCGCGAGCAATGGCCACGCGCTGCTGCTGCCCGCCGGAAAGCTGGTTGGGGTAGCTGGCACCGCGGTCGCCCAGGCCGACCTTTTCCAGCGCTTTTTGGGCGCGGGCTTCGGCTTCATCTTTGGGCATTTTGCGGGCAATAATCAGCCCCTCGGTCACATTCTGCAGGGCAGTTTTATTCAAAAACAGGTTGTAATTCTGGAACACAAACGCCGTGTGGCGGCGGGCTTCGTACATCTCGGCGCGGCGCACATGGCCAAAATGGTAGGTCTGGCCGTCCAGCACCATGGTGCCGTCCTCGGCCTGGTCCAAAAAGTTGGCGCAGCGCAGCAGCGTGGTCTTGCCGGAGCCGGAAGGCCCGATCAGCGAAACGACTTCACCCTTGTGCACCGTCAGGTCCACGCCTTTCAGCACATCCAGCGTGCCGAATGATTTGCGGATCCCGGTGATTTTCAGCATCTCCTGCATGGCGGCACCTCCTCAGGAATTCTGGCTGAAGCCTTTGGCGTTCAGCTTCTTTTCGCCCCAGCGCTGGACCTGCGTCAGGATGGTGGAGAACATCAGGTAGATGAAGGCAACTTCCAGATAAAGCGGCAGCGATTCATAGGTGCGCGCCACAATGCGCTGGGTGGCCATGAACATCTCGGTTACCGTAATGTTTGCGGCAAGGGAGGTATCTTTCAGCAGCGAAATCAGCGAGTTGAACAGCGGCGGGAACGCCGTGCGCAGCGCCTGCGGCAGCACAATGCGACGCATCGTCTGCAGATAGGTCATGCCGACGCAGTACCCGGCCTCCATCTGACCGGCGGGAACGGATTCCAGCGCGGCACGGATGGTCTCGGCGCAGTAGGCACCCTCGTTGATGGCAAAGCAGGCCACAGCAGCCGGGAACGGGTCAATCAGAACGCCAAGGCTGGGCAGCCCGTAAAACACCACGAACAGCTGAACCAGCACCGGGGTGCCGCGGATGACCCAGACATAAAACCGGGCAAGCTGGCGCAGAACAGGGATCTTGGCGGTCTGCACAAGGGCAGTAACCAGCGCAATGACCAATGCAAGCGCAAAGGAAATGACCGTAAGCGGCAGGGTGACCGTAAGGCCGTTGATTAAAATTTTGGGAAAAGAGTCGATCAAAATGCCGACCAGACGTGTATTCACAGCGGAGTCCTTTCCGTTTTTGACAAAACAAGGTAAAAATAGACAAACTACCCATTATTATACTAGGGTATGGGAGAAAAAGCAAATTAAATCTGCTGCATAAAATAAAGCAGAATACAAAATGGCAGACAAAAACACAAAAGCCCGCTTGAAAAGCGGGCTTTTGTGCATAGAGGGGTGGGAAAGTATATAAAGGTCAGAAGATGGTAATGTAATAAATGGGAACTTAAAGGGGGCTGCGCTCTGTTTTTCTCTTTCTTGTTACAAGTACATTATAGCCTTGATTCTTAAAATGTCAAATGCAATACTTGCAATTTTGTTTTGTTTTTATTATAATGATGCCCAGATAACTTAAAATAATTCAGCATTTGCACAGAAAATGAAAGAGTTTTCGGTTTTGTAATGCCATACAAGGTTTATTTACTTCATTTTGTTTTTATTGTGCTCATTGACTAAAACTGACAGGAAGTGACTCAACATGGATGAATTAGACAGCAAAATCATCCAGCTTATGATGCGCAACGCCCGCATGCCGGTCAAGGAAATTGCCAAACAGGTCAACCTGACCAGCCCGGCCGTGTCCAGCCGCATCCACCGCATGGAGCAGGAGGGCATCATCGGCGGCTATACCGTGCGTCTGCACCACCCCGGAGAGAATAACCGCGTCCAGGCGTTGATCTCCATCCAGACAGCGGCATCGGAACGGGACCATTTCCTTAAAATGATCCAGGGCGAACCGCAGATCTTGCAGTGTTACCGCGTGACCGGCAGCTATAACTTTATCGTCAAGGTCAGCTGCCCCGGCATTGATGCGCTGGAACACCTGCTGACCCACCTGCAAAAACTGGGCAACACCAACACCCAGATCATTCTTGCCACACCGCTGGACCGCAGCCTGAGCCTGGAAGGGGACGTATAAATGGAATTGCATATTTGTAAACAATGCGGTCTGGTGGCCCCCAAAGGCACTACCGTCTGCCCGCGCTGCGGCCGTGCGCTGCCCCCCACCAAAGCGGAAGCCAGCCGCCCGCGCTATACCATCCATGTGGACCCGGATATGGTCCAATACTGGGATGATGAAGATGAGGATGAATTCCCGCTGAAAGATGATCCCTTTTTCAGATGCTATGAAGGCGATGACCAGGAGGAGATGGGCACCGGGCATTACCTTGCCACGCTGCTGCTGTTTGCCATCCCGGTGGTGGGCCTTATCATGATGATTTACTGGAGCCTTTGCGGCAGCAAGTGGGAGGAACGCCAAAAGCTTGCCACTGCCTGCATGATCAAGCGGCTGGTGGGGGATCTGGTCATTTTGGCCCTGCTGGTTGCGGCACACAGTGTGATCGTTGGCCTTTCTTACATGCCCGTCCTGCTTGGCGGCATGGGCTATTAAAAAGGGGGAATACACAGTGAAAGCAAGCGTGATCATCCCCAATCTGAATGGTGCGGGCTGGCTGCGGGATTCCATCGAATCCATCTGGGCGCAGACCGAGCAGGATTTTGAGCTTATCGTGATTGATAACGGCTCCACCGATGAAAGCCTCGAAATTGCCCGCAGCTACTGCGGCAACCCCCGCTACCACCTGATTGAAAACAGCGAGAACACCGGTTTTTCCCACGCCGTCAACCAGGGCATCGCCATGGCCAAAGGCGAGTATATGGCGCTGTTCAATAACGATGCCTTCGCCGAGCCGAACTGGCTGGAAGAGCTGCTGAAGACCGCCGAGAGCGACCCGAAGATTTTTGCGGTGTCCAGCCTGATGCTGCGCTATTATGAGCCGGAACTGGCCGATGACGCCGGGGACTATGTGACGATTCTGGGCTTTGCCTGCAAGCGCGGCGACGGCCTGAAAGCCAGCCGCTACCAGAAGCCCTGCCGCATTTTTTCCGCCTGCGGAGGCGCAGCACTGTACAGAAAATCCATTTTGGATAAAATCGGCGTTTTTGACGAATTGTTTTTTGCTTACTATGAGGATGTGGACCTCAGCTGGCGCGCCAACAATTTTGGCTATAAAAACGTCTACTGCCCCACCGCAAAGTGCCGCCATATCTGCGGTGCCACCACCGGTGCGGTGCGGTATAACCCGTTCAAAAGCATCCAGAGCGGCCGCAACAGCATTCTGCTTCCCTACAAAAACCAGCCGGTGGTCATGCTGGTCATCAACTTTATCCCCATGCTGCTGGGCTATTTGTTGAAAGTTATCATGTTCCGCCACCGCGGCTTTGGCAACGACTATGCCAAAGGCTATGCAGAAGCCAAGATCGCCCTGCCCAAAATCAAAAAGCCCAAATTTTACTGGCGCAACCTGCCCAATTATTTCTGGTGCGAGGGCAGCATGATCGTTGGGCTGTTCCGCTACCTGGTCTACCGCATCCAGCGCGCGCTGAAAATTACCTGAAAGATAACGGAAACGATAGAATAAAATAAAGCATGTGCTTTCAACCCCCTGCGAGGAGGCGAAAGCACATGCTTTTGTATTTGCATGATAATGTGTTGAAAATATATCGAATTACTATCTAATAGAGACCGTAGGGGCGCACATTGTGCGCCCGCCAACCTTAAGTGAATAACAAGTGAATAACGCTTTTTCGGGAAATGATACATCCCACAAACGCCCGCGGGCAAACAATGCTCGCCCCTACGGAATATTTGCTTGATTTTGCGTGAAACCGTTATTTTCTCCCGCGCTGCAATTCGATCCAGGCCAGGTCCCCGCGCTCCAGGCCGTGGATCAAAACCTCGGCGGTGGCAATGTTGGTGGCAACGGGGATGGCGCGGGTATCGCACAGGCGTAGCAGGGTCACGGCGTTCGGCTCATTGGGCCGGGCGTTGACGGGGTCGCGGAAAAACAGCAGCATATCAATTTCGCCGCAGGCGATCATGGAGGAAATCTGCTCGGCACCGCCGCGCGCACCGGGGTACAGGCAGCGGACCGGCAGCCCACAGGCATCGTGGACCACTTTGCCCGTCACGCCGGTGGCGACCAGTTCGTTCTGGGACAGAATACGCACATAGGCTGTGCAGAACTGGGCCAAAAGCTCTTTGCGGGAATCATGGGCAATCAATGCGATCCTCAAGGTGGGTGCCTCCTAAATTACAGGTATTTATATAGTATCATAGAATAGATTGCTGAAAAATGCAAGTCACCTTTGGTCAAACCGCCCGCAAACCCCGCAAAAGCGCGCAGTGTTACCAAAAAACTTTGCACGATTTTGGCAAAACCGCTTTGTGCGAATGTGCTATAATATGTACAATAAATACATAACCTGTAAGGTGCCAAAGGCGCCGCACAGGCAAAGGAGGAAAACCGCTATGAAAAAATCCGCACAGACCGTCATCCGGGAAGGTGCCTGCTATACCATCGCCGCTGCAAATGGCCGCGTGCTGGAAGTTGCCGATTTCAACACCGAAAACGGCGCATCCATCCGCCTGTGGAGCTATGAGGGCCAGCCCTGGCAGCAGTGGATCTTTGAGGAAGCCGCCGAAGGCCAGTACCGCATCAAAAACCGCTTTACCGGCAAGGTGATGGACCTGGCCATGAGCGGTGTTGTGAACGGTACCTGGGTGCACCAGTGGGAGAAAACCACCGGCAAGGGTCAGCGGTGGGAGATCGTTCCCGCTGACGGCGGCAAGGCCAAGATCCGCAATGTGCTGGCCGATAAGGTCATTGACCTGGTTGGTATGCGGGTCGATAACGGCACCCAGGCCCAAATCTGGCAGGATGTGTTTGGCGAAAACCAGCTGTGGAGCATCCAGCCCGTGCCGGATAAGCTGCTGCAAAAGGATATGCCCAAGCCGGAACCCAAGAAAACTGCCCCCAAAGCCACCCGCACCCAGACTGGCACCGGCCGCGCCAAAAAGACCGGCGGCAAAGGCGGACGCCGCGCAGCCAAGTAAGGCAGAGAAAACCAGATAAATAAAATTGAAACAGCCCGCTCATCCGGCCAAAAAACGGATGGGTGGGCTGTTATGTTTGGAATGGAAAGGCAGAGGAAACCGGAACTCACTGGCGGATCATGCGGTAGCCAACACCGATGTGGGTCTGGATATAGCGGGGGTGGCTGGGGTCTTCCTCAATTTTTTTACGCAGCGTTGCCATGAACACGCGCAGGGACGGTGTATCCGATGCAGCCGGGCTGCCCCAAACTTCGTTCAGCAGATAGTTGTGGGTCAGCACCTTGCCGGTATTTTTGGCCAGAACGCAGATCAGCTTGTACTCAATGGGGGTCAGGTGAATCTCCGTTCCGCCGCGGTACACGCAGCCTGCGGCATAGTCAATGCGCAGTTCGCCGTTCTCGTACACGCTGGCCTGGTCGCCTGCGCGGGAAGTATCATACCGCACACGGCGCAGCGCCACGCGCAGCCGGGCCAAAAGCTCCTCCACGCTGAACGGTTTGGTCAGGTAATCGTCCGCACCGGCATCCAGGGCGGATACTTTGTCGGTATCATCACTGCGGGCCGAAACCACCAGAATGGGCACATTGCTCCACCCGCGGATCTTGCGGATCACCTCAACACCATCCATGTCCGGCAGGCCAAGATCCAGCAAAATTACATCCGGCCGTGCCGAAGCAGCCTCCAACAGGGCACCGGCTCCGTTCTGTACACGGTGGTACTGATAATTGCGGGTTTCCAGCGTGGTGGAGATCAGCCGTGCAACAGCCGGGTCATCCTCCACCACAAGGATCAGCGGTTTATTCATACAGGGTCACCTCAGTTCGCGGGAGTGTAAAGCGGAAGCAGGCACCATGCGGTGCAGCGTTCTGTACGTCGATCACACCGCCATGGGCGGCAACAATGGAACGGCACAAGGCCAGCCCAAGGCCCAGCCCGCGGCGGCCATCACTGCGGGTCTTGCCAAGGGTATAAAACATATCAAACAGCTTGTCCCGGCTTTCTTCGGGAATGCCGGGGCCGTCATCCGTCACGCAGATGCGGACAAATTTGCCCTCCGGCGCGGCGGAAAGCTCAATGCGGGAATGCTCGGGGGTATATTTGATAGCGTTGTTGATGAGGTTCACCAGCACCTGCTCGATCAGCTGGGCATCCATATCGGCCATCAGCAGGTCGTCTGCCACGTTGGTCACAATGGTGTGGCGGGCGGCATCATGGTCCAGGTGGGTCAGCACGTCGTCAAAAATGTCCTGAATCAGCTCCGGCTGAATGCGCAGGTTCACCTGGCCGTTCTCCATCCGGGTGATGGAAAGCAGATTTTCCACCAGATGGTTCAGCCAGTTGGCGTCCTCATAAATTGCGGCGGAAAGTTCCCGGCGCTTTTCCTCGGTCAGCAGGGGATTTTTCTCGGTCAAAATCAGCGCGTTGCCGGAAATGCTCGTCAGCGGGGTGCGCAGGTCGTGGCTGATGCTACGCAGCAGGTTGGCGCGCAGCTGTTCCTGGCGGGCGGCTTCCTCAATTTCGCGCCGGGCGCGGTTGGATGCTTCTTTTTCCAGCGCCAGGGAACACACATCCAGGATGGATAACGCCAGGTTGTGCTCATAGGTGCTGAGCTCATGCAGCGCCGGGTAACTGCGGTAATCCGTCTGGCCGGGCGGGGGCAGAATCAGGGTTCCCGGTGCAATATGCTCCGGCGCGGGGGCAAAGCAGACCGGGCGCTCCAACAGCTTGCCCAGCTGGGTGGCCGTTATCCGCAGAATGGTGTCAGGGTCCTCGGCTCCCAACAGGCTGCGGCTGGCTTCCAGCAGCACCTGCGAAGCATCGGCTTTGCGCTCGCTCTGGGCTGCCTGTACCTTGATGCGCCCCGTCAGCGAGGAGCAGAGCAGCGAAACGCAGAGCATGACCAGCGCCGTTACCATGTCGTCGGACCGGATGCGGAACTGCATAAAGGGATCAATGAATATATAGTTGACCAGCATCACCGAGAACAGCGAAGCCACAACGCCGTATACCAACCCCGATGTAAAGACGTTGATGCACATGACGCCCAGAATATAGGTCAGGATATAGTTGGAAGAAACAAAATCCAGCCGGAAAAACACCCAGCTTGTCAGCGTACACAGCGCAAGGACCAATGCGGTCAGGGCGCAGTCCCGCAGCCAAAGCAGGGCAGGTTTGCGTTGCGGCATGGGTGCAGGCTCCTTTCCACTACAGGGCAGGGAATACGGTAAGGTGGCCCGGCCCTGTATTTATCCCATTATAACATATTGCCGAACTCTTTGATACAAACGGAATAATCTTTATATAAATTTAATACAGGCGTGCCCCATCCGCGGCAGCCCCGGCACTTTTTTGCACGCTGGGCGGGGCATTGGTTGAAATCAGGCCGCAAATCGGTTATACTGTTTTGTAATAATTGGATTGTTCTGCCCTGCGGGCGGTATTGCCATATAAAAAGGAGTGTTTTTACAATGTCCCATACCGTTATGGTGACCGGCGCCGATGGCTTTATCGGCAGCCATCTGGCCGAAGAGCTGGTAAAAAGCGGCGAGAAAGTGCGTGCTTTCTGCCTGTATAACTCGTTTGGTTCCCTGGGCTGGATCGATACCCTGCCCCCGGAAATCCGCAATGAAATGGATATCTTTATGGGCGATGTGCGTGACCCCAACGGCGTGCGCACCGCCATGCGCGGGCAGGAGCGTGTCTTCCACCTGGCTGCCCTGATCGCCATTCCCTTCAGCTACCACAGCCCGGACAGCTATGTGGATACCAACATCAAGGGTACCCTGAATGTGCTGAACGCCGCCCGCGAGCTGGGCACCCAGCGCGTGATGGTCACTTCCACCAGCGAAGTGTACGGCACCGCCCAGTATGTGCCCATTGATGAGCACCACCCGTTCCAGGGCCAGAGCCCCTATTCCGCTACCAAGATCGGCGCGGACCGCCTGGCCGAGAGCTTCTACCGCAGCTTTGACCTGCCGGTGTCCATCGTGCGTCCCTTTAACACCTATGGCCCGCGCCAGAGCGGCCGCGCCATCATCCCCACCATTATTACCCAGCTGCTGGCCGGCCAGCAGGAGATCAAGCTGGGCAGTCTGACCCCCACCCGCGACTTTAACTATGTCAAGGATACTGCCCACGGCTTTATGGCCATTGCGGACTGCGATGCCGCCATCGGCCAGGAAATCAACATTGCCACCGGTGTGGAACATTCCATCGGTGATCTGGCCAATGAGCTGATCGCCCAGATCAACCCCAGTGCTAAGATCGTATGCGAAGCCGAGCGCCTGCGCCCCGAAAAGAGCGAGGTCAACCGCCTGCTGGGCGATGCCACCAAGCTGCGCACCCTGACCGATTGGAAACCGCAGTACACCTTTGAACAGGGCCTTGCCGAAACCATCGAGTTCCTGCGCGGCAACCTGGACCAGTACAAAGTCGGCCAGTACATCCTGTAAGGCCGGTTTTAAGAGGTTTTTATGCCAATAAAATTACAAAAGCTGCCCGCCGCCCTGCGGTGGGGGCTGGCTGTGCTGTGCGCCGCTGTGTGCGGCGTGCTGTGGGCTTATTACTGGCGGGTGTTCTTTGGGCTGGATAACCGTGTGTCCCCTCTGGTGGTCACACTGGGGTGTGCGGCTTTTTTGGAAGTCTGCCTGCTGGCCGGGTACTGTGTGCGGCGGCTTGCAAAAGGCTTTGCGGCAAAAGGGGCCGTGTGCATCTTTTTGTGCGGGCTGCTGTTTGTGTTTGCCAACCCGCCGCTGCAAACGCCGGACGAAGCCGACCACTACCTGCGCACCTATGCCATCTCCACCGGGCATTTTGACTTTGATGCTTCCCGCACCTACTCGGATGATGTGGCTTACCTGCTGGAAGCGTTCCCCGGTGCGTGGGTGAACGCGCATACCTCCGCCGGTGTGGGCACCGACCCCGATACCGGGGCGGAAAAAGCCTATAACACCGCGGGCTATGCCCTGAAACAGTACGGCAAGGATGGCGCGGTGCAGAGCATGGCGGACAGCTTTGCCCTGTACCTGGCGCACGATGCGCGGGATTCCGTGCCGGACCCGGTCAGCGAGCCGGTCAGCTTTCTGGTCATTCCGTTCTTGCCGGGCGCGGTGGGCATGGCGCTGGCCCGCCTGCTGGGCTTTGGCGCGCTGGGCTGCCTGTATGGCGGGCGCCTTGTCAACCTGCTGGCTTACACGCTGCTGTGTGCGCTGGCACTGGCCAAAGCGGAGCGTTACCGCGCGGTGTTTGCTGCGGTGATGCTGCTGCCGATGTCTCTGTTTATGGGGGCATCGCTGAGCTACGATGCAACCCTGCTGGGCTGCTACTACCTGATGCTTGCCCTGCTGACCCGCAAAGACTGGAACACCCAGACGGCGGGGATCTATACCGCTACCTGTATCTTTGTCAATATCGCTAAACCGTACCTGAACCTTTTGTGGGTCCTGCCCATCTTTTTGGTGGCAAAGCGGGAATGGCACGCCAAGGGCCGCCACCCGCTGTGGGCGCTGGGCGGCTTTGGCGGTGCTATGGCCGTTACGCTGCTGACGGAATGGTACGGCACGGCGTTCCGCTACAATTATCCCATCATTGAGCGCCAGGGCGGCAGCACGGTGAACGGCGGCGCACAGCTGGCCTTTGTGCTGCGCAACCCCCTGCGGACCATTGCTGCGTTCTGGGGAACCCTGGGCGAAAATGATTTCTTTATCGGGCAGCTCGGCCTGTTCGGCTGGAAAGACCTGCCCATCAGCTTTTTGAACCTGACCGGCCCGCTGGTGCTGTTGCTGGCCGCCCTGTTGGCCGCTGCGCAGCCAAAACGCGCCGATGCGTTCCCCACCCGCCGCCGTGTGGGCGGGGCGGCGCTGCTGGCGCTGGTGTACGCCGCCGGTGCCATGGCGGCCATGTATATCACCTATACCCCGGTGGGCATGGTGCGCATTGTGGGGCTGCAGGCGCGGTATTTCCTCTGCGTCTGGCTGGCCCTGCTGCCTGCGCTGGCCGTGCTGCTGCGCAAAACCATCCGCCCCGCCATCACGGAAGCAAAAGCCGAAGTGGTAATTACGCCGCTGTGCGCCTGTTACGCTGTGTTGGGCGCGGTGCTGCTGTTCCAGCACTACTTTGTGGGGCCGGGGTATGTCATATACGCGTGAGCTGGCTCACGCGTATACGAAAGAATAATGAAAAAAGAATAAAGAATAATGTCGGTGTGCCTGCGGCACGATCAAATCTGCGGTTTTTCGCGGCTTTTGCGTGATAGTCTTCGGGTATAGAATGAGCCTTTATTCGGCACATCACTCAAATTTCCTGAGCCGCCCGCAGGGCGGCGGTCCAGCACAATTATTCTTTATTCTCTATTATTTTTAAATTTCAATCCGGGAGGTGCTGTACCGTGCAGATTGTATTCGGCCTGCTGTTTTTGCTGTTCTTTTCCGCATGCTGCCTGTGCGTGGCGGCGTGTACCCGGTTCGATGCCGCCCTGCTGCCGCTGCCTGCTTTGTGCGGGTCGGTTGTGGTGCTGTATTTGCTTTCCCTGTTGGGGCTTTTGCAGTTCGGCCATTTTATCGTCATGGCGGTCTGGCTGGCGGGCGGGGTTTATTTTGGGGTGCGCGCCGGGTGGCGGGCTATCCGCCAGGCGCTGTTCAGCCCCGGATTTTTGCTGTTTGTGGGCGGCAGCTGCTTTTTGTGGGTGCTGTTTGCCGTGCAGCAGCCCATGTTTACCCAGTGGGATGAATTTACCGCCTGGGGCCTTGCCCCCAAAATGGTGGCGGAGCGCGCCGCGCTGTATGTGGCGGACCCCATCAACCTGACGGCGAGCTTTACCTACCCGGCAACCAGCTTGGTCTCCTACCTCTTCCAGCGCGCACCGGGCCAGTTTTATGAATGGCAGTGCCTGGCGGGGCTGGATATCCTGTTCCTGGCCTGCATTGCCCCGGCGGCAGCCCTGCCGCGCAAAAACTGGGCGGGCGCAGTGTTGGTGTTTGCCGCGGGCTTTCTTCTGCCGTTCTTTTTCAGCGTGGTTCCGGCGGGCACCCCGTCCACCATTTACGCCAACGCCATGGCGGATACCCCGCTGGCGCTGCTGTTTGGCGGAACACTCTGCCTGTATGCCGCGGCGGGCGGGCGCAAAACCGGATTTTTTGCCTGTGCCATGCCCCTTGCCGTGCTGACGATGACCAAAGATATCGGCTTTGCCTATGCGTTGATCGCCGCGTTCCTGATCGGGCTGGACCAGCTGTTTGGCACGCCGCACCCGGATACAAAGCCTGCCCGCATCTTCGGTGTATCGCTGGCAAAGTGCGGTATACTGGCTGCTGTAGTGCTGGCGGTGTTCCTCAGCTGGAACCGCTATACCGCCGCCGTAACCCTTACTGAAACTACCGGTGCCAGCGTGGGCAGCGCGGGCCTGAGCTATGGCGCGGTGCTGACCGGCGGCATCAAGCAGCTGCTGGGCATTGGGCGCGAAGAACGCTTTGCCCAGATCATGCAGAGCATGGGCCAGGCGTTTTTGTACCGCCGCGTCTGCCTGGTGGGCGCACCGGTCATGGCCATCAGCTGCATTCTGCTGCTGTTCACGGCGGCCTTTGTGGCAGCGCCCGCGGGTGCCGCCCGCCGCCGCACGGTGGTTGGCTTTGTGGGCGGGGCGTTCTGCTTTGCTGCGCTGTATCTCTTCCACCTGATTTTGTACTTCTACAATTTTTCCGAGGCCGAAGGCTCGGCCTTAAAAGATTATGAGCGCTATATCGCGCCCTACCTGCAGGGCTGGATGCTGTACGGCTTTTGTGTGCTGGGCTTTGCGGTGGAACAGGGCAGCGGCGCGGCGCAGCGGCTGGGCCGGGCGGCGCTGGGGCTGGCTGCCGCGGCGGTGCTGGGCATCTTTGCCTGGCGCGGTGTGCCCGCAGCCGGGTTCTGGACCAATGCCGACAGCCTGTACACCCTGCGCCGCGATGTGAAAACCCGTGCCGAAGCAATGAACACCGTGCTGGACTGGCCGGACCGTGTGCTGGTCATCAGCCAGGGCGACGACGCCACCCGCTGGTACTACTACAAGTACGAGCTGACTGCCAAGGTGGTCAACGGCTATGGCGGTACCTGGTGGGGTAACGATGATTACTCCAGCCGGTGGGATTCCGACTTCATGAACCTGGTGGAAAGCCTGAACTGGACCCTGTATGACTTTGAGGCAGTCTGTACCGCGGATTCCCTGACCGCCTATATGGAAGAAAAGCAGATCGACTACCTGCTGATCGACCGCGCGGACGACTATCTGGAGCGGGAGTTCAGCAGCCGGTTTGAAGGCGGGCTGAAAGCCAATATGCCCGCAACGCTCTACCGGTTCGAGGGCCGCAATGCCCCCATCGCCTTTACCCCGGTGGCTGTGGCAGAAAGCGGGGTGGCACAATGAAAGATAAACGCCCGACCAAACGTTTCGCCGCCCCCGCCCGTGCAGGCCGCCCGCTGCGCCCGCAGCAGCTGCTGGCGCTGGCATATGCCGCTGCCGTTATTGTGTGGCTGGTGTATGTGCTGGTGGGCAGCGCTGTGATGCTGAACCATAAGGCAGATGGTACCATGGTGACCCGCACCCTGACGGCGGACGACCTGGAATTTGAAAGCTTTGTCAATTATGAGGACGACGAATGGCATACCGCGCCGGTGGATGAACCCGGCTGGTATCTTTCCACCGACAACGACCCCCATATCATCTGGCGGGGCGAAGCCTGGCTGGAAACAGTAGAGCTGGATGCCGTGCACTACCTGCCGCCCGGCAGCGTGGCGCTGTATTACCTGCGCCCAGGCCAGACCGAGTACAGCGAGACCCAAAAGGTGTTTGCCCGCGTCAGCGGCGAAAACCAGTATACCTTTGACCTTGGCGGCCTTACTGTGACCGGCCTGCGCATTGACCCGGATAGTGTGGGCGGCGTGCCCACCCGGCTGGACGGCGTGGTGCTCAACCCGGTGCAGCCGTGGTACCTGCGCTTTGTGCCAAACGGCGGCCAATGGCTGCTGCTGTTGTTTGCCCCGGCTGTGGGGGCTGCGTTTGTCTGCCTTGCGGCCGATGTTTTCCGCAAAAAATAAAAAAGGCCCTGTGGGGCGGTGCGCCCATGGCGTGGGGGCACACCCGCAGGGCTTTTATGTTGTATAAAATGGTGATTCTATGGAGCTGCTTTGCATCCTTGCCGCGCTGGCGGTGCTGTTTTTGTTCTGCGCGTTCTTAACGCTCAAATGTAACCTGCATGCCGCGCTTGCCCCGCTGACGGCGCTGGGCATTGCCGTTGCCTGGCTGACGGCTGTGGGCATGGCGGACCTGCTGCTGCCCGGCACTGTGCTGCTGTGGGCGGTGTTTGCGGCCAGCGGCGTGTGGGCGCTGGTGCCCCATAAGGGCCAACACCCGGCCTACCGCCGCCTTGCCGCGCCGGGTGCGGTGCTGTTCTGGGGCATGGCGCTGGCGTTTGCGGTGTATTTTTTCATCCGCCAGCCGCTGGCTACCAAGTATGATGAACTCAGCCTGTGGGCTACCGCCGTTAAGGTGACCAAGGCGGATAACCGCCTGTATGCCCTGGCTACCCTTGGAACCCCCTGGCCCCAGACGCAGAACCCCGGTTTGCCGCTGCTCTCTTACTTCTTCCAGTTTTTGGGCCGCTATGCGGACTGGAAGATCTATGTGGCGTATGATGTGCTGGCCGCCGCTGTGTTTGCCGCGGTGCTGGGCGGGCTGAACTTCCGCCAGTACCGCATTGCGGTGCCGCTGGCGGCGATCTGCTGGTTTGCCCCCTGGTTTTTGACGGTGTATAACCACACCATCTATCTGGATACCACCTACATGACCGCCTATGGCGATGTGCCCGCGGGGCTTGCGCTGGGCGGTGCTGTGGCGCTGTGGCTGGCGCTGCGCAAAACCGGCGGCCCCAAGTGGGCGGTGCTGCCGGTGCTGGCGCTGGCGGCCAACATCAAGGCCAACACCTTTGTGCTGTCCTTAGTGGCGGCGGGGCTGATGGCTGTGGATGCCTGGCTGTTTGCGGAACGCCCGTTCAAAAAGGGCCTTGCCCGCCGCACCGGCTTTGCTATTGCCTGTTTTGCTGCGCCTATGCTGATCTATTATTTCTGGAACATCCGCTATGTGGGCATTTTGGTTGCCAAAAGCGCCAGCGAGGGCGGTACCGGCGAAACCAGCGCCCCTTTGTCCGCCGTGGTCATCAACGGCATCAAAATTTTGCTGGGCCAGCCGGTGGAGGGCTTTTACGCCGAGCGCCAGGGCCAGTTCACCCAGGCCATGGCCGATATGGGCCACCAGTTCTGGACTTCGGATGGCCGCCTGAGCATGATCGGCCAGGGCCGCAACATTGTGGTGCTGATTTTGCTGGTGTTTTTGGTGGCGGCCATCTGCGCCAGGGGCCGCCAGCTCAAACTGCGCATCGGCTGCATCGGGGTGCTGTCCCTCGCCTGCTTTGTGGGGTATAACCTTATGCTGGCGCTCAGCTATGGCTTTATCTTCAAGCCGGACCAGGCCGTGGGGCTGGTGGATTATAACCGGTATATCTATACCTACTATATCGGCTGGTTCTTTATGGCGCTGGCCTGCTGGAGCACCGCCCTGCAAACTGCGGATGGCGAACAGCAAGCTGCTGCCCGCCGCTGGCTTGAGCTGGCGGGCCAGGCCGGTGTTCTGCTGATGGCCGCCGCCATGCTGGTGCGGGTGAACGGCATGATCCTGCCGCAGCTTTCGGTGCTGGGCTTCTCGGACGGCGAATTCACCGACCGCAAGACCGCCCGCGCCGAAGCCGATTGGCTGTGCAGCGATTACCTGAGCGAAAATGACCGCGTGTTCTTTGTCAGCCAGGGGGATAACGGCGAACATTGGTTCTCCGCCGTGTTTGATTTTTACCCCGTCCTGGTGGATTACTCCGGTGTGGGAGCCACGCAGGAGGGCGGCGGCGGTACCTTCGGCCTGCCGGAGCTGGAACCGCAGGAGGAGGGTGTGAAACAGCGCTACTACCACCCCTATACCGCCGAGCGCCTGGATGAAACCGTGCGCGCCAACGGCTGTACGGTGCTTTACCTGCAAAAGATCGACGATATTTTTGTGCAGAGCTATCAGGACCTGTTTACCGACCACCTGGCCGCCGCGCAGGCAGGCCAGACCCTGCTCTACCGCGTGACGGACGCCGGGTATGAGCCGGTTGCAATGCAGATGAGCAAGGAGGCGGCCCAATGAAACAGACAACATGGAAAAGCCGCCTGAACCGTTTGTTCGCCCGCCGCTGGGCGCTGCCGGTGCTGTGCTGGTGCGCGGCGCTGGTGTTCTGGCTGGTGCAGGGGGCCGTGGCCTTTGCGGGGGATAGCTCCGCCAAGGCAAAGGGAACCCTGACCGAAACCGCCATCCCCATTGAAAGCTGGCAGCTGGCCGAGCTGACCTGGGGGGAGCCGGGGGACAACACGCCCCAGGGGCAGCTGATCACCACCGGCGGCGACCCGCAGATGATCCTGGAAGATGTATCCGGCCGCGTGGTGCGCACCGTAAGCTACAACGTGGAGTTTGACGGCGATTCCCGCGAAATGTGCCTGTATTATACCACCAAAACCGGCGAACCCTACAGCCAGGACCGCCGCGTATTCCCCAAAGTGCTGGCAGACGGCACCTATGTGTACACCCTGCCGCGCACCCAGATCGTGGCGCTGCGGCTGGACCCCTGCAGCCCCGATGAAAACAAGACCGTGGGCCTGACTTTTACCCCAGAAACCATCACCCTGAACGCCGCCAGCACCCTGCCCGGCGGGGCGGACTACTTTATCCCCACCTGGTACCAGCTGTTCGGCCTGATCGTGTACCCTGCCCTTGCCGCCGCCGCACTGGACTGGCTGTGGGCCGTGGGCAGCCTGATTGCCAAAAAGAAGCAATAACCCGACAATAACCCGATACAACAAAGCACCGTGCCGCAAGCAGGAAAAAAACTGCATGGCGGCACGGTGTTTGTTGTTTGTATGGGCGAAATCAGCAAAGGACATCCCCCAGCCGGGGGCGGATGTATTCCAGGAACGCGGCCGCCGCGGGGGCCAGGTCGCTGCTGTAGGCAAGGCCAAGCTCCACCTCCGCGGGTGGGTCCAGCGGCAGGTGGCGGACGTCCGGGTCATCCAGATTGCTGTTGATGCGGTTGTTCATGCTGATGCCCAGCCCGGCCCCCACCATGGCATAGGTGGCCTGAATATCCATCGTGGAAAAGCAGGCGTTGGGCCGCATCCCGCGCGCGGCAAACAGCCGGGAGTTATCAATATCCAGGTTGGGGCAGGTCTCTACATACGGCTCCGTCAAAAAGGCTTCCAGCGGGACTGCCGTTTGGCTGGCCAGCGGGTGGGTGGCCGGTACCAGCGCCAGCAGCGGGTCTTTGCGCAGGCCGATCCACGCATGGGGGCCGGAACGCTCGCTGACCAGGCAGAAATCCAGCTGGTGCTGCTCCAGCTGGTGCACCAGGTCGGTGCTCATGCCGTTCACGATGTGGAACTCCACCCCAGGGTGCAGCGCGTGGAACTGGGCGGTCACGGCGGAGATCCACCGGTAAAACCGGCGGTACGCGGTGCCAATGCCGATCACACCCTGCTCGCACCCGCGGATCTGCGCCGCGCCCTGTTCGATTTTCTGCTGGGCAAACAGCAGCTCCCGCACGGCGGACAGCAGCTGTAAACAGGCCGGTGTGGGCTGTACGCCGCTTTTGCTGCGGTATAACAGGGCAAAACCCAGTTCCGCTTCCAGCGCGGCAACGCTGCGGCTGACACCGGAAACCGTGTACCCCAAAGCATCCCCCGCGGCGCACAGGCTGCCATGGTCAATGGCGGATAAAACAATGTTCCAGCGTTCGGTATCCATGCTTGGCTCCTATCTTTGCGTTTTGCACAAACATAACTTGATAAATTATCGCTTTTCTCAAGGATAAAACAGCGTTATGCTATTGTCAATCGCTTTTTGGCTGTATTTTGGGGAAAAGAGGAATCAACGTTGGTAGTAACAGGGCAGAGAACACAGGACTTAACACACGGCAGCCTGACGGGGCACCTGTTCCGTTTGGCAGCGCCCCTTGTTGTGGGCAATATTTTGCAGGAATTTTATAACACGGTGGATGCCTTTGTGGTGGGGCGCTTTGCCGGGCAGCAGGAGTTTGCCGCCATCGGCATTGCGGGCACCGTGATGAACTTGTTCCTGTTCGCGTTGGTAGGCTGCAGCACGGGCTATTCCGTGCTGTTTGCGCGGGCTTACGGCCAAAACGACCACGCGGAACTGCGCCGCCATTACGTCACCGCGCTGGCCGTGGGGGCGGCCTGTACCGCCGCGCTGATGCTGCTGGGCCTGGCCGGGATGCAGGGCATTTTAAGCCTGCTGCAAACGCCGCAGGAGCTGCGCGGCTATACCTCCGTTTACCTGTGCTGGATCTTTGGCAGCATGCCCGCGGCATTTTTGTATAACCTGCATGCCGCATTGCTGCGCGCTTCCGGCGATACGCAGGCGGCGCTGCTGATTTTAGCCGCGGCGGTGGGCACAAACCTGCTGCTGGACCTGGTTTTGGTGGCATGGCTTTCCCTCGGCATTGCGGGGGCGGCAGCGGCCACAGCGCTGACCCAGGTGTTTTCGGCGGTGTTCTGCTGGCTGTACCTGCGCCGCACCCACAAAGAGCTGACCCTGCACCGGCAGGATTTCCGCCTGCAGCGCGGGCGGTTGTGGAACATGTTCCAGCTGGGCTTTGTTACCAGCCTGCACCAGTGCAGCCTTTACCTTGGCAAAATGCTGGTGCAGGGCACTGTGAACACCGCAGGGACCGAGGGCATTGCCGCCTATACCGCCGCGACCCGCATTGAAGGCTTTGCCAATTCGGTCGGCACCGGCGGTTCGGTGGCAACGTCCATCCTGACCGCGCAGAATTTTGGCGCGGGCGATGCCCGGCGGGTGGCGGGCAGTTTCCCGTGCAGCGCCAGGTGGCTGGCGTTACTGGGGGCGCTGTCCGGCGTGCTGATGTTTGCGCTGGCCCCCTGCGCCGCGGCCCTGATGCTGAATGCGCAGAGTGGTGCCGCGTTTGATTCCGCCGTGCATTACCTGCGGCTGGTGGCGGTGTTTTACTTCTTCTGCTTTTCCGGCAATGCGTTCACCGGCTATTTTGACGGCATCGGCGCGGTGATCTGGCCGTTCATCGGCTCGCTGGGGCACATCGCCATCCGGGTGGTGCTGTCCTGGGCGTTGTTCCCGGCCATGGGGCTAAACGCTGTTGCCCTGGCCACCGGCACCGGCTGGATCTTCGCCAATCTGTTCTGGGCGGGGGTGAAGATCTGGCGGGAACGAAAAGCGGGATAAGCAGCCAAAAGAGAAACACAACTTTGAAAATCTTGAATGATACAGCAAAAAAGCACCGGACAAAAACTTGTCTGGTGCTTTTTGGTGCGCCCGCGGGAATTCGAATCCCGGACACCCTGATTAAAAGTCAGGTGCTCTACCAACTGAGCTACGGGCACAAATATTCAATTTGCCTGTTACAGCTTAAATATTGTAACAGGTATGGGCGAAAAAGTCAAGCATTTTGCCGCATTTTCAGCCAGAAAAATCTGCCGCAGGGCAGCCGATGCGGGAACTTGAAACGCGAGCGCATTGTAAAACAGAATGAATATATTGAAAAACGATAAAAACATATTGCAAAACAATGCGGCATATGCTATGATAACAGCATCAGAGATACCATAAAACATCAGGGGGAATGACCAATGCGTCAATTACCAGGAAACTTTTTTGGCTGGAACGACCACAAAAGCATTGTGCTGACCAAGTTCGCCACCCTGGCGGCGGCCATTGGGTGTGTGGTGATGGTGCTGTGCGGGCCGCGCATCGTCAACTGGGTTTTGGCGGTGCATGCACTGCAGCTGGCGTATGGGCCAAAGCTGGGGGATTTTTTGCTGGGGCTGGGCTATTGCAGCGCCGCGCTGGCGTTGTGGATGCTGTATAACCTGTACATGTTTTTGGTGCGCATTGAAAAAGAGGAAGTGTTCACCTCCGCCAATGTGCTGGCCCTGCGGCGCATCAGCTGGTGCTGCACCTGGGCTGCGGCGCTCTGCCTGCCGGTGGGGGCTGTACTGGGGCTGCCGTTCATTTTTGCCATTGGCGTTGCAGCGGCGTTTATGGCGCTGATCGTGCGGGTCATCAAAAATGCGTTTGCCCAGGCCGTTAAGATGAAAGACGAACTGGACTATACCGTGTAAGGGGGCGCAGAAGATGCCAATTATCGTCAACCTGGATGTGATGATGGCAAAGCGCCACATGGGGGCGGGGGAGCTGGCCGAAACCATCGGCATTACCCCGGCCAACCTTTCCATCCTGAAAAACAACAAAGCAAAAGCGGTGCGGTTTTCCACGCTGGAAGCCCTGTGCAAAGCGCTGGACTGCCAGCCCGCAGACCTGCTGGAATACCGCCCGGACGAAACGTAAAGCAACGACCCTGATATAAGGAGACAACCCAATGAAATTTGATAAAAAAGAGGCTGCAGGCCAGCCCCTTCTGTTTTCTGCACCCAAAAATCCGGGACGGATCACGCTGGCCGCCCTGCTGCTGAGCTATGCGGCGGGCTATGAATACGTTGACCGCTGCCTGGGCTTTGGGGTGGCGAGCGAGTACCCCGCCTGGCGTGCCGGGGTGCTGGTGTTTGTGGCGCTGTATACCATGGTGGTGGAGCTCGCCGCCTGGGCGGGGAGCCGCAAACCCAGCCGAACTGCCGCTGCCTGGTGGTGCTGCTGGCTGGTGCAAAGCCTGGCCATGGCGGGGTGGAGCCTGCACACGGACGGCCTTGGCTTCTGGCAGGTTGTGGCGTGGCACAGCACAGCCGTTTATTATGTGCTGGTCCGCAATGATCTGCTGGCGGCTGGCCGCACCAGCTGCCTTGTGCTGCTGGATGGCGTGGCGGGCACGTTTGCCATCCCATTTGGGAACTTTTTGCTGCGTGCCCAGCTGCTGTGGCGGGCGCTGCGCCGCTGGTGGGCCAACCATGCGGGCCGCAAAGGCCGCACGCTGGAGATCGCCGCCAGCATAACCGCAGCCCTGCTGCTGGGCGGTGCAGCCTGCGCCACGCTGGCGGGGGCGGATGATAACTTTGCCCGGCTGTGGGGCCGCTTTGGCAGCTGGCTGGGTCAGCTGTTCGGTCAGGATGCCCTGCTGGCAGACCTGCTGATTTTTGCCCTGTCCCTGCCCGTTGGTGCCTGGCTGTTTGGTCTGGCGGGCGGCAGTGCCCGGCGCAAGGCCCCACCCGTTGCGGCGCAACAGTTTTACGGCAAGCTGGCAGCCCTGCCGCGCCTGCCCCGGCTGATGGGCGTGCTGGTCATGGCGGTGCTGTGCGGCGTATATACGCTGTTTTTTGCGGTGCAGGCGGCGGAATTTGCCGCAGCCCTTGGGGCACCGCTGCCCCTGACCGCACCGGATGCCGCCGCGTTTGCGGTGAACGGCTTTTGGGAGTTCTGCCGCATTTTGGCGCTGGACCTTACTGTGCTGGCGGCACTGCACTTTTTGGGAGCGCAGCCGGTTACCCAAAAGGGCTTGTCCCGCATGTTGGCCGTGGTGCTGTGCGGGTTCGGTGCCGGGTTTGCGGTGCTGGCCGCGGCCAAGCTGGCGGTTTATATCAATCTGTACGGTCCAACGGTGCGGCGCATCTGGGCTGCGTGGGTGCTGGGGGCGCTGCTGCTGGCCAGCGTTCTGGCTGCGGTGCGGTTGTTCCGCGGCATCCCGGCGGCGCGCATTGCCTTTGTGGCGGTGGTGTTCAGCTTCAGCCTGCTGTGCTGCCTGCCGCTGGAGCGTTTCTGTGTGGATGCCCAGCTGGCCCGCCCGGATTGCGATTGGCAGCTTTTGCAGCGTTATACCTGGCAGAGCAGCGAGCTGGACGAGTACATCACCCAGCAGGCAGGGGAGAATGCGTATTTGTTGTATCCACAGGAAGATGAGATGGAACGTGCAGAAACGTTTTGACGATGAGATGATGAAAATATGACAAAGGTGCATGTGGGTTTTGTAGAGACCCGTAGGGGCGCACATTGTGCGCCCGTCGCCTTGTGGAGAATGAATATACGGCACAGCCCGCCATCCGGGACGATGCAAGCATCTTCCCCTAAGATCATCACAAATTTGCGATGGGCAATGGGGCAGGGTTACGGCGGGGTGAGGGCACCCCGCCCTACAGTACATTTTTATGTTTGCATCCAATTTATAAAAAGCCCTGTAGGGAACGGTCAAGACCGTTCCAGAAACAAGTTATATATCTCATCTGAATTTTTGTCCCAAAACATAATAACACGCAGATGGCTTCACTTCAGGGAAGCTGTCCGCGCAGAGCCGAATAAACTAGAGTGAGATATATGCCAACAGCCTTCGGCGGCCAGAGGGCTCTGCGCCCGCAGGCGCGTTTCGGAGGCCAACCGGGATGAAAATCCCGGCTCTTAGGCCGGAGATGGCCGCCCTACCGCGTAATAAATGAAATGCTGCACGATATCATCCAATATGTGAGATAAATTTTATGCCCATCCGGGGCGTTGGGGACGCCGCCCCCCTACCAAGAGGGGAACGTACATTACAAATTTTGAATATGCAATATGGTAAGGTTTCTTCGGCGGGGTCAGGTGACCTTGCCCTACCGCACTCTTAAAATCTCTCCTATCCAGCCTATCCCCACCTCCAATTCCTAATTTCTCATTCCTCATTTCTAATTATGCCCGCCCTTGCTTTGCTCCGCAGGGGCGGGTATAATAATTTTATAATAAAAATATTTGCCATAACAGGCAGGAAGTGATGATTTGACCACCAAACCCACCGCCCATGACCTGACCACAGGCCCCATTACCGCTACCATGCTGCGGTTTGCGGGGCCTATGATTTTGGGCAACCTTTTGCAGCAGTGCTATAACCTGGCCGATACCTTTATTGTCGGCCGCTTTTTGGGGGCGGATGCCCTGGCGGCGGCTGGCTCCGCTTATACCTTGATGACCTTTTTGAACTCGGTGCTCATTGGCCTGTGCATGGGCAGCGGGTCATTGTTCTCCATGCACTTTGGCCGCGGGGATGCCAAGGCACTGCGCAGCAGCGCGGCGGTTTCCTTTGCGGGCATCGGCGTTTTGTCGGTGGTCATGCAGGGGGCAGCCAGCCTGTTGGTGGAACCAATTCTGCACCTGCTGCAGGTGCCGGACCAGGTCTGGCAGCTGATGCGGGACTATGTGCAGGTCATCTTTTTTGGCATTGTGTTTGTGTTTTTGTATAACTACTTTTCGTTTCTGCTGCGGGCCGTGGGCAACTCGTTTACGCCTCTCTGCTTTTTGGCGGTGTCGGCGGTGGGCAACATCGGGCTGGACCTTTTGTTCGTGGTGGGGTTCCGGTGGGGCATTGCCGGTGCGGCCTGGGCCACGGTGCTGGCGCAGGCGGTATCCGGCGTGGGGCTGGGCGTTTATGTCTGGCTGCGCTGCCCGGACCTGCGCCCCACGCGGGCAGACCTGCACTTTGATGGTCATCAGGCTAGAACGGTGGCGTGGTTTTCCGCCGCGGCCTGCGTGCAGCAGTCGGTGATGAACTTTGGCATTCTGATGGTGCAGGGGCTGGTGAACAGCTTTGGCGCAGGGGTTATGGCGGCCTTTGCAGCGGGGGTTAAAATTGATTCCTTTGCCTATATGCCTGCGCAGGAGTTCGGCAACGCCTACTCGCTGTTTATCTCCCAGAACCACGGCGCGGGCAGGCAGGACCGTGTTAAGCGCGGCACCCGCAGCGCGATCATGCTTTCCATGGCGTTCTGCATCGTGATCTCGGCGATGGTGTTTGCCGCTGCGCCGTGGCTGATCGGGATTTTTGTGGACGGCGGCGAAGCCGAGATCATTGCCATTGGCGCCGGGTACCTGCGCATTGAAGGCGCGTTTTACTGCGGCATCGGTTTGCTGTTTTTGTGGTACGGCTATTACCGCGGTATTGGTCGGCCGGAAATGTCGCTGGTTCTGACGGTGATCTCCCTCGGCACCCGTGTGGCGCTGGCCTATGCGCTGGCCCCGCAGGTGGGTGTTACAGCCATCTGGTGGGCGGTGCCCATCGGCTGGGGGCTGGCGGATTTAGCAGGCGCGGTGTGCTACCCGCGGCTGAAAGGCAAATAAAAACGGGAACTTGTCGGGATGAAACGCGAACTTGTCGGGGCTTTGCCGTATATTCCATTATGGTAGATACAGCAAAGCCCCGGAACGGTCAAGACCGTTCCCTACAGCTCATTTTATATTGTGTTGTCAACATACAAACGATTTGTAGGGCGCTGCGCCCGCAGGCGCGTTTCGGAGGCCAACCGCCGTCAGGTGGCTCTTAGGCTGGAGATGGATGCCCTCATCCCGCCGTTGAGGAACATGAGGATTTTATCATGAACCTTAATAGTATCCATAGGCAACGGTCGTGACCGTTCCGGGATATTTCGGAGAATGTTTCTCCGTTGTTTGCAATACTGTCCCTTGCAAATTTGTTCAAATTTTGTTTACAATTTGTCCAAGAATGACCGGTCGAAACTGCGTGAAATTTATCCGCATCACCAAAAATAAGTTAAGCGCTTTGTACAGTGTTGACAAATGTGTGGAAGAGGGTATATTGTATTAACAATTCATCAGCCAAATGCAATGAACAGGAAATGACCTATCCGTATCACCGCTTACAGAAAGCCGCCGGTTGTGCAAGACGGCAGCAAGGCGCGGTCTGGCCCTCACCTGCGAGCAGCTTGGGGGAAAGCGGGCACAACCGCCCGTCGTGTAGTCCAAGCCGGGGACTCTCCGTTAATGGGGTGCGCGGTCCGGCACAGTGCGGTGCGGGGCTGCGGGTGAGCGGTCGGCATTGAGCCGGCAAAGCAAAGTGGTAACGCGGAAGTAAAAGTTGCAATGGTGCAGCGCATGATTGCAGTGTATGCCTTCGTCTTTGCGTTGGTCCAAATGGGCCAACAGGAAAAGACGAAGGCTTTTTTGTTTACCGCATTTGGCTGGATGGAGCGGAATTTTTTATTATTAACGGAGAGAAGGATTATCATGAACACACTCGTCATCGTGTTGATCGCTGCTGTGGTTCTTGTCTGTGCCTATGCGTTCTATGGGCGCTGGGTGGCAAAAACCTGGGGCATTGACCCGAACGCACAGACCCCCGCTGTTAAGTATAACGACGGTAAGGATTACGTTCCCACCAACGGCTGGACCGTTTTTGCGCATCAGTTCAGTTCCATTGCCGGTGCAGGCCCTGTTACCGGTGCAATCCAGGCTGCAGCCTTTGGCTGGCTGCCGGTTCTGCTGTGGATCCTGCTGGGCGGCATCTTCTTTGGCGCTGTTACTGACTTTGGCGCTCTGTACGCTTCCGTTAAGAACGAAGGCAAGAGCATGGGTATGCTGATTGAAAAATATATCGGCAAAACCGGCCGCCGCCTGTTCCTGATTTTTGAATGGCTGTTCTGCCTGATCGTTATTGCAGCATTTGCTGATATGGTTGCTGGTACTTTCAATGCCACCACCGTTACCGATGGTGTAAAGACCCTGGTTGACGCAGCTGAGACCAACGGCTCTGCCGGCATGGTTTCCATCATGTTCATGGTGTTTGCTGTTGTGTTTGGCCTGATTCAGCACAAGTTCAACTTCTCCGGCTGGAAAGAGGCTGTTCTGGGCATCGTGTTCATCGTGCTGTCCTTTGCTGTCGGCATGAACTGCCCCCTGATCTTTGATAAGAACACCTGGAGCTACATCACTTTCGTTTACATCTTCTTTGCTGCTGTTCTGCCCATGTGGCTGCTGAAGCAGCCCCGCGACTACATGACCACCTTTATGTTTGCTGCCATGATTATTGGCGCTGTGGTTGGTCTGCTGGTTGCACATCCCACCATGAACCTGCCCGTCTTTACCGGTTTCAATAACGAAAAGCTGGGAACCATGTTCCCCATCCTGTTCGTTACCGTGGCCTGCGGCGCTGTTTCCGGCTTCCACAGCCTGGTTTCCTCCGGTACTTCTTCCAAGACCGTTGAGA
>CAVFVI010000018.1:0-56061 GCA_963626055.1 Acutalibacteraceae bacterium
CAGGATTTTTACCGCAGTTTCAATCAGGATTGCGAACTTGTTTCGCAATTACCTAAAAGCTTATTCGGCGAGCTTCCAGATGCGGTATTTGCCGCTCAGAGCCAGCATGGCGAACAGGTAAAGGCAGTTGTCATAATAGCGGCGGTCGCCCAGGCGCAGCGGGGTGTCCCACAGGCGCTGGGCGCACTGGGCGGCATAGGGGCCGTTGGCGGCAAGGCTGGCCTGCGCGTTGGTGGCAATGATGGCAACAGGATGCAGTGCGTGTTCCGGCAGCACCGTGCCGTCAACGGCGTAAACGCCATCGGTTTTGCCCTGCTGCGTTTCGCAGAAAAACTTCTGCAGCCGGGCGGCGTTCTCACATTCCCATTCATCGGCGGCGAACCAGACCCAGTCCAGCGCCATGTTGGCCACGGTGCGGTAAGCATCGCTGTAATACCAGTCATGCCGCTCACCGCCCCGGTTGCGGGGCGTGCCGTCGTACTCGCTGTACTCGGCGCACAGGCCGGTGACCGGGTGGCAGGCTTTCTTCAGGTAAGCGCGGCTGGCCTGTGCGGCCTGTTTCCAGAACGTCCGGTCCTCCTGGTCCGCCCACAGGGCAAACAGCTCATAAAAATGCGGCAGGTGATAGGACGGGTCGGTGAAATCACACTCCGGGATAAATTTGATCAGGTGGTTCTGCGGGTCCCACATGGGGCAGCCGGTGCCGGGCTGCTCGCCTTTGTGGCGGCAGCTGTGCAAAATGCGGCGGGCCATGGCGGCGTAATTGAAAATGCCGTTCCCGTTGCCCCAGCGGGCAGCGGCAAAGAACAGAGCCATGGCAAAGTACTCTTCGCCGTCCGGCGCGGGACCGTTAGAGTTCTTGCTGCCGTCCGTGCCGCAGGACCAGGCAAAGTACCCGGCGTTTTCGCCTGTCGGCATATACATATAAGTCATGACCCACTTCCAAATGCGGTCAAACTCTTCTTTATGGTCCAGCTGCACGCACATCATCATGCCGTAACTCATGCCCTCGGTGCGCACATCGTGGTTGCCGGTATCCTCCAGATATCCCATCGTATCCCCGGCGGGGTGGTAGATGCGTTCCTCCTCGCTTCCATAGAACATTGTGCGAAACGTGCTTTCCACCCGCTGGTCGATCTCTTGTGCAGAATGTCCAAGTTCTGCAAACACATTGCGGTAGTTCCCGCTGGAAAATGCTCCCTGCATATCAGAATTCCCTTTCTCAAAAGTAACAATTCGGTAACATAATTTAGTATTTATCCACAAAAAAATCCGGCCGGTTGGCCAAATTGCACACAATATAACAGGTTTTTGGGCAAAAAACAACCCCCGGCAACAGAAATATAAGAACGGAAACAGGCAAAGTAGATGCGGGCAAAAATGCCAATTTCGCAAGAAATGAGAAGATAAAAATCAAAAAATGCGGCGGTAACGGTGAAAAACCGGTACAACATGCAAAAATTGCGAAACGGAAACCGAACAAAAACCATGCAGATTCTGCGAAGGTACATATTTTGTCTATGCGAGGGCGAGAAAAATCCTTTTAATGATAGAATAGTCCATAAGCGGAAACAAACCAGAACCCCCCAAAATGCCGCCTGACAAAAAATACACACCAAACTTGTGCAAGATGCCCAAAACGATTCAACAATCAAAACAAGAAAACGCAAGAACTGAGATAACAAAAAGCAAAAAATGATAAGCGTGGAGTTGTGAAATGCGTTATTCTTTATACAGAGATGTTTCCCCGCTGCCTCCCACCCTGTCGTGAGAAAAGCGAATGCGGCGGGGTGGAAAGGGTGAAGGTTATGGTACAGGATCGTATCGCCCCGCGCGACCCGCAGGGAAAACGCTCCGGCTTTTATGTTCTGCTGGATAAACCCGTTGGCGGGCAGACCAGCAATGACGGCGTGGGCCGCCACCCCATTTATATCAATGGTGACCGCCTTGTGACCTTTGCACAGATGGTCGGCGGCATTACCGATGAATCGGTTCTGGAAATGCTCCGCACGGCATCCGGCTTCCGCAAGCTGGTGCACAGCATCGGCGTTTCCATCACCGGCGATCTGCCGGATAAGATCGTCCACTTTACGCTGGGCTTCTCCGGTGCGCTGGGCAGCGCAGGCAGCCGCCACGGCATGGATGTAAAGACCGATGGCGCCGAGAATATCCTGCCCGTCAGCGAGCTGGAATGGGCTGACACAGACGAAACCCCGCAGGAGTTTTTGTTCGAGCTTGTCAAGCCGCGTGACATTGCAACCGTCACCGTGAAACTTTACTTAAATGACGGCTATGAGGTGCCGGAGGTTGACCCCGACCCGCCCGTAGCCTTTGATTCCCCGGCATACAACGCCATGATCGCCCGTTCCTGCCTGAGCACCGGCAACAACGTGCGCATCAAGCGGGTCCTGAAAGACCTGCGGGACGGCAAACCCGTCACCATCGCGTTCCTGGGCGGTTCCATCACCCAGGGCGCAGGCGCAGTGCCTTCGCAGCCGAAGTGCTACGCACGCCAGACGTTTGAAGCGATCTGCGAGCGTTACACCCCGGACCACGGCAAAAACGTCCGCTACATCAAAGCCGGTGTGGGCGGCACGCCCTGCCAGCTGGGCCTGATCCGTTACGACCGTGATATCACCCGTGACGGCACCGTGCAGCCGGACCTGGTCGTCGTTGAGTTCGCCGTCAATGACCTGGCGGATGAAACCAACGGCCTGTGCCACGAAAGCCTGATTCACCGCATCCTCAGCCAGCCCAATGAACCGGCAGTCATCATGCTGTTCTCGGTCTTTGCAGATGACTGGAACCTGAAGGACCGCCTGGCACCCATTGGCTTCCGCCACGAAGTTCCGATGGTGGACATTCTGGAAGCCGTCAGCCCGCAGTTCCGCAGCGGCGTGGGCGAAACTTCCGTCATTACCCGGCGGCAGTACTTCTATGATGTGTTCCATCCTTCCAATAACGGTCACCGCATCATGCGGGACAGCCTGATGTACCTGCTGGACCGCATGGATCACCAGCAGCCCACCGTGCCCCCGCTCAAGGATGTTCCGCCGTATTACGGCGTTGATTATGCAGGCATCCGCCTGCTGGACCGCAGCACCGCACCGGAAGGCGCGATCATCAATCCGGGCAGCTTTACCGGCACTGATGAGGACCTGCAGTCCGTTCCGCTGGACTTTGAGGAACACAACACACCGGAGTTCCCCTACAACTGGCAGAAAGCCGAAGGCGATGAGCCCTTTGTGATGGAGCTGGATTGCTCCGCACTGCAGCTGGTGTTCAAGGATTCCGGTTCCCCGGCATTTGGCAAAGCCACCGTTACGGTTGACGGCAAAGAGGTTGGCACCTATGACCCGCGCCAAGCCGGCTGGACCCACTGCCACGCAACCATCTTGTTTAAGGAAGACACGGTGCGCAAACACCGTATTGAAATCAGAATGGTACCGGAAGACGCCGATAAAACCTTTACCATTCTGGGCTTTGGTTACAACGCATAACGGCAAACAACCAAACAATTAAGGAGAAGCAAACTATGAGAAAGAAGAATCCGGCAGTAGAGGCAGAGTATCGCAAGCGCGCCGAAGAGCTCGTTGGCAAAATGACCCTGCACGAAAAGGTCAGCCAGATGCTGAGCTGGTCCCCCGCCATTGAGCGCCTGGGCATCCCCGCTTACAACTGGTGGAGCGAGGGTATCCACGGTGTGGGCCGCGCTGGTACCGCTACCGTGTTCCCGCAGGCCATTGGTATGGCAGCTGCTTTTGACGAAGACATGATGCAGGAAGTCGGCAATGCAGTCGGCGTGGAAGCCCGCGGCAAGTACAACCTTTGCCGCAGCCATGACGACCGCGATATCTACAAAGGTCTGACCGTCTGGGCACCCAACATCAACATCTTCCGTGATCCCCGCTGGGGCCGCGGCCATGAAACTTACGGTGAGGACCCGTTCCTGACCAGCCGCCTGGGCGTGCGCTTTGTTGAGGGCATGCAGGGCGAAGATCCCAACTACCTGCAGGCCGCTGCCTGCGCCAAGCACTTTGCCGTTCACTCCGGCCCCGAAAGCGACCGCCATCATTTCAATGCCGTTGCTTCCAAGCAGGATATGTGGGAAACTTACCTCCCCGCTTTCCGCGCTCTGGTCAAAGAGGCTGGCGTTGAGGCCGTGATGGGTGCTTACAACCGCACCAACGGCGAACCCTGCTGCGGCAGCAAGACCCTGCTGGTCGATATCCTGCGCGGCAAATGGAAGTTCGACGGTCATGTCACTTCTGACTGCTGGGCCATCAAAGACTTCCACGAAGGCCACATGGTCACCGATGGCCCCGTTGACTCCGTTGCACTGGCGGTCAACAATGGCTGCGACCTGAACTGCGGCAACCTGTACTCCTACCTGGAGCAGGCCGTTGCCGAGGGCAAAGTCAAGGAAGAGACCATTGACGAAAGCCTGACCCGCCTGTATGTGACCCGTATGCGCCTTGGCATGTTTGATGCAGAGGACAAGGTCCCCTACAACAAGATCGGCCATGACCAGGTTGACAGCAAGGCCATGAAAGCCCTGAACCAGAAAGTTGCTGAAAACATTCTGGTCCTGCTCAAGAACCAGGACAGCCTGCTGCCGCTGGACAAGAGCAAGCTGCACACCGTCGGCGTGGTTGGCCCCAATGCGGACAACCGCAAAGCCCTGATCGGCAACTATGAGGGCACTGCTTCCGAGTATGTTACCATCCTGGACGGCCTGCATGAGTACCTGGGCGATGACGTTGAGATCCGTTACTCCAAGGGCTGCCACCTGTACGCAGACAAGATCAACAACCTGTCCCACTCCAATGAGCTGCTCAGCGAAGTGCAGGGCGTCTGCGCCGAAAGCGATGTCGTCATCGCCTGCCTGGGCCTGGATGCAGGTCTGGAAGGTGAAGAGGGCGACGAGGGCAACCAGTTCGCCAGCGGCGATAAGCCGAACCTGAAGCTGCCCGGCCATCAGGAAGATGTCCTGCGCGCCTGTGTTGAGAGCGGCAAGCCGGTTATCCTGGTTCTGCTGGGCGGCAGCGCACTGGCTGTCAACTATGCAGACGAGAACGTCGGCGCGATCCTGGAAGCCTGGTACCCCGGTGCACAGGGCGGCCGCGCAGTGGCCAAGGCTCTGTTCGGCGATATCAACCCCCAGGGCAAGCTGCCTGTCACCTTCTACCACAGCGATGACGACCTGCCGGAGTTCACCGATTACTCCATGAAGGGCCGCACCTACCGCTACATGCCGATGGAGGCCCTGTATCCGTTCGGTTACGGCCTGTCCTACACCAAGTTCAGCTTCCATGACGCAAAGCTCAGCGCCGAGGAAGCCGGTGCTGACGGCCTGGATGTTACCGTCACCGTTCGCAATGACGGCGACCGCGCCGGCCGCGAGACCGTTGAGGTTTACGTGAAGGCCGAGCGCGAGGGCACCCCGAACGCACAGCTCAAGGGTCTGGCCAAGGTCAGCCTGGCAGCCGGCGAAGAAAAGCAGGTCACCGTTCACCTGCCGCAGGCCGCATTTGCCCTGTGCGATGAGGAAGGCACCCCCATTGTGGAAGCAGGCGAGTATTCCGTTTATGTCGGCGCAAGTCAGCCCGATTCCCGCAGCGTAAAGCTGATGGGCCAGGCTCCCGCCAAACTGAAGGTCTGTCAGAGCCAGAAAGCCATTCTGGATCTTTAATAACAGAATAAGGAAGGAGATTTGACAATGCCGAAACTTGCTAAAAAAGCGGGCCCGCAGGCATCCACTGAAACGGTCCAAAAGATGTCCTTTGGCCGCCACATTCAAAAGTACTGGCAATGGTACGCAATGATGTTTATCCCCATTGTGTACTACATTGTGTTCCGTTACATCCCGATGTTCGGCAACATCATCGCGTTCCGCCGCTACCGCGCAGGCAGCAGCATCTTCGGCGATGAGTGGAGCGGCCTGAAGTACTTCAATCAGTTCATCAAGGACCAGAACTTCTGGCGTGCATTCCGCAACACCCTGCTGTTGAACTTCAAGTATCTGATCATCAGCTTCCCGCTGACCCTGATCTTCGCCCTGCTGCTGAATGAAGTCAAGAACGTTGCGTTCAAAAAGGTCATCCAGACCATCTCTTACCTGCCCCACTTCATCTCCATGGTTATCGTTGCCGGTATGGTGCGCGAGATCCTTTCCACCAACGGCCCCATCAACCATCTGATCGTTGCCATGGGCGGCGAACCCATCACCTTCATCTCCCTGCCGGAATGGTTCACCACCATCTTTGTTACCACCGGTATCTGGCAGGGCATCGGCTGGGGCACCATCCTGTACCTGGCAGCTATGTCCGGCATCAACACCGAGCTGTACGAAGCCGCTGAACTGGACGGCGCAAACCGTTTCCAGCAGTGCCTGCACGTTACCATCCCGGCCATCATGCCCACCATCTCCACCCTGCTGGTTCTGAACATCGGCAGCCTGTGCGGTTCTGCAGCATTTGAAAAAGTCTTCCTGCTGTATAACCCCACCACCTATGAAACCGCCGATATCATCGGTACTTACGTTTACCGTATGGGCCTTGGCTCCGGCAACTACAGCTACGCTACTGCCGTTGGTCTGTTCCAGGGTATCATCAACCTCGTCCTGCTTACGGCTGCCAACAAGGTTTCCCAGTGGCTTACCGGCAGTGGTTTGTGGTAATTAGGAGGGAAAACAACTATGGCAAAAGTAAATACTATGGATGCGCCGATGAAGATCAAAGAATCTACCGGCTACCGTGTGTTCAAGGTGTTCAACACCATTTTGATGGTGATCATCTGCGTTGCAATGCTGTACCCCTTCCTGTACCTGGTCGCCCAGTCCTTCTCCTCTACCCAGGCGATCGTTGCAGGCGAGGTTGGCCTGCTGCCCAAGGATTTCAACGTTGATACCTACAAATACGTTATCGGCGATGGCAAGTTCATCCCCTATTACGGCAACACCATCGTTTACTCCCTGATCGGTACCGTCAGCGCCCTGCTGTTCAGCGCTCTGCTGGCTTACCCCCTGTCCAAGGCTGAACTGTATGGCGGCAAGGCCATCAACAAGTTCATCATCTTCACCATGTACTTTGGCGGCGGCATGATCCCCAACTACATCCTGATGGTGTCCCTGGGCCTGCGTGATACCGTGGCATCTTTCATCCTGCCCGGTATGATCTCTACTTACTATGTTATCCTGATGCGCTCCTTCTTCCTGTCTCTGCCTCATGAGCTGGAAGAAGCCGGCGAGATCGATGGCCTGAACCTGTGGGGCGTTTTCTGGCGCATTGCGCTGCCCCTGTCCAAGCCCATCATGGCTACCATGGCTCTGTTCTACATCGTTCAGTACTGGAACGACTGGTTTGATGCTTTCCTCTACTTGGATACCACGACCAAATGGCCTGTTGCTTACTACCTGCGCCAGCTGATCAGCAGCGCAAGCGGCACCAATGCCGATGCAGGCGACGCCATGCAGATCGCATCCAACATCAAATCCTGCGCAATGGTACTGACCTCTGCTCCCATCATCTGCATCTACCCCTTCATCCAGAAGTACTTCGTTCAGGGCATGATGCTGGGCGGCGTCAAGGGCTAATTCCACTGTCTTATCTGCTGCCGGCTTACCAGCCGCGGCTGAAAGAAACCCCGGTACGGGACCCCGCACCGGATATGTATTGAATGGAGGTTCAAACATGAAAAAGATCACTTCCCTTTTGCTTGCAGTAGGCATGGTCATGTCCATGGCAGCCTGCGGCAGCAGCAACAGCACCGCCAGCACCAGCAGCGCGGCAGCTGACACCAGCAGTGACTCTACCGCTGCTTCCGACGCAGGTTCTGAGGAAAACCTGGGTTACGAGTACGGCGAGCACTTCCACTCTGACGAGCCGGTCACCTACACCATGTTCTTCAACGATAACCCCGCTTACCCGATGAAGGACACCTGGCAGACCGAGGGTATCTTCAAGGCTATCGAAGATGCCACCAACGTTCACCTGGATCTGACCATCGTTGATAACTCCAACTACAGCGATAAGGTCTCCCTGGCTGTTTCTTCCGGCACTGCTCCGTACATCATCCCGAAGATCTACTCCGAGACCGCATATGTCACCGGCGGCGGCGTTGTCCCCGTTTCTGACTACACCCAGTACATGCCGAACTACACCAAGTTCGTTGAAGATTACAGCATGCAGCCGGACCTGGATACCATCACCCAGGCTGACGGCAAGTACTACCGCCTGCCCGGCCTGAAAGAGACCGCTCTGCAGGACTACACCTTCGTTGTCCGCAAGGACATCTTTGATGCAGCTGGTTACGATGTGACCACCCTGGAAGATGACTGGACCTGGGATGAGTTCGCAGACGTTCTGATCGGCGTTAAGAAGTACATGGTCGAGCAGGGCCTGTGCTCTGACAGCGACTACATCTGGTCCGATATGTGGTGCGGCCAGACCTCCGGCTACGGCCAGGGCGGCAACCTGCTGAAGCTCCTCGGCGCTTCTTACGGCATCAACTCCGGTTGGGCTATCACCACCAACTACGGCCTGGTCTTTGACTGGGATAACGACCAGTTCGTTTCCGGTTCCATCAGCGATAACTACAAGCAGGCTTACACCGTGCTGCAGAAGCTGGTTCAGAACAAGATCCTCGACCCCGAAACCTGGACCCAGGACGACGACACCGCTATGAACAAGTTCTACCGCGGCGAGACCGTCATCATGTCCACCAACCGTGCTCAGTATGCTACCCAGGCTTCCAAGATCGAAGAGCAGCTGGGTGCCGGCAACTTTGAGCTGTACCGCATCCTGGTTCCCGTTGGCACCGACAACTACCAGGCTGAAAACCAGCGCCTTGAGTGTGGCGTTATGATCTCTGCCAACGCTCTGAAGGAACTGGGCGAAGACGAGTTCATCAAGATGATGCGCTTTGTTGACTGGCTGTGGTACTCTGACGAAGGCCTGACCCTGACCAAGTGGGGCATTGAAGGCGAAACCTACACCGTTGATAACGGCACTTACAGCCTGACCCCCGGCTACTACTGCAACGGCCTGTCCATTGCTAAGACCTCTGACGACCAGATCGACCTGCGTGAAGAGCTCGGCTATGCCTGCGGCAACTTCATGTACGGCGGCAATGCTGCTCTGCTGACCTCCAACTTCTCTGCTGACCTGCAGGACTTCTATGACCGTATGGCCAAGTACCGCGCTCTGCGCCCGCTCGACCCGACCGTCACCCTGGACGAAGACCAGCTCGAAATGGCCAACCTGTGGGGCACCCCGCTCACCGATACCATCAACGCCTGGACCTGCAAGTTCGCTATGAACCAGGCTGATATCAACAATGATTGGGATGCTTACGTGGCAGACGTTCAGGCACAGAACCTGCAGAACGTCGTCGACCTGTACAACGAAGTGTATCAGGCAAGCAAGTAATTACCAATATGACCGAACCTAACTGCCTCCGGGGCAGTAAAACGGCATAACAACCGGAGGCAGACCACCGTTCTGGCGGGTCTGCCTCCGGTTCTTTTTTTGAGAAAAACCAAGGGTAATAAGCATGAAACGTGAAAATTTCAGTTTGGACTGGCTGTTTGCCGTCCGGGATGACGGCGGCATGGAACCGCCGCTGGCAACGGCCTTTGCCCCGGTCGACCTGCCGCATGACTGGCAGATCCGCCACGCGGATGACCTTTACCGCGACGGCACCGGTTTTTACCGCAAATATCTGTTCTGCCAGCTGGAACCCGGCAAGCGCTGGATGCTCTGGTTCGGCGCAGCCTATATGGATACCACCCTGTTTGTCAACGGCAGGCAGGCCGGGCAGTGGAAAAACGGCTATACCTCTTTCTGGTTCGATATCACCGACTACCTGCATAACGGCCAGAACGAGATCCTTGTGCGGTGCAGCCTGCTGCATCCCAACTCCCGCTGGTACTCCGGCGCGGGGCTTTTCCGCGAAGTAGAACTGTGGCAGGCCCCCAGCGTTCACCTGGTGCCCAACGGCCTGTATGTTGCCAGCAAGGAACAGCCGGATGGCAGCTGGCAGGTGAATGTTTCCGCCGAGATCGGCAGCGCCGGGTCCGGCGCGCCGGATTGGCAGAGCAAGGAACTGACGGTGCGCATTGCCGCGCTGGATGGCAGCTGCGCCGCCGAGCTCAGCGTGCCGTTTGCCCGCTGGGAGCAGATTCCCGCCGATGACGCCTGGCGCACCGGCTGCGAAACCGAGATCTACCGCGCCAGCTGCAGCTTTACGCTGCAAAACCCGAAGCTCTGGTCGCTGGAAACCCCCAACCTGTACCATGCGCAGGCCATCCTGCGCAGCGCCGGGCAGGAAACCGACAGCGATGAAACCCGCTTCGGCTGCCGCACCTTTGAGGTTACACCCGATAAGGGACTTTTCATCAACCACCAGCATGTGCAGATCAAGGGCGTTTGTATGCACCATGATCTGGGCGGCCTTGGCTCTGCGTTTGAATACAGCGCCGCCAAGCGCCAGATGGAGATCCTGAAAAGCATGGGTGCCAACAGCATCCGCACCGGCCACACCGCCCCCGCACCGGAGCTGATGGACCTGGCCGATGAGATGGGCATCCTGATCGACGATGAAAGCTTTGACTGCTGGCGCAAGGGCAAGACCGAGTATGATTACGGCCGCTTTTTTGATGACTGGCAGGCAAAGGACGTTGCCGCCTGGGTGCGCCGGGACCGCAACCACCCCAGCCTGCTGTTCTGGAGCATCGGCAACGAAATTTATGATACCCACGCCGGCCCCGAAGGTGCCGATACCCTGCGCCTGCTGATGCAGGAAGTTGCCCAGCATGACCCCGCAGGCAACGGCATCCAGACCTTTGGTTCCAACTATATGCCCTGGCCCAACACCCAGGCATGCGCGGATATCATCAAGGTTGCCGGTTATAACTATGGCGAGCGCCTGTATGACGACCACCACGAAAAACACCCCGACTGGGTGATCTATGGCAGCGAGACCGCCTCTGTTGTGCAGAGCCGCGGCATTTACCACTTCCCGCTGGCGCAGTCCCTGCTGGCCGATGACGACCTGCAGTGCTCCAGCCTGGGCAACAGCCGCACCAGCTGGGGTGCTGAGAGCCTGGATATCTGCCTGCTGAGCGAGCGCAAATATCCCTACACCCTGGGCCAGTACCTCTGGACCGGCTTTGACTACATCGGCGAGCCCACCCCCTACCACACCCGCAACAGCTACTTTGGCATGATCGACACCGCCGGTTTTGCCAAGGATGCCTACTATGTTTGCCAGGCGGCCTGGCTGGACCCCAAGACCCAGCCGATGGTCCACCTGTTCCCCTACTGGGACTTTAACGAAAACCAGAAGATAGACCTGTGCGCCTGCACCAACGCTCACAGCGTGGAGCTGTGGGTCAATGACGAAAGCCTTGGCCGCCAGGTCATCGACCCCGATAAGGGCCGCACTGCCACATGGCAGGCCCCCTATAAGCCCGGCCGCGTGTATGTGGCCGCCTATGACGAGAACGGCAACAAGGTGGCCGAGGATGAGCAGTGCTCCTTCGGCGAAAGTGCCGGTATCTCCCTGCAGGCCGACCGCACCGAGCTTTCCGGCGATGGCCGCGAACTGGCGTTCATCACCATCACCGTCCACGATGCAAACGGCAACCCCGTGCGTAACGCCAATGACCGCGTCAGCGTGCGCATCAACGGCGCGGGCGTTCTGGTGGCCCTGGATAACGGCGACAGCGCCGACCCGGACGAGTACCAGACCACCAGCCGCCGCCTCTTCTCCGGCCAGCTGCTGGCCGTTGTGGCGGGCTGCGGCCGCACCGGCGTGATGACGGTGGAAGTTTCGGCCCCCGGCCTGCGCTCCGCCGCGTTGACCCTGAAAGCCAATGCGTTTGCGGGTGCCGCCCGCCGCCGCCTGCCGCCCATCCCCCCAAAGGCTGATCCGTGCGAAGTTCCGGTGCGCAAGCTGGAACTGACCGCTGACCGCACCGAGATGGACAAAGATCACCCCGTTGCCCGCATCACCGCGCTGCGCCACCCGGTCACGGCCAACTACCGCGATATTGAATGGCAGCTGACGGACGACCGCGGCGTGCCCGCCGTGAACGCCAGCATGCAGCAAAACGGCGATATCCTGCTGGTGCAGGCATTGGGCGATGGCCCGCTGCGCGTGCGCGCCCTGGTGCGCAATGGCCGCGAAGCCCCGCAGCTGATCTCCACGCTGGAACTGAACATTACCGGCATGGGCCAGCTGCACAAGAACCCCTATGAGTTCATCTCCGCCAGCCGTTACGATGCTTCCTTTGGCGAGATCGGCAACGGCAACGAGCGCGGCGTTTCGACCTCCCGCACCGGCAAGAGCTGGATCTTGTTCCGTGATATTGATTTTGGCCCCGATGGCGCCGATACCGTGGAACTGCCCATCTTCTCGCTGGACGGCGAACCCACCGTGTTCCGCTTCTGGGATGGCGAACCCTATGCCGAAGGCAGCACCATGATCGGCGAGCGCATCTACCACAAGCCCAAACAATGGAACGTCTACCAGCCCGATACCTTCAAGCTGGACAAGCTGCTGCGCGGCTGCGCCGAGTTTGCGGTGGAGCTGAGCGTGAAAGTCCACATCAAGGGCTTCTGCTTCGCCAAGCACTCCCGCGCGTGGGATACCCTGCCCGCCGCCAGCTGCGACAGCGTGTACGGCGATACCTTTACCCGCAGCGGCAGCCAGATCTTGGGCATTGGCAACAATGTTTCGCTGGTGTTTGACCGCATGGACTTTGGCACCAAGGGCTGTACCGGCATCCGTGTGCGCGGCCGCAGCAGCCTGCCGGCCAACACCGTTCACCTGCTGTTTGCCTCCACAGACGGCAGTGCGGAACCGGAGCGCCGCGTGGTGGAATTTGGCCCCCAGCCCGATTGGGGCGAACAGTCCTTTACCTTTGAGCCGGTCACCGGCGCACGGCAGGTCACCTTCCTGTTCCTGCCAGGCACCCAGTTCGATTTTGACAGCTTTACTTTTGTTTGAGGCATTACAATGAATGTGATCTATGCGGACCATGCGGCCACGACCCCGCTGGAACCCAAAGCGCTGGAAGCCATGCAGCAGGCCTGGCAGGACTATGCAAACCCTGCCGCCCTGTACCGCGCCGGGCTGCACGCCAAACAGACGGTGGAAAAAGCCCGGATGGCCATGGCGGAATGCCTGGGCTGTTCGCCCAACCAGCTGTTCTTTACCTCTGGCGGCAGCGAGGGCAACACCTGGGCGGTGTTCAGCATGGCCCAGCAGGAGCGCACCGGCAGCCGCGAGGTGGTCACCACTCCCATTGAGCATCATTCCGTGCTGGGTGCCTGCGATGCACAGCGCCGCTTTGGCATTGCATCCAGCCGCCTGCCGGTGGATGGCTTTGGCCGGGTGGATGCCGCCGCGCTGGAACAGGCAGCGGCCCGCCGCCCCCGCCTGATCAGCATTCAGTGCGCCAATAATGAGGTAGGCACTATTCAGGATATCCCCGCGCTGGCCAAAATCTGCCGCGCCCAGGGCGTGCCCCTGCATGTGGATGCCGTTCAGGCCGCGGGGCACCTGGCCCTGCCCATCAAGGATGTGGGCCTGCTCACGGCGTCCGCCCACAAGTTCGGCGGGCCAAAAGGCATCGGCTTTTTGTACGCCAAAAATCCCGGCTGCCTGCGCCCGCTGATTTACGGCGGCACCCAGCAGCACGGCCTGCGCCCCGGCACCGAGCCTGCTCCGCTGATTGCGGGCATGGCGGCGGCGTTCCAGGTGACCTGCGCCGAGCGGGAAGAACGCGCCCAGCGCAAGCGCGCTTTGGCCCAAGAATTCTGCGATACCCTGCTGGCCGGTTGGCCGCAGGCCCGGCTGCACAGCACGCCGGACGGCCTGCCGGGCATTGTCAGCGTGGGTCTGCCCGGCTTTGGCGGGCAGCAGCTGACCTATGAGCTGGATATTGCAGGGGTCTGCGTTTCCCCCGGCGCTGCGTGTGATAACACCGGCGAGCAGCAGCCGTCCCACGTGCTGCTGGCGCTGGGCGGCATTGCGGAACAAGATGCGCTTTCCACCCTGCGGTTCAGCTTTGGCAGCGCCAACCACCCCGGTGATGGGCGCGAAGCCGCCGAGCGGCTGCTGAATATCCTGAAAAAATATTAAAGGCAGCAATGCATATTTCAAAGTTTAAGTGTCAGACCGTCGAAAAAGTGGCCCGTAGGGGCGCACATTGTGCGCCCGCGGCCATTTGCCGTGCGCAAGGCTTTCTGGAAAGAGCGCTGCAACGCAAAGTTTGCGGGCGAACAATGTGCGCCCCTACATACGCTGCAAGGTAAAAATGGCATTTTTCGATAAGCTTGGCAATTCAACCCTGAATCGTGCAAAGCCGCCCCAAAATGATCTTGTTGAACGCGCAGGCCGGTGCAACCGCACCCCCTGCGGGATGATAAACAACCATATTACATAGGAGGGAACTTTCTATGGCACATACCAAATGCTGGCTGGCCTATCCGCCGATCAAAGGTCAGCACTGTGACGAAATTTCTTTGGATACCAACCTGACCGGCGCTACCATTGAGCGCGCCAAGGCAGAACTGACCCGCGGCCTGCAGGGCCTGTACGGCGCAGCGCTGACCGATAACGGCCCCGCTGCCGCCAGCATCACCCTGGCTGTGGACAAAGCCCTGGATGCCGAAGGCTACCGCCTGCACGCAGCCAACGGCCAGTGCACCATTGCCGGCGGCACCGAGATCGGTGTTCTGTACGGCGTGTTTGCCCTGCTGCGCAACCTGCAGACCGCCGGTGCCGCCTGGGAAGCATTTGCCTTTGACGAAGAAAAAGCCCCGTCCAACCGCCTGCGCATGTTGAACCATTGGGACAACATGGATGGCAGCATTGAACGCGGCTACTCCGGCGATTCTTTCTTCTTCAAGGATGATGTGATCCTGGTTGACCAGGCCCGCCTGACCGATTATGCCCGTATGCTGGCTTCCGTCGGCATCAACGGCATTACCATCAACAACGTCAACGTTCGCCAGGCAGCCAGCTGGCTGATCACCGACCGTTACTTTGAGCCGCTGCGCCTGTACCAGCAGATCTTCTCCCCCTATGGCGTCAAGCTGTACCTGAGCGTCAACTTTGCTGCCCCCATTGAGTTGGGCGGCATGGACAGCGCCGACCCGTGTGACCCGGCTGTGGCACAGTGGTGGAAAGATAAGGCTGCCGAAGTATGGCGCAACCTGCCCGGTCTGGGCGGCTTCCTGGTAAAGGCCGACTCCGAGGGCCGCCCCGGCCCCTTCACCTATGGCCGCAACCAGGCCGATGGTGCCAACATGCTGGCCGATGCCGTTGCCCCCTGCGGCGGTCATATCGTATGGCGCTGCTTTGTGTACAACTGCCAGCAGGACTGGCGTGACACCAAGACCGACCGCGCCCGCGCCGGTTATGATTACTTCATGGATCTGGACGGCACCTTCCGCGATAACGTCACCCTGCAGATCAAGAACGGCCCCATGGACTTCCAGGTCCGCGAGCCGGTGTCCCCGCTGATCGGCGGTTTGCAGCACACCCACATCGCAGTCGAGTTCCAGATCGCACAGGAATACACCGGCCAGCAGCGCCATGTCTGCTACCTGATGCCCTGGTTCCGCCAGATTCTGGATACCGATATGTGCACCCGTCCCGGCGGCGCAACGGTTTCCAGCCTGATCCGCGGCGCAGGCAACGGCATGGTTGCCGTTACCAACACCGGCAATGATGAAAACTGGACCGGCCATGACCTGGCTGCTGCCAACCTGTACGGCTTTGGCCGCCTGAGCTATGATACCACGCTGGACCCGGCTGTGATCGCCTCCGAATGGCTGCGCCTGACCTTTGGCCAGAACCCGCCGGTTGAAGAGACCCTGCACGAGATTTTGATGCAGTCCTGGCCCACTTACGAAAAATACACCGCACCCCTGGGCGTGGGCTGGATGGTCAACCCCAACTATCACTATGGCCCCAATGTGGACGGTTACGAATACAGCCGCTGGGGCTGCTATGTGCGCGCTACCTTTGACGGCATCGGCATTGACCGTACCCCCACCGGCAGCGACTATGCCCACCAGTACGCACCGGAGCTGGCCGAAAAGTTCAGCAACGTGGAAACCTGCCCCGAAGAGCTGATCCTCTTCTTCCACCACCTGCCGTACAACTATAAGCTCAAGAGCGGCAAAACTATCCTGCAGCATATCTATGATACCCACTTTGAGGGGGCCGAGGATGCCGCACGGTTCTATGACCAGATCGTTTCGCTCAAGCCGTATCTGGACCCGGCTGTGTATGCCCGCCTGGAAGCACGCTTTGCCCACCAGAAAGAGCATTCCTGCGAATGGCGTGATGTCATCAACACCTACTTCTACCGCAAGACCGGTGTGCCTGACGAGAAGGGCCGTAAAATTTACGACTAATGCTGGGAAAGCCGGCGGAACTCTGTTGGCGTGCAGCCGATCTCGGATTTGAACAGCCGGTTGAATGTGGCAAGGGAGTTGAACCCTGACCGCATGGCAACTTCCGTGATGGGGATAGAAAAATCGATCAGCAGGGATTTGGCAAAGATAATGCGGCGGGTGATCAGGTAGTTGTGGCAGGTCGTTCCCGTCATCTCCTTGAACAGCCGCGAAAAATGATACTTGCTGAACCCGGCTTCGGCGGCCAGCTCGTCCACCGAAAGGTTTTCGGTGCAGTGGGCGTTGATGTAGTTGCACAGCTCGGTAAATCGTTCCTGGTGTTCCAGCTGCTTTGGCGGCGAGGACAGCGCCTGCTGCGCGGCCTGCTTGCGCAGCTGCCGCCCGATCATAGAAAAGAAATGCAGCATCTGGGCAGTGATCTCACAGTCCAGGTAAGCGTTATCGCTGAAATACTCGGTTTCCAGATGGGTCAGCTGCGCAAACAGCTGGTCGTTGAAATCGGGGGCGTCCTCCCGCCGCAGCAGGCGGAACGGATACAGCGAATCCAAAAACTGCGAAAGATCGGGGAACTGTTCAAACAAAGCGGTGCTGAAATTCAGGATGTAGCGCTCGCCCTGCGGCGGTGCTTCAATGCTGTGCAGCTCACCGGAAGCAATCAGCAGCACATCATGCGGCAGCAGCGTTACCGTCTGCCCCGCAATGGTTACGGTATAAATATCCTCAATGGGGCAGATGATCTCCCCGGCAATATGCCAGTGCTGTGGAAAGCATTCCGGGTCTACATTGCGGTAAAGCCGCACGGAAGAAGACACGTCAAAGTCAACAGTTTCGGTTGTTCCGTTAAGCTTTTCGATCATAGGAAACCCTCCCAAAGCAAGAAATGATAACAATAAGTACCTAAATTGTACCGCGTTTGTCCCTTTCCGTCAATATAACCGGGATGCGGACAGATGGCAAATGACGTACAATCGTGCGTTTGCAGATGTAAATTAGGAAGAGTGCACAATGCAAACGACTATTGATTGTACAACTTGATAAGCTTAACTCCTCAAAAATTGCGAAGGTAAACGATACGGCACCACGGCCCCGCCTGCACCCATCCGGGTAGGCGGGGCCGTGGTGTTTGTATCGCTCTAGCTTGGCAGGTGAACCAAAACAAAACGAGTGCCGGATATTTGGGACATCCGGCACTCGCTTATTTGTATGGTGTTATTTTGGTATTTTGGCAGACATTACTTGCCCAAAGCTTCGTGCAGTGCGTTGATGGTAACGGCGTACTGCTCTTCCACCTGCTTCATCAGTTCCTCACTGCCGTCCATCGTACCGGCGCGCAGCACTTCGGTCAATTCGCTGGAAGGCTTGTACAGATTGTCAAACCCCAAATTCAGGCAGACGCCTTTCAGGGTGTGGGCTGCGCGGAACGCGGTGGCAACATCCTTGGCGGCCAGGGCGTTTTTCAGGTCGTCAAACGAAGTATCCGTCAAAAACTTACCGGCAAAGCGGGTCACAAGCGCTTCGTTCATAAAGCGGGTCAGCACGCCCTTGTAATCAGCACCCATTTTTTCATATGCTTGTTCGATCGTCATGGTTCAGTACCTTTCTGCTCTGCACGGGGCTGGAACATCAGCCCGGACTTTTTATTTTGGGATTTTTTCGGAATCAGTAAAACTTACTTGGGGGGGGGTAACGTGTTCATCTCAACCTGGATCTTGCTTTCCACATCCAGCAGGCATTCCAGCAAAAGCGGATTGAACGTGCCGCACTCCCCGTTCAAAATCATCTGGATGGCCTTGTCATGCGGGTAAGCATCCTTGTACACCCGCTTGCTGGTCAGTGCATCGTATACATCCGCCAGCGATACCACCTGGGCCGAAATGGGGATCTGGTCCCCCACCAGCCCGTCCGGGTAGCCCTTGCCGTCGTACCGTTCATGGTGCCAGCGGCAGATCTGGTAAGCGATCTTGACCAGCGGCTCGTCACGGTACAGATCCAGGTTGTCCAGCATCTCCGCACCGATCAGGGTGTGGGTTTTCATAATGTCAAATTCTTCTTTGGTCAGGCGGCCCGGCTTGTTCAGGATCTTATCGTCAATGGCAATTTTGCCAATGTCGTGCAGCGCGGCGGCCGTGTTGATCATCGAACGCTCCGCACGGGAAACCTGGTAGCGGTCGGTTTTCTGGATCAGGCGTTCCAGCAAAATATCCGTCAAAACCTGAACATGCCGCACATGCAGGCCGCTTTCACCGTTGCGCTGCTCCACAACCTGGCTTAAGATGTTGATCATCATGCGGTTGTTCTTTTCGCGGTCATAAAACTGCTGGGCAACCAGCGTGCTCAGGCGGCGCTGCTTGGCGTACAGCCGGATGGTATTGGTCACGCGGCGGTAAACAATGCGTGCATCAAACGGGCGGCTGATGTAATCCGATGCGCCCAGCTCATACGCCCGGCGCACGATCGCGTTGGAATCCTCGCTGGAGATCATGATAACGGGGATATCTTCGATCCAGTTCTGGTGTGCCATCTGGGAAAGCACCTCAAAACCGTTCATATCCGGCATCACGATATCCAGCAGCACCAGCGAAATATCCGTACCGTGGCGGGCCAGCTCGTTCATGCACTCGCGGCCGTTGCTGGCTTCAATAATGCGGTATTCATCATGCAGCATTTCCGCCAGAATCGCACGGTTCATCTCGGAATCGTCCACGATTAAAATCTGCTGCTGACTGGGGCGGATGTGCACCGTGCTTTCCGGCTGAACATTGCGGTCATGGTCGGTCACAACAGTGTTTTTTTGCAGCTTGGCCTGGTACATCAGCTTGTCAGCTTCTTTGAACGCTTCATCAATGGTGCGCCCAGCCGAAAGCACGCCGCCAATGCTGGCGGAAAGCTGCAATTTATCGTAGCCCGGCACCACGGCTTCGTGGATCAGCAAGTCGATCTGCCGCAGTTTGCGCACAAAGTCGTCACCGGAAATATCCGGCAGCACCAGCAGCAGCTCATCGCCGCCATAGCGGATCAGCATATCGCTGTCGCGGATGCACTCCTGGATGGTATGTACGGTGGTTTCCAGCGCAACATCACCGGCATGGTGGCCGAATGTATCGTTGTACAGCTTAAAGTCGTCCAGGTCGATCACGGCAACACCGGCGGCCATATACTGGCGGCGCAGGTGATCTTCATAATAACGGCGGTTGTAAGCGCTGGTCAGCACATCGCGGTACAGCTCATCCACCTCGTTGGGGGTCAGCGGGCTGTCCGCGTCCAGCGGCTGGATCATCTCCATCACATAGGGCACGCCGTCGATCTCCACATAGCGGGCGGTTGCCAGATAGGCTTTGGAGCCAAGATATTCAATTTTAGATTTTTTCCCTTTGCAGTTCAGTGCCTGGTGCCCAATGCAGTTGCGGCATGGGCTGGGGCTTTTCCAGGGGGCATAACACGGCTCGGTATCCAGCGTTTTGGGGTCCACCAGGCGCACCAGCGGATAAATTTTTTTGAAACAGGCCATCTCCTCTTGCGCCTGCTGCATGGTCAGGCGGGGAAAATCCTGATTTGGTGTTTTTTGTTCTGGCATAATTGATGCTCCTTCATGGCGGTGTACAGGCAAACGGTGCCGATACACTACACCTAGTATCTAGCATACCATGTAGAAAAACAAAATAAAAGCAAAAATTTGGAAAATGTGCGGGTTTTGTGCGCACACCCGGCCATTTTGGGCCTGAAAGCCGGCGGCCCCCGCGCTGTGTGATTCACAAAGACTCCACGCTGCCAGGGGCCGGCAAGCAGGGCGGGAACGCGCAAAAATGAAAAATAAAACCGCGAAAAAACGATGAAAATAAAGCGCTGCCCCAAGATGCAATATATCCTGCTGTTTTTTGATAATTGTAGCTGAAAAGATTGAAAGCCATGTTTTAATGTGATAAAATGTAAATATTCGTATGATAGTTGGAGAAGAAAAGAGAGAACGCTTTTTGCCCTGCGGCTTTGCAGGCAAAAACAGCGGCGCAGCAGTTTGCTGCAATATACCGGGGGGGGGTAACCAGAGCATCCGGTGCCCTGGTATGCAGGCCGGCAGGCCTGGGATATGAAGAAACTTGGAAGAGAAGGAAACAGGGTATGATTACAAAGCGCGAAAAGCTGCAGTATGTCTATGTCTTTTTAACAGACCTTGCAGCGCTGGCCGCCAGTGTGATTCTGGCATGGCTGATCGTTGGTGGCATTATGGGGCAGCTGCTGCCTTACAGTGTTCTGGATTGGGTCCAGGCGCTGGTTTTGCTGGTGCTGGCCTATACCGTTACATTTTTCTGCTTTGACCAGACGGAAAACATTGTCAAGCGCACCCGCGGGCAGGAAGCCAAACTTTCCATCAAGTCCAACCTGCTCATGCTGGTGATCTATTCCGCTTTTCTGACGTTGTCCAAAGCGGTTTTGCAGGATTCCCGCTATTTTTTGGTTGGGGTAATAGTCATCAACCTGTTCCTGCTCCCGGCAGCCCATGGCCTGCTCAAAAAGCTGCTGATAAAAGCCCCCGGCAATCTCCAGAACGAAACGCTGGTCGGCATTGTTACCACCGGTGACCGTGCAGGCAAGATGATCCGTGAGCTCAGCAGCGACTGGTCCCGCCGCGTGTGCGGTGTGGCCCTGCTGGAAGCCCCGGCGGATGCGATCGGCACCAAGGTGGAAAATGTTGAAGTAAAAGCCAATTACGACACCTTTATGAACTGGCTGCGCCGCGCCGCTTTGGATGAAGTGTATATCGATGTTCCGATGGACAGCGGCGAATCCTTTATCCTGTACCTGGAAGAGATGGAAAGTATGGGTCTGACCGTGCATTTCCGCCTGCCGCTGCTGGACCGCATTGAGGAAATCTGCTGCGATGAAACCAGCTCCGCCCGCCTGTGCCGCAACCTGGGCCGCTGCGTCGGCGGCAACCTGGTTACCATGGCCACCATCGAACCCAAGCTGCGGGACCAGATCCTGAAGCGCATGATGGATATTCTGGGCGGCCTGGTGGGCTGCATCATCAGCATTCCCATCATTGCCATTACGGCCATCCCCCTGAAACTGGAAAGCCCCGGTCCGCTCTTTTTTAAGCAGAAGCGCGTGGGCCGCAACGGCCGTGTGTTCTATATCCACAAGCTGCGCAGCATGTATATGGATGCCGAGGAACGCAAAAAAGAACTGATGGCCCAGAATGAGATGAACGGCCTGATGTTCAAAATGCAGGATGACCCCCGTATTACCAAGGTGGGCAAGTTCATCCGTAAAACAAGCATTGACGAACTGCCGCAGTTCTTTGATGTTCTGCGCGGCGATATGAGCCTTGTCGGCACCCGCCCGCCCACGCTGGACGAGTACAAACAGTACGAAAGCCACCACAAGCGCCGCCTTTCCATGAAACCGGGCATCACCGGTCTGTGGCAGGTCAGCGGCCGCAGCGATATCGAGGATTTTGAGGACGTTGTCAAACTGGACGTTCAGTACATTGATAACTGGAGCCTGTGGGGCGATATAAAGATCCTCTTCAAAACCGTCTGGGTCGTCTTTGCCGGCCGGGGGGCAAAATAAAAAACACAATAATCATGAGTGAGGAACCTAAAAATTATCTGTAGGGAACGGTCTTGACCGTTCCAAAACATTGGGAGCAAATCGCTCTTGCCTTTTAACACCAACAAAAATGTTCGGCGTTCTTTGCTATGATATTCACCCTGTGGCTCCGGAACGGTCAAGACCGTTCCCTACAAAATGTTTTGCAAAGCGTTGCCAACGCGTAAAATATCGGTAGGGCGTGGTCACCTGACCACGCCGGGGCAGTGCAAAAATCCTTTGCGATAAAAGGGGCGTTCGGGAAGGGCTTTTGCTTCCCAAAGAGCATCTCATATCGCATCAATCTAACCCCCATTCTTTCAACACACTCAGCGGAGCAGGGAACTGCTCCACTTTTTTTACAACAAAAAACGCAGGAGGTACTTTGATTATGGCCGCAACGCAAAACAGGGATATGGGCAGCGGCAGCATTCCCAAGCTGCTGGCCCAGCTGGCACTGCCCGCTGTGGTGGCGCAGGTGGTAAACCTGCTGTATAACATTGTGGACCGCATCTATATCGGCCATATGCCGGAGGTTGGCGCGTCTGCGCTGACGGGCGTTGGACTGTTTACCCCCATCCTGATGCTGATTACCGCGTTTGCCATGCTGTGCGGCTCCGGCGGTGCGCCCCGCGCGGCCATTGCCATGGGCCGCGGCGATGACGATGCTGCCGAAAAGATCATGGGCAACTGCTTTACGCTGCTGCTGATTCTGGCGGCTGTGCTGACCATTGTGTTCTATTTCGCCGCGCCGTCTTTGCTGGTCATGTTCGGTGCCAGCGAAAAAACGCTGCCCTATGCGCTGGCTTACGCCCGCATCTATATCATTGGTACCGTTTTTGTGCTCATCGTTATGGGCATGAACCCCTTTGTCACCACCCAGGGCTTTGCTACGTTCAGCATGATGACCACCGTAATTGGCGCGGTGTGCAACATCATCCTGGACCCCATCCTGATTTTTGCCCTCAATATGGGGGTGCGCGGTGCCGCCACGGCAACCGTCATCAGCCAGGCGGTGGGCGCGGTGTGGGTGCTGCGCTTTTTGACCGGCAGCCGCACCAAGCTGCGCCTGAGCGTGAAAAACATGCCGCTGGTGGGCAAGGTCATCGGCCCCTGCCTTGGGCTGGGCGTTTCCACATTTGTGATGATCGCCACCGAAAGCATCCTTTCCATCAGCTTCAACTCCAGCCTGGCGCGCTATGGCGGCGATATCGCCGTTGGTGCCATGACCATCATCACCAGCGCTACCCAGCTGCTCAGCATGCCGGTGCAGGGGCTTTGCCAGGGCGCACAGCCCATCATGAGCTTCAACTTCGGCGCGGGCAAGGGCGACCGCGTCAAGCAGGCGTTCCGGCTGCAGTTTATCATCTGCGTGGCATATGCGGTCGTGTTCTGGGCCGCCTGTATGCTGGTGCCCCAGGTGTTTGCGGGCATCTTCTCCACCGACCCGGAACTGGTGCAGTACACCGCCTGGGCCATGCGGATCTACATGGCGGGCATTTTCTCCACCGGGTTCCAGGTTTCCTGCCAGCAGAGCTTTGTGGCGCTGGGCCAGGCAAAGATCAGCCTGTTCATGGCCTGCCTGCGCAAGCTGATCCTGTTGATTCCACTGATCTTTATCCTGCCCCTGATCTTGCAGGACAAGGTTTTCGCCGTTTTCCTGGCGGAGCCGGTCAGCGATATCATCGCGGCAACCGTAACCTGCAGCGCGTTCTTTATCCGCTTTAACAAGATCCTGGCCACCAGTCAGAAAAAGGCATAAGAAGACCCCTGCGGCATTGCAACCCATAATATTTGTGATATACCCTGCCTGTAGGGCGTGGTCACCCGACCACGCCGAACCCCGCCCCGCCGCACGCTGAAAAATTTTGTAACACCATTTCCCTCACTTGTAGGGGGGGCGGCGTCCCCGACGCCCCGGAACGGTCAAGACCGTTCCCTACAGGTCATATTACGGTACACAACGGGCCTTTTGCCGCGCATCCCCACCCCGTAGGGGCGCACATTGTGCGCCCGCCCACCTAATAAATAGCACTCACTTATAAAATCTCCAAGACATGTGCCATCATCCCGCACATGTCTTTTTGTTTGCGTCATAGCAAACTTTTTACCCGCCGCACCAATTTTGCCCAGTTGCCCTGCCTGCTATTGACGTACAAATTTCCGCCAAAATTCAGCATTTGGCGCGCCAGCAGCCAAACATGGTGTGCGTTTCCCCAAAACTGTATCCGATAAAAAGGCAAATTATGCACAGCTGCCCCCAAACCCGGCGTGGCAGGGGATGGCAAACGGCGGATTTGGTGTTATAATTTCCGTGGAGTAAGAGCGCTGGAAAGCCGGCGGAAAGGAACCGACCATGAAAGACAAATGGATGAAAATAGTACGGCAGTATACGATCATCACGCTCAGCATTACCATGACGGCGGTGGGCGTGTATTTCTTCAAATTCCCCAATAACTTTGTCTTTGGCGGTGTGACCGGTGCGGCGGCGCTGGTTGCCAAGCTGACCCCTATTTCGGCCAGTGAGTTTTCCGCCGTGGTCAATATGCTGATGCTGCTCCTGGGCCTGATTTTTCTGGGCAGGGAGTTTGCCCTGACCACCGGTTATGCCACGGTGGTGCTTTCGGCGGAATTGATGCTGCTGGAAAAGGTCTACCCCCTCAATGAGCCTTTGTCGGACCAGCCCATGCTGGAACTGATTTTTGCCATTGCACTGCCTGCCATTGCCTCGGCATTGCTCTTCAGCGTGGGGGCTTCCAGCGGCGGCACCGATGTAATTGCCCTAATCGTGGAAAAATACACCCACCTGCACAGCATTGCGGCGGCGCTGTTTTTGACCGATCTGGTCATGGTGGTGGCGGCCTGCTTTGTGTTCGACCTGCATACCGCGCTTTACTCTTTCGTCGGCCTTACCGTCAAATCCCTGATGATCGACGTGGTGCTGGAACGCATGAAGATGTGCAAAGCCATCCTGATCGTCTGCGATGACAAGGAGCCGATCTGCGACTTTGTAAATAAGGAACTGGACCGCGGCGCAACATACACCCCCTGCAACGGTGCATACACCAACCAGCCGCGCTACATTATCTATACTACCCTGACCCGGCACGAAGCAATGCAGCTGCGAGAGTTCATCCACAAGGAACACCTGAACGCCTTTATGTCCATGCTGAGCACCACCGAAGTGTTCGGCAAGGGCTTTGACAACGCCTGAAACCCCGCGCATACCGCACAGTTCAAACGCTGTGCGGTATTTTTTGTGCTGAAACGCTTGACAACAATCCGAAACCGGACTATAATATAAATCCGAAATCGGATTATAACACATCACACAGCGGTGCATAAACAAGGCACCGCCGTTTTGCTGTGAAGAATAGGAGAATGATAATGTAATGCCGGAAGAACACCACATCACTGCCCGGAATCTGTTGGAACAGATGAACCGCCAGTTCAATGAATGCAACGCCCTTTACCATGATATTGCCGTGCATTACGGCGTTTCGGATACCGTGTTCTGGCTGCTGTATTCCCTGTATAACAGCAGCGAACCGCAGACCCAGAACCGCCTGTGCATGGAATGGAACCTGCCCAAGCAGACGATGAATTCAGCTGTGGCATCAATGGTCAAACAAGGGCTGTTGGAACTGGAACCCGCACCGGGCCGTTACAGCGGCAAACTGCTGCACCTGACGCCAGCCGGGCGGGAACTGGCAGCCAAAACCGCTCAACCCGTGTACAGCGCAGAACAGACGGCACTGGAACAACTGGGCATGGCGGAGGCCGAACATTTCGTCCGCCTTGGCCAGGAACACCTGAACGCCATCCGCACGGAATTCAACAAAATTTTGCAACAGGAGAATTTATGAATCAACGCATCCAATTATCAGACCATTTTACCACATCGCGCATCCTGCGCTTTGCAGCATCCCCCATTATCATGATGGTGTTTACCTCCATCTACAGCGTGGTGGATGGATTTTTCGTTTCCAACTTTGTCGGCAAACAGGCGTTCGCCGCCGTCAATCTTATCATGCCGTTTTTACAGGCGTTTGGCTGTATCGGCTTTATGCTGGGCACCGGCGGCAGCGCCCTGGTTGCCATGACGCTGGGCACCGGCAACAAAAAGCGAGCCAATGAGCTGTTCTCCATGTTGGTCTGCGCCACTGCAGTGCTGGGCATTGCCTTTACCGTGATTGCCCTGCTGGTGCTGCGCCCCGCGGCTGTTCTGCTGGGTGCCACCGCGGAACTGCTGGATGACTGCATCCTGTACGGCACCATCATCACGGTGTTCCAGACGGCGTTTATGCTGCAGTTTTTGTTCCAGAGCTTTTTTATCACGGCCGAAAAACCAAAACTGGGCCTATTCTTTACCGTGGCAGCCGGTCTGACCAACATGGTGCTGGACTTTGTGTTTGTCGGGGTTATGGGCCTTGGCATCACCGGTGCCGCAGCGGCAACGGTCATCAGCCAGCTGATTGGCGGCATCGGCCCCATGTTCTATTTCGCCCGCCCCAACAACGGCAGCCTGCTGCACTTTGTGCGCCCGGTGTTCAGCGGCAAGGCGCTGCTCAAAGCCTGCACCAACGGCTCCAGTGAGCTGATGACCAACCTGTCCGCCTCTTTGGTGGGCGCGCTGTACAACTGGCAGCTGCTGCGCCTGGGCGGTGCCGATGGCGTGGCCGCTTATGGCGTTATCATGTATGTCAGCTTTATCTTTGCCGCCATCTTTATCGGCTATGCCCAGGGCTGCGCCCCGGTTATCAGCTATCATTACGGCGCAGGCAACACGGATGAGCTCAAAAACCTGCTGCGCATCAGCCTGCGGGTTATCGCTGTGGTAGGTGTAGCCATGTTGTGCGCCAGCGAGCTGCTGGCCGCCCCGCTTTCCCGCTTCTTTGTCGGCTATGATGCCGAGCTGCTGGAACTGACCACCATCGGCATGAAGCTGTATTCCCTCTGCTTCCTGCTCAGCGGCTTTAATATTTTTGGCTCGGCGTTTTTCACCGCGCTCAATAACGGCGCAGTGTCCGCCGCCATCTCGTTCCTGCGCACCCTGGTGTTCCAGGTCATCGCCATCCTTGTGCTGCCCCATCTGCTGGGCATGAACGGCATCTGGCTTTCCGTTGTGGCAGCCGAAATCGCCGCGCTGTTTGTCAACGCCTTCTTCCTGCTCAAGAACCAGAAAAAGTACCAGTATTAACACAAAAAATCAGCCCCTGCCTAGGGTGTATCTGAAAAGTCGAAAATATAGTCTATTTCTACAAACACAGCCGGATTTTGCGTTAAAAAGCCTTGGAATCCACAAAGGATTCCTGCGGCTCTTTGCCTTAAATCCTGCTGTGTTTGCGAAATATCCGTCATTTTCTTTGTTTTCAGATACACCTTAAGAGATGGCAGGGGCTGATTTGCTTTTAAGGGATAGAACTTTGAAAGATACCACAGGCGCTGCAAAGGATTTGTAGGGGACGATGCTCGCATCGTCCCGTATGCCGGGCGATGCCGAAGCAATCATTTTATCCCGTGCCACGCTCCGCACTCTCTGCAACGTAAAACAAAAACCGCCCCTGCCGAAATACAGCAGGGGCGGTTTTGGCATTTATACAGTTTTACGCATCCGAGCGGGAGTAGCAGTTCTTCATCTGGCAGCTCAGCTCATACAGCACTTTATCCAGCGTATCGGCAGCCAGGCCGCGGATGGTATCGGCCATGGCTTCGTTGGCCTGCTTGCGCAGGGCGGCGCGGGCGGCAACATCCTGTTCACGGCGCAGCTTGGCATCATAAGTATTGATGTTTGCGTGCCCGGCGGAAGCCGCCGCCAACTGGTAGCGCTCAATATGGAACACCGATTTGCTGTAGGCAGCATCGGCCATGGCGGCGATCATCCGGCTGTTCCAATAGAAGTTGTCGGTGGAAACCGCGCCCGTGGTGTTGGAAAGATACGCAGGGGTGGTGGTCACATTGGCATAGAACGGCACCATCACATTGAACGCGTTGGAAGCAAAGGCAATCCATTCCAACACGCGGGAATCCTCCGGCTGGTCGGGGCGCATCTGGATCAGGGCCATAAAATCGTTGCGGTTGATGCCGATGGAGCGGAAGGCGCCCTTCTGGTCCGACTGGCTGTTGCCATACGGGTCATACGGCGTGCCCTGATAGTGGGAGGACAGCACATATTTGACATCCTCCGGCGTGATCTTCTTTTCCGGCACCATGCACCACGGCAGGTCATCGCTGCGGGGCGTGTAGTCGGCGTTGGGGCCGTCCCACTTTTTGCTGTGGGGGTTCAGAGTGCGCAGCATGAACCAGGCACGCGGCGTGTTGTACACATGGTCGGAATCATCGTGGCTGCCAAAGGCATCCCGCGGGTTCAGCACCCCGTTCCAGGAAAGATCCAGATGGTTGTTTTCGATAAAATCATCCAGGTCGGCGGAGCACAGGTGGTTCTTTTTGGCGCCAAGGGCATCCTCCAGATCGAACTGGTCAATGCCCAGCTGGTTGGGCATCACCACATAGGCATCGTCCGGAACGCGCTTTGCGATCCAGTGGTGCCCGCCGATGGTCTCCAGCCACCAGATCTCGTGCACATCCTGGAACGCAATGCCGTTCATCTCGTAAGTGCCGTATTTTTCCAGCAGCTTGCCCAGCCGCAGCACGCCCTCGCGCGCGGTGTGGATGTAGGGCAGTACCAGATAAACAATGTCCTCCTCGCCGATGCCGCCGGGAACTTCGGGCTGGCCGTCCTTGGCGGGGATATACTCCACCAGCGGGTCAGCGCCCAGAACGCGGGGGTTGGAGGTGATGGTTTCGGTGGCGGTCATGCCAACACCGGCTTCATTCACACCGCCTGCGGCCCAGATGCCCTTGCCCTCCACGGCGTTGGGTATTGCGGTCATCCGCATCGGGCTGCCGGGCAGCTCCACTTCCACATGGGAAAGCACCGACCGGTATACGGCCGGGTGTTCCTGCGGGGGAACGACCACGAACTTTTTGGGGGTAAAATGCCCGGAACCGGAATCGTCATTGCGGGCAATCATGGTAGAGCCATCGTAAGAAGCTTTTCTGCCAACCAGAATTGTTGTACAAGCCATACTAGAATGCAAGTCCTTTCTGTATGCTGCGCACCGGAAAATCCGGCACGCAGGGAATGATGTGGGTTATGATACTTATAGAATAATCGTTTGCCGCCGCAAATACAACCGGGCTGCCGCAAAAAAATCATGCAGTTTGGACGCAAAATTACTTGCCGCCATGTATAAAGTATGGTATAAACAAATAGTAGGGTATCATGTAACTTTATAGGATAAAGAAGGGGAAAACGTGGTAGAAATTCTTACGCATGCCGGGTGTTTTATCGGCATCATTCTGTTGGGCTGGGTGCTGCGCCGGGTCGGATTCTTTAAGGAAAGCGACTTCCATGTGCTCAGCAAAATTGTGATTAAGATCACCCTGACGGCGGCAATCGTGACAAACTTTTCCGGGCGGGAGATGCAGACTTCCATGCTGCTGCTCACCCTGATGGGCTTCTGCTTCGGCGTGCTGATGATGATCGTGGGCTCGGTCATGTACCACCCCCAGGGGCGGGAGCGCCAGGCGTTCGCCATGCTCAATGCCTCCGGCTGCAACATCGGCAACTTTGCCATGCCTTTTGCCCAAGGGTTCCTTGGTCCGGTGGGTGTCATCGCCGTCAGCCTGTTTGACTGCGGCAACAGCATGATCTGCCTGGGCGGGGCTTACAGCATTGCCAGCATTGTCAAATCCGGCGATGGCAAGTTCCGCATCAAGCCGATTTTGAATAACCTTGTGCACAGCATCCCGCTGATGACCTATATCTTCATGACGATCCTGGGCCTTCTGCACCTGAGCCTGCCTGCGCCGGTTGTGGAGTTTGCGGGCATTGTGGGCAACGCCAACGCCTTTATGGCTATGCTGATGATCGGCGTGGGCTTCCACCTGAACGGTGACCCGTCCCAGATCGGGGATATCATTAAAATTCTGGGCGTGCGGTACATCATCGGCATTGCGCTGGCATTGGCGGCCTATTTTATCCTGCCGCTCCCGCTGGAATACCGCCAGGCGCTTGTGATCGTATTTCTGGCCCCGGTGGCCAGCGCCAACCCGCCCTTTACCGCGCAGATGGGCAGCGACTTCGGCCTTGCCAGTGCCATCAACTCGGTTTCTATCATTGCCAGTATTGTTATGATCACAACCGCATTGGTCATCATGCTGTAATCCATCCCCCTGTGCAGACCTTACAAAGCTGCCCAGGGGGATTTGTGCAAATAATTGAAATGCAGCATTCCTGAACAAAAGTCCAGAATTTTAAGCAAAGCGGCCTATCTTTCCGGGGCGTGCTTTGCTATACTAACAATTAAGAATACGGCATTCTGCTTGCCAAAAAGGAGTCCTGCAATATGTCCAACTTTGTACCGGAAAAGACAGCTCTCGGCATCGAATTCGGCTCAACCCGCATCAAGGCAGTGTTGATCGGCCCGGAGCACACCCCGCTGGCACAGGGGGATTATACCTGGGAGAACCAGCTGCGCAATGGCATCTGGACCTACCCGATGGAACAGGTCTGGCAGGGTCTGCAGAGCGCTTACGCCGCCCTTGCCGCCGATGTACAGCAAAAATACGGCTGCACCCTGACCAAAGTGGGCTGCATCGGCATTTCCGCCATGATGCACGGCTACCTGGCCTTTGATGCCAACGGCGAACTGCTGGTGCCGTTCCGCACCTGGCGCAACACCATCACCGGTGCAGCAACCGAGGAACTGACCGAAGCATTCGGCTTCAACATCCCCCAGCGCTGGAGCATTGCCCACCTGTATCAGGCCATGCTGAATCAAGAAGAACACCTGTCCAAACTGGACTTTTTCACCACGCTGGCAGGCTATGTGCACTGGCAGTTGACCGGCCATAAAGTGCTGGGCGTTGGCGATGCCAGCGGCATGTTCCCCATTGACAGCACCACCGGCGGTTACGATGCTGCCATGCTGCAAAAGTTCAACGCCATGGCCGCCGCCAAGGGCTATGCCGTGGACCTGAACGCCCTGCTGCCGGAAGTTCTGCCCGCCGGCAGTGATGCCGGTACCCTGACCGAAGCCGGTGCCCGCCTGTTGGATCCGACCGGCAACCTGCAGGCTGGTATCCCGCTCTGCCCGCCGGAGGGCGACGCCGGAACCGGCATGGCCGCCACCAACAGCGTGGCGCCCCGCACCGGCAATGTCAGCGCCGGCACCAGCATTTTTGCCATGGTCGTGCTGGAAAAGGCCCTGAGCAAAGTTTACCCCGAAATTGATATGGTCACCACCCCCGCGGGTGACCCCGTTGCCATGGTGCACTGCAATAACTGCACCAGCGACCTGAACGCCTGGGTGGAACTTCTGGCCCAGAACGCAGAGCTCTGCGGCGCAAAGGTGAACAAGGGTGAGCTGTTCACCAAACTGTTCAACCTTTCTTTGCAGGGTGCCCCGGACTGCGGCGGCGTGATCCCCGTGAACTACTATTCCGGCGAGGGTGTGACCCACTTTGATGCGGGCCGCCCCATGCTGCTGCGCGGACCGGAAAGTGATTTCAGCCTGGCCAACCTGATGCGCGCCAACATTTACTCCGCTTTTGCCACGCTGGCCATCGGGCTGGATATCCTGAACGAAGAACATGTGGCGCTGGATACCCTGCTGGGCCACGGCGGCCTGTTCAAGACCCCCGGCGTGGCCCAGCGCTACCTGGCTGCTGCCGCCCACACCGCTGTGACCTGCACCGAAACCGCAGGCGAGGGCGGCCCTTACGGCATGGCCCTGTTGGCGGCTTACCGTGTAGAGCATGCTGACGGCGAAACGCTGGCAAGCTACCTGCAGAACCGCGTGTTCGCCGGTGCCGCCAGCACCACCCTGACCCCGGATGCCGCCGATGAAGCCGGGTTTGCCGCATTCCTGAAAGAATACAAAAAGGCACTGTGCGCCGAGCGCACCGCCGTTGAAACAATGTGAGGGAACAATTATGCTGGAAGAACTGAAACAACAGGTATATGAAGCCAATATGGAACTGCCCCGCCGCGGCCTTGTTACTTATACATGGGGTAATGTGTCCGGCATCGACCGCGAAAAAGGCTTGTTCGTCATCAAGCCGTCCGGCGTGGAATACGAGGAACTGACCCCCGATATGCTGGTGGTCATGGACCTGAACGGCAATAAAGTGGAGGGCGACCTGAACCCCAGCAGCGATACCAAGACCCACCTGGAACTGTACAAAGCCTTCCCCGCGCTGGGCGGTGTGGTGCATACCCACAGCACCCACGCCGTGGCATGGGCCCAGGCCCGGCGGGATATCCCGGCGTTCGGCACCACCCATGCAGACTATTTTTACGGCCCTGTGCCCTGTGCCCGTGAGCTGACCCCCGAAGAGATCGAGGAAGATTACGAGAAGAATACCGGCAAGGTGATCATTGAAACTTTCCGCACCCGCGGCATTGACCCGGTACATGTGCCTGGCGTTCTGTGCGCCAGCCACGGCCCCTTTACCTGGGGCAAGGATGCTGCCCAGGCGGTTTACCACGCCGTTGTGTTGGAAGAAGTGGCCAAAATGGCCCTGCTGACCTGCCAGATCAACCCCAACGCCGAACCCGCCCCCCAGCATGTGCAGGATAAGCACTTTATGCGCAAGCACGGCCCCAACGCCTATTACGGCCAGAAAAAGTAAAACCGGCCCTGAACTTGACAGCCCGGCCGGAGATGCTATAATAAAGATAGAAAAAGGCACTGCGACAAGCGGTTGACCCTTTTTGGTTAGGAACTTAAAAAATAAGAACCGTCACCGGCCAGGGTGGCGGTTCTTGCTTTTTACCGTGACTGTAATGGTAAAACCCAAAACATGAAAAGTCAAAGTAATCGGCATGCTCTCACCTCCTTTCGGAAGTGGGGCCAACCGCCTGCCGTTGTGTGCAGTGCCTGCTGCAAAATGCAGCAATGCCAGCATACCATATTTCGCGCTTTTACACAAGCCGCCAGCCCCCGCCGGACAAACTTGTGCGTTTTTAACGGAAAATACCCGCAATATTGGTCGAATCTGCCATTGACGGCATGCCGCCGTATGGGTATTATAGAAATACCAAATGCACCGATACGGAGGGAAAGATACATGACGTTTGAGGATCTGCTTGACATTTTGGCGGAGCAGTTCAGCTGTGACGCCGCCGAACTGAGCGAGGACACCAGCTTTGAAGACTTGGGCGTAGATGCAGAAGATCTGGTGGAGCTGGCCTGGCAGCTTGGGGAAGCTACCGGTACCGAGGTTGAAGAGGACCGCCTGAAACAGCTTGGTACCATTGGCGAAGTTTGGAACCTGGTCCGCGAGCTGGAAGAAGAAGCTGAATAACCGCTGCCCCTGTGCGCAGGCGTTGTGCACAGGGGCATTTTTTACGTTTTATCTCTTTCCATATCCGGTGTTGCGCGGTATAATAATCATATCAGACTGTCGAAAAAGCCTTTTGTAGGGGTGCACAGTGTGCGCCCGATGCCGTTTGCTAGGTGAGCAGCTTTCCCGGAATGCCGTTGCTGCGTTAAATTAGCGCGCGAACACGGTTCGCCCCTAGATACGCTATAAGAGAATTTCGACACACTGTTATATTTAGTTCTGTTCACGCAGGGAAAGGGGGCCGCCTGATGCCGCAGCCGGAACAACCGCATACCATTTTGCTGGTGCACTGCCATTACCGCCTGCCCGGCGGCGAGGACGCCGTGTTCGCCGCGGAGCGCGCCATGCTGCAGGCCCACGGCCACCGCGTGATCACCTATGAGCGCAATAATGAGGCCAGCGGCCTGGCCCAAAAGCTGCTGCTGCCCCTGCAGGCTGTTTACAGCATCAAAACCGTGCGGGAAGTGCGCACCCTGATCCGCAAAGAACAGGTGGATATTGTGCATGTGCATAACACCCTGCTGACCATCAGCCCGTCGGTGTTCCATGCCTGCTTCAAAGAGCATGTTCCGGTGGTGCAGACGCTGCACAACTTTCGCATTTTCTGCCCCAACGGTATCCTGATGCGGGACGGCCATGTGTGCGAGGAATGCCCGCAGCACGGCCTTGGCTGCGCGGTGCGGCACAGCTGCTACCGCGGCAGCCGTGCCCAAAGCCTGGTCTGTGCGGGTATTTATGCGTTCCACCGCCTGCTTGGCACCTACCGCAAGGTGAACCTGATCACCCTGACGGAGTTTGACCGCAGCAAGCTGCTGGAATTCAACTGCAGCGCCCCGCGCCCGGTGTTTACCCCGGAGCGGCTGTACTGCAAGCCCAACAGCGTGGCAGCGCCGGGCCGGCCCCCGCTGCCCTGGGCACAGCGCAAAAACCAGATCGTGTTTGCCGGGCGGCTGGAAGAATTAAAAGGCCTGCGCACTGCCATCAAAGCCTGGCGGCTGCTGGGGCCGGATGCCCCGCAGCTGGTCGTGGCCGGTACCGGCCCGCTGGAAGCCTGGGCCAAAGAAAACGCCCCCGATACCGTGACCTTTACCGGCCAGCTCCCGCATGAAACGCTCACCGAGCTTTTGGCCCAGAGCCGTGCGGCCCTCTGCCCCAGCCTGTGCTATGAAAGCTTTGCCCTGATCCCGGCGGAAGCCCATGCGGTGGGCACCCCCGTGCTTGCCAGCGAACTTGGCAACGTGGGCGCCGCCGTGCAGGAAGGCGTGGACGGCCTGCACTTTGCCCCCGGCAATGCCGCCGCACTGGCGGATGCCGTGCGCCAGCTGCAAGCGATGGGCGAAACCTTTGAACTGGCCGCTATGCAGCAAAAAGCCTGCCAGGCATATAACGCGGAACAAAACTACCGGGAGCTGCTTGCCATTTACCGGGAAATCATAAGGAATGAAAATTCATGAACCAGATCTACCGTGCCTTGCACATGCCGCCCAAGCGCCTGATCAAAAAGCTGAGCGGCCAAAAAGAAATCTATACCATCGCGGTGCGCCGCGCCCCCAAGGGGGAAGGCTGCGACCCGCTGCCCGCTTTGGGCGAAGAACCCTACACCCCGCTGCCTTACACCCCCGGCACCTGGTATGCAGACCCGCTGCTGTATGAGGATGACAATGGTAAGCGCTGGCTGTTCTGCGAAGCGTTCAATATGGCTGAAAACCGCGGCGATATCGCCGTGGCGGAGTTTGATGAAAACGATAACCTGCTGCCGCCCCGTGTGGTATTGCAGGAAAGCTTCCATCTTTCTTTCCCCACAGTGTTTGACTGGCGCGGGGAAGTGTGGATGCTGCCGGAAACCAGCGCCGACCACAGCCTGACCCTTTACCGCTGCACCCAGTTCCCGGATAAATGGGAGAAAGTGCAGGCGTTCAGCGTGGGGCGCGAACTGTGCGACAGCATTATTGTGGATAAAACCCCCGAAGCCCTGACGGTGCTTTGCAGCGAAACCAAACCGGATAACCAGCTTTACACCCGTTACCGCCGCTATACCGTGCGCGAAAACCCCGAAGCGGAAGAGCGCGATGATGTGGATGAGTTTATCCTGGATGAGGATGAGCCTTTCAACCCGCAGCACCGCAATTATGAGCTGGGCAGCCGCAACGCGGGCCCGCTGTTTACCAACAACGACCAGACCGTGCGCCCGGCGCAGGTCAGCACCAAGGTGGATTACGGTGTATACCTGCAATTCTGGGTGCGGCGCGGTGCTTCCGAAGTACCGCTGTGCGCCGCCATGCCGCAGAATGTTGCCATCAAGGGCATTGACCCGGCGGATTTGATCGGCATCCACACCTATTGCCGGGATGAGGACATTGAAGTGATCGATGCCCGCTACCTGCGCCGGGTGTGATAAAAAATAAATTGGAGTAGCAAAGCTTATGCGAACCATTGCCATCCCGCAGCTGTACTGCGGGGCATCCGGCAAAAAAGGAGCCTATAACCGGCAGGAAGTCGGCCTTGCGCGGGCGTTTGCCGCCCTGGGCTGCCGGGCCATTGTGCTGTACCCAGACCCGGAAGCCGCCCCCGAAGCGGTGACCAGCGAGGATTTGGAACCCAATGTGCGCATTTATTATGTACCGGCCCGCAAAGCCGGGGTCAGCGCCTTTTACCGCACCTGGCAGCCGCTGCTGAACGAGCATGTGGACGCCGTGCATGTGATGGGGGATAACGCCCTCGGCGTGCCGGGGCTGTACCGCTTTTGCCGGGACCACGATATCTTTTTCTACAGCCAGCTGGGGGCCATCAAAAGTACATCCGAAAACCCGGTGATGCGGGCTGTGATGGACCTTTTGTGCCGCCGCAACCTGGCCATTTACCGCAAAACCCCCACCTATGCCAAAACCCCCGCCGTGGCCGCCCAGCTGGAACAGCTGCATGTACCCTGCGCCGGGGTGATGCCTGTTGGGCTGGATACCGCCATCATCCCCAATGCAAACGGCGAAAAATCCGAGCTGCGGGAATTTTTGAAGCTGGACCCCAAGGCCAACTATCTTGTTTTTGTGGGCCGGCTGGACCCTTACAAGCGCCCGCTGGACCTTGTGCCGGTGCTGGAAGCGCTGCCCCACAGCTGGAGCGCGGTGGTCATCGGGCAGGGGAGCCTGACCGGCGAACTGCAGGATGCCCTGCGCACCCACAAGCTGGAAAACCGCTGCACCTGCATCCCCCAGCTGCCCAACGCAACGGTGCAGGCGTATTACCATGCCTGCGATGTATTCGTGAACTTTAATGACGGCGAAATTTTTGGCATGAGCCTGCTGGAAGCCATGTATGCGGGCTGCCCGCCGGTGGCCCGCCACGCGCCGGGGCCGGACCTGATCATCGAGCCGGGCACCAGCGGCTATTTTGCCGATACCCCCGCCCAGTTTGCCGAAGCCATCCGGAAAGCGGCGGCGGACCCGGCCTGCGGCCACGCCGCCCAGCGCCGCGTGAACGAACATTTCCTGTGGGCAAACAGCGCCGAAACCGCCCTGGCCATGCTGGACAAACAAGGAGGAAAACGCCGTGGATAATGATGGAGCCTTGCTGGAAGCACTGCGCAATACCTATAAAGGGCTGCGCTTCCGCTGGAAATACCGCGGCCTGACTATTCTGCCCGCGGAACAGGGCAATGCGGCGGCTGCCGATGCCATCCGCGCCGGGCAGCCGTTTTTGTTCGGCCGCTGCGGTGCAACCGAAATGCGCACCGCGGCCGAATATTTGACCGGGAAATATACCGAGAAAACCAGGGGAGAGATCAACACTCTGTCCGGCGTGTTCCCCACCGATGATAAAGCGCTGAACCGCTTCTGTGAGCTGTATATCTCCTGCGCCCAGGGAGCTGACCTGCTGGCGCTGTGGGATGTGGGGGCCGAGCGGCAGGTGATCGATGGCTGCCACGGCACCCGTTTTACCCAGCTGCGCGCGCTGGAACCGTATTATTATGCCAACCCCTGGAGCGCTGCTCTGGCGGGTAAGCGTGTTCTGGTGGTGCACCCCTTTGCGGATACCATCCGCGCCCAGTACCAAAAGCGCGGGGAGCTCTTCACCAACGCCCTCGGCGGGGTGAACACCCTGCCGGAACTGGCTTCCCTGACCGTCATCCCGGCGGTGCAGGGCCTTGCCGGGCAGAAAACCGGGTACGATACCTGGTTTGACGCCCTTGCGGCCATGGAAACCCAGATGGATGCCTGCGATTATGAGGTCGCCATCATTGGGGCGGGTGCTTACGGCCTGCCGCTGGCTGCCCATGCGCGGGATACCGGCCATGTTGCCATCCAGATGAGCGGGGCCACCCAGCTGCTGTTTGGCATCAAGGGCCGCCGGTGGGACGCCCACCCCCAGATCAGCAAACTGTATAACCCCGCCTGGGTGCGCCCCGCCCCCGCCGAACAGCCCGCCAACAAGCAGGCCGTGGAGGGCGGAAGCTACTGGTAGAACCTGCGCCCCTCGAAATTACTCTATAACAGACCGTCCGCCCGAATCCCGATGTGCAAAGGAGCCGATACCCATGAAGATCCTGATGATCAGCAACCACCTTGGCGTACAAAGCGGGGTGCAGCGCTATGTGCAGAACCTTCTGCTCAATCTGGACCTTACCCGCTACCAGGTGGATCTGTTTGTCGGCCTCTGCCCGCCGGACCAGGCCTCCTGCGCGCCCGCGCTGGAAGCAGCCGGGGTGCACATCATTGCGGTGCCGGACAATAAAAAGGCCCGTATCCGCGCCTTGTACCATCACCTGAAAACCCATAAGGATTACGATATCATCCATTACCACACCGCCAGCAAGATTGGTGCCCCCGTCTGCGGAATGATGCGGGTGCTCTGCCCCCATGCCAAGATCATTGTGCACAGCCATATCGTTTACCCGCCCATGACGCTGACCTGGCGCGCCGCCCACCTGGTGTACCAGATGTTTGCGGATTACTTTTTGGGCTGCGGCGTGGCGGCGGGCCGGTTTGTGTTTGGCGACCATATCGACCGCAAGCCGAACTTCTCCGTTGCCTGCAATGCGGTGGACCAAACCCGCTTTTACCCCAACGCCGCGGCGCGCGCTTCGATCCGCGCCCAGTACGGCATTGCCGAAACCGAGCGCCTGGCCGGGTTTGTGGGGCGGCTCAACCACCAAAAAAATCCGCTCTACCTCATCCGGGTGTTTGCGGCGATGGTTCAGCGGGACCTCAGCTGGAAGCTGCTGCTGGTGGGCGGCGGCGAACAGGAACAGCCCATGCGGGATCTTGCCGCCCAGCTTGGCGTGGCGGACCGGGTGCTGTTTGCCGGGGTGCAGAACAATGTGCCGGACTATATGAACGCCTTTGACTTGTTTTTACTGCCCAGCAACTTTGAGGGCAGCCCCGTTACCCTGGTGGAAGCCCAGGGCTGCGGCGTGCCCTGCCTGGCTTCCACCAATGTGCCGGGGGATGGCTCGGTGACCGAGCTGGTGCATTTCCTGCCGCTCAGCGCTCCGTTTGAAGAGTGGGCCAAAACGGCGGATGCCATTGCCCCCGGCAGGCCGCACGTTGACCACTGGCCCACGCTGGCCGCCGCCGGTTACGAACTGAAAACCGCCGCACACCGCATGGAACAGGTGTATGATAAAGTGGCAGGGGAGGGCGCACGATGATTTACGCCGAACTTTCCGGCGGGCTGGGCAACCAGATGTTTGTCTATGCCTTTGCCCGTGCCATGGGCCTGCGCTGCCGGGAGCCGGTTGCCCTGATCGACCGGCAGGACTGGAAAACCGGTTCCCCAGCCCACACGGCGCTGGCATTGCAGGCGCTGCACATCAGCCCGGAGGTGCAGTTCCTTGCCGATGCGGGATTTGCCAAGCAGCACCTGCCGGTGCAGAACACCGCCAAAGCCTTGATGATCCGCCATGAACAGCGTGCGGGCCTGATGAATCAGGACTGGCATTCCTTTGAGGCCCGCATGGCCCCGGCGCTGAACACCATCGGCCTGCATTTTGCAACCGAGGGTTTTACTCCCGCCCGGCGCGGCCATGCCAAAGATTTTCTGGCCTGGGGGTACTTCCAGGGGGCAGACTATTTTAAGGACCAGGCCGAAACCATCCGGGCGGAACTGCTGCCCATCGAGACCCCGGAGCATGGCTTTACCGCCGAAGCCGCCGCCTTTGCGCGGGAAATTGAGGCAAGCCCGTTCCCCGTCTGCCTGCACTGGCGCTGCGGGGATTACCTGCTGCCGCAGAACGCGGCACTGCAGGTCTGCACGCCGGAATATTACGCCGCCGCCTGCCGCGCGGTGCGCCAAAGCCTGCCGCAGGCGGAACTGTTTGTTTTTTCAGACGACCCCGCCTATGTGCGGCAACACCTGGACGCCGCGGGCCTGCCGGTGCATTACAGCACCGGGGCCAAAAGCGCCGCGGCGGACCTTGCCTTAATGCGCCGCTGCCGGGCGTTTGTGCTGAGCAATTCCACCTTCAGCTGGTGGGGGCAGTGGCTGGCCGGGGTGCCGGGCCGTTGCGTGATCGCGCCGGACCGCTGGTATGCCAACGGCAAAAAAACCGCCCTGTATGACCATGACTGGACATTGATCCCGACAAAGTAAAGGAAACAACTGCGATGGAACGCACAGGAAACATCACATTTTCGGTCATTGTGCCGGTATATAACGTGCAGGCCTATCTTTCCGCCTGCGTCAAAAGCGTGGTGGAACAGGCGGGGCCGGCGGACTGGGAGTGCATTCTGGTGGACGATGGCTCCACCGATGCCTGCCCCGCCATGTGTGATGCTTTTGCCCAGCTCTGCCCCGGCGTTACAGTCATTCACCGCGCGAACGGCGGCCTGGCCGCCGCGCGCAACACCGGCATCAAGGCCGCCAAAGGCAAATGGCTGCTGTTTTTGGACAGTGACGATTACTGGCCGGACCATATGCTGGAAAACCTGCGCACCGCCCTGGCCGCTGCGCCGGGCTACCGCTGGTATGTCTGCCGCTATCTGGAACAGGACGAAAGCCAGGGCATGGATGCCAAACCTTACCCCGGCCCAGTAGAGCAGTTCACCCCCGGCCCGGATGAAAACCCCGATTACGCCGCCCGCGTGGCGCGGCTGTATGCCGCAGGCCACTGGGCGGTCTGGCGCTTTTGTATTGACCGGGAATTCCTGGTCAAGTATAACCTGCTTTTCTGGAATGAGGTCCGCTGGGCGGAGGATTACCCCTTTGATTTGGTGCTGGCCGGTGCCTGCCCCAAGCTGTATTACCTGGATGTGGAGCTGGTGGTCTACCGCGCCAACCGGGCGGGCAGTTTGCTGAATGCGGGCCTTGCCAAGCACTTTGCGGGCATTGCGGCGGTCGTTCACCGGTTTGAAAAGATGTTTGCTGCGCCGGACTGCCCCTGGACCCCGGAAGAGCAGGCCGAGATCTGGCGGCGGACAGCCAATGTGTTCTGGCCGCAGGCCCGCGGCGCTGCCTGCCGTGATGCCGAGGTGCGCGCCGCCTGCGCCCCCGGCCTGACCGCCTGCAAAGCCCTGTGGAAACTGGGGGACGAAAACACCCGCCTGGACTGGAAGCTGTTTGCCTTCCTGCTCAACCACTTCGGCCCTCGCTTTGCCCTTTGGGCGGCCGGGAGCCTGAAACGGAAATAACATATTTCCCATTTCCTGTAGGGGGCGGCGTCCCCGACGCCCCATGAACCCCTGCCGTAAATGCCTGTTTTAACTTCATGCCCCGTAGGGCGGGGTCACCTGACCCCGCCGCTCCCTGCCATATCGCTCCCGCCCAAACAAATCACCTAGGAGAACACCCGATTTGCGTACACAAAAAACGATTCTGAACCTGGTCTATGCGCTGGGGTCCAGCCTGCTGCTGATGCTGCTGGGCTTTGCCACGCGGCGGCTGCTGGTATTTAACTTTGGCAACGATATCACCGCCGCATCCCAGGTGGTGGATAAGCTGTTCAACTTTTTCTCCATCGCGGAATTCGGCGTTGGCAGCGTCATCAGCTACCGTTTGTATGAACAGATCGCCGCCAAAGATACCGAAAAGATCAGCAAATATATGTCCATGTATAAATGGGCATACCGCGCCGTGGGTGTGGTCATCTGCGTGCTGGCAGGTATTGGGGCGCTGGCCCTGCCGTGGATCATGCCCGGTGTGGCCAGCATCCAGACGGCTTATACCGTTTACCTGCTCAACACCATCTCCACACTGTCCGGCTATTTCCTTGTCACCCGGCGGCTGATGTACACCTGCACCCAGCAGGGGTATCTCTGCACCCGCATTGACTTCTGCTTTAACATCGCCAACTATCTGGCCCGCATCGCCATTGCGCTCTGGCTGCCGAACTATATTTTGTATTTCGGCGTCAGCATCCTGTTCAACACCGGGGCCAACTTGGTGGTGGCGGCGCGGTATAAAAAGGACTTCCCCGAACTGCACGAGGTCAAAGTTACCTTGCAGGACTTCAAGGACCTTGGCATCTTCCATGACCTCAAGTATTACCTGGTCCACCGCCTGTCCAATACGATTTACGGTTCGTCCGATACCATCGTCACCAGCCGCATGGCGGGCAGCGCCATGACCGCCAACCTTGGCAACTACACCACTGTGTCGGACAGCGCCACCAACATCGGCAACAAAATCATGGACAGCTTTGCTGCGGCCATCGGCAATATCGTGTACGATAAATCCGCCACGGCCAACGCCCATGATAAACAGGTGTTCTGGGGGCTGGATCTGTTCAGCTATTTCTTTGGCAGCTTTGTGGCAACGGCGTATCTCTGCCTGTTCCAGCCGTTTATCGGGCTGTGGATGGGGGATGACCGCCTGCTGCCTCTGGGGTTCGTCATCGTGTTCAGCCTGAACGAGTATGTGGGCTGGAACCACCGGATGCTCGGCTCCTACCGCGCGGTGCTGGGCCACTTTGAGCAGGACCAGTGGTTCATGGTCGGCTCCGCCGCCACCAACCTGATTTTAAGCTTTGCGCTGTTCCCGGCGTTCGGCATCACCGGCATTGTGGCGGCCACCGTTGTGGCCCACTGCATCATGTGGGTGGGGCGCGGCATTGTGGTCTGCCGCCAGTATATGCGCGGCAGCGGCTGGCGCTACCTGCGGGTGCAGGCGGTGCACCTTGCCACCCTTGTGGTGCTTATGGCGGGCAGCTACCGCGTGTGCGCGCTGCTGCCCGGCGGCATTCTGGGGCTGCTGGGGCGGGCCGTTGTGGTCTGCATCCTGCCCAACGTGCTGAACCTTGCATTTTATATCTGGACCAGCGATGCCGCCTATCTGCGCACCCAGGCTGGCCGCCTTTGGCAAAAAATCACCCATCATTAAGGGGGAAACACAACATGGCAACCATTGGCATGCTGTATATCTGCACCGGCAAATACACGGTGTTCTGGCCGGAATTTTATGAAACGTTCAGCCGGAACTTTTTGCCCGGCTGCAAAAAAGAATACTTTGTTTTTACCGATGCACTGTCCATCGCCCACGAGGACGACCCCGCTGTGCACCGCATTGCCCAGCCCGCCTATGACTGGCCGCTGAGCACCATGAAGCGCTTTGCGATTTTCCTGACCCAGGAAAAGGCGCTGGAACAGCTGGATTATCTCTTCTTTTTCAATGCGAACCTGACCTGCCGGGAAGTCATCACCCCGGAAGAATTCCTGCCCCGCGCGCAGCAGGGCGAACAGCTGCTGCTGGTGCAGCAGCCTGGCTTCTGGAACAAAAAGCCGATGTTCTACAGCTATGACCGCAACCCCAGGTGCACGGCCTATATCCCGTATAACTGCGGGCAGGATTATGTTTCCGGCGGGCTGAACGGCGGCACATCGGCGGCGTTCCTGGCCATGTGCAAAGAGCTGGACCGCCGCACGGAGGAGGATATCCATAACGGTGTGGTGCCCCTGTGGCATGACGAAAGCCAGCTGAACCGCTATGCCGCCGAACACCCTGGCAGTTACCGCCTGCTGACCCCGGCCTATTGGTACCCCGAAGGCTGGCAGATGCCTTTTGAGCAAAAGATCATCGTGCGCAATAAATCCCGTTACTTTGATGTGGCGGCGGTCAAGCACCACGCCCAGCACACCCGCAGCTGGCTGCAATGCAAGTGGGAAGCGTTTTGCGAAAACTACCTGCCGTATTTGCTGTGCGCGAGGGACAAGCTGCTGCACAAACACCTGTAGTCTAATTAGAAATTAGGAATGAGCAATTAGCAATTCCCGTAGGGGCGCACATTGTGCGCCCGCTGCGTTTGTTTTGCGAGATAGATGAACAATAGAGGAGGGGCGGCCTATGCCGCAAAAAAATGCACAGGACCGCCTGTGGAAGATTTTGACCCCGGTGCTGCTGGTTCTGGCGGTCCTCGCCATGGCCAAAACGCTGTTTGTGGGGCTGGAAATTGATGAAGAATATGCCTTTTCCCTGGGCTTCCGCCTGGTAAAAGGGGACCGGCTGTTTTATACCATGTGGGAGCCGCATCAGCTTTCAGCCCTGCCAGCGGCGCTGGTTCTGGCGCTGTATACCGCCGTTGTGGGTACCACCACCGGGGCACTGCTGTTTGTGCGCGCTGTGGTGCTGGCCTGCAAAGCGGCCATGAGCGTGGTGTTTTACCGTGAATTCAGGCAGACCCTTGGCCGCTATGGGGCGCTGCTGGGCGCTGTGGTGCTGTTTGTTTATACCCCCAAGTGGTTCCTTGGGCCGGATTACATCAGCCAGCAGTTCCACTTTACCGTGGCGGCGTTTTTGTGCTTTTACCATTATTATACCCATGGCTTCCGCCGCCCGTGGCTGGTGGTGCTGGGTGCGGTGTGCGCCTGCTTCAGTTTTTTGGCGTTCCCTCAAAGCGCATTGGCAGCGGCGGTACTCTTCATCGGCATGGTGCTGCTGGGCCGCCGCGGCAAGGAGCCGACCATCTGCAGGGTCCCCCGCGGCGCAGTGCTGTTTGTGCTAGGCTGTATGGCCTGCGCGGCAGCGTTTCTGGCGTATGTGCTGCCCGGTATGGGCCTTAGCATGTTTTTGCAGCGCGTCAGCCTGATCCTGAACGACCCGCAGTATGATTTCACCACAAGCCAGCGCTTGGCCCTGCTGGCCAGCCAGGCGCTGAACACCGCCAAATTCCTGGCAAAGCCGCTGGCCGCCAGCGTGGTGCTCTGCCTGCTATGGTGGACCAAAACCCGCCCAAAGCGGGATTGGACCGGCCTTGCCTTGAATCTCTGGGCCGTTCTTTCCGTGCTGCTCTGTGCGGTGCGCGCGGTGGCGGATTCCAGCTCTGATGAGCGCTATTTTATGCCCGCACTGGTGCTGGCCGCTGCCTGGGCGTTCCGCAAGGGGCGCGGCACAGCGCGGGAGCCGCTGTTCTGGCTGGGCTTTCTGCCGGGTATGGCGGCGTATGCTTTCATTCTGCGCTCCACGCTGCTGGGCTTTCCCGCTACTTTTATGTACCTGACCTGGCCCGCGCTCTGCGGCTGCTTTGCCATGCTGGAACGCGGGAAGGAAGAGCCGGAACAGGAAAAACTGCCCCAGGGCCAGTGTATGCTGGCGGCGCTGCTGGTGTTCCTGCTGGTCTGCCGGTTCTGGTGCGTTCTGGTAACGGGCTGGAAGCCCGCCAACGTAACAACAGCCAACATGAAACAGATCACCGTCGGCCCCGCCGCCGGAACCTGGGCGGACGAAAAAGCCGCCGATATGCAGATGGCCCTGTATGAAGCGCTGGAACCCTTTGCGGGCAAACAGGTGCTGCAGGCCATTGGTGAGCAGCACGGCCTTGGCTTTATGATGGCGGATGGTACCCTGACGATTGGCCAGGCATCCGTCATTTCCGGCACCGACAGCGACCCGCGGTTCATCCAGTATTACGAGGAACTGCCCGAGAAGCGCCCCGATGTGATCCTGTACGATGAAGCTGAGGTGCGCGATATGGCCGCGTTCCACGCCTGGATCGAAGAAAACTTTGCCATCACTGCCCGCTACCCCGTCACCCACGGCACCGCCCACCTGCAAGTGCTGGTAGTGAATTGAGTTTTCCACAAGTGCAGGAAAAAATGTGGAAAGTCTGCGGGAATTTGCAAGGAAAACAGCCCTGTTATTTTTGAGCCGCGCGGCGCGCGGCGATCCACCAACATTATTCTTTATTCGCTATTCATTATTCATTACGAAATCGCATGATTCGCCTGGCAATCATGCGATTTCGTTTGACCCCTCGCCCCAAATATAGTATTCTATAATCAATCACATCATCTTATTCAGGAGGCTTGCCCTATGCCGGAACGCTTTCTTGTTTTTATCCCCGCCTATAACTGCGAAAAACAGGTGCCCCGTGTGCTGAACCAGCTGCTGGACCGCCAGGTGGCCGCGATGGTCACCGAGTGCATCGTGGTCAATAACCGCTCCACCGACGGCACCGAGGCCGCCGTGCAGAACTGGATGCAGGCCCACCCGCAGGCCCCGGTCCGCCTGCTGCGCAATGACCAGAACTATGGCCTGGGCGGCAGCCATAAAGTGGCGTTCCAGTATGCCGTTCAGCATAACTTTGACTACCTGATCGTGCTGCATGGCGATGACCAGGGCGATATTCGAGATGTGCTGCCCTTAGTACACAGCGGCCGCCACCGCAAGTACGATTGCTGCCTTGGCTCTCGCTTTATGCCGGAAAGCCGCATCAAGGGCTACAGCACCCTGCGCGTGGTGGGCAACTATGGCTTTAACTGGCTGTTCAGCCTGGTGGCCGGGCACAAGATCACCGACCTGGGCAGCGGCCTGAACCTGTACGCCGTGCCGCCGCTGGCAGACGGTTACTATAAAAAGTTCCCGGATACGCTGTATTTTAACGACTGCATGATCCTGGCGCTCTGCCACCTCAAGCAGAAAGTGCTCTTCTTCCCCATCAGCTGGCGGGAGGAAGACCAGGTATCCAACAACAAACTGACCAGCTTCGGCATCAGCCTGCTCAAACTGTGCGGGCGCTACCTGAAAAACAAAAATGAGTTTGTGACCCGCGAATGGCGGGATAAACCGATCGAAGAGTATACAAGCACCATCATTGCTTCCAATCTGTAAAGGGGATATTGACTATGAAGGTTCTGGTAACGGGTGCTGCCGGTTTTATCGGCGGCCAGCTCATGCACGCATTGTGGAAAAACGGCCATACCGCCATTGGTGTGGATAACTACAGCTATGGCAGCGCTGATAACCTGCATTTTGACGACCATGATTTTTCCGCCGATGTCATCAAGATGGATATCCGCGATAAAGAGGGTATGAAAGCCCTGTTTGAGCAGGAAAAGTTTGATATCGTCTATAACATTGCGGGCATTGCCCCCCTGCCGGACTGCCAGAGCGACCCGGTGGAGGCCGTCAGCGTCAACACGCTGGGCCTTGTCAATGTGCTGGAAAACGCCCGCCGTACCGGGGTCAAGCATGTCATCCAGGCATCCACCAATGCAATGTACGAGAACGAAACCGAGTTCCCGACCGTGGAATCCAGCTTCAACCCGCCCACGCTGATCTACCCCAACACCAAATACTGCGGCGAGCGGTTCTGCCAGAGCTTTGCCGATACCTACGGTATGAACATCACCTGCCTGCGCTTTGCCAACGTTTACGGCCCGCATATTGACTGCCTGCGCAAGCAGCCGCCGTTTGTGGGCTATATGATCCGCGAACTGTATTATGACCGCGTGCCGGAATTCCACTCCGACGGCAACCAGCGCCGCGATTATATCTATGTGGATGACCTCATCGACCTGGCCATGCGCGTGTGGGAACAGCCGGGCTTTGATGCGGTCAATGTTTCCAGCAACAAGAACTACTCGGTCCGTGAACTGTACGCCACCGCCTGCGAGCTGATGGGCAAGCAGATCGAAGCCAAATACTGCCCGTCCAGCCATTACTGGGCCAAGTACCCGGAGCTGTACGGCGGTGCTTACGGCATCAAGCCGGAAATTCTGGACCACGAGGTCAACAAATATTCCCTGTGTGATAACGCCCACGCCAAAGAATGCTATGGCTGGGAGCCGAAAATCGACATCCGCGAGGGTCTGCGCCGCGTGATCGAGAACGAGTGCGCCATGCTGGCCGCCCGCGATGCGAAAGGGGAATAACATGGCAAAGCTGCACCTTGTAATGCCCATGGCCGGGCGCGGCAGCCGCTTTTTTGAAAACGGCTTTGTGATGCCCAAGCCCCTGATCGAAATCAATGGCCGCCCGTTTTTCTATTGGGCCACCCAGAGCATTGCCAAATTTGTGGACTGCGCCGATATCACCTTTGTGGTGCTGGAAGAGCATATCCGCGACCATGCTATTGACCGGGAAATCAAAACCTATTACCCCAATGCCAAGATCGTGGCCCTGCCCGAAGTGACCGAGGGGGCCGCCATCACCGCCCTGCGCGGGGCGGAAAGCCTGCCGGACAATGAACCGCTGCTCTTTAATGACTGCGACCATCTGTTCCTCTGCAAGCCGTTCAATGAATTTTGCAAAGCGGGCAATTTTGCCAATGGCCCGGACGGCGCGCTGCTGACTTTTGCCAGTGATTCCCCGGCCTACAGCTACCTGCAATACGGGGCGGACGGCAGGGTATGCCACACGGTGGAAAAGCAGGTCGTCAGCCATGATGCCATCTGCGGGGCGTATTACTTCAAAAATAAGCAGCTCTATGCTTCCGCCTGTGCAGAGTACCTGCACCACTGCGATTATAAAGAGTTTTTTGTTTCCGGCATTTACAACGTGCTGGCCGCCCGCGGGGCAGACCTGCGCGGATTTGCAACTGACCTGCACCTGCCCTTTGGCACCCCGGCGGAATACGCCCAGGCCGAGCAGGAAGCCAACAAGGCCGCGTTTGAAATGCTGGTATAATTTTGCTGCTAAATTATTAACTGATTCAGGTGACCACCGATGCAACCTTTCGGAACCATTTTATTATTGCTGCTTGCCTCCGCGGCGCTGGTGCTGCTGGGGCATGTGTTCCGCCTGCTCCGGTGGGAACAGTTCATCCGCATTTATGAATACCCCCAGCGCCGCAGCCTGCTGCGCGCCATGGCCGGGGGATATGCCGTCAACTTTCTGCTGCCGTTCCATGTGGGCGATGTTCTGCGCGCCGCTTTGGCTGGCCGCAAAATGAAAACCGGCACCGGCTTTGCCTTTGCCACCGTCATCATGGACCGCTTTCTGGATGTGTGGGTGGTGGCGCTGCTGTTCGGCGGGTTCCGGCTGGCCGGGCTGGGCGGGGCTGCGGTGTTGGGCGCGGCGCGGTATTATCTGGTTTTTGCGTTGCTGCTGGCCGCCGCCCTGGTGCTGGTGGTGCTGCTGCGGGACCTGCTCAAGCGGTGCTGCCTGGCCGTGTGCAGCATTTTCAATGATACCATCAAGCTGGACGGCCTGGTGTTCTGCTGGAGCATGATCAACACCTTCAAGGACCTGCGCCGCGTTAATTTGTGGCGGCTGTTGCTCAATACCGTCCTCATGTGGGGGGCGTACCTCGCTTCTTACGCGGTGCTGGGGCAGGCGATCATTGCCTGCGGCGGCGCGGGCGGCAGCTTTGGCCTGGTGGAAGTGTTCAATATGTTGTTTGGCGTCAAGAGCGTGGATGTGACCAGCCTTGGCGTGGCGGGCTCTCTCGGTTTGAGCGATGCCGCCCGCGGGCTGGTGGCTGCCTGGTTCCTGCTGCCGCTGGCCGTGATGTTTGCGGCACCTCTTTTGCCGGAACGCCTTCGCGCCGCCCTGAACGGCGCGGCGGAGCCGATCGCCAACCGGGAAGCCGGGCAGGAAAACTATCTGAACCTGCTGCCCCAGGTGGACCCGCGGGACCGCGGCGCGTTCCTGAACCAGTATTTCAGCCTGCAGAACAAAGCCTATGTGGCCAAGTTCATTGAGATCAACCAGAACATTACCATTTTGCAGGATTATTCCGCCGGTTCCAACGCAACCACCATGCTGTGTACCGATGGCGCCGCAACCTTTTACCGTAAATATGCCTTTGGCGCGGACGGTGCCAAACTGGCCGAACAGCTGGCCTGGCTGCGCCGCAACGCCGCCCGCCTGCCGCTGTGCGAAATTCTGCGCGAGGGCACCGGCGAGGGATACTGCTGGTATGATATGACCTATTCCGGCAGCGCGGTGGGCCTGTTCCGCTATATCCATTCCAACCCGCCGGAAAAAAGTGCGGCCATCCTGCGCAGTGTGCTGCGGGCGCTGGATGAACAGCTCTACCGCCCCACGGCCCGCCCGGCGGACCCCGAAAAAATCGAGGAATACCTGAACAAAAAGGTAGATGCCAACCTGGAAAAGATCCGGGATTCCCGCGTTTTGAAAGAACTGTGGAACTATGACCGCATCTGGATCAATGGCCGCAGCTACCGCAATCTGAAAGAGCTGGGGCACCTGTTTGACCACGCCGCGCTGCGCGCCCTGTTTGCCGCGGACCCCGTGGCGGATATCCACGGCGACCTGACGGTGGAAAACATTATCTGCCGCACCGATGAGGAGGACCCCGACAAAGCGTGGTACATCATTGACCCCAACACCGGCAACCTGCACGACAGCCCCTACCTGGATTACGGCAAATTGCTGCAAAGCCTGCACGGCGGCTATGAGTTTATGATGATGACCCCGCGCTGCACCGTGCAGGAAAACCACATTGACTTCCAGCTCACCCGCTCCGCCGCCTATGATACGCTGTTTGCCGCTGTCTGTGACGACCTGCGCGCCCGCTGCGGTGCGGCCGGGCTGCACAGCATTCTGGCGCATGAGCTCATCCACTGGCTGCGCCTGATGCCCTATAAGCTCAATAAAGATAAAAAACGCGCCCCCATGTTCTATGCCGGGCTTGTCATGGTGGCCAACGACCTGAATACATGGGAAAACGAGGGAAAGTTTGATGAAAAAGCAGGGACTGATCGCCGTTGATCTGGACGGCACACTGTTTGATACCGTTGCCGTCAACGCCGAAAGCTACCGCCGCGCGCTGGAGCCGTTCGGTTTTACGGTGGATTATGATTACTATGCCGCCTACTGCAACGGCGGGCATTACCGCACCTTTCTGCAGCCGCTGATGGGCGGCAGCCCCTCTGCCGAGGATGTGGAGCGGGTGCACGACCTGAAAAAGCAGTATTACGCCGCCAGCATGGACAAAGCCTGCAAAAACGAGGCGCTGTTTGTCATCCTGGAAGCCCTGCGCCCCACCCATTACCTGGCCGTGATCACCACCGGCAGCCGCCAGAATGCAACGGAAATGCTGGACCATTTCCACTGCACTAGCTGGTTTGACCTGATTTTAACCCAGGAAGATGTGGTCAACAATAAGCCTGACCCGGAAGGCTACCTGAAAGCTATGGCCCACTTTGGCGTGGACGCCGCCCACACCATGATCTTTGAGGACAGCGCCCCCGGCCTTGCCGCCGCCCGCGCCACCGGTGCCACGGTGTTTGCGTGCAATCAGTTCTGACCAAAATTAAATTATAAAAAACACCCCGCCGCCCGGCGTTTGAACCGGGTGGCGGGGTGTTGCTTATTCAATCAAATGGGGCAGGGGAAAAGGATTACTGGTCCTCTTTCACAAAGCTGCGCACGGCGTCGGCAATGGCGTCGGCGGTCAGGCCGTAATCGCGCAGAACTTCCCATGCGGGGCCGGAATGGCCGAACTTATCCTGCACACCAATGCGGCGCACGGGGGTGGGGGCCTTCTCGCTCAGCAGGCTGCAAACAGCCTCGCCCAGGCCGCCGATCACGCTGTGCTCTTCAACCGTGATGATCTTGTGGCACTCGCGGGCAGCACGCAGAACCATCTCTTCGTCCAGCGGCTTGATGGTGGGCATGTTGATCACGCGCACATTGATGGCATCCTGACGCTTCAGGGTGACAGCAGCCTTCAGGGCTTCGCTGGTCATCAGGCCGGTGGAGATGATGGCCAAATCAAAACCGTCGCACAGAACCTCGCCCTTGCCGATCTCGAAGGTGTAGTTATCGGCATCATGCAGGGAGGGGGTAGCCAGACGGCTGAAACGCAGGTAAACGGGACCCTTGTGGGCGTAAGCGGCGCGCACAGCGGCGCGGGCTTCCAGGTCGTCAGACGGGCAGATCACAACCATGCCGGGGATGGTGCGCATCAGCGCAAAATCCTCGCAGCACTGGTGGGAAGCGCCGTCCTCGCCGACGGACAGGCCGCCGTGGGTGGCAGCGATCTTGACGTTCAGCTCCGGGTAGCCGATGCTGTTGCGGATCTGCTCAAAAGCGCGGCCCGCAGCAAACATGGCAAACGAGGAAACAAACGGCACATAGCCAAAGGTGGACATGCCGGCGGCTACACCAACCATGTTGCATTCGGCAATGCCGCAGTCAAAAAAGCGTTCAGAATATTTTTTTGCAAATACTGAGGTACGGGTCGAAGCGGACAGGTCCGCATCAAATACCACGATATCGTCATGGCCTGCATCGGCCAGTTCCAGCAGCGCAGCACCGTAGCTGTCGCGCGTGGCAATGCTCTTGTTATCAGCCATTGATCCGTTCAGCCTCCTTTTCCATCACTTCATAGCTGGCGCGCAGCTCGGCCATCGCCTTGTCATACTCTGCATCGTTGGGGGCTTTGCCGTGCCAGTCCACAGAGTTCTCCATAAAGCTTACGCCCAGGCCCTTGGTGGTGTGCAGCAAAAAGCAGGTCGGTTTGCCGGAACCATGGGAGCGGTCAAACAGGATGAACGCCTGCTCCAGGTCAGCCAGGCTGTTGCCGTTGCAGATGATGGTGTTAAAGCCAAAGGCGTCCATCTTCTGGTCCAGCGGCTCGCTGTTCATGACCTTGGCGGTGGGGCCGTCGATCTGCAGGCCGTTCACATCGATCATGATGCAGAGGTTATCCAGCTTATAGTGGTTGGCAAACATGAATGCTTCCCAGCACTCGCCCTCTTCGATCTCGCCGTCACCCAGCAGGGTGTAGACGTTGATATCGGGGCTCTTCATCTTGGCGGCCAGTGCCATGCCGGCTGCGGCGGAAACACCCTGGCCCAGGCTGCCGGTGCTCATATCAACACCGGGAACCGTGTTCATGTTGGGGTGGCCCTGCAGGTAGCTGCCGGAGCAGCGCAGGGTGGGCAGATCAGCCACGGGGAAGAACCCGCGCTCTGCCAGCACCGAGTACAGGCCCGGTGCTGCGTGGCCCTTGGAAAGCACAAAACGGTCGCGGTCCGGGTCCTGCGGGTTCTGCGGATCGATCTGCATTTCCTTAAAGTATAAGTAAGTCAACACATCAGCAGCAGAAAGGCTGCCGCCCGGGTGCCCGCTCTTGCCGCCATGGGTCGCTTCAATAATGCCCATGCGCACGCGGGTCGCAGTCATTTTTAACTGCAGCATCTCTTGCTTTGTCATATCCGTATTCCTCCAGCCGGGTGCAGCTGCACCCGTATTATCTACTATTATTATACACGCCCTGCAAAAGGACGCAATAATTTTGTAAAAATAAAACGGCAGATATTTTCATACAGTATAGCATAAAAAGCTACAGTTTTCCAGTGAAAAAACTGGAAAAATCCGTCAGATATTATCAGTTTGCCGCGCAGGGGTAAAGTTTTGGTGCAACTGCTGAATTTTCTGTACGCAGCATGGGCAAAATTTTACACCGCCCGCCCTTGTAAGCCGCCCCAAAAGATGGCACAATAAAAAGCAAGGCCACTTTTGGCCAGCCGGAAAAGGGGGCAGCAACATGGCAAACGGCATTTATATCCAGGCGGAGTACCGTGGGAAATTGATCCGCAAAATTGTTTGTAACGGCGAGGAACGCTGGTTTATCGGCTCAGACTGTGCAGTCACTTACCTGACCCTGCAGGAATGCAAAGCCGCCATTGACGCTTTGACGGCATAAGCGTGCAAATGGCGGGAGCATGCTGCCTTTTGCAGTTATGCAGTGTTAAAAAATACGTTGTAGGGGCGAACATTGTTCGCCCGCGGTCGTTTGCGTTGTGCAGGGCTTTCCCCAAAAAGCGTAAATACCGTTAGGTTGGCGGGCGCACAATGTGCGCCCCTACGGTCCCTATAGGGTAAAAAGGCTGGTATTTAACACACTGCGGCGGTAAAACACCGCACTTTACCGCTTTACAATCCTGAAAAAAGCTGGTAAAGTAAGTATGGTACAATGATACCATTTGCCCTTTTGCCTGTTTGTGCGCATTTGGCAGGCAGGGGACGGAATGATAAAACGGAGAAAAAGCGAGGTTAGAACAAGTGTTCAAGATCGTTAAAAAGCGGGAATTGAACCCCACAGTGACCGAAATGGTCATTGAAGCACCGCTGATTGCCAAAAAGGCAAAAGCGGGCCAGTTCATCATCATCCGCGCCAAGGAGGATTCCGAGCGCATCCCCCTGACCATTGCCCATTATGATGCCGCAGCAGGCACTGTGGCCATCATTTTCCAGATCGTCGGCGCTGGCACCATGCAGCTGAACTCCCTCAAAGAAGGCGAGTATGTGCATGACTTTGTCGGCCCGCTGGGCAAGGCAACTGAAATTGAAGGGCTCAAAAATGTCTGCGTGGTCGGCGGCGGCGTCGGCTGCGCCATTGCCCTGCCCGTTGCCCAGGCCCTCAAAGCCCAGGGCACCAAGGTTACCGGCATCATCGGCTTCCGTAATAAGGACCTTGTCATCCTGGAAGACGAGTTCCGCGCCTGCTGCGATGAGCTGATCATCATGTCTGATGACGGCTCCTATGGCCAGAAGGGCGTTGTGACGATGCCGTTGGAAGAAAAGATCAAGGCTGGCACCAACTTTGACGAAGTCATCACCATCGGCCCGCTGATCATGATGAAGTTCGTCGTCAAGACCACCAAGCCTTATAACGTTAAGACCGTTGTTTCCATGAACCCCATCATGGTGGACGGCACCGGCATGTGCGGCGGCTGCCGCCTGACTGTGGGCGGCAAAACCAAGTTTGCCTGTGTGGATGGCCCCGATTTCGATGGTTTTGAAGTCGATTTTGACGAAGCCATGCACCGCGGCACCATGTACCGCGATTTTGAAGCCCACGCGCGGGAAGCGGAATGCAACCTGCTGAAAAAGGAGGTTGAGTAACATGCCGAATATGGACCCGAAAAAGTGCCCCATGCCCAGCCAGGACCCCAACGTCCGCAACAAAAACTTCAAGGAAGTTGCTCTGGGCTATACCGCTGAAATGGCTGTGAACGAAGCCAAGCGCTGCCTGCAGTGCAAAAAGCCTGCCTGCCGCACCGGCTGCCCCGTTCAGATCGATATCCCCGCCTTTATTGCCGAAGTGGCGAAAGGCGATTTTGAAGCTGCTTACCAGGTTATCGCAAAGTCCAGCGCACTGCCCGCTGTCTGCGGCCGTGTCTGCCCGCAGGAGAACCAGTGCGAAGGCAAGTGCGTGCGCGGCATCAAGGGCGAACCCGTCGGCATTGGCCGCCTGGAACGCTTTGTTGCGGACTGGCACCGCGAAAACGTCCATACCCCGGCTGTCAAGCCGGAGCCGAACGGCCACAAGGTAGCTGTGATCGGTGCAGGTCCTTCCGGCCTGACCGTGGCTGGCGACTTGGCCAAGCTGGGCTATAAGGTCACCGTGTACGAAGCCCTGCATGTTGCAGGCGGCGTTCTGATGTACGGCATTCCGGAGTTCCGTCTGCCCAAGGATATTGTGCAGCACGAAGTGGAAGGCCTGAAAGAACTGGGCGTTGATATTGAGTGCAACATGGTCATCGGCAAGGTGCTGACCGTTGATGAACTGATGAACGACTATGGCTTTGAGGCAATCTATATTGCTTCCGGTGCCGGCCTGCCCCGCTTTATGGGCATCCCCGGCGAGAGCCTGAAGGGCGTTTACTCCGCCAACGAGTACCTGACCCGCGTGAACCTGATGAAAGCCTACCAGCCCGGCAGCCGCACCCCCATCATGAAGAGCCGTGCTGTTGCCGTTGTGGGCGGCGGCAATGTTGCTATGGACGCAGCCCGCTGCGCCAAGCGCCTGGGTGCTGAGCAGGTGTACATTGTGTATCGCCGCGGCATGGCCGAACTGCCTGCCCGTAAGGAAGAAGTGGAGCATGCCGAGGAAGAGGGCATCATCTTCAAGACCCTGACCAACCCGGTCGAAGTTCTGGGCGATGAAAACGGCTGCGTGAAGGGCATGACCTGCGTGGAGATGGAGCTGGGTGAACCCGATGCTTCCGGCCGCCGCCGCCCCATCGTCAAAGAAGGCAGCGAGTTTGAGCTGGATGTGGATACCATGATCATGGCTCTGGGCACCAGCCCCAACCCGCTGATCCGTTCCACCACCCCCGGCCTGGATACCGATAAGCACGGCTGCATCATCACCGATGGCCCTGATGGCCTGACCAGCCGCCCATTTGTCTATGCCGGCGGCGATGCCGTTACCGGTGCCGCTACCGTCATTTTGGCCATGGGCGCTGGCAAGGAAGCCGCCAAGGCCATTGACGAAGCCATCAAGGCAAAAGAACAGGCATAACTGAATAAAGGCTTATCCCTGCTTTTTCCAGGCAGGCTGCCCGCAACCCCGCAGGCAGCCTGCCTGTTGCTTTTGTTGTGTTTGGCGGGCGCGAGTGATACAATATTAGTTAGGAGTTAGGAGTTAGGAGTTAGGAGTTAGGAGTTAGGAGTTAGGAGTTAGGAGTTAGGAGTTAGGAGTTAGGAGTTAGGAGTTAGGAGTTAG
>CAVFVI010000019.1:0-55974 GCA_963626055.1 Acutalibacteraceae bacterium
TTTTCACTCCCGGTGAATTTTTATGCCTCTATTTTACCAAAAAACTGTTACCTATCTTTCTTCCCTAGGTGTTACCTATCTTACTACTCTATACACATTGTGCGCCCGTCGCCTTGCGGAGAATGGTGTGATGGAATATATAGCAAGGCCAAACGTAGGGGACGATGCGGGCATCGCTCCCCTGTAACTTCGCGTTTGTATGAGCAAAATTATGGAGGCGTAGTAATGCACAAAACGATATTGATTGAAGAAATCACCCTTGAAAATGTAACAGAAAAAATAAATGAAAAAGTACAAGAAATGGAAAAAGACGGCTATCAGATCAAAACCATGTCCTTTTGGGGAACAGATAAGGCTGTGTTGATTTTCAAAAAAGGGCTAAAAGGAAGTTTGCTATAACTTCCAGTTTGTCAACCTGCATTCCACTACACCCCAAAATTCTGCACCACCATGTTACCGGGAGGTTTTGCCTTGATTTATCTGGATAATGCTGCCACCACGCGCCCCTGCCCCGCTGCGCTGGATGCCATGCGCACCGCGCTGGAGGATGCCTGGGGCAATCCGTCCGCCCTGTACCGCCCCGGCCAGCAGGCCCGCAAGCTGGTGGAGGATGCCCGCCGCACCGTGGCCCGCGTGCTGCATGCCGCGCGCCCGGCGGAGATCACCTTTACCAGCGGCGGCACCGAGGCGGACGTTCAGGCTTTATACACCGGTGCCGCTTTGGGCGCTGCCGTAGGCAAACGGCATATTATCTCCACCCAGATCGAACACCACGCCGTGCTGCACACCTTGCAGGCGCTGCAAGTACAGGGCTTTACCGTAACCCTGCTGCCGCCGAGCACCGCCGGGCTTATCACCCCGCAGCAGTTGGCGGATGCCCTGCAGCCGGACACCTGCCTGGTCAGCATCATGTTCGCCAACAACGAGGTCGGCACCGTGCAGCCCATTGCGGAACTTGGTGCCATCTGTCGGGAGCGCGGTGTGCTGTTCCACACTGACGCTGTACAGGCTGCCGGGCACCTGGCCATTGATGTGCAGGCCATGAACATTGACCTGCTCAGCCTTTCCGGCCACAAGTTCCACGGGCCAAAGGGGGCCGGTGCGCTGTACACCCGGCGCGGCATCGCCTTGCAGAACGTGCTGTACGGCGGCGGCCAGGAGCGCGGCCACCGCGCGGGCACAGAGAACGTACCTGCCATCGCGGGCCTTGCCGCAGCGCTGGCCCAGGCGGATGCCAACCTGCCTGCCAACACGGCCCGCTGCCTGGATTTGCGTCAGCGCCTGACGGAGCGGCTGCTGGCCATCCCCGGCACCCACCTGAACGGTGATGCCGCCCAGCGCCTGCCCGGCAATGTGAACATTACCTTTGACGGCGTGGAGGCCGAAACCCTGCTGCTGCTTTTGGACGAAGCGGGGATCTGCGCTTCCGCGGGTTCTGCCTGTTCCGCCGGTGCGGTGGAACCCAGCCATGTGCTGCTGGCCCTTGGCCTGACCCCCGCCCAGGCCAAAAGCACCCTGCGGCTGACGCTGGACGCCGCCAACACGGCGGAGGAAATCGACACCGCTGCCGCCGTGATCACCACCTGCGTGCAGCGCCTGCGTGATGGCGTGCAGTAAGGCGTTTGCCTTATTTTGGGGGTAAACTGTCCGGCACGGCTCGTCTGCGGACCGATGCGAGCATCGGCCCCTGCAAATTGGTATTAGGCCCATTACAAAATTTGTAATATGTGATGGAACAAAGTTCCGACGGGATGATGGCACCCCGCCCTACAGAACATTTTATCGTGTGCCATCATTTTTTAATATGCATCCCACCCGTAGGGGCGCACATTGTGCGCCCGCCAACCTAATGCAATAACACCTTGCATTGCGAAATGTGCCACCCGCACAGCAACCGCCCTTTTATACGTCTGTACAAAGCATTTTGTACACCTGTCTGATTTCAAAAATTTTATTGCTCATATTCCCCAAGCCGCACGCTGTTGTGCGGCTGTTTTTTTACCTTTTTGTAAATATTCGTCCAAATATTTGACATTTTCTTTAATTGTGTTAAAATCATGTGTATTCACGATTGCTTATCACCCAACCATGCGGCATCCCAGCGCTGTTTTTTGGCCGCCGGGCGCTGCCGCACAGAAAGAGGTTTTTCCGCATGATTCGTATTCTGACTGATTCCGCTTCCGACCTGACCGCAACCGATAGTGCCCGCCCCGGCGTGTACACGGTGCCCCTGTCCGTTACCTTTGCCGATGGCACCGGCGGTCTGGACGGTGTGGAGCTGACGGCCGATGAATTTTACACACATCTGAAAGCGGACAAAGTTCCGCCCCGCACCAGCCAGCCCAGCCCCCAATCCTTTATAACAATTTTTGAGGACGCCAAGGCGAACGGCGACCAGGTGATTGCCATTTTGATCAGCTCCAATCTGTCCGGCACCTATCAGTGCGCGCGGCTGGCGGCGGAAAGCTGTGATTTTGAGGATGTCTTTTTTGTGGATTCCCGCACGGCATCTCAGGGCGAGGGGATTCTGGTCCGCGAAGCGCTGCGTCTGCGCGATGAGGAGCACCTGCCTGCCCATGCGATTGCCGCCGAACTGGAGTTGCTCAAGCAGCGTATCTGCATTCTAGCCGTGGTGGACAGCCTGAAGCACCTGCACAAGGGCGGGCGCTTACCCGCCGCGGTGGCGCTGGTGGGCGGTGCCCTGGGTGTCAAGCCGGTGCTTTCGGTCGTGGATGGGCAGATCAAGCTGGCAGACACGGCCCGCGGCCGCCCCGGCGCGTTTGTGGCAATGTTCAAGAACATTGAAAAGATGGGTGGCGTGGACCCGCGGTACGGGTACGCTCTGCTGTATTCGGACGAAAAAGGCGTGCTGGCACCCATCCACCATTACATGCACGAAAACCTGCACCTGACCGGCGGACGCGTTGCCCGCCTTGGCCCCGTCATTGCCTCCCATGCCGGCCCCGGCTGCGCGGGCCTGGTGTTTGTGGCGAAAGAGTGAGTCTAATACGAGAGTTTTTGTTCCTTCTTTGAAAAGAAGGAACCGAAGAAACTTTAATAATATAATATTTATATTAAGATATAATTTTAGGCAGCAGTCCAACAATTTTATGGACGGCTGCCTTTTTATTATCTATTGCTCTTTCTATTTCACTCCGTAGGGAACGGTCTTGACCGTTCCAGATGTTTGCCGTATTTCAATTTTGTGAGATATTGTGTATAGGCTTTCGGAACGGTCAAGACCGTTCCCTACAGAACTATTTTATAATGGGTATCTAACCAATAAAATGTTCTGTAGGGCGCAATGCCCTCATCGCGCCGCGGAGAACCCCTGCGGATTATCACAAACACTGCAAACCATTTGTAGGGGCCGATGCTCGCATCGGCCCGTTCTTGTACCTATGCCTTAACCACCCTCTTCCCTCCCAAAACACCAAAAAGCCCCACCGACCAGCCAAATCAATGGCCACCCGGTGGGGCTTTCAAAATTTAATGCTTTACTCTGCCAGCGTCAATGCGATGGACAGGTCCTTCAGCTGCTGCGGGTCAACAATATCCGGTGCGCCGGACATCGGCTCGCCTGCGTTCTGCACTTTCGGGAATGCGATAACATCGCGGATGGAATCCTTCTTCAGCATCAGCATTACCATGCGGTCCAGGCCGTAAGCCATGCCGCCGTGCGGGGGTGCGCCGAACTTGTAGGCATCCATCAGGAAGCCAAAGCTCTCGCGGGCCTTTTCCTCGGTAAAGCCCAGGGCCTTGAACATGCGGTCCTGCAAGGCGGGATCGTTGATACGCATGGAGCCGCCGCCCATCTCAACGCCGTTCAGCACAATGTCGTATGCAACGGCATGGCAGGCGCCGGGGTCGGTTTCCACTTTGTCAATATCCTCTGCCTTGGGCAGGGTGAACGGGTGGTGCATGGCCATCCAGCGGCCTTCCTGCTCGCTGTACTCAAACAGCGGGAAGTCCACCACCCACAGGAAGTTGAACTTGTCCGGGTCGATCAGACCGTACTTGCGGCCGATCTCCAAACGGACCTGGCCCAGCGCGGTGCAAGCCTTGACCCAGTCAGCATCGCTGACGATCAGCAGTACGTCGCCGGTTTCCAGCTCCATTGCCTTGTACAGGGCTGCCTTCTCCTCCTCGGTCAGGAACTTTTCAAAGCTGGAAGAAGTTCCCTCCTCGGTCAGGCGGCTGAATGCCAGGCCCTTGGCGCCATAGGTCTTGGCAACCTCGCCCAGCTTGTCAATGTGCTTGCGGGTCAGCTTGCCGGCCAGGCCCTTGGCGTTGATGGCGCGGATGCTGCCGCCCTGCTCCAGCACTGCAGCAAAAGGCTTGAACTCGGTGCCGTCAAAAATATCGGTCACATCCACAATTTCCAGGCCAAAGCGGGTATCCGGCTTATCGGAGCCAAAGCGGCCCATAGCTTCGTCCCACGGCATGCGCACAAACGGGGTCTGCACATCCACGCCCAGCATCTCTTTCCACAGGCGCTTGATCAGACCTTCGTTGATGGTCATGATATCGTCCTCATTCACAAAGGACATTTCCTCGTCCACCTGGGTGAACTCCGGCTGGCGGTCCGCGCGCAGGTCCTCATCGCGGTAGCAGCGGGCAATCTGGAAGTAGCGGTCAAAGCCGGACAGCATCAAAATCTGCTTGTACAGCTGCGGGCTCTGCGGCAGGGCATAAAAATGGCCGGGCTGCACACGGCTGGGCACCAGATAGTCACGGGCACCTTCCGGCGTGGATTTGATCAGGGTCGGGGTTTCGATCTCGGTAAAGTGGTTATCGCAGAAATAGCTGCGGATGATCTGCATGATCTTGCTGCGCAGCACAATGGGCTCGTGCATCGAAGGACGGCGCAGGTCCAGGTAGCGGTAACGCAGGCGCAGATCATCGTTGACATTGATATCGTCGCGGATCTCGAACGGCGGGGTCTGGGCTTCGCTCAGAATGCGCAGTTCGCTGACATACAGCTCCACATCGCCAGTGGCGATCTTGGTGGTCTTGGCGGCGCGCTCACGCAGCAGGCCGCGGCAGATCACAACATACTCGCTTTTCAGGCTTTCTGCCTTAGCAAAAACGTCTTTCGGCGTATCTTCATCAAAAACCAGCTGCAAAATACCGGTTGTATCGCGCAGGTCGGCAAAAATAATACCGCCTTTATCGCGTGCACGGGCGATGGAACCGCAAACGGTCATCTCCTGGCCAACGTTTGACATACTCACTTCGCCGCAATAGTTGGTACGGCGCAGGCTGCCCATCGTTTCCATAGGTAACTCCCCTTTTCTGTTAAGTGACAATTTATTATACAGCGGTTTGCACTGTTTTGCAAGGAACCCCCGCATTTTTCCCCGAAAAAACTGCGCGCAACCATCATTTCGCGCCTGCGTTCTTTAAGGAATACCCGGTAACCTTAAAATCCAGTCTTTCTCCACAGTACACCCAGCCCAGCCAGTTGCCTTTTCCATCTAATCTCCAGCCGTGCCCCGCCTCATCAATTTCTCATTTCTAATTCCTAATTCAAAAAACTCCTAACTCCTACTTCCTACCTCCTACCTCCTAACTCTGTTCCCCCAGTTCCAGCCGCTTGAATCCTTCGCCTTCTACCTCGTTGGCCTGCAGCATCACGATAAAGCTGCCGGGGTCAATGCGTTTGGTTTCGCGGTTGATGACATACAGCTGCTTGGAGCTGCAGGCGCACAGCACCACATCGCGTCCATCCTGGGAATAGCCGCCGTAACCTTTCAATATCGTGGAACCGCGGTCCACTTTTTCGCCGATCATCTTGCATACGGCGGGGCCATCGCTCGTCACGATCAAAGCCATCATACAGGCGTTGAAACCGAACATCATCCGGTTGATGATATAGGAGGTCAAGAAGTTGAAGATCAAGCCGTAAATAATCGAGTCCACATCATGGAACACCAGCCCGTTTGCAAGGATGACTGCCAGCGCTGCCGCAAAGGTCAGGTTGCCGAACGGCATGTGCGGGTGGCGGGATTTGATGGCCATGGTGATAAAATCCAGGCCGCCGGTGCTGGAGTTCTGCATATAGATCAACGCATCCCCGATGCCGCCGATCACGCCGCCGCAGATGGTGGCCAGCATGCGGTCCCCCTGGTACACCGGCAGCGCCGCCAGCACATAGTCCGTAAAAAAGGCAAACAGCACCATGCACCGCACGCTGCGGAAAAAGAAATCCTTGCCCAGGCACTTGAAGCAGATCAGCACAATGGGGATGTTCATAATAATGTTGGTCACGCCGATGGGCAGACCAAACAGGCGGTACAAAATGGCACCGATACCGGCCACACCGGTTACCGGCACCCCGGCCGCCACAGCAAAGCTGTACAGGCCAAGGGCTGAAACAAAACAGCCGATGACCTCCAGCGCCAGGTTCTTCCAGCGGGAATCCGTCATATCTTATCTCCTGCCTCCGCAGCTTGTGCGGGTGTATTTGTGGGGGCAGCGGGCATTATCTGCCGCCCTTTTTGCGGTGGTAAGCAGACTTTTTCTCTTTCTGCTTTTGGGGCTTTTCCTGGGTGTTCTGCATCTGGCGGCTGATCAGCACCGCCGCCACAATGCCCGCGCACACCACGGCGATGCCCACCGCCACATACAGCGGCAGTTTGCTGCTGGTTTGGGCGGCCTGTTCCTGGCGCTGCACCTGCTCCGGGTCCGGGGTCGGCTTTTGGGTCGGTTCCGGCGTGGCGGTGGGTTCCAGGGTGGGCATGGGGGTTGCTTCCGCCTGGGCGGCGGTGGGGTCTTTCAGGGTTGCTTTGGTGGTGGGGCGCGGCGTGGCCGCAGCCGGGCGCTGGGTTGCCGTTATCGCGGCGGGGGCTGCCGTGGCTGTAGCCGTTGCAGCGGGGGGGTCGTCACTATCGCTGTTTTGTTCTTCCTGCTGCGGGGCCTGGGCAGCCGCCGGGGTCGCCGTGGGCATTACCACAATATCCGGCGTGGGGTACACCTGCGGCGTACCGGTGGGCGGCGGTGTTACCGCGCTTTCCGGTGTGGAGGAGCTGCCCGGTGTGGGTGCCGGGGTGGGGGTTGCCGTTTCCGGCGTGGCCGTGGGGGCGGTTTCCGGGGTGGAAGTTTCCGGCGTGGCGGTTTCGCCCGTTGCAGTTTCAGCGGTCACCGCCTGGCTCAAAGGCTCCTCCCCGCTGAAAAACCGCAGGATATCCCCCAGCACCGGGATGTCCAGCAGCGTTTCCACAAAGCTGGTCCGCTGGGTCTGGCGGGCGGTTTCCGCATAGGCAGGCGCGGCCATTGCCACACACAGGCAAAGCGCAGCGCACAGCGCCAGCATCCGCAATTTTGTTTGTCTCATGTAAGTGTTCCCCTTTTTTACTTCTTTGGCTGTTCTGCAAAACAAAAAGGCCGGGGCCGTGCCGGTTTTTGAACCCGCACTGCTCCGGCTTTGGTGCCTGATAATTACTTTACGGTCTTTTTAATTTTGGATGCGCTGTAGGTGTTCATCACGCTGGTGGAAAGGTTATTTTCCAGCTCTGCGCCCTCTGCATAGAACTCCTGCTGCAAAGCATCGCTCTTCATGGTGTCCAACAGGCTGTAGCGCGTTACAAATTCATCCACAGTGCCCTGCTCCATGGGGTCCAGGCTGCGCACGATCATGTAGCTCATGCCAAGGTCGGCTACAGTCCAGTTGCCGGTACCGGCTGCCTTTACCGCATCGGTAATGCTGTTGCCGCCGTCACTGGTGTTGTAGCTGGACAGGTCCGAAGGGGTAAACAGACCGCTGCCGGTGTAATACAGTGCCTGGGTTGCTTCCACGCTGCTGCCCAGTGCGGTAAAGGCTTGCGGAACATAGGTCATTGCGGCGCTGTACAGGGCAGATTCGCTGGTAGAAACAGCCAGTTCGTCACGGCACTGGTTGGCCAGCTCTTCGATCTGTGCTTTCTGGTCATCGCTGGCAAAGGTATAGGTGCTCTGGTCAAACAGCGGCAGCTGGACCAGTTCCAGGTAGTAGCAGTCGTTGTTGATGTAATCGGCGTATTCCTGTTCGGTGACCGGGCTGCTGCCGTTTTCGCCGTAAATCAGCTCCAGGCAGGCTTCCGCCTTTTTGCTGTTCAGCTGATAGTTTTCCAGGGTAGCCTTGGAAATACCGTTTGCTGCGTACAGGTCGCCGTTATTCTCCCACTGGGTATCGGCAGTCTTGGCGGCTTCGGCGGTAGCGGTATCGTCCAGCGTGCCGCCCAGCTCGTCAAACTTCTTTTCCACAGCTGCGTAATACTGCAGGCTGCGCAGGGTCAGGCGGGCAACGTAATCTGCGCCGTCGGTGGTAACTTCCTCGCCATCGATGGTGCCGGTGCACTCGGCTTTCAGCACGGCTTTTACGTTGCTGGCGGTTTCGCCGGTAGCAAGCTTTGCTGCGCTGGAAGCAGTGTTGTAGGCGTTATACTGGGCCAGCAGATAGATACCGGCCGGGATATCAACGCCGCCAATGCTGCCCACGCTGGCCGGGGTGGACATGGCACAGCCCGTTACGCCCAGCAGCAGCATGACTGCCAGAGCCAGACTGATGAATTTTTGTTTCATGTTGTGGGGTCTCCTTACTATACTTTCAATTTGCCGTGCGGGCACCGCCCGCAAATGGCAATATAAAGGTATTATACCGCGTTTGACCGCCCATTGCAAGCACAGCGTGGGGCCAAAACCGCCAGCCAGCCAACAAAAAACAGGGCAGCCGGCCCAAAATGGCCAACCGCCCTGTTCTGTTTTTCCTTATTCCTGCCTCCGGGGCTGAAAATCAGCCCGCCGGGCAGCTGAATTTTACTGGCGCAGTGCCTGGATCACACAGTCCAGGTCATGTTCGTCCTCACAGACGATTTTGACCGGGTGGCTGTAATCCAGGCTCATCATACCGAGAATGCTCTTTGCATCAGCGATGCTGCCCTTCATGTCATGCACGCCGACCTCATTGTAGCACTTGGCAGCGGCAGACACGATTCCCTGTACTTCTGCGAAGTTGGAAACCTTGACTTGTCTTACCATAATAATGACCTCCATAAATAAAACCCGGCGCAGGCCATCATGCCTGCGCGGTAAGGGCGGAACCCACATTTCCTTTTCCCTTACAGCTGCATTATAGCATAATTCTATCCCGCGTACCTATGTTAGATTCATTGCAACCGTTTTTTCATTGGGATGCACAAAAGACAGATTTGTTCATGTCCCGTTTTGTACAGGCTGCCAAAGTTTTGTCGCTTTATTCACGAATCTTCTTTATTTTTTGACTTTTCTGATTTCTGTTTTTGTCTTTTCAGCTCTGCATTTTAACGGTTTTTGTTCCTGTTTGGGCAGGTTGCACATTCAAACTGTCCATTTGCCTTTTCCCGTTAGCAACATAATTCCATACTCCGCCGAAAAGTGCTGATTTTTGCGGTTTTCGGCCCGGTTTTCAGCTCTGGGGCACGCCTTTCATTGTCAGGGCAATGCGCTTTTTGGCGGTATCCACGCTCAGCACCTTTACCTGCACCACATCGCCGACTTTCAGTGCATCCCGCGGATTTTTGATGAACTTGTCACTGATCTGGGAAACATGCACCAATCCGTCCTGATGCACACCGATATCCACAAACGCGCCAAAGTCGATCACGTTGCGCACGGTGCCTTTCAGCTCCATGCCGGGCTTCAGGTCCTCCAGCCCCATCACATCGCTGCGCAGCAGCGGTTTGGGCAGGCTGTCGCGCACATCGCGCCCCGGCTTGCACAGCTCGGACACAATATCCATCAGGGTGGGCTCGCCCACACCCAACGCTTCGCACAGGGCTTTGGTGCCGCGGCTCTTCACCCGCACTGGCAGGTTCTGCATCGCGTCCGTGCCGATTTCCTTGGCGTCGCAGCCGCAGGCCTCCAGCAGGCCCTTGGCGGCTGGGTAGCTTTCGGGGTGAACGGCGGTTGCATCCAGCGGGTTCTTGGCACCCGGCAGGCGCAAAAAGCCTGCACACTGTTCAAACGCCTTGGGGCCAAGGCCCTTGACCTTTTTCAGCTGTGCGCGGGAGGTGAACGCGCCTTCCTCCTCACGCCAGGCCACAATATTTTTGGCGGTGGCGTTGGTGATACCGGCCACGCGGGCCAGCAGCGGGGCGGATGCGGTGTTCAGGTCCACGCCAACGCTGTTCACGCAGTCCTCCACCACGCCGTCCAGCGTTTCGTTCAGGCGCTTTTGGGGCATATCGTGCTGGTACTGGCCCACGCCCACGGCCTTGGGGTCGATTTTGACCAGTTCGGCCAGCGGGTCCTGCAAGCGGCGCGCAATGGAAACCGCGCTGCGCAGGTTGACGTCATACTGCGGGAACTCCTCCGCCGCCAGCTTGGACGCCGAATACACCGAAGCACCGGCTTCGCTGACGACCATGTATTGCAGGTGCAGGCCCTTTTCCTCGGCCAGCTCACGGATCACGGCGGCAGCAAACTCCTCGGTCTCGTGCCCGGCCGTGCCGTTGCCAATGGCCATGACCTCCACCCCGTTTTTCAGCACCATGCTCTTGATGGTTTTCTTGGCCTGGTCTACCCGCTTGAATTCCGGCACCGGGTACACCACGTTGGTATCCAGCACTTTGCCGGTGGGGTCCACCACGGCAACCTTGCAGCCCATGCGGTAGCCGGGGTCCAGGCCCATCACGGTTTTGCCGCGGATGGGCGGCTGCAGCAGCAGCTGGCGCAGGTTCTCGCCAAACACGGTGATGGCGCCCTCTGCTGCCTTGGCGGTCAGTTCGGCGCGCAGTTCATTTTCCAGGCTGGGGTGGATCAAACGGCTGTAGGCATCCAGCGCTGCGGCCTCCACGATGGCTGCGCTGGCGCCGCCGGTCTTTTTGCGGGCGAACATCCAGGCAGCAATGCCCCCGGCGCGCTCGGCTTCCACGGCGATGCTCACCTTCAAAAAGCCCTCCCGCTCGCCGCGGTCCAGCGCCAGAATGCGGTGGCCGGGGATCTTGGCGACCGGCTCGGTATAATCGTAATACTGGGCGTACACGCTGTCCTCGTCCTTGGCTTTCGCGCTTTTGACCATGCCGAACGCATGGTAGTAGCGGCGCAGTTCGGCGCGGCAGCGGGCGTCATCGCTGATGGTTTCGGCGATGATATCCTGTGCCCCGGCCAGCGCGGCTGCAGCATCGGGGACTTCCTCGTTCAGGTAGCTGTTGGCGGCGGCACGCGGGTCAAAGCTTGCATCCTGGTTCAGAATGGCATCAGCCAGCGGCTGCAAACCGCGGGCGCGGGCAATGCTGGCGCGGGTCTTGCGCTTGGGCTTATACGGGCGGTAGATATCTTCCACCTCGGCCAGCGTTTTGGCCCCGGCCAGGGCGGCCTGCAGTTCCGGCGTCATGGCGTTCTGGGCTTCAATGGAGCCGGTCACTTCTTCTTTGCGCTTATCCAGCCCGCGCAGGTATTCCAGGCGGTCGCCCAGGTTACGCAGCACCTGGTCGTCCATTGAGCCGGTGGCTTCTTTGCGGTAGCGGGCAATAAACGGGATGGTGTTCCCGGCATCGATCAGGTCAATGGCACCCTGTACGTTTTTCAGGCTCAGGTTCAGTTCCTGCGCCAGCTGTTCGGCATGGTTCGGCATCTTTGCTCTCACTTTCTTTTTTACGAGGGATTTTCCAGCCTTTTTTGAAAAAAAGGCTTCGGCGAAAAAACTTTAATATTTTATATAATAGTAAATTGGTTAAGAATCGGCTGTAGGGCGGCCAGCCCTCTGGCCGCCGATGGGCTGTGCAACAAATTCCTTTATGGCATAGCTGGACAATGGTTTCGGAACGGTCAAGACCGTTCCCTACAGAGCACTTTATAGTACGTCACCGCCTTAAAAATGGGCTGTAGGGCGGGATGCCCCCATCCCGCCGGGGAGAAACCTTGCTATTGTTGCAAACGTTGCAAATCATCTGTAGGGGCCGATGCTCGCCATCGGCCCGCAAAGGGGAATGCAATTACAGGTCAGGTGTTGGCACCGGCGGGGTATCATATCACGGTCCTGCATGTTGGGCCATGCCGAATATCTCACCCCGGAATATGGCAAACACCCGCGGGCGCACAATGTGCGCCCCTACGGTCTCTATCGGGTAAAAATCGCAATTTTCACCGATGTCCTGCCGCGTCCATCTTCTTTTAACCAGGCACACACCCAACGGTCCGGCGGCATCATTCCACCAACCGTTTTACCCTGCAACGCTCTCTTCCCGGCGCTTTTTGCGGTGCAATACTGCCGCCCACACAACATACACCACAACCGCACCGGCGCTGACGGCAATGCTCTGCCGCAGACCGGCTGTGTGGTAGGTGAACACGATCTCACTGTGGCCCGCCGGGGCGGCAACTGCCATCAGGCCGTTGTCCACTTTTTCCACATCCACCGGCGCACCGTTCACGGTGGCGGTAAAGCCGTCGTCATAGGGCACGCTGAACAGCACCAGGTTTTCACTTTCCAAATCCGCCTGTGCGGTAAAACCGGTGCGCGTTGCGGTAAAGCTGGTCACAGCGCTTTCCCGCCGGGCTGTGCAGTCCTGCACATAATCCTCATAGCTGATGTTATTTTTCTCATCGTCCGTCAGGTGCTGCATCATCTGGCCGTACCGCTCCACCTGTTCATCGGTCAGCAGCAGGGCTTTCATCAGCACATTGCCCGCGTGGGTATCGCCCACCGTTTCAAAGTCCTCTTCCGTAAGATAAGAATCATAGGTAAAGCCCATCGGCACCCAGTTTTCGTTTTCATAAATCAGGTAGCTTGTGGTGCTGGAAACCAGGTTCCAGCCTTCCAGCTTTTCTTTTTCCCAATCCTCAACTTTTTCTTTCGGCACAAGGGTGTACCGCACGCTCAGCAAGCCGCGCAGAGCGTACAGGCTGGCTTCCGGCTTGGAGTTCACATCCCGCTTAACGCCCACCGTGGGGTAAAATTCCAGAATGCTGGGGGCTACCGTGGAGTTAAAGAACTGGATGCAGCTCTTGTCCAGCCACAGGCCAAGGTTATTGAAGCTGTCGTAAGCATCCAGCCGGTAAAAAGCGTCATCCGGCAAAACAGCGTCCAGTTCCGGAGCTTCGCGCCAGGTCTGCTGCACATAGTCAGCGTCATGGTACCACTGGCCGTATTTGGTGATGGAAAGGTGCACCTGCCCATACACAAAGCTGAACCCCAGCACCACAGCCAGCACCGCCGCCGGGAACCGCGCCGCCAGCTGCCTGCGGTAATGCAGCAGCAGCCAGAACAGCCCCACGCCCAGCATGCTGACCAGCAGAATGGCCCAGTAGCGCAGCGGTTCTTCCACCACGCCAAAGGTCGTGGTGCCGTCCTGCTCATTAGGCACCAGCGCAAAGGCAATGCTGCTCAGGGTGCACAGCGCCACAAGGCCAAGCGCACGGTGGTACTCGGTTTCGCACAGGTTGGCTTTTTGCAGCGTCATAACGGTGGCGGCGCAGAGCACCAGCACCGGCATGTAATACCAGCGCGCATAATAGCTGGAATTGAGGGCATAGAACATGCTGTTCAATACCGGCACAAAGGCGCAGACAAGGCACACTTTCATGATGCGCGCAAAGGGATGGCGCCGCCGCACGCGGCAGAACACCAGCCCGCCCGCAATGCCCACCACCGGCAGGTAGACGGTCATGCTGGTATGTTTCAGGATGCCCTCCTGGAACAGGTCTTTCAAATAGGGGGCATCCGGCATCAAAAAGGCGCTGTAAAAAATGGCAAGGTACTGCTGGGCGCTGCCGTATACCAGGTAGCCGTACCCGTTGAACGGGTCGATCGTGCGCGGGTTCTGCACCAGTGAGAGTGCCGCCGGAACCAGCAGCGCGCAGCCCATGCAGCAGCCCAGCACCGTCTGGAACGCCAGCGCGCCAAACAGGCGCAGGTTCAGCTTGTACCGGCCGCCCGCCACCATGCAGGCAAAGTAGATGATCAGGAACACCGCCTGCCCGGCAAAAAAGAAATAGTTGTTGAGCAGGTTGACCGCTACCCAGAACGGGAATGCCCCGTTCCGGTGGTCCAGCACGGTATCATCCAGCGATTTGAGCATGTAGGGGAACAGCGCCACAACATCCAAAAAGTGGTTGAAGAATACGTTGTACACCGTAAAGCCGGAAAACGCATACAGACACGCGCCCACCATGCTCCAGCGCTCGTCTTTTACCCAGCGGCGCATCCACAGGTAGGCACCGCCGCCCGCCACCGCAAACTTGAGGCAGAGCATCGGCACCATGGCCCACGGCGTCCACCGGTAAGGCAGCAGCAGGGTGAGCCAGAAGAACGGGCTGCCGCACAGGTAAAAGCTGTAGGAGTTCACAAACCCGCTGCCCAGGTCCGTTGCCCAGCTGAAACTGCCCCCCTGCTTGACAAAATTGTTGGCATAGGAATAAAAGGAGATCTGCTGGTCGTTAAAGTCCCCGGCATAGTGGAAAAAACCGCCGTTCAGGCCATCAATGATGCAGTGGGGCAAAAACAGCGCCGCCGCCACCGCAAAGCAAAGCCAGAACACCTGCCAATACCGCGACCGCCCGCCGGTTTTGCGTTCCAAAATCACGCCGCCTACCTTCAATTTGATTCCCTCCTTTGAAGGGATGTGATATACTGAAAGATAATTAGAAATTAGGAATTAGAAATGAGCAATTCATCGCCTTTCGGCTTTACACAGTTGAAAAAAACTCTACCACATTGCCCACCATTTAATTCCTAATTGCTCATTGCTAATTCCTAATTATATCTAAGTTTCTCATTGCTAATTGCTAATTTTTTTCAAGAGTGAGGTGCTTCTCCCATGACTCTTTACCCTTTTCACGCTCTTTTGGGGCGCATGAAGTATATTACGCGCTGGGCGCTGATGCGCTGTATGCGGCAGGAAAGCCTGAGCGAGCACACGGCGGATACCGCCCTGCTGGCCCACGCCCTTTGCCTGATTGCCCAGAACATCACCCACACGGGGGTCGATATCCACCCCGACACCGTGGCCGCCGCCGCGCTGTACCACGATGCGCCGGAAATTTTGACCGGCGATATGCCCACCCCGGTCAAATACAAGAACGAAGCCCTGCGCACCGCCTATAAGGCCGTGGAGCGGGAAAGCGCCCTTGCCATGGCGGATCTGCTGCCGCCGGAGCTGCACGAGGTTGAAACCGGCTACCTGACCGGCAGCGTTCTGAACGATGCCGAGCGCAAGCTGCTCAAAGCCGCGGACCGGCTTTCGGCCCTGATCAAGTGCATGGAGGAGGTGGAAAGCGGCAACCGTGAATTCACCGCCGCCCTCGCCCAGCAAAAAGCCGACCTTTCCGCCATGCACAGCCCCGAAGCCGATTATTTCATTGAGCATATGCTGCCGTGCTATACGCAGAACCTGGACGAGCTCACGAGAAAAAGTTAGGAGGTAGGAAGTAGGAGTTAGGAGTTATTGCAAACCCAAGTCCGCAGCCAGGTATTTGTGTTGGTCTGTAGGGAACGGTCTTGACCGTTCCGGAGCATTTCGCCATATATCATGACGGGATTTACCGCAAGGTTGACGGGCGCACAATGTGCGCCCCTACGGAGAATTCCTAATTTCTCATTGCAAATTTCTAATTAACTCCTAACTCCTCACTCCTACTTCCTAACTCCTACCTACCCTTGCAGCCTATACACCGCCTCAATCAGCCTATCCACATCGGTAAAGTGTTCCAGCATGGAGCAGTAGCGGCGCAGGGAGGCGGCGCCTTTCAGGCCTTTCATATAATGCATGGCCTGGCCGCGGGCCTGGGGCATGGCGGCCCATTCGCCTTTTTCTTCGCACATTTCGTAAATCTGGGCGCGCAGGGCGCTCATGCGGGCGTTCAGGCTGGGTTCGCCGGGTTCCGGCTGGCCTGCCAGCACGGCATTGATGCGCTCAAACAGCCACGGGTCGCCCAGTGCGCCGCGGCCGATCATCACGCCCGCACAGCCGGTCTGCTCCAGAATCTGTTTGGCACCCTCGGCTGTGGTGATATCGCCGTTTGCCAGCACCGGAATGCCGACCGCTTTGCGGATCTCTGTGATTGCATCCACATCAATGGGCGGGATGTACATCTGCTCCCGCGTGCGGCCATGCACGGCGATCAGGTCCGCACCGTTTGCTTCGCACTGCTGCGCCACGGCAACACCGGTCAGCTGCTCGGCATCCCAGCCAATGCGCATCTTAACAGTCAGGGGTTTATCCGGCCCCAGGGCGCTGCGGGCGGCGGCTACCATGCGGCCGCACAGCTCCGGGTCCTGCATCAGCTTGCTGCCTGCGCCGCTGGATGTAATTTTGGGTGCCGGGCAGCCCATGTTGATATCCAGGATATCAAACTGCACGCCTTTTTCCTGAATGATCCGGATGGCCTGCGCCATGGTTTCCGGCTCGGCCCCAAACAGCTGCACGGCGTAGATGCCGTGGGGGGCCTTATCCCGCAGCAGGCGCACGCTTTTATCATCGCCAAAGGTAATGGCCTTGGCGCTGGCCATCTCGCTTACCGTCCACGCCGCGCCATGGTCCGCCATCAGGTGCCGGCACGCCGCATCCGTAAACCCCGCCATCGGCGCAAACACCGCCGGCTGTGCATATGGAATGGTTAGATTGCGTAATTGCATATTTTTGAATAGGTAGGAGTGAGGAGTTAGGAGTTAGGAGTTGAAGGTGCGGCTTGCGCCGCATTTTGAAATTTGGGGAAAAGCCTAATATTCAAAATCGTGCGCGCCAGCGCACACCAATAACTCCTACCTCCTAACTCCTACCTCCTAACTGTCTCCCAACTTTCATTTTTGCTTCAGCTAAAATATTATTCTACCACACTCCCCACACCAGTGCAATTTGTGATATACTATTTTTATTATTGTGATTGATGTGTTTACTTTTTTCGGAGGTTCCTGTATGAAACTGCTGGTTTTGGATGGCAACAGTCTGGTGAACCGGGCTTACTTCGGTATCAAACTGCTGACAACCAAGGATGGGCGCTATACCAACGCCATTTTTGGCTTCCAGAATATCCTGCTCAACCTGCTTTCCGCCCATCACCCGGACGCTGTGGCCATTGTCTGGGACGAAAAAGCCCCCACTTTCCGCCATACCGCCTATGACGGCTACAAGGCCACCCGCCACGGCATGCCGCAGGAGCTGGCGGAGCAGATGCCGGTATTGAAGCAGCTGCTGACTGACCTTGGCTTTGTGCAGGTCAGCAAGCCCGGCTGGGAAGCGGACGATATCCTGGGCACGCTGGCCGCCGCCAACGAGGCTGCTGGTGGCACCACCCTGCTGGCAACCGGCGACCGGGACAGCCTGCAGCTGGTCGATGATACCACCACAGTGCTGCTTGCCACCAACCGCGAAACGCTGCCCATGGACCCCGCCGCCATCCAGGAAAAATACGGCGTGACCCCGCCGCAGCTGATCGAGGTAAAAAGCCTGATGGGCGATGCTTCCGATAACATTCCCGGTGTGCCCGGCATCGGCGAAAAGACCGCCCTTGCCCTGGTGCAGAAGTTCGGCAGCCTGCAAGGCGTATACGAACACCTGGACGACAAAGCCATCAAGCCCAAACAGCGGGAAAAGCTGGAAGCCAACAAGGAACTGGCCGAACTTTCCCACATGCTGGGCACCATCCGCAAGGATGCCCCGATTGAAACCGCGCCGGAGCACTACTGCCGCACCGCCGGGGACCCGGCTGCCGCCGCCCAGCTGCTGGCTGAGCTGGAAATGCACAAGCTGACCGCCCGCTGGGGGCTGGATGAATCCCCCGCCGCGGTCGCCGCCTGCGCAGAGCCGCTGCCGGAAGTGCAGCCCGACCTGCTGCCCCTTGCGCCGGAAGGCCGGTATGACCTGGCCCAGAACAAGGACGGCAGCTGGTACGCCGTGCAGGGGGATTCCGTTTACCTGCTGGATAACGACCGCCTGCCCGCTCTGCTGGATGCCGCCGGGGTGCAGCTGCGCGTGTTTGATGCAAAGCCGTTGTACCACATTGCGCTGGAGCACGGCGGCGTTGGCGCGGCCATCGTGTTTGACGGCAAGCTGGCTGCCTACCTGCTGAACCCTTCGGCCAGTGATTATCAGGCCGGGCAGCTGGCGGCAGAATACGCCGCTGCTCCCGCCTTTGCCTGCGTCTCCGCGCCGGATGCCGGGGCGCTTTCCGCCTTGCTGGATGTGCTTTCCGCCAAGCTGGACGAGCAGGGCGGCCACGACCTGCTGGCCACGATGGAGTTGCCCCTGGCCCGCGTGCTGGCCGATATGGAACGCATCGGCTTTGCGGTGGACGCCGAGGGTATCCGCCAGTTTGGCGATAGTCTGCGCGCCGAGCTGAACGGCATTTTGCAGAACATTTATGCCGAGGTTGGGTACGAGTTCAACCTGAACAGCCCCAAGCAGCTGGGCGAAGCTCTGTTTGACAAGCTGGGCCTGCCGCCCCGCAAAAAGACGGTCCGCGGCTATTCCACCGATGCCGAAACGCTGGAAAGCCTGCGTGCCTACAGCCCGGCGGTGGATGATATTTTGAAATACCGCACCTATTCCAAGCTGCTTTCCACCTATGTGGAGGGCCTGCTGAAAGCCCTGGGGCCGGATGGGCGCATCCATTCCACCTTTATCCAGACCGAAGCCCGCACGGGGCGCATCAGCTCCACCGAGCCGAATTTGCAGAACATTCCCATCCGCACCGAGCTGGGCAGCCGCCTGCGCGGCTACTTTGTGGCCGCCCCCGGCGAAACGCTGGTGGATGCCGACTATTCCCAGATCGAACTGCGCATTCTGGCCCACATTACGGGCGATGAAGCCATGCAGCAGGCGTTTTTGTCTGGGGCGGACATCCACCGCGCCACCGCAGCCAAGATCTACCACATCCCGGAAGAGGACGTCACCCATGAGCTGCGCACCTCCGCCAAGGCCATCAACTTTGGCATCATGTACGGCAAGGGAGCGTTCTCACTGGGCAAGGACCTTGGCATTTCGGTCAAGGAAGCAGATACCTTCTTGAAAACGTATCTGAACACCTTCCCGAAAGTGGACGGCTACATGCAGAACTGCATTGACCACGCCAAAGAGAAAGGCTATGTGGAAACGCTGTTCGGCCGCCGCCGCCCGCTGCCGGAGCTGGCAAGCTCCAACTTCCAGGTGCGCAGCTCCGGCGAGCGCATGGCCCGCAACACGCCCATCCAGGGCACCGCAGCGGATATCATCAAGCTGGCCATGGTGCATGTCTGGCAGCGCCTGCGGGATGAAAAACTGGAAGCCCGCCTGCTGCTGCAGGTACACGATGAACTGATTGTGGAAGCACCGGAAAACGAAGTGGAACAGGTCAAGCGCATTCTGAAAGAGGAGATGGAACAGGTGGTATCCTATTCCGTCCCCCTCACCGCCGAAGTCGGCACCGGCAAGACCTGGCTGGAAGCACATTAAACAGGTAGGAGGGAGGAAGTAGGAGTTAGGAGTTCATTAGGAATGAGCAATGAGCAATTAGAAATTGCGATGCTCCCGTAGGGGCGCACATTGTGCGCCCGCAAACCTTGCGGCAAATCCCATCACGGCATCTGACGCAACGCCCCGGAACGGTCAAGACCGTTCCCTACAAATTGAGATAAAAGGTTGCTAAAATCTTTTCGTTCCTATTAACTCCTGCCTCCCCCTCCTAACTCCTAACTTTCCATGGGGGTATACAATGTATATTTTAGGCATCGAATCGAGCTGCGATGAAACGGCGGCTGCGATTGTGGAGGATGGAAAACATTTAATTTCCAACGTTATTTCTACCAGCGTCAAAGAGCAGGCGCTTTACGGCGGTGTTGTGCCGGAAATTGCCAGCCGCCGCCATGCGGAATACATCAGCGCAACGGTGCAGCAGGCTTTGCAGGATGCTGGCATGACCATTGCGGATGTGGACGCGGTGGCCGTCACCTTTGCCCCCGGTCTGATCGGGGCCGTGCTGGTGGGGGTCAACTTTGCCAAGGGCCTGGCTTACGGCGCGGGCAAGCCGCTGGTTCCGGTGCACCATCTGCGCGGGCACATTGCGGCCAACTATCTGACCCATCCGCAGCTGGAACCGCCGTTCCTCTGCCTGGTCGCCAGCGGCGGCCACAGCCATATTGTGCAGGTGGAGGACTGGTGCAAATACCATGTTCTGGGCCGCACGGTGGATGACGCCGCGGGCGAAGCGTTCGACAAAGTTGCCCGCACCCTGGGGCTGCCCTATCCCGGCGGACCCAGCGTTTCGCAGGCCGCCAAAACCGGCGACCCGCATTACTACAAGCTGCCCACCCCGCATGTGGAGGGCAAATACAACGTGAGTTTTTCCGGCCTGAAAACCGCCGTGGTCAACGAGGTACATAACGCCCAGCAGCGCGGCGAGGAAGTGCGTGTGGCCGATATGGCCGCCAGCTTCCAGGAGCGCATTGCGCAGATCCTGGCCAAAAAGCTGCTGGCCGCTGCGGCGGATACCAACGCCAAAACCATCTGCCTGGCGGGCGGCGTTGCCGCCAACGGCCGCCTGCGCCAGTTGGTGAACGATGGTGCCCAGAAGCTCGGCGCGAAAGTGTACCTGCCGGAGCTGAAATACTGCGGCGACAACGGCGCAATGATCGCCGCGCAGGGCTACTATGAATTCAAGGATGGCAACATTGCAGACCTTACCCTGAACGGCCTGCCCACCCTTTCCATTGACTACCGATAAGCGGGTTTTGCGGCGTTTTTGCTTAGGGGGTATCTGAAAAAGCGGTTCTGCACGTTCAATTCCGCATTTTATCCCCTGTCCCCATATTGCAAAACCCTGCCGCTTATTGTAAAATAAGGGAATCGACTATAACCTACAATATTTTATTGGAGTGGAATACATGGCTGACGAAAAGTTTTCCAATTTTTTGACTGAGATCATTGACGCGGATCTTGCCGAGGGCAAGGTCAAGGAGATCCATACCCGTTTTCCGCCGGAGCCGAACGGCTACCTGCACATTGGTTCCGCCAAGGCCATCTACATCAACTATATGACCGCCAAAACCTATGGCGGCAAGTTCAATCTGCGCTTTGACGATACCAACCCCGCCCGCGAAGGCGATGAGTATGTGCAGAGCATCCTGAAAGACCTGGAGTGGCTGGGCGCTACCCCCAACGGCGGCATTTTTTACGGCAGCGATTACTTTGAAAAATGCTATGAATACGCCGAAAAGCTCATCCAGGAAGGCAAAGCCTATGTGGATGACCTGACCCGCGAGGAGATGCAGGAATACCGCGGCAACGATGCCGGCAAGCCCAGCCGTCCTTCCCCCTACCGTGACCGCACCCCGGAAGAAAACCTGGACCTGTTCCGCCGCATGCGGGCAGGTGAGTTTGCCGATGGCGAAAAGACCCTGCGCGCCAAGATCGACCTGGCCAGCCCCAACATGAACATGCGTGACCCGGCCATCTACCGCATCAAGCATGTTTCCCATCACCGCCAGGGCGATAAGTGGTGCATCTACCCCCTGTATGACTTTGCCCACCCGATTCAGGACGCCATTGAGGGCATCACCCATTCCATGTGCAGCCTGGAATTCGAGAACCACCGCCCCCTGTATGAGTGGGTCGTGACCAATATTTTTGGTGCCAGCTTCCCCAAACAGCGCGAATTTGCCCGCCTGAACGTGACCAACACCGTCATGAGCAAGCGCTACCTGCGCGAACTGGTGGAAAAGAACATTGTGGACGGCTGGGACGACCCCCGCATGCCCACCCTGTGCGGCCTGCGCCGCCGCGGCTACACCCCCACCAGCATTTTTGAGTTCGTGCGCACCGCCGGTGTTGCCAAAGCGGACAGTCTGGTGGATATGCGCCAGCTGGAAGCCGTGCTGCGCGCCGAGCTGGAGCTGAACGCCGCCCGCCGCGTTGCCGTTCTGGAGCCGGTCAAGCTGGTGATCGACAACTACCCGGCTGACCAGGTCGAGTATTTTGATCTGCCCAACAACCCCAACCGTGACGCCAACGATACCACCACCCGCCCGGTTGCCTTTACCAAGGAAGTCTGGATCGACAAGAGCGACTTCTTTGAGGTTCCCCCGCCGAAGTTCAAGCGCCTGACCCTGGGCAGCGAAGTCCGCCTGATGGGTGCTTATCTGGTGCGCTGCACCGGCGTGGATAAGGACGAAGCCGGCAACGTGGTGACCATCCATGCCGAAGCCGACCTGGAAACCCGCAACGGCAACCCCGCCGATGGCCGCAAGGTGCGCGGCACCATCCATTGGGTCAGCTGCGAGCACTGCGTGGATGCTGAGATTCACCTGTACGACAAGCTGTTTACCGAAGCCAACATGAACGGCATTCCCGATGGCGCTGACTTCAAGGATTACCTGAACCCCGACAGCGTGCAGGTCATTGAACACGCCAAGCTGGAAGAGAGCCTGGCCGATGCCAAGCCCGGCGAGCGGTTCCAGTTCGTGCGCACCGGTTACTTTACGCCGGACAGCAAGAACCCCCATGTCTACAACCGCATCGTCACCCTGAAGGACAGCTTCAAGTTCTGATTTAGTTCAAACTTTTAGGGTATATCTAAAATAATCCAAAGGCCGCTGTGCAAACCCAACTGCACAGCGGCCTTTTTGTTCTGTTGTTCTTTATTTTTGGCAGGTGCTCAGTCGGCCATATACTGGCCCACAAAGTCAAACACAGTATCCCAATAGGTATCGCCCAGAACATACATCGCCTCGCCGTGGCCTGCACCCTCGGCGGTCAGGGTGGCCTTGTTGGTGCCGGGTTTGGCGTTGCACAGGGTATCCATCATCTCATAGGGGATAAAATCATCCGCGGTGCCGTGGATGAACAGCATTGGCTTTTCGCAATTCTGCACCTGCTGCAGGGCGGATGCTTCCTTAAAGCTGTAACCCGCTTTGGCCTTTGCCGTGGCGCTGGCGGTGTACAGGATCGGGAACTCCGGCAGGCCAAACCGCAGTTTCAGCTCGCTGGAAAAAATATCCCACACGCTGGTGTAGCCGCAGTCCTCCACAAACACTTTTACCTGGTCCGGGGTGTTCTCCCCTGCCGTCATCATGGTAGTGGCAGCCCCCATGGAAACACCGTGCAGCGCAATTTCAGCTTTGCTATCCTGCGCCAGCACCCAATCGATCCATTGCAGCACATCCTTGCGGTCCAGCCAGCCCATGCCGACATAATCGCCCTCGCTTTCGCCGCTGGCGCGCAGGTCGGGGGTCAGCACCTGGTAGCCTGCATCGTAGTAATGCTGGGCCAGGTTGGTCACACCGGTATGGCTGCCGCGGTAGCCATGCAGGGCAATCACCCACAGATGGCTGCCCGCGTTGGGGTAATACACACCGTTCAGCAGCAGGCCATCCGCCGCCGTGATCTGCACCGCCTGGCCGGGGTTCTGCTGCAAAAATTCCTCGTTTGCCTGCTTTTGTGCGGCGCGGTTTTCGGCAATCAGCTGTTCCACGCCGTCCTTGGGGGCTTCCACATCCAGCGCCACCTCACGGTCGCCGCCGTCCCCGCTGCGGCCAATGGCATAGTTGACCAGGTAGCTGCTGGCAAACGCAATGACTGCCGCCGCCAGCACCACCACGGCAGCCAACACGCCAATCACGATCTTTTTTCTGTTCTGCTTTTTTGTTGTAACTTCCATTCTGTTTTCCTTTCCCTCCGGGTCCGTGCAATTCATTGCGCGTTTTAATCTAGAATGTTCAATATTATACAATAATCAGCAGAAATGTTCAATGGCTACTTGCTGGCATACAGCGGGTGCCATAAAACGCTTGCCGCTATCTGCCAGCGTATTGCTTTTCATTTCATTGGGGCGGCACAGCGCCTGCCGCCGTTATCACGATCCGGTATCTTTCCCCCTTCCCCCGCATACCCATGGTGCAGGGGTGAAGATTCATGTTCGGGATTTTATGGCTTTTTTTGCAGTCGGCGGCTTCGCAGCTGGTGTACCTGGCCCTCCGGCTGGAAACCGGCAGCTTTCCCAAGCCGCTTTCCGCCAAGGAGGAACAGGCCGCTTTTGCCGCCATGCGCGCCGGGGATGCCGCCGCGCGCGAAACGCTGATCTGCCACAACCTGCGGCTAGTGGCACATATTGTAAAAAAGTATTATACCGTTTCCGGCGGGCAGGATGATTTTATCAGCATTGGCACCATCGGCCTGATCAAAGCCGTGGATACCTATGACTGCGCCCGCACCACCCGCTTTGCCAGTTACGCCAGCCGCTGCATTGAAAACGAGCTGCGGATGCAGCTGCGCCGCACCCGGCGCGAAGCCGGCACCGTTTCTTTGCAGGAGCCGCTGGAAACCGGCGCGGACGGCGGCATGCTGACCCTGGCGGATGTTCTGCCCGACCTTGCCACAATGGAAGAAGGCTGCGAACTGCGGGACGCCGCCGCCCAACTGCGCCGGCTGGTTGCCGCTCTGCCGGAGCGCGAACAGCAGATCCTGACCCTGCGGTACGGCCTGGATGGCGCTGCCCCGCAGACACAGCAGCAGATCGCCGCGCAGTTTGGCATCAGCCGCAGCTATGTTTCCCGGCTGGAAAAGCACGCCCTTGCCCGCCTGCGCCGCGCGTGGGACCAGCAGCACCCGCTGTAACTGCTCAAACGTTTGCATTTTATAACAGCCGTTCAGCGGCGGACAACTGCTTCCGTAAAATTCAAAAGTATGACTTTTCAAAATTACTTGCACTGTCCCCCACTTTTCCTTTATAATAATATATATTCGTGTGCCTGTGCGGCTGCGGGGGTTCTTCCATCAAACTTATGGGTTTGTAGGAACTGTCGGCAACCGATACACAAATTTCAGCAATTTTTCATAGTAAAAGCAGTTGTTTCACTGTATTCTTTGTGATAGAATAATAAACGGGGTGCTTTCTCTTTTGTAGGGCAACACCTGCAAGAAAGCGGGGACTTCCACCATATGAACGCGCAAACCATTATGATCTGCTCCGGCAAGGGCGGCACGGGCAAAAGCACCGTATCGGTTCTGCTGGGTGCCCAGCTGGGTGCCTGGGGCCGCCGTGTCCTGCTGATCGAGCTGGATTCCGGGTTGCGCAGTGTGGACATGATTGCCGGGGTATACGGCAAGACGGTTTACGATATTGAGGATGTTCTGTGCGGCCGGTGCGATGGCAGCAAAGCCATTGTTCCCAGCCCCTTGTACCCTGGGCTGTCGGTCATCAGCGCGCCCTATGAGGGCGGCGAGGTTCGCGCAGCACCGCTGGCCGGGTTGATTTTGGCCATGCGGGAATATTTTGATTATATCCTGCTGGATACCGCAGCGGGCATGGGCGCGCCTTTTACCGCCGCCAACCGCCTGGCGGACCGCGCGCTGGTTGTTTTAACGCCGGACCCGGTCGCCCTGCGGGATGGGCGCATTGTGGCGGACGCGCTGCTGCAGAACGGCCGCCCCGCCAGTGCCGTGCGGCTGGTGATGAACCGTGTGTCCCGTTCCAGTTTTGGCAAGGATGCTGCGGTGTTTGACCTGGACGAGTGCATTGACACCGTTGGTTTGCAGTTGATTGCCGCCATTCCGGAAAGCCGCACCTTGCAGCGCGCCGGTGCCGCAGGCACCGCCCTGCCGCAGGACTGCCCCGCCGCCATTGCTGGGCACGCCCTTGCGGGCCGCATTTTGGGTGAGCGCATTCCGCTGACCTGTTTTTGACAAAAAACGCATAGCCATGCTATGCTGTAGCTTATAGAAAGTGGGGGATTTCTTATGACGATTGCCCTTGTTGCACATGATACAAAGAAAGAACTGATGGTTCAGTTCTGCATTGCCTATCGGCAGATTTTGAGCGAGCACAGGCTGATCGCCACGGGTACCACGGGGCGGCTTGTGGCCGAAGCCACTGGCCTGAACGTACAGCGCTTTTTGCCGGGCGGCCACGGCGGTGACCAGCAGATCGTTGCCCGCATCGCCTGCGATGAAGTGGACATGCTGCTTTTCTTCCGCGACCCCATCAGCGCCAAGCCCTCGGAGCCCAACGAGATGAACCTGCTGCGCATCTGCGATGTGCACAACATTCCGGTTGCCACCAACATTGCCACCGCCGAGGTGTTGATCCACGGCCTGGAGCACGGCGACCTTGACTGGCGTACCATCCTGAACCCCCAGCACTAAGGGCAAACCAAAAAAGATAAACGGACAACACAAAAATCAAAACGCAGGCCCGCCCGCATTGGAACACCATATGCGGGCGGGCCTGTTATTTTTATTAGATAAAGAAAATGAGAACGGCGTCAGTAACGGCGTTCTCACAAAAGATAAGTTCTTTTTGATTACACCAATATCATACTGTTTTCCGCGCGAAAAGTCAATCGCTTTTTAGTAAGGCAGTGTGCTTTTCCCATCGTTCATCACGCTGATGCAATGCTACCAAATGTTGAAGCAAGCAAAAATCTGCCAATATCGCAAAGAAATTTTCCAAGCAGGAAAACTTTTATATTGCAAAGCTTGCCCCGCCCGCTTTTATCAGCCAGCCTCTCCCCTGCTCCGGGCAAAACAAAAGAGACAGCCTCGTCCGAAGCTGTCTCTTCTTTTGTATTATCAGCACCAGCCAACTTCATGTTCTTCCGGCGGGCAGTCGTTATCAATCGGACTCCAAAGTATTTCGCTGCTGTCTTTGCCGATTCCACCGCCCTCTCCGGTCGGTGGGGTAGTCTGCGAAGGTGCTGCTTCCTCCTGCCCTGCTCCCTGCTCGCTCTGTGCCGGTTCCTCATATGCCGGCTGGGCGGGTTCCGGGCTGCCTGGGGCGGATGCAGCCGCACTGGGGGAGCTGCTTGTGCCTGCCGTGTTGCTGGTGTTGGCTTTTTTCTGCTGCACCGTCAATTCATAGCTTGCGCTGACCTCCGGGGCATCTTTGCTGGCGGCGGTAATGGTTGCCTTGCCCGGTGCAATGGCCTGCACCACGCCGGTTTCGGATACCGTTGCAACGCTCTCATCGCTGGATGTCCAGGTAACCGCCGGGTCGGTGGCGTTTTCAGGCGTTACTGCCGCAGTCAGCGTCACTGCGCCGCCCACGGTCAGGGTGCCCGCGGTCTTATCCAGGGCAATGGTTTCCACCTGGGTCCTGACCGTAACTTTCGTTTCGGCGCTCAGGCCGTCCGGCATCACACCGAACGCGGAATCCAGTTCTGCCAGGTTATCCGGCATCACGGCCTGTTCGGTATCCGCCGCGTTTTCCGTGCTTTCCGCTTCGCCGGGTTCCGTCACGACCACGGCCCGCGGGGCGGTTTCGTTCGTTGCCGGGGTATCCGCTGTAACATAGGCGGTAATGGTGCATTCGCCGTCGGCCACTGCTGTGATAAGGCCGGTTTCATCCACGGTTGCCACGCTTTCATCGCTGGAACGGTACGCCAGTTTGACTTCCGTTGCGTTTTCCGGAACCATTTTTGCGCCAAGTTCCGCGGTATTTTTGCCGTTTGTGGTCAGTTCCAAGTGTTCCGGTGCTTCCCCCCCCGCCGGGATGATGATGACCTTGACATGGGTGGTGGCGGTCAGGTTTTTATCCGGCACCGCCGCCGTCACATCCGTTTTCCCTGCTCCAACGGCCGTTACCATACCGGTGTCATCAACGGTCGCCACTTTTTCGTCAGCCGAGGTCCACTCCACCGTCAGCTTTTCCGCTGCGGCGGAAATTTTGTCCTGGTCGGTTTCGGTATCGGCTCCGAACACAATCTCCAGCTGCTGCTCGGAACCTTTTTCCAGAATGATCTCGGTCGGCAGCCTAACGCTTGTAATTTTCACGCCGCAGCCCACAAGCAGCAGGGCCAGCGCGGCAGCGGCAAGGGCGGCAAAGCCAATTTTCTTTTTCATGTTTCGTTTTCCTCGTTCAGATATTGGAGCAGCGATGCGTACACGCACTCCTGCGTTTCGGCATCCCAGCGCTCGTACTTGTTTTGGTGGTAGTTCACATCCTGCACGGACGAAAGTTTCCATCCCGATACCGGCTGGTTTTCCCGCACCTGCACAAGGGTCGGCGCACCCAGGCGCTTTTCCCCCACGGGCAGTTCGTCCCCATCCGGGGTTTTGACCCGGTACTCCTGCGCGTATTCATCCAGCCACGCCAACAGGGCGGCATAGCCTTCCCCGGCCGGTTTTGTCTGGGTCAGCGTGCCGGATGCTTTATCATAGGTATACACATCGCGGTATTGGTCCAGCTCACAGTAGTACAGCTTTACGCCCGCCGCTTTGGCCGCCGCAGCCAGTTCCGGCATCAGGTTGCGGCAATACGGGCAGGTGGGGTACGCCAGCACCAGCACGCCGTTTTGCAGGCTGCGCGCCTGCTGCGCCGTGACCCGCTGCGCCTGGAACCCACCCGGCAGCCGGATGCTTTGCAGCCGGTATTCCCCGCTGGCGACCGGTTTGTTGTTATAAAACTCGTACTGGTGCTGCGGGGTTGGTGCGCCAGGCCAGCAGCGCGGCCAACAATACCACGGCCGCCCACCACAGCCGGGCCGCACGCGTTTTTGCCTGCATGGTTACGCCAGCTTTCTCTATTTTTTGCCTTATTATAACATTCCTGCCCGAAAAAAGAAAGCTACGCCCGGATGCTGCCGCACCCTGGCGAACCCTGCCATTTTGTGGGACAAGGATTATCAAATAGTCAAATATAACGGATGCAGCACAGGGTTTTTCGGCACTTTTCCGATTGACGCACCGGGCGGGACAGCGTACAATAAAAGTACCAATTTTTGCAACAATAATACAATTATGTGCTTTGATTCAAGCCCGTTAAAAAGGAGAGAATACTGTTCCATGGGTTCCACTACCACTGATACCCCCACCGCCAGTGCGGCAGAGTTAAAGTACCTTTCTCTGCTGGCGCGGGATTATCCCACCCAGGCCGCGGCCGCCAGCGCCGTTATCAGCCTGGAAGCCACCGCCAAGCTGCCCAAGGGCACCGAGCATTATATCAGCGACCTGCACGGCGAGGACGAGGCTTTTATCCACCTGCTGAACTCCGCTTCCGGCGTTATCCGCGAAAAAGTTGATATTGTTCTGGGCGAAAACGTACCCAAGGCCATCCGTGCGGAGCTGGCCACCCTGATCTACTACCCAGTATGCAAGCTGCCGCTGCTCAAGGCCCGCTACCCGGAGCGCTTTGAGCTGGAAGCCTGGTACCGCCAGACGCTGCTGCGCCTGATTGATGTATGCCGCTTTGTTTCGTCCAAGCACACGCGGGAATATGTGCGTTCCTGCCTGCCGCAGGGCTGCGGGCATATCATTGACGAACTTCTGCACGCCCACTTTGAGGACCACAACAAAACCCTCTACTATGGCCAGATCGTGGGCAGCATTATCGCCAATGACCGCGCGGATGCCTTCATCATCCGCCTGTGTGAGCTGATCAAGCGCCTTGCGGTGGACAAGCTGCACATTATTGGCGACCTGTTTGACCGCGGTCCCCGCCCGGACCTGATCCTGGACCGGCTGATGACCCACCACAATGTGGATTTCCAGTGGGGCAACCACGACGTTGTGTGGATGGGTGCCGCCGCCGGCAGTGCGCTGTGCTGCTGCACGGTGCTGAAAACCACCCTTGCCTACCACAACCACGGCATGATCGAAGATTTTTACGGCATCAACCTGCGCCACCTGCTGCGCATGGCGGAGCAGTATTACGGCAATGAGGACCTGACCATCTGGATGCCGCACACCGATGCTACCCGCGGCCCTTACACCGAGGGCATGCTGCACCGCTGCGCCGTTATGCACAAGGCTATCACCATCCTGATGCTGAAGCTGGAGTGCGAAGTGATCGACCGCAACCCGGATTTCAAGATGCAGGGGCGGGACTTTTTGCGCCGCATTGATTACGAAGCCGGAACGGTGGATTATTTTGGCAAGGTATATCCCCTGCGGGACCGCAGCTTCCCCACGGTAGACCCGGAGAACCCGGCCCGCCTGAATGCGGACGAAAAGTTTGTGCTGGACAAGCTGGTGGCATCCTTCCGCCACAGCGAAAAGCTGCAAAAGCACGTTGCGTTCCTGTATGCCAAGGGCAGCGTGTACCACATTGAGAACGGCTGCCTGCTGTACCATGGCGCAGTGCCCCTGACGGACGAGGGCGAATTTGCCGCCGAAACGTTCGAGGGCCGTTCCCTGCGGGGCCGCGCGCTGCTGGATTACTGCGACCTGCGCGCCCGGCTGGGCTATTTTGCGCCGGAGGGCTCGCCGGAGCGGCAGAGCGGGCAGGACTTTTTGTGGTACTTATGGTGCGGCAAGCTCTCCCCGCTGTTTGGCCGCAGCGCCATGACCACCTTTGAGCGGCTGTACATTGAGGACCCCGAAACCCACAAGGAGATCAAGGACCCCTATTACACCTGGTATGACGATGCCGCCATCTGCTGCCGCATTCTGGCGGAGTTTGGCTTAACGGGCAACTGCCACATTGTGAACGGCCATGTGCCCGTGCGGGAAAAGGCCGGCGAAAGCCCCATCAAGGGCGGCGGGCGGCTGCTGGTGATTGACGGCGGGTTCTGCCGCGCTTACCACGAGCGCACCGGCATTGCGGGGTACACGCTGGTGTATTCCAGCCACGGCATGAGCCTGCGCACCCACCAGCCGTTTGAAAACACCGCCAAAGCGGTGCGGGAAAACCTGGATATTTTGTCCCGCGTGGATGTGGTGGACGACAACCACACTGACCGCGTTCTGGTGGAACATGTGGACGAGGGCGCCAACCTGCGCGCCCAGGTGGCCGACCTCCACCGCCTCATTTCCGCCTACCGCACCGGCCTGATCAAAGAGCAGCCGACGAAAGATACGATTTGGCAGTGAGGGCTTTATTTACGGGGGGATTTTCCAGCCTTTTTTGAAAAAAGGCTTTGGCGAAAAAACTTTAATAATAGAATACAGAAAAAACAGAAATAGCCGCAGCGGCAGGGAGTTTTCCCAGCGCTGCGGCTGTTTTATTTGTAGGTTCGTTTCTCTCATCTGTAGGGCGCGATGCCCCCATCGCGCCGTTGAGAAGCATAAATCATTTATTGCAAACCTGTAAACCAATTTGTAGGGGACGATGCTCCGCATCGGCCCGCCGTCCTGGTCAAATACCTACCCCCGGAATACGGCAAGGGCCCGCGGGCGCACAATGTGCGCCCCTACGGGTGAGATATACAATAAATGTCGATTGCACATTACAAAATATTCCGTAGGGAACGGTCTTGACCGTTCCAGGGCCGAGGGGCGGATGTCTTTTAGGTTTGTTGCAGAGAACCTCTCAGGCCGCTTCGCGTCCAGCGCAACCAGCGCCCCGTCCTCTCTGTCACTCTGCGACCTCTCTCTCAAAGGGGAGCCATCGCAAACCTAAAATAAGATATTGGCTCCCCTTTGAGGGGAGCTCCGGCGAAAGCCGGTGAGGGGTGGTTCCCCGCGTAGAGCCTAAAAATTTATGGTTCCCCCATTTCCATCCGGGGCGCCGAGGACGCCGCCCCCTACCATAGGGCAAGGCAAAACATCAAATTTATAATGTGCAATAAGACAAAGCCCCGCGGGACGATGCAAGCATCGTCCCCTACAGATGGGTTCCGGGCTGCATTGAGATTGCGGCATTCCATTTACGTTTCTCCCCGGCGCGATGAGGGCATCGCGCCCTACAGATTGTTTTTTCATTCATCCCGCATTTCTAAATACCAGCAACCCTAATATTTCCTGAGCGGCGCACCGCGCCGCGGTCCACCACAATTATTCTTTATTATCTATTCATTATTCTTTTCCCTCCTCAAATTCCTAATTGCGATAACTCCTACCTCCTCCCTCCTACCTCCTAACTAATCAAACAAATTCCCTCCACGCCTGCTCCGCCCCGGTCTGGAAGGCGCACAGTTCTTCCATCAACTTGTGGGCACCGGGGCTGGCTTGGGGGTAGTCGGTTTCGGCGCGTTTGCAGTCCAGCACACCCTGGCCGCTGCCTTCCGCCAACATGGTGGCAAGGTTGCGGGTGCTTTTGTCCAGCATGGTGCGGGTGCGGATGCCCATGCTCACGCTCATGCGTGCGGCGGCGCTCTGGCCCTTGGCCTGTGCGCCGATGGCATCCAGCGCCGTGTGGGCCTGCTGGTTCAGGCGGCGGTACTCGTTTTTCTGGCGCATCATCTCGTCTTTCAGCTTCTGGTCATGCGTCAGGCCCATCAGCTCATCCAGGGTGTTTTTGCCCATCTCGGTGTTCTGTACGATCTCCTGCAGCATGGCTTCGTTATCGCTGGTTTTCTGCGTATTCTGGTTTTCCGGCATAAAAAAGTCCCCCTTGTGTACAGCCTTTTCCTTTGGGATTGTTCCCAAAGCTAGTATGGCTCCACAAGGGGGATTTATTCTTTTGTTTCAGCTCTTTCAGCAGCCGGAAAGGCGCTGCTCGGCCAGGGCCACCATCAGGTCCCAGCTGCCGGCTTCGCCCCAATCGGCAGAGCCGAGCGACACGGTAAACTCACCGCGGCGGGACAGGGTGATGCCGAACGTGCGGCGGGATTCGCCCAGCGCTTCGTGCAGCGCGGCCTGCAGTTTTGCCGCCGGGGTGCCAACGCCCACCACCAGGAAAATGCCGTCTTCCAGGCGGACAACCGCGTTCTGCTGGTCCGGCCCGGCAGCCAGCTGCAAAATGCCGGCGGCGGCATTCAGGCAGCAATCCGCTGCGGGGGCGCCTTCCTCACGCAGCAGGTTCCAATACTCGTTCACGCGGGCAGCAACCACGCTGACCGGCTTGCCTGCGCAGGCGGCAGCCGCCACCTTTTTGCGGTAAGCGGAATCCAGGAACGCACGGTTATACACGCCGGTCACATAATCGCGGCGCATCTCCTCGCGGTACTGGCCCAGCAGGCGCAGCAGGGCGTTTGCCTCGCGGTCATTGGCGGGCAGGTCTGCCGTCAGGAAATAGGTAGTAGCCAGCACAAACGGGCGGTGCTCCACCTGAATGTTCTGGTAAAACACAAAGCCGGTATCCTCGCCCAAAATCGGCTGCCAGCCGCGGCCGTCCGCGTTCAGCACGGGCACAGCATCGGCATGGCCGGTGGCCTGCAGGGTGGCGGGGTCCACTTCAGCCTGGGCCAGCGGGTCGATCAAAGTAACCTGGTCAAAAAAATTCTGCAATGCGGTAACCTGCATGCCAATTTGTTCCAGAGTAAATTCCTGCATGATGCGTCTTCCTCCATGTAAAACATACAAGATCCAACAAAGCGTCTTCGGTTCTTTATGTTGCCTTAATGTTGTAATGCTACAACTTGGCACAGAATCTTTGTATATTTTACCATACCGTGCATGGTTTTCCCATACCCGCATTACACAAAGAATTGCTTAATAATAAAAGTATTACTGTTCAAAAAATCACTTTGCACTTTTTGCTGCTTTTTTCGCCGGTGCTGTGGTTTTTTCTGCTTTTGCGTCAGCCGCCTTGGCCTTGGGCTGCGGGGCGGGCGCTTCTTCCTTTTCCGGCTTCGGTTCCGGCAGGGGTTCTGCGCGGAAATACCGTGCGCTCATCTCGTGGATCTTCAGCGCCAGCGCGGGGGTAAGGTCCTTGGCGGCAACGCGCCACTGCCAGTTGCCCACCGGGTTACCGGGGGTATTCATGCGGGCTTCGCTGCCTTTTTCCAGCCAGTCGGCCATTGTCACAATGGCCAGTTCCGCCGGGCTTGCCAGCACACCGCGCAGCAGGCCGGTGATCTCGCCCTCCTGCTCGGTCAGGGCAAAATATGCCTTGGCCTGTTTACGCTGGGCGGGGGTAGTTTCGGTTTCCAGCCAGCCGCGCAGGGTGTTATTGTCATGGGTGCCGGGGTAAGCCACGCAGTGGGCCGGGTAATTATGCGGCAGGTCCACGCTGTCGGTGCCGTTCAGGCCGAACTGCAACACCTTCATGCCGGGGAATCCGCTTTCCGCCAGCAGCACACGGACGGAATCAAAAATTTCGCCCAGGTCCTCGGCCACAATGGGCAAATCACCCAGAGCGGTGCGCAGCGCGCGGAACAGGTCCATGCCGGGGCCCTGTTCCCACTTGCCGCCGCGGGCGTTTTCGTCCCCTGCCGGGATGGCCCAATAGGTATCAAAGCCGCGGAAGTGGTCAATGCGCAGGATGTCATAAATGCTCAGCGCATGGCGCACGCGGCGCACCCACCAGGCATAGTTGGTGCGCTTGTGGTAGGCCCAGTCATACAGCGGGTTGCCCCACAGCTGGCCGTCCTGGGCAAAATAGTCCGGCGGGCAGCCCGCCACGCGGCGGGGGTGGCCCTCGCTGTCCATCTCAAACAGTTCGCGGCCTGCCCACGCATCGGCAGAATCCGCCGCCACATAGATGGGGATATCGCCCATGATCTTGATGCCCTTGCTGTTGGCATAGGCTTTCAGGGCCTGCCACTGCCTGGCGAACTCATACTGCACAAAGGTCCAGAAGCCCAGCTCATCGGCATGGCTGGCGCGGAACTCTTCCAGCGCCTTGGGGTCACGCAGGCGCAGCGGGGCGGGCCAGGTCTGCCAGTCGCTCATCTTGTTTTCTTCTTTGATGGCCATGTACAGGCAGTAATCCGGCAGCCAGGCATCGCTCAAAAAGGTAAAGCGGTACCAGTCATCGCTGTAGGGGGTATCGTACCCCGGCACCGGGCGCTGCTGCAAAAATGCGGCGTATGCCTTGCGCAGCACCTTGTAGCGCTTTTCGTACAGCAGGGCATAGTCACAGTAATTGGGGTTGGTGCCCCAGTTTTCTTTGGCGTAATCTTCCGGCTTCAGCAGGCCGTCCGCGGCCAGCTGGTCCAGGTCAATAAAGTACGGGTTGCCCGCAAAAGCCGAGCAGCTCTGGTACGGGCTGTCACCATACGAAGTCGGGCCAACGGGCAGGATCTGCCACACGCTCTGCCCGGCCAGCGCCAGAAAATCCACAAAATCTCTGGCGGCCTGGCCCATGGAGCCAATGCCATACCCGCCCGGCAGGCTGGAAACCGGCATCAGGATACCACTGCAACGCTTCTTCTTCATTTTTTCCTCTTCTCCTTAAAACCTCTTGTATTCCGCAAAGCCCCGTTCCAAAAATCAGGTACACCCTGGGGCATCAGTTATCATCTGTTTCGGTGCTTTCTGCGCCAAGGGCCGCCATTACGGCGGTGCGCCAGGCAGCGGCGGCGTCCTCATCCCACAGGCCGTCCCGCAGGGTAATGCCGTCCGCCTGGTAATACAGCCCGCGCTGGGCCTGCTGCAATGCGGCGGCCTGGGTCTGGTCCAGCGCTGCGCCGGGCAACATACCGGCTGTCACCTGCTCTGCCTGCATGGCAGCGGCGGCGTTCTGGTTGCTGCCGGTGCCCCAGGGGGTGATCAGGTCCAGGGTGTCGATCAACGCGCTCTCCCCCGCCTTGCTGGTGTACAGCCACAAAATGGCGGCCGCGGCGGCGCGGGCGCTCTCCTCATCGGCAGCCGCCGGGATGGCCAGCCAGGCGCGGTTGGCCAAAATGGGGTAATTCATCAGCCCGGCCAGGTTGAACCGCTGGTTGGCGATATCGGCTTCGGTCAGATTATTCTTGATGGGCAGCCACGCCAACGCGTCTTTCTGGGCGCTGCTCAGCGCCGCGCCGCTGTCACTGACCAGGTCGGCCAGGTAGCCGCGGTAGAACAGGGCATAGCCCTGCTGGAACAGATCCTTGCTGGTCCACTGGTCTGCAACACCGGCCTGCCAGGCGCTGTTTGCATCTTCCAGCCGCAGCTCCTGCTCCAGCGCATTCAGCGGGCCGGTCAGGTTTTCTTCGGTCAGCGGCTCCCCCGCCGCCAGCAATGCGGTGGTGTACAGCGCGGGTGTGTTTTCGGCCACGCCGCCGTCCCCGCTGCTGCCGCGTACTTCCGGCCCCTGGGCGGCAAATACGCCGTTCAGGTTGGCCAGGGTCTCCCGCCGCTCGGCGGGCAGGGTGTAAACATTACCGTTCAGCGTTACCTGCACAGCGCCGGGTTCCGCGCACCACTGGGTCACCGCCGTTACAAAATCGGACCATTCCGCCCAGGTTGCGGCGCGCAAATCGTCCAGCGCGGCATCACTCTGCAAAAGCTCGGTCAGCACGCGGTTATCCGCCCAATAGGCATACAGGCTTTGGCCCAGCGGCAGGGCGGTAATGGTGCTTCCTGCATCCAGCCCGGCGCGCTGCGCGGCTGCGGCCAGCAGCTCGTTATCCGCCAGGTTCTTCCAGGTTCCGTCATCCTGCGGCGGGGCATCCAGAATCACCAGGTCCGCCGTTTCGGTCTCAAAGCTGTTTTGCAGCGTCACGTTCTGCGCCTGGGCATACAGCTCCAGCGCGCCAACGGCTGCGCTGGTATCCAGCAGGCCGCTCACCGTCAGGCTTTGCGGCGCTGCGGTGGGCGCAGCCTGGCTCGGCGCTGCAGTTTCGCCGGTGGCAGCCGCCCCCTGGCCCGCACAGCCCGCCAGCAGGCAGCTGCTCAAAACCAGTGCTGAAATTCGTTTTTTCATATGGTTCCCGCCCCCTTTCCGGCTCCCACCTTGCGGGGGAACCGCCGGAATTATAGCTAATTTTTATTATAACGGATTTGAACTGTTTTTTCCACTGCCGTTTTATGCTATAATGAAAAAATATTCCGAAAGGGGGATGACCTTGCATGCCCGCAACGGCAAAGCTATACGAAACTGACCCATATGTTCAAACTTTTACCGCCACGGTGCTTGCCTGCACCCCGGCCGGGGAACAGTTTGCCGTGCAGCTGGACCAAACTGCCTTTTACCCGGAGGGCGGCGGCCAGCCCTGCGATACCGGCACGCTGGGCACCGCCCTTGTAACGGATGTGCAGGAGCACGGCGGCGTGATCACCCATACCGTCAGCGCAGCGCTGCCGGTTGGGCAGGCGGTAGAAGGCCGCATTGACTGGGCGCGCCGCCGCGACCATATGGAACAGCACACCGGCGAGCACATTTTAAGCGGCACTTTGCACCGGCTGTTTGGGGCGGAGAATGTGGGCTTCCACATCGGCTCCCCCGCGGTGCGGATGGATATGAGCGTTCCGCTGACCGCCGGCCAGCTGGCCGAAGCGGAAGCCCAGGCCAACGCGGTGATCCGTGCGGACGCCCCGGTGCGCTGCTGGTACCCCGCGCCGGAAGAACTTGCAAAACTGACCTACCGCAGCAAAAAGGAAATTGACGGGGCGGTGCGGCTGGTGGACGCCGGCGGGGCCGACCTGTGCGCCTGCTGCGGCACCCATCTTTCCACCACCGGCCAGGTGGGGGCCATCAAGATTTTGAGCGCCCAAAGCTACAAGGGCGGCACCCGGCTGGCGGTTGTGTGCGGGGCACGCGCGTACCAGGCCATTGCCGCCGCCTGGCAGGATGCCGCCGCGGTGGGCACCCTGTTAAGCTCCGCCCCCGGCCGCCTGCTGCCCGCGGTGCAGAACCTGCAAACGGCGGAAGCCGCCCTCAAGCAGCGCCTTGCCGCCATGCAGAACGCATTGGCCGAAGCTCTGGCCCAATCCGCCGTGCCCGGCCGGCCCGCTGTGCTGCACTGTGACGGTGCAGACGGCGACGGCCTGCGGCGGATCTGCTTGGCGGTATCGGCCCGCACCAACGCGCTGACGGCGGTGCTGGCCCCCGGCGGGCAGGGCCTTGCCTATGCGCTCTGCCTGCCCGGTGGGGATGTGCGCCCGGTATGCAAGGCGCTGAACGAAGCGTTCGGTGGGCGGGGCGGCGGCAAACCCGGCTTTTGCCAGGGCAGCCTTGCCTGCACCGATTTTGCCGATGTCCAGAATTTTTTAGTGAATTATCATGAGTGAGGTATTGTTGTATGCGTATGCGTTTTAAGCCCTATGCCAGACCGGAACTGCTGGCCTGCGATTTCCATGTTCACGAACCGCTGACCCATGCCGGGCACTGGCATGAGCAGTACGCCCGGCCGGAGCAGCCCCTGCACCTGGAGCTGGGCTGCGGCAAGGGCGGCTTTTTGAGCCAGCTGGCCCCCCTGCACCCCGATATCAACTACCTTGGCATTGATATTACGGATAAGGTCCTGATCCTGGCCAAGCGCAAGGTGGAAGCTGCTTACGCCGCCGCCAACCTGCCGCCGGATAACGTCAAGATCGCCTCGCTGGATATCGAGCGCCTTTCCGGCGTGTTCAGCCCGGCGGACACCGTGCAGCGCATCTACATCAACTTCTGCAACCCGTGGAGCAAAAACGCCGGCAGCAACAAGCACCGCCTGACCCACCCGCGCCAGCTGCTGCAGTACCGCGCCCTGATGCCGGAGGGTGCTGAAATCTACTTCAAGACCGATGACGATGACCTGTTCCGGGACAGCCTGGGTTACTTCCCCGCGGCCGGGTTCGAGATCACCTGGCAGACCTTTGACCTGCACAAGAACGAGCCGGACTGGAACCTGCGCACCGAGCATGAGGGTATGTTCAGCGAACAGGGCATTCCCATCAAGGCGCTGATCGCCCGCAAGGGGCCGGATTCCAGCGTGACCTGGGTGGAGCCCAAAGAGCTGGCCCGCCGCCTGGAGCCGGAGGAAGAATCCGAACCCGCCGGGGAGGTGCAGGAATGACCACTTATGCCCTGCTGCATGCGGTATTTTTCTTTTTCGTCTATGCGTTCCTGGGCTGGTGCGTTGAGGTTGCCTATGCAGCCATCACCACGCGGGAGCCGGTCAACCGCGGCTTTTTGAACGGGCCGATCTGCCCTATTTACGGCTGCGGCATGACGGTAATGATCGCCGTTCTTGGCCGTTTTACCATGCCAAGCAGCGATATGGCATGGTACCAGAACGTACTGGTTGCCTTTTTCGGCGGCATGGTCATCACCACGCTGGTGGAGCTGGTTGGCGGGTACATCCTGTACAAGATCTTCCACACCCGCTGGTGGGACTATTCCATGTATCGCTTTAACCTGGGCGGGTTCATCTGCCCGCAGTTTTCCTTGCTGTGGGGGTTGGGCAGCGTGCTGCTGATGGTGGTGGTTCACCCGCTGCTCAGCAAGCCGAGTGCCGCTATCCCCACCCTTGTGCTGATCTGGCTGGACGTGATTTTCGGCGGCCTGTTCCTGGCGGATGTGATCGTATCCGTCATTCAGGCTGTCGGCTTCAGCAAGCAGCTGGCCCGCATTGATGAGCTGCGCAAAGCCATGCGCACCACCAGCGACGCCCTGACCGAAGTGATCGGCACCAGCGCCATGACGATGGACACCCTGCTGGATGAGCAGAAACTGCAGCTGACCCTGGCCGCCATGGAGGGCGCCACCAACGCCGCCGAGCTGCGCGACCAGCTGCGTGAACTGGCAGGCAAAGCCGGCACCCTGCGCGATACCACCATCCGCCTGAGCAAGCAGCGCTTCTTCGGCACCGGCCGTCTGCTGCATGCTTTCCCGGACATGGTCCCCGACCGCCGCGAAGCATTGGCCTCCCTGCGCGTTGGCCTGACCAAAGTGACCACCCGCGCCAAAGCCGCCGCCAAACAGGCCGTGGAAACCGGCAAGAACGCCATGAAAAAAGAAGACAAGTAAATTATTTTGCCATTATAACAGCACCCCCGCCGAGCCGCAAGCCATCTGCTTGCCCTCCGGCGGGGGTGTTGTTTTGTGTTGAATTTAGAGGTTTGTGGCGTGGAACCACCCCTCACCGGCCTTGCCGGAGCTCCCCTCAAAGGGGAGCCATCGCAAGCCTAAAGTAAGATATTGGCTCCCCTTTGAGGGGAGCTGTCACCGTAGGTGACTGAGGGGTGGTTCCTTACCACAAACCCAAAAAATATTCGCTCCATGGCCCTATGGGTAAGGAAATGTGTTATTGTCCATTATGTACAATAAATCAATCCGTAGGGAACGGTCTTGACCGTTCCGAAACCTTGGAATTCAAATTTATTTTGTGTGCAATACAGCATGCTTCCCGGAACGGTCAAGACCGTTCCCTACAGAACATTTTATAAATGGAGGCAAACATCAAAATAATCTGTAGGGCGCTGCGCCCGCAGGCGCGTTTCGGAGACCAACCGAACCACAGGTTCGGCTCTTAGGCCGGAGATGGGGGACCTCACCCCGCTGTGTAAGAACATAAATCTCTTGCGCAAACCTAACCCCCATTTGTAGGGGCCGATGCTCGCATCGGCCCGCATGACGGGCCTTGCCAAATATTTTGCCCCTGAATACCGCAAACACCCGCGGGCGGCCACTAAAAACTGATTACTTCATTCCAAATGCGTGGCAGGGTTGGGTGACCCTATCCTACCGCGGAAAACCTTGCCGATTGCGCTGTACCGATTACCCCTTTTTCCGATTAAACCCAATATACAGCACCAGCCATGCCGCCGCCACGCACACCAGGGTAATCAACCCCAGCATCTGCCAGCTGTGTACCAGGTTGGGCACGGTGGGATCGTACATCGGGCTGTCCAGCCCTGCTTTCAGCCAGGAAAGGCGGTCGTTCAAATCGGTGGAAGCCCCCAGCGCCCCCATGCCCCAGCGGCAGACAATGATATAGCTGATGGCCGTCAGCGCGCCGGTCATGCTGAACATAACGCCGCTGAACACCACCTGCCCGATGATGAGCACCAGCACCAGAAGCACGGCGGCCTCGCTGCTTTTCAGGCTGGCGGATACCAGCAGCCCCATAGCACTGGATGCCGCCATGAGCAAAAAGATCGTGATGAAGATTTCCACATTGGTATCCAGCAGCAGATGGTTCTGCGGGATGTGGATGATCTCCACAAAGCCTGCCGTTAAAATTCCCGCCTGCACGGCTTCCACCAGAAACAGGGTGATGGCCTTGCTGAGCACCGTTGCCAGCAGCGAAACGCCGACGCTGGCTTCGCGGAAGATGATTTCCCGGTCTTTACAGATCTCACGGTAAGAGTTCAGCAGCCCCATAAAGGACGCCATGGCGCACACGATAAACAGCACCGTGCGGCTGCCGATGTTGATGAGGTTGGAGGTAAAGCAGTCCGGCTCCCCCACCAGCTTGATGACAAGCACCATCAGCGGAGCCTGCAGAATCAGGCTGCCAAGGGTCAGCTTCTGGTTCCAGATCAGCTGGAAATTGCGGGAGATGAGCACCGCCAGCTGGCGCAGCAGCTTGCCGATTTTTACGCTTTGCATCGTTTTTCCGCCTCCTTGGCTGCTGCCGGGAACCGCGCCGCAAGGCGGTTGAATTCCGGGCTGGTAAAGTATTTCTGGCGGTAATATTCCACCTGTTCGGGGTCATGCAGCTTTTCAAAAATATCGCTGGTCAGCTCCACATCAAAATAGTCATCCATCGCTTCGGGCGAACCATAATAGCACAGCACGCCGCCCGTACCCAAAAAGGCGATCTTATCACACAGATTGATGTTGGACATGTTGTGGGTAACCATCAGCACGGTGCAGTTTTCGTGGCTCAGCTTGCGGCACAGCTCCATCATGCTGCGGTCCAGATCCGGCGAAAGGCCGCTGGTGGGTTCGTCCAGGATCAGCAGCCGGGGCGAAGCCAGCAGTTCCATGGCGATGGAGACCCGCTTTTTCTGCCCGCCGGAAAGGTTTGCGATCATCGTCTTTTCCCGCCCGCCCAGGTCAACGGCTTCAATGGCGTGGGCCACGGCGGCCTTGATCTCGGTGCGGGTGGCATCGCGCGCAATGCGCAGCTTGGCGGTGTAGGTCAGGCTTTGTTCCACCGTCAGTTCATCGTGCATGATGTCTTTCTGCGGCACATAGCCCAGCACAGCATCAAAGGCGTTGCGGTTGCCGCGGGTATCAATGCCGTCAAAGCAGACGCTGCCGGAGGTGCAGGGCGACGACCCGGTGATGCAGCCCAGCAAACTGGATTTGCCGGTGCCGGAGCCGCCCACCACAACCACAAAGCTGTTGGGCTCCACCCCCATGCTGGTGCCGTCCACGATATTCAGCGGCTTGCCGGTGTTGCGGTTTTTGACGGTTTTATACACATCCAGCAGCTCAATGCTGATGCCCACCTTATGCTCATGGTAATGCAGCATGCCGCCGGAAAACGCAAACACCTGGGTGGGCACGTTGATGATAGCGCCATCCGTCAGCAGCTCATTGCGCACGCGGGTGCCGTTCAGGTAGGTACCGTTGGTGGAGCCAAGGTCGTTCAGCTCATAGTGGCCGTCCTTATACACCACCTCGCAGTGGTGGCGGGAAACGCGGTCGCTGGTCAGCTGCACATCGCAGTCCTCGCCGCGGCCGATCAGGATGCGGCGCTTGCGGCGCACATCCAGCTCCCGCAGCACGGCGGCGTTGGGCGTTTCGCGCCGCAGGGCGGCGGTGCCTTCGCCCTGGCGGATTTCTTCCACGCGGAAGGTGATCTCCTGCGTGGTTTCGTTGCCGTCGGTATTCAGGCCGATCACATCCCCCGGCTGCAGGGTCACTTCCTCGCCGGAATGGATATAGCGGTTATTGTACCAGGTGCCGCAGGCCGTGGAGCCTGCATCCTGCATCAGCCAGGCATTGTTTTTGTATTCGATCGTGAACTGGTGTTCCCCAACGTTATTACGGCGCAGCACAAAGCTGCAATCGCGCCCACGGCCAAACACAAAGGGGGCTGCCGTGCTGGAAAGGGTCAGCTTTTGGCGGTTGCGCCGCTCGCTGACGGTTAAAATAATTTCACTGGCCAAGGGGGTCACTTCCTCTCTTTCGGCGCTGCATTCCAGTTGAACTCCGGCCCGCACAGCGGCACAAAACGCAGCTGCGCGCCGCCCACGGCAAAGGTATCCCCCGCTGCCAGCGGCATCTTTTCAATCAGGCTTTTGCCGTTCAGGGTACACAGCTCGTTGGAAGACCCCGGCAGCGCACACCAGCTGGCATCCTGCGGGTCATACACCACAATACCGCGCCGCACCGCAAGCGGGCTGTTGGCATCCAGCACGGCAGGGTTCCCGGCGGCATCCACCCCCAAAAAGCTGCGGCCTTCCCCCAGGCGCAGGTCCTGCCCGCGGGCGGGGCCGTCCAGCACCACCAACCAGCCGGTCACCGGGCCTTTGGGCGCGGCGGCAAGGCCAGCCTCGGCAGCGGTGCCGGGCCGGGCAATGGCGCTGCCGGCCTCCAGCCCGCCGTTGCAATAGGGGCATTCGGGGTGTTTATCGGCATCATAAAAATGGCCGTTGGGGCATTTGGTCAGTTTCATTGTTTTCCTCCTTCGGGCGCGTTTACAGCACTAGCCGCAGGGTGGTGCGGCCGATTTTTATGGTATCGCCGTTTTGCAGGCGGTATTCCCCGCCGATGGGGTCGCCGTTCACCATCACGGCGGCACCGTCCAGCGGGCGCAGGGTCACGCCGCTGCTTTCCACTTCCAGCACCGCGTGCTGGGGGCGGGTGCGGCCATCCGCCAGGCAGAGGTCACACTGGGCGGCATCGCTGCCCACGATCAGGCTGCTTTCCACATAGGCGGACCAGCGTGTTTCCGCAATGCCCCGCCGGGTGGAAAGATACAGGGTGATCCACCGCCCCGGCAGGCTTTGCTGCACGGGGGCGGCATCGGTCAGCAGGTGTTCGGCTTCGGCCAGCTTTTCTTCGGTGCGCTCCCTGCGCCCGCGCAGCAGGGCTGCCACGGCCAGCACCGCCAGCAGCCCGCCCAGAATGATGGCAGGCAGCCGGAACCGCGCCAGATAAAACGCTTTATCCTTGGGCCACCCGTCCACCGTAAAGCGGTAGACAGCACCGGAATCGCTCACATTGGCCGCCGTCATGGCGCTGGTCATCTTGTTTAGCTTGATGGTATAGGTTCCCTGGTACAGCGGCTCGGTATACAGCGAAACGCTTCTGCCGTCTGTGCTGGCAATGGCCTGCTTGACTTTTACATGCCAGCCCCAGATATCCTCGCTTTGAATGCTGTAGCAGGTCAGGTCCTCCGCACGGCCCACGGCCTGGTTAAACCGAATGGTCATGGCATAGCGGCCATGCAGCTTCACGCTTTCCACCGCCGGTTTGGCCAGGCGGTGGCCCATGTACACGGTAGCGTTGGTTTTCACCGCGCTGCCCAGCTGCGGCACGCTCAGGGTCAGCACATCCAGGCGCTCGCCGTAAAAATCCTCATCCACCGCGGTTTTGATCTCCAGCGCATTGGCAAGGGCCTGCTGCTTTTCAGCCAGGGTATCGGCCAGTTCGCTTTCATGCACCACATCCAGCTTATCGCCGCCCAGGGCCTGGCCCAGCTCGGCAAGGGGGTTGTCATCATCCACCGTCACAAAGATATCCAGCGGCATGTTCAGGCGGCTGGCGGTATCTTTGGCCACAGCACCCAGCAGCGCTGTGCTGGTGGCGGTATTGCCCGCTTCCGTCAGGGCAAAGATCACCTTGCGCGGCGCAATGCTCTGGTAATTTTCGTTGATGTCGTTATAAATCGTTGTGGCCGCCTGCACCAGGTTGGGCTCGCTCTCCTCCTGGCTTTCCACCGCGTTCACGGCGTTCACCGCCGCCCAGGTATCAATGGTCGCGGGCAGAACGCAGGCCGCATCCCCGGCCAGGGTATACAGCATGATCTGGTCCTTTGCGCCTTTGGCGTTGATCAGCCGCCGCAGCGCAATGCGGTATTCTTTCAGCGTGGTTTCGTCCACGCTGTTGTCCACCGCCAGCACATAGCAGATCGGCTCGTTCGCCATGCCGATGTTGCCGGTGGGGATCTTTTCATCCCCCAGGTACAGCTCTACCCCCGCCGCCCGCACAAGGTCCGGGCTGATGGGCTGGCCTTGTGCGTCCGTTGCCTGAACAAACACATCCAGCTCCGGCACGTTGACATAGATCTGCTCAATGGAAAATTCCCCAATCGTGGTGCCCAGCGCCTTGGGCGCACACAGCAAAGCTGCCATGACTGCAGCAACAGCCATGGCAACCAAAACCTGTGTGAATTTTTTTACCGCAGCATTCTTCACTTACAGGCTCCTATTCTTTACTTGTTTTACAACTCAGCATCCAAGCCGTGCTGCTCCCGCATGCGGCGCAGGGCGCGCAGGGCGCGCATCGCCTTTTGGCGGGCGGCGCGCTGTTTGGCGGCTTCCGGCGTTTCGGGCTGGGGCTCTTCCGGCGCAGCGGGTTCCGCTTCTTCCGGTTCCGTGGGCTGCGGCTTTTCCCGCTGGGGGATGGGCAGGACCGGGGCTTCCGGTTCGTCCTCTTCCTCAAAATTGGGCATCACCGGGGCCATCGGCGTGGCGGAAGGCGGGGTATCGTCCGGGCGCGGGGCATCCGCCGGGCGCACAATGGGCGAAGAGAAAATGGCCCCCGGCACTTCGGTCAGCGCCGGGCCGGTCTGGTGGTTGGGGTCCCCGGTGGGGTGGTTCGGCTTATCCTCGGCCTTTTCCGGTTCGGGCATTTCTTCTGTCTCCAGCTGCTCTTCGGTTTCAGTCTCCGGCGCGGCGTTTTCCGGCGTTTTTTCCTCCGGCTGCGCGGCTGCGGGTTCTGCCGGGGCAGCGGTTTCTTCCTGCTTTTCCGCTTCCTGCGGGGCGGTGCCCGGCTGGGTCAGGGTTTCGGGTTCGTCATCCTCCCCGGCGGCAGCGGCCTGGGCGCGCAGTTCATCCACCGCGCGGGCCACGGTTTCGGGGCTTAAATCCAGCGCAGCTTCCGGCGTGGGCACGGTGTGCAGCTCCGGCAGTTCGCTTTCCAGCTCGCGGTCTGCGTTATCGGCGGCGCGGGCTTCGGCGGCGGGGTCGTTGGCAATGGCTTCGTTCTGCAGGTTCAGCAGCTTGCGGCTCATCAGGCCAAGGTAGTCGATCAGCGCGGCACGCTGGGCTTCCATCTCCCGCACTTCGGCGCGCAGGTTGTTCAGCCGCAGCTGGTGGGCGTTCTGGATCTCATTGGCTTCCGCAGCGGCGGCATCCACCAGCTTTTGTGCCTGGGCTTTGGCCTGTTCGCGGGCCGAAACATCCATTGCCTGCGCTTCGGCCTGGGCGTCCTCCTTGATCTGGTCGGCGCGCACATGGGCGTTGGCCACAATGTCCTCGGCTTTCTGGCGAGCTTCCTGCATGATCTCTTCTTTGCCGTTTTCCAGCGCGTTGCGGGCATCGTCCAGTTCACGGCCCTTGATGCGCAGGGCGGCTTCGGCCTGGTCGGCGCGCTCCTGCAATTCTTCTTTTTCTTTTTGCAGGCTGCCATTCTTCAGCCGCAGGACCGCTACCTGGTCGTTCAGCGAATGGTTGCGCTCCTGCAAAGCGGAAACCTGGGCGTCCAGGCTTTCTTTCTGGCGCGAATATGTAGAGCTGCTGCCCGCCAGCGCCGCGTTCTGGCCGGAAAGCCGGTTGTTCTGGGCGGTCAGGGTCTGGCAGTGCTGCTGCAATGCGGCGTTTTCCTGTTCGGCCTTGCGGGCCTGGGCTTCGGCCCGGCCAAGGCGCTGTTCATATTCCGTGCAAAGGGCCTGCAGTGCCGCACGCACATCGTCTGGCTCATAGCCGCCAAAGCGTGCTTTGCGCATTCCACTCTGCTCCATAAAACGGGTCACATCAATTTTCGGCACGGTATTTTGCCCCCTCCTGTTCCAGGCGGCGGCACGGCAAAAAACTTTTTGTGCAGTTTTTGCAATCCTTCGCCTGGGCAAACGTACATTATTAAGTAATATTATACCAATTCCCATTATGGTGTGCAACTGGTTTGCCCGGCAGGCGCGGGGAAAAATGTAAAAAATGCACCGCCGCTGCAAAATCCTGGCCGGGGCGCTCGTATCATTGTATAGCCGGCCAAATGGCGGCCTTACCTGGGCCCGCGCAGCCCAGTAAGCATTCCTGACCCGTTATTTCTGTTATCTTTTACAGTTTTTATTTTCACATTTTAGCAGTGCTGCACAAAAACTTATGGTTCGTTTTGTCAATCCTTGTCGCCGCTTTCCCTTGTTTTTGACATATTGGGGGAGTATAATACTCTATCATTGCAAGGGGAATGTTCCCCCCTGCGGCGGCCTTCTTTCTTAAAAAAGGAGTGTTTTTTGTGATTCGTACATGGTGCAAAGACCATCCCATCCAGTTCATGGCCTGCTACCTGGTCTTTTATCTTGCGTTTTTCAAATTGTTGGAACAGGGCATCCAGGTGCCGGACCTGGTGCTCCACTGCCGGTTGGATGAGTTGATCCCGTTCTGCAAATACGCCATCATCCCTTATTACCTGTGGTTCGCCTGGATCCCCTGCACGCTGTTCTACCTGTTGTGGTTCAACGACCGGCGGGAGTTCTGGCGGCTGTGCCTGCCGCTGTTTACCGGCATGACGCTTTCGCTGCTGTTCTGCGCGATCGTGCCCAACGGCACCGACCTGCGCCCCGCTTACATTTACGGCAATGATATCTTTACCCGTGCGGTGCGTGCTTTGTGGCGCACGGATACGCCCACCAACGTGTTCCCGTCCATCCATGTGTTCAACTCCGTCACGCTGGCGCTGGCTTATCACCACTGCGCACGGCTGCGCGGCCGCAAATGGCTGTGGGTGCGGGTATCCGCCGATGTGCTGTGTGTTTCCATCATCCTTTCCACCATGCTGTTAAAGCAGCATTCGGTAATCGATGTGATAGGCGGCATCATCCTGGCCCTGACGCTGGACGCCGTGGCCGATGCCATTGCCCTGCGCACAGCGCCCTCGGTTGCTTATCGCCACAACCATCACCACGCATTGCCCGAACATTCTTGAACATTTACCGGTCCCTGAAAGGGGGCCGGTTTTTGTTTGTGTTGGGGTTACAATATGTCCGGTGGGGGTTTGCCGTATTTCGTGGTTGCGATATCCGGCAAGGCCCGTCATGCGGGCCGATGCGAGCATCGGCCCCTACAAAAATTTTAATGTTTGCATCTACTTATAAAATGCTCTGTAGGGAACGGTCTTGACCGTTCCCTACAAATTGCCTTATCACCTGCAACAACCATTAAAACCACCTCCTACCCGTAGGGGCACACTCTGCGCCCGCCGCCCTGCCAGCTACTCACTCCTGCGGGCAAGCCGCTCACCATCCCCATAAACACATCCCATCAAAAAGCCCCCGTTTCATCTTGCAGTACGCCCCAAAATGTGGTATTCTATCCTCAGCAAAGTTTTTACTGTGTCCTAATCATTCAAAATATTTTCCACTATTTCTACTGATACGGAGGAATATTCATGCAAAGCATTCAGACTGTATCCGAAAATACGATTTATGTCGGCGCAAGTGACCGCCGCCTGGCAAAGTTTGAAAACCTGTTCCCCATTCCGCGCGGCGTCAGCTACAACGCCTATGTGATCCTGGACGAGAAAACCGCCCTGCTGGACACTGCTGATGCCAGCGTTGGCGCACAGTTCCTGGAGAACGTTGCCGCCGCCCTGGATGGCCGCAAGCTGGATTACCTGATCGTGGACCACATGGAGCCGGACCATGCCGCCATGATCGAAGCCGTGCTGGTTCGCTGGCCGGACCTGCGCCTGGTTGTGAACGCCAAAACCCTGCCCATGCTGAAGATGTACTACCCTGCCGATAGCGCCGCCATTGACGATGCCCTGGTGGTAAAAGAGGGCGACACGCTGGACCTGGGCAAACACAAGCTGACCTTTGTGATGGCCCCCATGGTGCACTGGCCGGAAGTGATGATGACCTTTGACACCACCACCGGCACCCTGTTCAGCGCCGATGCCTTTGGCACCTTTGGCGCGCTGGAAGGCGCCCTGTTCGCCGATGAAGTAGACTTTGCCGGCAAATGGCTGGACGATGCCCGCCGCTACTACACCAACATTGTGGGCAAGTACGGCGTTCAGGTACAGGCTGTGCTGAAAAAGGCCGCCACCCTGCCCATCGAGACCATTGCCCCGCTGCATGGTCCCGTGTGGCGCAAGGATCTGGGCTGGTTCATTGGCAAGTATGACCTGTGGAGCCGCTGCGAACCGGAAGAAAAAGCCGTTGTTGTTCTGTACGGCAGCATGTACGGCAACACCGCAAGCGCTGCCAACGCCCTGGCCGCCAAGGTTGCCGCCAAGGGTGTAAAGGTTGCCGTGCACGACCTTTCCTGCATTGACAACAGTGAAGCCGTTGCCGAGTGCTGGCGCGCATCCACCATTGTGCTGGCTGCCCCCACCTACAACGGCGGCATTTACCTGCCCGCCGCCAACCTGCTGGAGGACCTGAAAGCCCTGAGCCTGCATGACCGCACCTTTGCCCTGATGGAAAACGGCAGCTGGGCCCCGATGGCCGCCAAGCTGATGGCCGCCAAGATTGGCGAGCTGAAAAACTGCACCGTGCTGGATGCCAAAGTGACCGTGCGCGGCCGCCTGACCGCTGCCCAGGATGCCGAGCTGGAAGCCTGCGCCGCCGCGGTTGCCGCCAGCGTGTAACCCGCATTTTCGCTTTGAAACTGAATCAACCATAAATACAAAAGCCATGCCGCCGTGGGTTTTCCACAAAGCGGCATGGCTTTTGTTGAATGTTGGGTTTGCTTTTTGTTTTTCTATGCTGGCTTACAGCTGCAATTTGGGGCTGTTCCCGGTGTTTCCGGTCAGGCCATCGGCACGCAGCATGTTTTCCATCACATCGATATCGGTCGAAACATCCAGCGCGTCATCCTCAAACAGGCGGTCCAGCTGGGCTTCAAAGGCAGTCACAAGGGTATCCATCACCTGTTCAATGCGCTGCTTGGATTCGCGGATGTTCTCCCCTTCCACACCCTGGGCATCCAGCTCGGCATAGGTTTTGAGCAGCTTCAGGGCCGTGGGCAGGTAATAATCCATGAACTTGCGCATCTGCGGCAGCTTGTCCGGGTTTTGCTTTGCCTGGGCAAAAATTTTAGCGCTCACGGCTTCCAAACGGCTGATCTTATCGGACATTTCCTCACCGGGGATGGCGTCATTCAAGGCCCGCAGCTGGTTCAGGATCTGGGCGTAATTGTCCTCCGCCTTTGCCGCTTCCGGCTGGGCTTTGGGGGCTGCCGCGGGGGCAGGCTGCGGGGCGGGCGGTGCGCCGTGCACCACCAGGGTGCCGGTGCGCATATCCAGGTAGGCATTCTCGCCAAACACGCCCTTGTCAATGCAGTTTTCCAGGTGCTTGCAGCACTTGGCGTAATTGCAGGGGATGGCATCCGCGATCTCCTGGATTTTCATGTAGGGGGCGCTGCCCACAATGTTGCTGATCTTTTTGCGCATGCGGCGGCCGGTGCGCAGCTTCCACCCGGCAAACAGGAAGCCCGCGCCAGCAAACAGCAGGGTCGCGCTGCCCGCCATATCCTGGAACAGCCAGGTCCAGTAGCTGCCGCCCTGCGTAAGGGCTTCCGGCAGCCAGTACACGGCGTCCGGCAGGCTGGCCACCATGGCAATGGAAAAAATCACGCCCAAAATCGTCAGGGCAATGCTCCAGCCCTCGCTCTTATCCTTGCGGTCGCGTTCGTCCTGGCGGGCGGTCTGCTCCGGGTCATACGCCTGTGTGCGGTCCGCGTTCTGGTAGAACTCGACCCGCTTCTCGGCCTTGTGCGCGGCTTCTTCCGCTCTCTGCACCACGCGCTGGGCATCCCGGCGCATCTTTTCCGCTTTCTGCGGGTCCACATAGATGGGGCGGGCGGTGTCCGTCTGGCTGGTCTGCCGGTTGTTCTGGCTCCAGCTCTGCGGCGCGGAGATTTTGCCCGTCCGCAGCAGATGGTTAATGATCATCATAGCAACGCCAATCGGCCATGCCGCAAAGCAGAACGTGATCACGATCACCCACCAGGGGATTTGGAACACACCATCCCCCTTGTGGTATTCCTGGCTGGCATCCGGCCGGTGGCCGCCGGGCTGGTCATACAGCGGCTGCTGCCGCGCACGGTCCTGGTCTTCGTTATAGGGGTTCGGATTATACGGGTTTGGCATTCCTTTTTCCTCACATATCTTGTTTACGGCAGGTCCGCAATCAGCTGCCGCAGTTCGTCCGAAAGATAATAGGTGCTGCCCTGCTGGTAGGGGTTGTTTTTGTTGTACGGCACATGGGTGCACAGATAGTCCACCCAGTGGCTGTACCCGGCAACCGTCAGGTGGATGCCGTCATTCTGGGCATAATCCGCCGTCAGGTAGCCTTCCTCCCCGGTAAAGGCTTCGGTCAGGTTCAGGTAATAGAACCCACGCTCCTTGCACATTTCTTTGATCTTATCGTTCATGCTGCCCACGCGCTCCGGGGTCAGGCCGGGGGCCTGGTCCAGCGCTTCGGGCCGCACATTCAAAATGGACTGCACAAAGATCATGCTGTTTGGCAGCGTGCTTTGCAATTCATCCAGCAGTTTGCCGTAATACGCCAAAAAGCCTTCATCATTGCCCAATCCCGCCAGCGCGTTGGTGCCGATCAACAGATACAGCTTGGCGGGCTGCTGCTCGGCCAGAATATCCAGCGGAACCTGCTCGGCATCATCCTCGTTGGTGTTTTTCAGTGCGGTACGGTTCACGATCTGGTTGGGGCTGGTGCCCTCATACCCCAGCACCAGCGCACCGCCCACGTTAATGTCATAGTACGCAATGCCCGCGGTCAGGGAATCGCCCAAAAATGCTGCATCGGCGAACCAATCGGTGCTCACCCGGCCAAACTCCGGCACCATGTCGGGGGCCTGCGGGGCGGCGGTGTAAGTATAAGTTTCTGTCTGCTGCACCGGGCCAATGGTTCCCCAGTCAATGCTGGGGCCGCCGCTGCCGGAACCATCGCTGTTAGCATAGGGCACGGGGGCCACCAGCCGCCCGGCCTGGGCGGTCTGCTCTGTGCCGACCGGCACATCCTCCACAGTTTTGCTGCTTGGCAGCAGCAGGGTAATCACCCCGGCCAACAGCAGAATGCCCGCTGCTGTGCCCGCAAGGATCACCCGCCGGTCCGGCAGGCGCGGTTTGCGCCGCGGGCGGGGGTGCGGTGCGCTGCCCCGGTTGGGCTGCGGCGCACGGTAGGGGGCCTGCTGCTGCGGGCGGGGCGCTGCCCGGTGCACGGGCTGCGGCTGGGCTGCCGGGCGTTCCGCTGTACGGCGGCGCGGCGGCTGTTCCGGTGGCTGCTGTGCCGGGCGGGTGGGCTGCTGCGGCCGCTGCGGGGGGCGCTGTGCCCCAAGGCCCGCCGGATCCACCCCGCGCCGTACCTTGCCGCTGCCGGGCGCGTTCACTTTCCTGGGCATTCTGTTCTGCTGCGGCTGGCTGCTCTGGTAGCCGCCGTATCCGCCTTCTCGGTTTGGCATTGCCGTACACCTCCCTGCTGGCTTTTGCCGTATCCGTAAAAATAAAGCTTTGGTGTTTATTGTAGCATATTTTTGCCGCCAAAAACAGGCCCTGACCATAATTTCCCGCGCAATACAGCGTAAAGCCCGCACAGCAGCTTGCTTTGCCGTGCGGGCTTTTGTCTGTTGCAAGGTTTTACGGCTGCACAAACACCTGGGCTGTGCTGCTGCACGCAGCCTGCGCGGTTCCGCTTGGGCCGGAACCCGCCGCATCCTGTACCGCCGTCAGGGTCAGTATCACCGTATATTGGGTATCGCTTTGGGGGCAGATTTGCGGCAGCGGCGCATCCCACTGCCCGGTGCCAACGGGCTGCCCGGCCCCCACGCGGAAGCATCCCATCACCCGGCCATCGGCATCCGTTACCGTATAGGCCGCATCGCACCACGCATTGTTTGTGCCGTCCGGCAGGGCGCTGTTATCCCCGTGCAGCGGGCGCAGCATGTAGCCAAAGTTCACTGCCTGCCCGGCCTGTATCGTCTGGTCTGCCGGGAAGCACGGCGCGTTCAGCGGCAGGTCCACCCCAACCGCCGGGTAGCGCACCGTGTAATCGGTTTCATGTACGTTTTGCAGAACACCTCCTTCCCCCGCCGGAACGCCCTGCCCGCCAAAGCTGCTGCCGCGCGCTGGCCGCAGCCCGGCAAGCTGGACCACCAGCTTTTTGCCTGTTGTAAAATCAAACCCGGAAGCCGTCAGCACCCCGTTATCCAGCGCCGCGGCCACTTTGGGGCAGTTCTGCATCGTCTGGCTCCACCCCTGCGGGGTCTTGTCCACCGCCCAGTATTGCAGCCGCGCACTGCCGGCATCCAGCTCCGGCGCCAGGGTATAGCGGATCACAGCGTCGGTCCCGCCTGCTTCGCCGCTGGTTTCCAGCCGCAGGGTGTAGCTGCCCGCGGCATCATCCCAGGTTGTGCTGGCATCCAGCTGCCAGCCGGTCTCTTTTTGCTGCGTGTTCTCCTCCATCGGGGCAAGGGGCGGCAGTTCCATCTGCTGCAAAACGGTATCCAGCTCCTGCCGCAGCGCTGCGGGGAGCTCTGCCCGCAGTTCCGCCCGGCGCTGGTCCGAAAAGCAGTCCAGATAGGTTTGCAGCGTTTCGCGGTCTTTCGCTGCCAGAACCGAGCGGTAAAAGCTTTCCGCCTCCTCCGCCAGCCCGGCTTCCGCTGCCTGGGCCTGAACCGGAGCTGCCGCCCCCAGCAGAAGCATCACCGCCAGCGCCAGGCTGATCCCTGCCCGCTTCATTGGCTCTTATCCCCCGGCTGTTCTATCTCCGTTCCGGGCGGCGCGCCCAAAGCAGCCTGGTCCGGCAGCCCCTCAGCGCCCTGTAAGCTGCCCGGCTCCGCCGCCAGTGCTGCCCGGTGCAGCGCACCACCCGCCTGCAGGCCAGCCCCAGCCGCGCGCGGTTGTTCCTTCAAATCCAGCTGCTGCATCACCGCCCAGCCTGCCGCCTGAGTCACTGCCCCGGCTGCGCAGCGCAGCCACGCCGTAAGCAGCGCGCCCATCAGGCAGCATGCCGCCAATACCATCGAAGCTGCCCCCACAGCAAAACGCACACGCTCTTTCATTGTGTCAGCCTCCTTCCCATTCCGCCCACGGCGGAAGCCCCGCACCGCTTTCCTTTTATATAGGGAAGCCTTTTTGCGGGGATCACCCTCTTTGCTCAAACCCACTGCTTGTCCGCACTGCATGGCTGGCGGCTGTTATGGATTTTCTCCACCATGCCCCGCCGGGTTCTGTTCCTGCTTTGGCACCTCTGCCCCTGCCTGCCGCCAATGGCGGATATGTACGTTGGTACCCGGCAGTGTGCCTCTGCTGTCCCTTTGCCCGGCTGGCGGCTTGTATCGCCGCGCCATGCTGTGAACAGCTCCGCCGCCCTGGCCAAAGGCAGCGGTCGCTGTTCCCTTTGCGTGTTATGATGATACCACCCCGCCCGCGCGCAAAATGCAAAACCCTGTCAGCCCCCGCAAAAACTTCCCGACAGGTTTTTCAAAAAAATTTTGATTTTTTTTGAAATTTATGCTTGACATTCTCTTGCCCAGTTGCTATACTATAAAAGCTGAATCAAGCAAGCGCACCGACAGCGCAAAAACAAAATATTGCCCCATAGCTCAGTTGGTTAGAGCACCTGACTGTTAATCAGGGTGTCGTCCGTTCAAGTCGGACTGGGGCAGCCAAGTGAACCTTGAAGCTTTTGCTTCAAGGTTTTTCTTTTATGCTTTTATTGTTGGTGTTGGCATCCGTTCAATATTGCCACTTTTATCCCTACTCAAAAATCTGCGCTGAATTTTTTCTCTATCCGCGATCACTGGGTTTGGCATTGTTTTGTTCCGCTCCAGCTTGCCTATACGCAAAAGAGCCGCAACACTTGTTGCGGCTCTTATTTGGTATTTTTTCATTTTTCTGTCATCCTGTCAGACGGTATGTCTTACCGAACACATTACACGACCTTCATTCACGAGCTTTTCCCTGTTTTATTTCTTTGCCCGCTGCAAGCGTATAACACCATCATATGTCACGATGTCGCACGCTATTATCTATATTCTTATACATGGGTGGGCCTCCAGATTCAGGAGTACCTACTGCAATTTGGAAAATAAAAATTCTTGAAATGTTCAACCAGCATCTGCGCCTTTTACCTAAATATGATATCCAGCTGTTCCTTTGTGAAGATTCCTGCTTCCTTTATAATACGTTTCACACAACTTTTAAAATTTTCCCAACTTGCTGTTTTCAGTACATTAGATACATACACGAGGGTAATAATATAGTGTAACTCTTTCGTAAGATCATCAATTGAAAGTTGCTTATACGTTGCTCCATCAATAGCCACAAGCTTCACATTCGGAAGTCGGGACCATTCCTTTCCATATTCACAGATATACTCCTGAATTGTTATTCTCATAACCTCGGTGTCCTGAGAAACTATTGCCAAGTGTGCTTTTTTACAGGTTTTCTCCGATTTTTCAGCTAGTATGTGTGTTTCTCTCACTGCTTTTATAACACACTTTTCAAATTCTTCGATTTTATCCGCATATTGTGATTGCATCCTTATGTACTGTTGTCGATTATCCATTGTATAATTCTCCCTTCTTTGCCATTTTATTATAGCAGAAGCTTCCATTATTTTCCACGCCAACTTTACGACAAATGCTTTAAGCTTTTAACACAAATCTCTACTCTAATCTAAAAAATCCTATTCCCGTTTCTTCTTAATGCTCCTTTCACCAAAGAGAACTATTGCCATATACTGCAACGCGTGCCTCATTTGTAGAGACCGATGCCCGTCATCGGCCCGCCCGCGCACCTGCCCCGTATATTACCTTAAAATTTTGCTGCTATTTTTTCCTGTCCGTAGGGAACGGTCTTGACCGTTCCGGGGCACCTTAATAATTCTCTTTTTGTAGGATATTGTTTACAGGTTTCGGAACGGTTAAAGCTGTTCCCTATAGAACATTTTGATATCGGATGAAAACATAAAAACACTCTGTAGGGCGTGGTCACCCGACCATGTCGCTTCCCCCGTCACACCTTACATTAAAAATCCGCAACACACCGTGCCCCATTCGTAGGGCGGGGTGCCCTCACCCCGCCGCCAACCTAAATTTCGCCGCTATCTCAAAAATTTCGCGACAAACTTAAACAAACATATCATCAAACAATCAACGCCGCAAACCTTTTTGGAAAACTCGTTCACCCCATTCCAGGTCCTGCCCGCCGAACGCCTCGCCTTTTCACGTCCGCCACGCTCCGGGGACTCTCCCGCGGGCTAAGGAACGCCGCACTGTGGCGTTCCTTACGGCACTGCGTGCCGCCGCCCTGTTCGAGTACCCCCGACGGTGCACCAGATTGTTCCTTCTTTGAAAAATTGCAATAAAAAAATGCCCTACACTTTCGTGTAAGGCATTCTTTGGTGCACCATCGGGGACTCGAACCCAGGACCCACTGATTAAGAGTCAGTTGCTC
>CAVFVI010000020.1:0-50441 GCA_963626055.1 Acutalibacteraceae bacterium
GTCGTGGGGCGTACCGTCGCTCTCCGCAAGGAGAGCGTGGATAGAAATCAAAATATCCAAACTGGCAAATTCCTACGGCCACAGTCGCTCTCCGCAAGGAGAGCGTGGATAGAAATTCGCTTGCTCAAATTATCGTATTTTCGATATTTTGTCGCTCTCCGCAAGGAGAGCGTGGATAGAAATTAACAACTACATCCCCGAAAAGGTAAACGACTACAGTCGCTCTCCGCAAGGAGAGCGTGGATAGAAATACCGACGGCGTGAGCATTGCGGGCGAGGCGGGCAGTCGCTCTCCGCAAGGAGAGCGTGGATAGAAATGGCTGGGTGGGCACGACGCTGCTGCCGGGAATGCGTCGCTCTCCGCAAGGAGAGCGTGGATAGAAATATCTTAATTACCCTCGCACGTTTACTTGGGGTGGTCGCTCTCCGCAAGGAGAGCGTGGATAGAAATCTGCTGGTGGGCAGGAGTGCGGAGGCGCTGCGCGAGTCGCTCTCCGCAAGGAGAGCGTGGATAGAAATCCGCTTAAAACTCTTTGCCAGGGCATACGCCTGGGTCGCTCTCCGCAAGGAGAGCGTGGATAGAAATTCCTTGCTGTCCTCCACGCTGTACTCCGGCACAGCGTCGCTCTCCGCAAGGAGAGCGTGGATAGAAATTTCAAAGGGCTATCAAATAGGGCGGTAATCCGCGTGTCGCTCTCCGCAAGGAGAGCGTGGATAGAAATCCTCTTTTATGAAGAAAGGAGCCAAGAATGAGCGGTCGCTCTCCGCAAGGAGAGCGTGGATAGAAATATTTCTACTGCTACGATCAGAGCGCGGCTGCAGGTCGCTCTCCGCAAGGAGAGCGTGGATAGAAATAGCTTTTCGGCAAATATGGAACCGACTTTATACCAGGTCGCTCTCCGCAAGGAGAGCGTGGATAGAAATATTGCTGATTGTATAGGTGCCTTTCGCGCTGCTGGTCGCTCTCCGCAAGGAGAGCGTGGATAGAAATACCTTGGATGCCAGCGCGGCAGCGGCAGGGCCCTGGGTCGCTCTCCGCAAGGAGAGCGTGGATAGAAATCCGGCTGCGACCGGTGCACCACAGATCTTCCAGCGTCGCTCTCCGCAAGGAGAGCGTGGATAGAAATCGTCACGCACACCCACTTGATGGGTGTTGCATCCGTCGCTCTCCGCAAGGAGAGCGTGGATAGAAATGCTGTCGCACCTGGCAATCGCCGCCGCGCTTACCGTCGCTCTCCGCAAGGAGAGCGTGGATAGAAATAGCCCTCCCGGTTTAAGCAGATTTTGTTTGCGCATGTCGCTCTCCGCAAGGAGAGCGTGGATAGAAATACTTATTAAGCTGCAACCGGATTATGGCAGCGTGTCGCTCTCCGCAAGGAGAGCGTGGATAGAAATCGCCCATCTGGACAGCTGGCAAAAAATGTGGAATACCGTCGCTCTCCGCAAGGAGAGCGTGGATAGAAATCAATCGCGGCATTTTTGCTGATGTGGTATCAGAGGTCGCTCTCCGCAAGGAGAGCGTGGATAGAAATGTCGATGCAACCGAAAACTGGCGTTAGGGTCTACGTCGCTCTCCGCAAGGAGAGCGTGGATAGAAATGTTGGTGCTATCGTTGTCACTCTGTCCGCTGGTCGTCGCTCTCCGCAAGGAGAGCGTGGATAGAAATATTGGCGCAATTTTGGATGAAGCCCAGAACTCTCGGTCGCTCTCCGCAAGGAGAGCGTGGATAGAAATCTGGAAAAACAGTCAAAAAACGGTTCCAAAGGCGGTCGCTCTCCGCAAGGAGAGCGTGGATAGAAATTTAGGTGTTGGCAAATATGATACGCCGATCATCCAGTCGCTCTCCGCAAGGAGAGCGTGGATAGAAATATCGCCGGATGCTGCAAGAGTAGCGCCCATTGCGAGTCGCTCTCCGCAAGGAGAGCGTGGATAGAAATAGCAGGCTCTTGCTGAAGCGCAGCAGGACGCAGGTCGCTCTCCGCAAGGAGAGCGTGGATAGAAATTGCAACATCCTTTGCATCGCCAATGTAGCCATAGTCGCTCTCCGCAAGGAGAGCGTGGATAGAAATAACACTTACATCAACTGTGTTCTGGACGGATACCGTCGCTCTCCGCAAGGAGAGCGTGGATAGAAATATGGAACGCATGTTTGGGAGGTGAGGTTTTGGCCGTCGCTCTCCGCAAGGAGAGCGTGGATAGAAATGCCGTCGGGCAATCTCACAGTAGGCACATCAGAGTCGCTCTCCGCAAGGAGAGCGTGCCTAGAAACTCTTGTTACCTCAGTAAAACCTCTCGCATAAAATAATCTCAAAAAATATTTTATTATCCACTTGACAAGGTACCCGGGTGGGGTATATAGTAAAGATACCCCACCCGGGTACCTTACATGTAATGGGAGGGCAACATAATGCCGGAAAACGAAAAGAAGGAAGCGTGTTGCTGCTGCGCACACAAAACAAAGCATCGCAGTGAAGAAGAGTATAAGAGCCTGGTCCATAGATTGAACCGGATCGAAGGGCAGATCCGGGGCATCCGTGGGATGGTGGAAAACGAAGCATATTGCCCGGATATTTTGGTGCAGTCAGCGGCGGTAACGGCAGCGATGAACGCGTTCAACCGGGAGTTGCTGGCAAACCATATCCGCACCTGCGTGGCGGATGATATCCGCGCCGGGAATGACGAGGTGGTGGATGAACTGCTGAAAACACTGCAGAAATTGATGAAATAAGCAATAGCTGCAAAAAATAGGAAAAGCAGAACATGAAATCAACGAACGGGTATTTGGGGGCAAAAATGCCATGCCGATGTCCATCGCAGTTGCTTTTCCGTCCACGAACGTCGATAAAGGCAGTGCGTAATGTCACTAAGGCCATGAACCAATGCTAGTCGCTCTTCATGAGGGAGCGTGGGTAGAAATATGCTCAACGAGTATAGTGGGCGCGGCGAGGCAGTCACTCTCCGCAAGGAGCGTGTGGGTAGAAATAAGGTTGACTGGTACGGGTATGATTTTCCGGTGAATCGCTCTATCAACCGAGAGCGTGGATAGAAATATCATTCAGGCGAGCACGAGCGAAAACTTAGACATGTCGCTCTCCTTGCGGAGAGCGTGGATAGCAACAACTCAACCCTCAACACCCTGCACCCGAACATCAAAACGCTTACCAATCGTCACTCACCAACCATATAAATCACCACCGCAAAAGAGAGGGAACAGGAGGAAAGAAATGGAACAATATAACGTAACCGGGATGAGCTGCGCCGCGTGCAGCGCCCGGGTGGAAAAAGCCGTCAGCAAAGTGCCGGGCGTAACATCCTGCTCGGTCAGCCTGCTGACCAACTCAATGGGCGTGGAAGGCACCGCCGCCCCGGCAGATATTGTGGCCGCGGTGGAAGCCGCAGGCTATGGCGCAAGCCCCAAAAACGCTGCCGCCCAGGCTGCCGCGCCGTCGGCAGACGCCTTAAAAGATACCGAGACCCCGCGCCTCAAGCGCCGCCTGATCGCCTCGCTGATCTTCTGGGTGGTGCTGATGTACTTCTCCATGGGGCACATGCTCTGGAACTGGCCGCTGCCGGGCTTTATGCAGGGCAACCATGTGGCAATGGGCATTTTGCAGATGTTGCTTACCATTATCATTATGGTTATCAATCAAAAGTTCTTTATCAGCGGTTTTAAGGCGCTGTGGAACCGTGCCCCCAATATGGATACCCTGGTGTCCCTTGGCGCTACCGCTGCCTTTGGCTACAGCACTTACGCCCTGTTTGCCATGACGGTGGCCCAGGTGCAGGGGGACTCCATGGCCGTGATGGGCTATATGGAAGAGTTCTACTTTGAATCCGCCGCAACCATCCTGACCCTGATTACGGTGGGCAAAACGCTGGAAGCCCGCTCCAAGGGCAAGACCACCGATGCCTTGAAAGGCCTGATGAACCTGGCCCCCAAAACCGCAACGCTGCTGCGCAATGGGGCGGAAGTTACCGTTCCCATCGAACAGGTGCAGCAGGGCGATGTGTTTGTGGTGCGTCCCGGCGAGAATATCCCCGTTGACGGCGTGGTGCTGGAAGGCAGCAGCGCGGTGAACGAATCGGCCCTGACCGGTGAGAGCATCCCGGTGGATAAGGCCGAAGGCGACAGCGTGAGCGCCGCAACCCTGAACCAGTCCGGTTTTTTGCGCTGCCGTGCCACCCGCGTGGGTCAGGATACCACGCTGGCCCAGATCATCCAGATGGTCAGCGATGCCGCAGCCACCAAGGCCCCCATTGCCAAAATTGCGGACCGCGTTTCCGGTGTGTTTGTGCCGGTGGTGATCACGCTGGCCGTTATCACCACCATCGTGTGGCTGCTGGCAGGGCAGACGGTCGGCTTTGCCTTGGCCCGCGGTATTTCGATGCTGGTCATCAGCTGCCCCTGCGCGCTGGGCCTGGCAACGCCGGTTGCCATTATGGTTGGCAACGGTGTGGGCGCCAAAAACGGCATCCTCTTCAAAACCGCGGTTTCGCTGGAGCAGACCGGCAAAACCGAGATCGTTGCGTTGGATAAAACCGGCACCATCACCAGCGGCGAGCCGCGCGTGACGGATATCCTGCCCGCAGACGGTGTGACGGAGCAGGCACTGATGAGCCTTGCCGCAGCCCTGGAGCAGAAGAGCGAACACCCGCTGGCCCGCGCTGTGCTGCAAAAGGCACAGGAAGATCACCTGACCCCCGCCGAGGTGGCGGACTTCCAGGCACTGCCCGGCAACGGCCTGACGGCGGTGCTGAACGGCAGCACCCTGTACGGCGGCAATGCCAAATTGATGCGGACCCTTGGGGTGGCGGTGCCGCAAAAAATGGCATCCACCGCCGAAGCACTGGCCGCCCAGGGCAAGACCCCGCTGTTCTTTGCCAAGGATGGCACCATGCAGGGCATTATCGCGGTGGCGGACGTCATCAAGGAGGACAGCCCGCAGGCTGTGCGGGAACTGCAGGGCATGGGCATCCGCGTTGTGATGCTGACCGGCGATAACGAGCGCACCGCCAAAGCCATTGGCGCACAGGCCGGTGTGGACGAAGTGATCGCCGGTGTGCTGCCCGATGGCAAGGAAGCTGTGATCCGCAGCCTGAAAAACAAGGGCCGCGTTGCCATGGTGGGCGATGGCATCAACGATGCCCCGGCCCTGACCCGCGCGGATGTGGGCATTGCCATTGGCGCCGGTACCGATGTTGCGATTGACGCCGCCGACGTTGTGCTGATGAAGAGCCGCCTGAGCGATGTGCCCGCCGCCATCCGCCTGAGCCGCGCCACCCTGCATAACATCCACGAAAACCTGTTCTGGGCCTTTGCCTACAATGTGTTGGGCATCCCCCTGGCGGCAGGTGTCTTTATCCCGCTGCTGCACTGGCAGCTGAACCCGATGTACGGCGCTGCGGCCATGAGCCTGTCCAGCTTCTGCGTGGTTTCCAACGCACTGCGGCTGAACCTGTTCGATATCCGCAGCACCAAACATGACCATAAACGCAAAGCACACAAAACAAGCAAAAAGGAGAACACGACCATGAATAAGACCATTAAAATTGAAGGCATGATGTGCGGCCACTGCGAAGCAACCGTGAAAAAGGCACTGGAAGCGCTGGATGGTGTTTCCGCTGCCGAAGTAAGCCACACCGCTGGTACCGCCGTTGTAACGCTGGACAAGCCGGTGGATGACGCTGTGCTGAAAAAGGCCGTTGAGGACAAGGACTATACCGTGACCGGTATTGAATAATCCCGGCCCAAAAGCAAAGAAATAAGCAGGAAAGTGCCCGCACGCTGCCCCGCAGCATGCGGGCACTTTTGCTTGCAGATCCGCGGAAAAAACAGGAATGCCGGAAAAACATTTCAATAAGCATTCCAATATTACTTACGAAAACTGTAACAGAAGTATAACAAAATAATATAATTTGACCAGTTGCACTTGCACTATTGTGGAGAATATTATACAATCTACATAAAAGATGGGCGCGCCCATCTTACCCAGCCAACACGAGGGGGCAACACAGATGTATATCAATTTTGGCTCCATCAACAGCCACCAGGCTGCGGACGGCAGCTGTACTGCACCGCTTACAGTGGATTCCTGCGGAACATGCCGCTTGAAAAAGCACGCCAGCCTGCCAACCATTGCGCGGTATGATGAAAACGCGTATCAGCTGTTTTATATCGCGGCGGGCAAGGCGCACTTCTGGTTTGATGATGCCGAGCATGTGGTAACGGCGGGGCACATGGTGCTGTACCGCCCGCAGGAAGAACGCCGCTATATCTACTATCTTGAGGACCACCCGGAAGTGTTCTGGGTCTATTTTTCCGGCAGCGAGGCCGCCGCAGTGCTGCGGGCGCATGAGATCCCGCTGGAGGGCCATGTGTTTTACAGCGGCATTATGCCGGAATACAAAAATGCCTTCCGCCGCATGATCCAGGAATTGCAGCTCTGCCAGTACGCCTACCGGGATTATACGGCCGGGCTGTTCCAGATGATGCTGGTGCTGGTCAGCCGCCAGCGGCAGGAACGGCGGTCGGTCAACGGCACCACGCGGGAGCAGATCGAAACCGCAGCCGCCTATTTTAACGAGAACTATACCGCCCGCATCAATGTGGATGAATACGCCGAGTCCCTGCACATGAGCACAGCATGGTTCATCCGCAGCTTCAAGCAGTATGTGGGCATGTCGCCCGCACGGTATATCCAGTCGCTGCGTATCGTCAATGCACAGCGCTTGCTAGAACGCACCAAATACAGCATTGGCGAAGTTTCCGAAATCGTCGGGTATGATAACCCGCTGTATTTCAGCCGTGTGTTCAAAAAGGAAACCGGGCTTTCCCCCGCGCAGTACCGCAAAGCGGAGCGGGCAGGGGAGCAGCCGTCCGACCCGCAGGAAGAGGATGCCTGAACCCCGAATATCGACAAAAAACTCAATTCATAGTATAATACCCCCATACACTTTGGTATGGGGGCTTTTTATGTTTGCAGCAGCAATTTGTGTCAGCATTCTGTTGGGGGTGCTGGTTTGGGCACTGCCGGGGCGGCTGTGCGGCCGCGGGGCAGCCCGTGCGGATGTGCTGGCCGGGCCGGGCATTGTGCTGGCGGTGTGGATCATCGCGGCATGTGTGTTTGCCCAGCCGGGGCTGACGCATGGGTTTGATCTGTTCCGGCTGCTGGCCATCAATGGGGCGGCGCTGTGGGCCTGCGGCACTGTGCTGCTGCTCCGCCTGCGCCGCGGGCGGCACCGCGCGCTTTGGGCAGCCGCCGCGCTGCTGGCAGCTGCCGTTGGCCTGGAAGTGTTTGTGGGCAACGCACCCTATTTCGCCACCCACAGCTACCAGCCCGTTGACCTGCGCACCTATTTGCAGGATGCCCCGGCGGACGGGGAGCCAATCGCTTTGAACGACGAGCACAGCACCCTCACCTTTACCGGCATCCACCAGCCGCTGTATAACATTGCGCTGGATGGCGTTGTCTACCAGTATGACGGCGATTACCCCCAGGACCAGAACCCGCTGTTTATCCTGTGGGTCTCCGGTACCGACGAAGCCAGCACCGCCCCGCGCCAGAGCTGGCAGTGGCAGGCGGCCCCGCGCTCAGCCCGCAGCCTGGTGCGCACGCTGGATTTTTCCGGCGCGGTGGATACCCTGACTTTGCAGGCAGAGGGTTACAACGGGGAATACCGCCGCTATGACCTGAACTATACCGTGCAGACGGTCCTGGCCAATGTGCCCCGCCCGATGAATTTTTTGCTGCTGCGGTTTGTGGTGGTGTATCTGGCGCTGCTGGCCTTGTGGGGCCTGCGCCCCGGCGCTGCCGCGTGGCACGAAGCCTATCTGACCCACCGCGCCAAATACCGCCCGGCGGTGCTGGTGCTGGGCTGCGTGCTCTGCCTGCTGGCCGCCGCGGCCCCCTTTGCCGATGCCCGCAACTCCGGCGTGGCAACCTCGTTTTATAATGTCGAAAACTGGGACGGCGAAAGCCGCATCACCTTTACCCAGCATATCAGCGATTGGCAAAATGATTCCGCCGCGCAGTACGGCGCTTTGGCCCACAGCCTGCTGAACGGCCGGCTGGACCTGCAGCGCGACCCGCCCGCCGCCATGGCAGAGATGCAGAACCCTTACGATACCGCCGCCCGCCAGAGCGCGGCCCCGGACGCTTTGTGGGATGTTGTTTACTATCAGGGGCGGTACTATGTTTACTTTGGCATTGTGCCGTGCCTGCTGTTCCAGCTGCCGTTTGAGCTGCTGACCGGCGTACCGGACCTGCCGCCCAGCCTGGCCATGATCGTGATGGCCTGGCTGCTGATTCTGGCTGTGTTCGGTCTGGTGCGGCAGGCCGCGCAGCGCTGGTTCCCGTCCGCTTCGGCGGCGGCCTGCCTGCTGGCTATGGCGGGCGTTGCGGCGGGCAGCCAGGTGTATTACCTGCTGCTGCGCCCCTCGGTGTATGAATACGCCATCCTGTGCGGCGCGGCATTTGTGCTGCTGGCCCTGTGGCAGTGGCTGTGCGCCGCCAACACCCCGGTGCAGCACCATGGCAAAATCATGCTGCACATGGCCCTTGGCAGCCTGTGCATGGCACTGGTGGCGGGCTGCCGCCCCCAGATGGAGCTGTTCGCCGTGCTCTGCCTGCCCATCTTCTGGCCGCGGTATATCCGGCAAAAACGCCTGCGCAGCAAGCAGGGGATAACCGAAGCCATCGCCTTTGTTCTGCCGGTCATTCTGGTAGCCGTGGGGCTGATGGCCTACAACGCCACGCGGTTTGGCTCGCCGTTTGATTTTGGTGCCAACTACAACCTGACCAGCAATGATATGACCCACCGCGGTTTCCGCATCGGGCGGCTGGCTCCGGCGCTGTTCACCTATTTCCTGTCCCTGCCGGTGGTGCAGGCGGTGTTCCCCTACCTGGCGGGCACCAAAATGCAGACAAACTTTATGGGTATGACCATTACCGAAGTATTTTACGGCGGTGCGCTGGTCAGCCTGCCGCTGCTGTGGGCCTTTGCTGCCCTGCCTTTGCTGCGCCGCCGCATGGCGAAGCAGAAAGATCTGCACGCCATGGTGCTGCTGCCCGTACTGCTGGCTGTTGTGCTGGCCGCACTGGACTGCCAGATGGCGGGTGTGCTTTATCGCTACCTCAGCGATTACCTGACACCGCTGCTCTTTGCCGCCGCGCTGGTCTGGCTGTGGGCCGAAAGCGCCCTTGCCCCGCGTGCGCAGGCCGCCGCACAAGGCAGCACTCTGCATACCGTGCAGCACATGATGCAGGGGGCAATGCTGGCGGCTGTTGCCGTGGGCATCTGTTACAACTTCTGTGTCTACTTTGCCGCGGAACCGGGCCTTCTGGGCCAGAACCCTGCGCTGTACCAGAACATCAGCCGCCTGGTGCAGTTCTGGCTGTAAAAATCAGCACAAGAGAAAATCTGATCCATCTAAAAATAAAAAGCATATGCCCCCATGTTCGCCGAAGAAATCCGGCAGGGGAGCATATGCTTTGTTTTATCTATTAGCTGTTGGCGTAAAATCAGGTATGCAAACGTTCAACAAATCAATAGGTGATGATCACACCCTGATCCTGGGCGTAAAAGCTGCACAGACCGCTGCAGGGCACAATGTCCACCCGCGCATCCGGCCATTTGGCGTGGATGCCGTGTTCCAACAGGTTGGCGGCGTTCTGGTTGTTGCACTCGCTGATCAGCACCGGGCGCGCGCCATCGTAACCGTCCTCGTCCATCTGTTCCAAAATCTTGGCCAGCACCCGCGTTTCGCCGCGCGTCTTAAAGAAAAAGTCGATCGTGCCGTCCTCGGTGCGGCGGCCCAAAACGCGCATGTTCAGCCGCCCAGCAATAAAGCCCACCACGCGGCTGACCCGCCCGGCTTTGGCAAGGTTATCAAAGCTGGCCAGGGCGAACATAATGTGCCCTTTCTGCGCCCAGCTGGCCAGCTCAATGCAGATGGTGTCAAAGTCGGTTCCCATCCGGATCAGCTTGTTGGCCAGCTCTGCCGCACCGGCCAGCGCGCCGGAACAGCTCAGGGTATCCAGCACAAAGATCTGCTTTTCGGGGTGGTCTTCCAGCACCATCTCCCGCGCGGCCAGCGCGGCGTTGTAGCTGCCGGAAAGATTATGGCTGATGGTTAGTGCAATGCTTTTATCCGCCATCAAAAACAGCTCGGCCCATTCTTCCGGGCTGGGGCAGGCGGTGGTGCTGGCACCGTTATAATCCGTCATGGCCTGCAGCATGGCTTTGGTGTTCAGGGTGGGCAAGTCCACAAACTCGCGCTCGCCAACGCGGATCTTGAATGGAACCAATGCAAACTGAACCCCCGGTGCAGTGTCCTGCAGGGCGCGGATCTCACAAGAAGAATCCGATACGATCATCCATTCCATAAAAAATCCTCCTGTAACGCAGGCAAAAAAGCTGCGCAATCAGCCGGGAACGATCCGGCATTTTCTTCCGGCGCGCCAGTGGCCGCCGTGCCGCGGCGGGGCCAACCCCCAGGCCACGGATATTATTTTCTAATTCTATTATACGGGCCGCCCAACAAAGCGTCAAGCAAGAAAAACAGGAAGTGTAAAAATTAGCACCTTTCCCCGGCGGGCTATTGCGCCAATGTGTGCGGCGGGGGTATAATATCTATATCTGTAGTTTCTGCCCCACGCACTGGGGCTGCTGATAAAAGGAGAAAATAAACCCTATGGCTGATTATTACCACTACCGCCAAAAGATAGAAAAACAGCGCCGCCGCCGCAACGCGGTGGTTGCCCTGATGGTGGTGCTGATTCTACTGTGTGCAGCGGCTGGCTTTTTCTGGATGTCCCGCCACAACCAGCAGGCGAACACCCCCCAGGCGGAGCCCACCATGCCCACAGCGGAAACCGCTGCCACGGCCACCCCGGAACAGCCGGAACCCACCGCCCAAACGCCGGATAACCCCCAGCGCCTGCTTCCTGCTGTGGATAACGCCGCGTGGGATACATCCACCCCGGTGGAACAGACCATCGACCTGGAGTACCTGAACACCGATTCCCGCATGGCCGCTCTGCCTGCGCTTGGTACCGTGGCGCGCAGCCACTTTGACACCGTTACTTTTTTGGGCGACAGCATTACCGAGGGCATGGAGTGTTACGCCACCGGCTACCAGAACGCCCATGTGCGCGCCTACCGCGGTGCCGGCCCGGAAAGCGTTGTCTATAACACCACCGTCAAGGACCACATCCGCAATGTGCAGGAACCGGCCTTTGATGCCGTGGTTCAAACCCAGCCCGATGCGCTGTATATCCTGTTCGGCACCAACACCCTGGTCAACGGCAGCGAGGATACCGCCACCAAGTTCATCACCTATTATGAAAAAATGATCGATATGTTCCACGAAAGCCTGCCGAACGTGCCGATCTATGTGCAGTCCATCCCCGGCGTGCAGGAATGGGTCAAGGATTCCAAGCCCGGCTTGCAGAATGACCGCATCAAGCTGGTCAACAACCTGCTGGCCAACATGGCGCTGCGCAAGGGCTGCTACTTTGTCAACATTGCCGAGGCCCTGAACCAGCCCGATGGCAGCCAGATCGACGAATACGAAGCCGACGGCATCCACATGCAGCCGGTGGGTTATACCGCCTGGTGCAATTATCTGGCGACCCATACCGCATGGGACCGCCGCAACACCTATGCGGGCGAAGATCCGCTCTATATCCTGGGCAGCTGATGCCGCCCGCACCTTTGTGCAGCATCAACAACACAAGTACAACAAATGCACTGCCAACCCCGTTTTGCCGCGGGGCAAGGCAGTGCATTTTGTTCTATTTGCACAGAAAAAACGGCGGGATATTTCGCGGTATTAAATCGTTTTTTGTCTAGTTTAACGAGGAACTCTGTAAATGTGTGTCAATTTTACACAAATCGACCCGGCAACTTACGAAAATTTTAGCGCTTTATTACAGAAATCTCTTGAAATTCCGTTGCAAAACAGGTAATATAAATATAGCAAAAACAAATTGGGTGCAGTTTATGCCGGAACAGGCAGCAGGAACAGGAATTTGTGCTGTTCGTTGTGTCATCGGCGCGTAACCTGCATCAATCAGGGGTGTTTCCGGGAAGCTGGGAACATGATCAAAGGGGCGGCCCGGCCGGTGGTGAACCGGCGCGGTGCGGCCAAAAGGGGAGATTACAAGGTGAAACAAACACAGTCAGCGGCTAAGCCTTCCGATTTGCCAGTTTACCTGTTCCATCAGGGCAATAACTTTGAAGCCTACCGCTACTTTGGCAGCCACCTGGAAGAGCAGGATGGCCAGCCCGGCGCGGTGTTCCGCGTGTGGGCACCGCATGCCAAAGCAGTTTCCGTTGTAGGCGATTTCAACAGCTGGGTGCCCACCAGCCATCCGATGGAAAAAGTGTCGGACGGCATCTGGGAGCTGTTCATTCCCGGCATCAAGACCTATGATGTTTATAAATACTGCGTTACCACCCCGGCGGATGAGCTGGTGTATAAGGCTGACCCGTATGCGTTCCATGCCGAGACCCGCCCGTCCAACGGCAGCAAAGTCTTTGATATTTCCGGCTTTGACTGGCACGATGCCGCCTGGGAAGATGCACAGAAGAAAAATGATGTGATCAACGGCCCGATGAGCATCTATGAGCTGCATGCCGGCAGCTGGAAAATGAAGGAGGACGGCGTCCCCTATAATTATTCCGAACTGGCGGATCAGCTTGTGCCTTATATTAAGGATATGGGCTATACCCATGTGGAACTGCTGCCCATCACGGAATATCCGTTTGATGGCAGCTGGGGCTACCAGGTAAGCGGTTACTTTGCCCCCACCAGCCGTTACGGCACCCCGCATGACTTTATGGAGTTTGTGGATAAGCTGCACGCAGCCGGGATCGGCGTGATCCTGGACTGGGTGCCCGCCCATTTCCCCAAGGATGCTTACGGCCTGTACATGTTTGACGGCGCACCCTGCTATGAGGACCCGAACCCCCGCCGCGGTGAGCATAAAGAGTGGGGCACCATGGTGTTCAACTTTGGTATGCCGGAAGTGGAAAGCTTCCTGGTATCCAGCGCACTGTTCTGGATCGAGCAGTACCATGTGGACGGCCTGCGTGTGGATGCAGTGGCCAGCATGCTCTATCTCGATTACAACCGCCGCGATGGCGAGTGGGAACAGAACGTAAAGGGCGGCAAGGAAAACCTGGAAGCCATTGCGTTCCTGCAAAAGTGCAACACGGCTATTCTGGGCCGCCACCCGCATAAACTGATGATTGCCGAAGAATCCACCGCATGGCCGTTGGTCACCAAACCGGCAGCCGATGGCGGCCTTGGCTTTAACTTCAAGTGGAACATGGGCTGGATGAACGATATGCTCAGCTACATGAAAACCGACCCGCTGTTCCGCGCCGGCAACCATAACAAAGTTACGTTCAGCTTCTTCTATGCGTTCAGCGAAAACTTTGTCCTGCCCATCAGCCACGATGAAGTTGTGCACGGCAAGTGCAGCCTGATCAATAAGATGCCCGGCGATTACGAAGCAAAGTTCGCCAACCTGCGCACTTTCTATGGCTATATGATGGCCCATCCGGGCAAAAAGCTGCTGTTCATGGGCCAGGAGTTCGGCCAGTTCATTGAATGGGACGAGAAAAAGCAGCTGGATTGGATGCTTCTCGGCTATGATAAGCACCACGAACTGCAAACGTACGTCAAGGACCTGAACCACTTCTACCGTGAGACAGCTTCTCTCTGGCAGGTCGATTACAGCTGGGAAGGCTTCCAGTGGATCGTGCCGGATGATAATAAGCAGAGTGTGATCGCGTTCCTGCGCCGGGATGCCAAGGGCAAGATGATTTTGGTCGTCTGCAACTTCAACCCCGTCCTGCGCGAGAGCTACTCGATGGGTGTGCCCAATCCCGGTACATACAAAGAGCTGATCAATTCGGATGACGTCAAGTATGGCGGTGCCGGTGTCAAAAATGGCAGCGTGAAGAGCGTCAAGGGCCCGATGCACGGTTTTGACCAACATATTGAGGTGACCCTGCCGCCGCTGTCCACCATCTATTTCAGCGTTCCCGCTGCCCGCAAAAAGGCAGAAAAGACCGCCAAGGCAGAAACTGCCGAAGCAGCCAAACCTGAAAAGGCAGCCAAGCCTGCGGCCACCAAAACTGCCGCTCCCAAAAAGCGCGCAGCCAAACCCGCAGTAGCAAAACCGGCTGCCAAAAAGTCCAGAGCGGCAAAAACAACCAAGCCCAAAACACCGGTAACGGAATCGTAAACGTCTGGTGTGTAAGGGCGGTACCGGCGGCAGCCCGCAGCCGGTGCGGCCCGTGGAGATAAACAAGTTTAAGGGGAGAACAATTATGGCAAAAGAAATGATCGCAATGATCCTGGCTGGCGGCCAGGGTTCGCGCCTCTACGCGCTGACCCAGAAGCTGGCTAAGCCGGCGGTTCCGTTCGGCGGTAAGTACCGTATCATCGACTTTCCGCTGTCCAACTGTGTCAACTCTGATATCGACACCGTCGGTATCCTGACCCAGTACCAGCCGCTGGTCCTGAATGAATACATCGGCAATGGCCAGCCGTGGGACCTTGACCGCCTGCATGGCGGTGTCCATGTGCTGCCGCCCTACCAGCAGGCCACCGGCTCTGACTGGTACAAGGGCACTGCCAACGCAATCTACCAGAACATTTCCTTCATTGACCGTTATGACCCGCAGTATGTCATCATCCTGTCCGGCGACCAGATCTGCAAGCAGGACTATGCCGACTTCCTGCGCTTCCATAAGGAAAAGAACGCTGAGTTCTCGGTTGCTGTTATGGAAGTGCCCTGGAGCGAAGCCCCGCGCTTTGGCTTGATGGTTACCGATGAGGATGACCGCATCAGCGAATTCCAGGAAAAGCCGAAGAACCCCAAGAGCAACCTGGCTTCCATGGGTATCTATATCTTCAACTGGGATGTGCTCAAGAAGTACCTCACCGAGGACGAAAACGACCCCACCAGTGAGAACGACTTTGGCAAGAACGTGATCCCCGCACTGCTGCGTGATAACCGCCGCATGTATGCTTACCGTTTCAGCGGCTACTGGAAGGATGTCGGAACCATCTCCAGCCTGTGGCAGGCCAACATGGAAGTTCTGGACCCGACCCATTCCGGCATCAACCTGTTTGATGAAAATTGGAAGATCTACTCCCGCAACTCCGGCCGCCCCTGCCAGCGCATTGGCATGGACGCTGACATCGTGAACTCGATGATCACCGAAGGCTGCCAGGTTGACGGCACCGTTAAAAACTCCATCCTGTTCCCCGGCGTTGTGGTCGAAAAGGGCGCTACTGTTGAAGCAGCCGTTGTTATGGGCGGCACTGTCATCAAGGCCGGCGCAAAGGTCGAACACTGCATCGTGGCTGAAAATGTCACCATTGAAGAAGGCGCTACCGTGGGCAAAATGCCGGAAAGCGGCCTGAACATTGCCGAACCCGGCGATGTTGCAACGGTCGGCTCCGGTGTTAAGATCGGCAAGGGCGCAACGGTTGGCCCCAAGGCAATGATTTCCAATGATGTAAAGGATGGTGAGGAACAATGGTAAGCAGCAACGCAAACGCACTGGGCGTCATTTTTGCAAACTCTTATGATAACCTTGTCCCCGAACTGGTAGCGGAGCGCACAATGGCCTCCATCCCGTTCGCAGGGCGTTACCGCATGATCGACTTTGTTCTGTCCAACATGGCAAACGCCGGTGTGGATAATGTTTCGGTCATCGTCCGTAAAAACTATCATTCCCTGATGGACCACCTGGGTGCAGGCCGTGAATGGGACCTGACCCGCAAGCGCGGCGGCCTGAACATTGTTCCGCCTTTCGCAGAGCGCAGCATCAAGCTGTACAGCGGCCGTGTGGATGCACTGGCCAGTGTTCTGACCTGGCTGATGGACCAGAAAGAGCGCTATGTGATCCTGTCTGACAGCAACATTGCCATGAACTTCGACTTCAACAAGCTGATCGAAGCTCATGTCAAGTCCGGCGCAGACGTTACCATGGTGTATAATCGCGGCGAGATCCCCGATGGTGCCCGCACCGATAACTACACCATCCGCATTGATAACGGCCGTGTGGCAGAGTTGCTTTCCAACGATTATCGTCCCGGCATCCAGAATCTGTCCATGAACCTGTACATCATCGAGCGCGAAAGCCTGATCCAGCTTGTCCGCGATGCATCCGTGCGCGGCCTGGTCTATTTCGAGCGCGATATCCTGGCCCGCAACCTGAGCCTGCTGAACGTTCAGGCTTATGAGTTTGACGGCTATGTGGCCCGCATCAGCGATATGAAGAGCTACTTTGACGAGAACATGCGCCTGCTGCAGGCTGGCAATGTTGATAAGCTCTTTAACGAAGGCAACCCCATTTACACCAAGATTCGTGATGACAACCCCACCCGTTACCTGGAAGGCAGCAAGGTCAAGAACAGCCTGCTGGCTGACGGCTGTGTGGTGGAAGGCACCGTTGAAAACAGTGTGCTGTTCCGTGGCTGCCAGATCAAGAAGGGTGCCGTTGTGCGCAACTGTGTGCTGATGCAGGATACCGTTGTGGAGGAGAACAGCTCCGTCGAGTATGTGGTTACCGATAAGAACGTCCACATCACCGCAGACAAAAAGCTGATCGGCACGGATTCTTTCCCGGTGTTTGTTGCCAAAAAGCACACGGTGTAACCTGATTACGCCCTGAACTTTCCCGCCAACTCTCCCCGGCGGGTAGTTTGCAGGAAAGGGCGGGGGAGTGAACATGCTTCTCCGCTCTTTCCTTATTTTATCATAACAGCCTGCCCGGCAGGCGTTGCAAACAGCCGCTTTTTCGGCTCTGCAAGGAGGTACCCATGAAAATTCTCTATGCAGCCAGCGAGGCTGCACCGTATGCAAAATCCGGCGGTCTGGCCGATGTTGCCGGTGCACTGCCCAAGGCTCTGGTTCGTGACGGCATCGACTGCCGCGTTATCATGCCCCTGTACGGCGATCTCAAGTTCAAGGATACGCTGACCTATGTTACCAACTTCAGCGTGCCCGTGGGCTGGCGCAGCCAGTACTGCGGCCTGTTCAAGGCCGAGCATGACGGCGTGACCTTCTATTTCATTGATAACGAATATTACTTCAAGCGCAGCGGCCTGTATGGCTTCTATGATGACGGCGAGCGTTTCGCTTTCTTCTCCCGCGCCATTCTGGAAACCCTGTTCTATACCGACTTTGAGCCGGATATCATCAACTGCAACGACTGGCAGACCGCCCTTACCCCGGTTTACCTCAACCTGTATTACCGCCATCTGGATAAGTTCAACCATATCAAGACGGTGTTCACCATCCATAACATTGCCTACCAGGGCAAGTATGGCATGGATATCCTGGAGGATACCTGCGGCATTGGCGCACGCGATGCCCATATTGTGGAGTATGACGGCTGCGCCAACTTCATGAAGGGTGCGATCGAAACCGCGGATAAAGTCACCACCGTCAGCCCCACCTATGCACAGGAGATCCTGGACCCGTGGTTCAGCCATGGTCTGGATGGCCTGCTGCGCCAGAAGCAGTATAAACTGTGCGGTATCCTGAATGGTATCGATGTGGATGTGTTCAACCCCGCCACCGACCCGGATATCCCGCAGAACTATGATGCCAACAGCGTGGAACAGGGCAAGCCCGTCTGCAAAGCTGCTTTGCAGGATGAGTTCGGCCTGAACAAGGATGGCAGCCCGGTCATGGCCATGGTCACCCGCCTGGTTGGCCACAAGGGCGTTGACCTGGTGCGTAGCATTGCCGAAGGCCTGCTGCAGCAGGGCATTGAGCTGGTGATCCTTGGCTCCGGTGAGGCCCAGTACGAGAACTTCTTCAACGAGCTGTGCGCCCGCAACCCCGGCCGTGTTGGCGTGTACATTGGCTTCAATGCCAAACTGGCACAGCGCATTTACGCCGGCGCTGATATCTTCCTGATGCCGTCCCGCTCCGAACCCTGCGGCCTGGCCCAGATGGTATCCTGCCGTTACGGCACCATCCCCGTTGTGCGTGAGACTGGCGGCCTGCGCGACTCCATCCACGACTCCGGCGATGGCTATGGCAACGGCTTTACCTTTGCCAACTACAACGCCCACGAGCTGTACGAAGCCTGCTGGCGTGCCAAGGAAGGCTACTGGAACAAGGAAGGCTGGCCCGTGCTGGTCAAACGCGCCATGGAGTGCGATTTCAGCTGGTCCAACTCCGCCAAGAGCTATGAGGGCCTGTACAATGAGGTTGTGAACCTCTGGTAAGCCTTTGGGAAGCTGTTCCCCGATAAGTTAAAATCAAATCCCGCTGTGTGCAGCCTGAAAAGCTGCATACAGCGGGATTTTTGTTTCATTTGGATTGTCCAGCGAATCCAGCGAAAAGGGAAAAGGGCAAAGATCGATACGCCCGCGCAGCAGCATGGCAGCGTGACAGGGGAGTTGAACCGAATGCGTTGAGAATACGGCACAGGAATTATGTAAATCAAGCCATCCGAAAATGAAGAAATTTCGGATTTTTTTGCCACAATTTGCCGAACATGTGTTACAATAGTACCGGAATTTTGGCCGTGGCCTTAGGGATAACCCCGTGCCCGCGGCCAATCGGGAAAGGAAACATAACAGCAATCCTATGGGAAGAAGAAAACCTTGGTATTTACCGTGCATTGCCCCGGCACTGGCCGCGCTTTTGCTGGCTGGCTGCGGTGCAGCGGTGGATTTGAATGAGCAGGCCACAGCCGAAACCGCCGTGGCCGTGCAATGGGTGCCCAATGGCAGCATTTATGCCACCGCGGCGGAGGAGCTGAAATACTGGTCCACCGCCCAAAAGCTGGAATCCGCCCTTGCTGCCACGCGGGAAACCGCCCCCAGTGTGGACCTGAACGAACTGCTGGATGAATTCTGCGCCGCGCAGCCGGGCAGCTTTTCGCTTTACCTGCAAAATCCGGCAACGGGGGAAAGCTATACTTATAACACGGACGCCCTGTATTACCCCGGCAGCCTGCTCAAGCTGCCTTACGCGCTCTGGCTGTGCGGCCAGGCCGATGCCGGAACACTGAACCTGGAAGATGAACTGCCCAACCAGTTCCGCGGCCGCTTGTCCGGTACGGCGCTGCAAGCCTATAACGATGCCGAGACCATCCCGGCCAAAGCCGCCATGCGCGCCATGATTGCCCACAGCGATAACAACGCCGTCACCCTGTTGACCACCCACTGGCCAGCCAATGAATCGAGCGGCTTCCAACAGTTCCTGGCGGATTACGGTTTCGCCTATGCGGCAACCTGCGCCCTGACCCCGCAAACCGGCATTGTCGGCATGGTTTCCGCCGGCGAGTTTGCCAACATTGTGTCCGCGGTGTATGATTATCTGGATTCAGACAGTGCCGCCGCGGCCTACCTGAAAACCTGTATGCTGGCCGCGGACCATGATATTTTGTATGTGCCGGATGGCGTGCCCGCCGCCAAAAAGTATGGCAGCTGGGATTACGCTTACCATGATGTCGCCATTGTGTATGCCAAGCACCCCTACTGGATCGTTTGCATGACGGACCAGGGGAACGAGGATGTAGACTTCCCCGAAGAACCGACCCAGGCCATGCAGACCCTTGGCCAGCTGGTGTATGAATACTGGAACCCATAAACCACGCCAGCGCCGTTTCAAGAAAGGAGCAGACCTTTGCCAAACAAGAAAAACGCCGCCCAGCGCCAGCCCTATGTGGACACCATGAAAGGCTTTGGCATCCTGTGCGTTGTCATTGGCCATTTTATTGAGTATCACCGCGGTACTGCGCCGGGCATCAACGCGCTGTTCACCTGCATTTACCTGTTCCACATGGCAATCTTTTGCACAGCCAGCGGCCTTGTGGCCAAGTTCAGCCTGCGCAAGCTGGTCACCCAGCAGCTGTGGCTCTACCTCATCAGCCAGGCGGGCATCACGGCGTTCCGTGCAGTGGCCCTGAAAGATAACATTGCGGACCAGGGCGGCTGGGTGCAAAATGTACTGCTGCCGTGGCGGCACATGTGGTATCTGTACGCCCTCATGTTCTGGATGCTCACCGTGCCTTTGCTGCGCGCCATCCGGCAGCGCGGCCTGCTGGCCAGCACCGTGGGGCTGGCGGCGGCCATCGCCATCGGTCTGTTGGGCGGCTGCGTCAACTGGCCGTTTGATCTGGGCCGCGTGTTTTCTTTTTTCCCGTTCTTTGCATTCGGCGTGCTGTTTGCGGAGCCATTCCGCAGCTGGCAAAAGCGCTGGTACGCCTGGGGCCCGCTGGCGGCGGCCATTGTGGTGTTTTATACCGTAACCGTCCAGCGCATCGTCACCGCCGAAACCCCAGTGTATGAGGGAGCCCGCATCTTTCAGTCCGACGCCTATGCCGTGGGCGGCTACCTGATGCAGGACCGAGCAGTATTTTACCTGCTGGGCTTTGGCACCGTGCTGGCCATCACCCCCATTCTGGGGCTTATCAAGCCGCTTGCCAGCCTGGGCCAGCGCACCCTGCCCATCTACATCCTGCATATGCCGTTGTATGCGCTTCTGGTTCAGCTTGGCTGTTACGAAGCCTGTGCTTCCCACGGTCTGCCTGCCGTTATTACCTGGCTGTGCTTTATCATCCCCGCGGTGGTGGCCCTGTGCGCCAGCGCCCCGGTCTGTGCCATCCTGAACGGCATCGCAAACATCTGGTACAAAACACTCCCAGCCCTCTTTTCCCGCCGTGGGTAAAGTAGCGGCAGAAACCGGCCCCAACAAAACAACCCAATAAAACAAAGAGATTTCAATACAAAACAAACCAGGCGTGCTTTGCAAAGCAATCAACTTTGCAAAAACACGCCTGGCTTTATTTTATAAAATTACTTTCAGGGCCAACGCGAAAGGATCAGCCCTCCGCCAGAAATCACTGCTCGTCCTTGTGGTCCAGCAGCTTTTCCATGGTGTGCCAGCCCAGCACCGCGCACTTTACGCGGGCCGGCATGTGGGAGATATCCTGCAGCGCACCGGCTTCTTCCAGCTTCTCGATGTCGGCATCGGTGGATTCGCCCTTGATCATCTTCAGAAAGGTTTCGGCCAGATCCTTGGCTTCCTCCACGCTGCGGCCAATGATCATGTCCAGCATGATATCTGCCGAAGCCTGGGAGATCGCACAGCCGTCACCAACAAAGCTGCCGTCCTCAATCTTGCCGTTTTCCACTTTCAGCTGCAAAATAATGTCATCGCCACAGCTGGGGTTCACGCCCTCCAGCGTCATATTGGCACCGGGCAGCGGCTTTTTGTGGGCGGGGTAGAGGTTGTGGTCGGTCAGCACCTCATTATAAAACGTACTACTCGGCATAACCCATTTCCTTTCTTACGCCGCCCAGCGCCGCCAGGAAGCGGTCAATGTCAGCGGTGGTGTTATAAAATGCAAGGCTGGCGCGTGCGCAGGAACGCACACCCAGATAAGCCAGCAGCGGCTGTGCACAGTGGTGCCCGGCACGCACGTCCACATGGCAGCTGTCCAGAATGGTGGCAATGTCGTGCGGGTGTACGCCATCCACCGTAAAGCTCAAAATGCCGCAGTGCTTGTCCGGGTCATCGCTGCCCAGAATGTTCACACCGGGGATCTTCTTCATGCCCTCGTAGGCATAGCGGGTCAGGGCCTGCTCCTGGGCATGGACATTCTCCAGCCCAACGGATTCCAGGTAATCGATCGCTGCAGCCAAAGCAACAGCACCGCCTGCGTTCACCGTGCCAGCCTCAAACTTGTGGGGCAGCTCGGCATACACAGCGCCGTCACGGGTGACGGAATCGATCATCTCGCCGCCGGTCAAAAACGGCGGCATGGCATCCAGCAGCTTTTCTTTGCCGTACAAAACGCCAATGCCCATGGGGGCCATCAGCTTGTGGCCGGAGAATGCGACAAAATCAGCATCCAGCGCCTGCACATCCACCTTCATGTGGGGGGCGCTCTGGGCGGCATCCACCAGCACAACACCACCATTGCGGTGTACCAGCTCAATGACCTTTTCCACCGGGTTCACGCAGCCCAAAACGTTGGAAACATGCCCGATGGCGGCCAGCTTGACCTTGGGGCCAATCACGGCTTCCAGCTTTTCATCCGGCAGGCTGCCGTCTTTTTCGCACTCCAGGTAAACCAGCTTGGCGCCGGTCTGGCGGGCGACCATCTGCCACGGCAGCATGTTGCTGTGGTGCTCCATGATGGAAATGACGATCTCATCCCCGGCATGGATGTTGTTCAGCGCATAGCTGTAAGCAACCAGATTGATGCTTTCGGTGGTGTTGCGGGTAAAGATGATCTCGGCATCGCTGCGTGCGTTCAGGAACTTGCGCACCCGCTCACGGGCGGCCTCGTAACGGTCGGTCGCCTCCACGCCCAGCTCATACAGGCCGCGCAGGGGGTTGGCGTTGGCCTGCTCGTAAAACTCTTTCTCTGCCTGCAAAACGCTGGCCGGGCGCTGCGCAGTGGCGGCGCTGTCCAGGTAGGCAATATCCTGCTGCATCAGCAGGGGAAAGTCCTTTTTATAATCCACAAAATCAAAGCTCATCGGTGTGCGCCTCCATGAATTTGTGTGCTTCTTCCGCCAGTGCTTCCGGCAGCAGGTCGACCACGGCCTCAATGCGGGCGCGGGCCAGCAGGCTGCGGGCAGCTTCTTCGGGAATGCCGCGGCTGGCAAGGTAGAACAGCATCTTTTCGTCCAGGCGGCCGATGGTTGCGCCGTGGTTGCCTTCCACATCCTCTTCGCCGCACAAAATCAGCGGGATGGTCTGGTTGACCACGCCATCGCCCAGCAGCAGAACATTCTCCTGTTCCTGGCCCTTGGCACCGGAACCGCCGGGCAGCAGGTCAATGCTGCCGCGGGACAGTTTGAATGCCTTGTCGGCCAGCACGCCGGTAGAATCCATCTCGCAGGTGGTCTTTTTGCCGCGGTGGCGGGCTACATAGTTCATGTCCAGGCGCTGCTCGCCCTGGCCCAAGTAGCCGATCTTGGCGGTAAAGTTGCTGCCTTTGCCGATCAGGTCGGCGGCAGCACCGGCATACAGCTTGCCGGAACCCAGTTCCAGCTTGGTCAGCTCAAAGCTTGCGCCGTCTGCGCAGGTGGTGCCGATATCGCTCAGGCAGGTAAAACCGTTATCCAGCACCTGCACCATCGAAAGCTTCACCACAGCGCCAGCCTCGGCCTTGATCTTGATCTGCAAAGCGGCCAGGCCCTCGCCAGCGGTCTCATTGCGCAGGATCACGGCAACCTGCATGGTGCTGCCAGCCTTGGCTTCCAGATACAGCCGGTCCCCGGCGGGGGTGCCAGGCTGGTAGGTATAGGTGATAACCGCGGGGGCGTCCATCACTTCGTTTTCGCCCAGGGTCAGGTACTCCGCCGGGCTGTTGGCCAGAAAGCGGTCAACGTCGGTGCCCATGCCGGTCTCCATGGCCCAATCCTGTGCAGCACTGCTGCGGGCCAGCTGTGCGGTCTGCACAAAGCTGGGGGCGGCACCCACGGCGGGGGCGTTTGCTTCCAGCCGGGCTGCGTTCATTTTCAGCCAGTTCCACGTCAGAGCGGGAAGCCGGTTGACGGTCATTGTTTCATTTGCCATACTCCCAACTCCTTTGCTCACCCAATGCTGCCCTTCATCTCAAGGCGGATCAGGTTGTTCATTTCCATTGCGTATTCCAGCGGCAGCTCCTTGGAAACATTGTCCGCAAAGCCGCTCACGATCATGGCGCGGGCTTCCTCTTCGGGGATGCCGCGGCTCATCAGGTAGAACACGGCGTCATCACTGATGCGGCCGATGCGGGCTTCGTGGCCCACGTCAGCATCGGGGGTGCGCACATCCATGGCGGGGATCGTGTCCGAACGGGAGATGGTATCCAGCATCAAAGACTGGCAGGAAACAGCAGCCTTGCTGTTCTTGGCATCCTTGTTGATGACCACCGCGCTGCGGAAGGTGCTGATGCCGCCATCCTTGGAGATGGACTTGGTGTTGATATAGCTGGAAGTATCCGCGCCGGTATGCACTACCTTAGCGCCGGTATCCAGGTTCTGGCCATGACCGGCGAAGGTGATGCCGGTGAACTCCATGCGGGAACCCTTGCCCTTCAGGATGGTCATGGGGTACAGGTAAGAGGTGTGGGAACCAAAGGAACCGGAAACCCACTCCATCACGCCGCCCTCTTCCACAATGGCGCGCTTGGTGTTCAGGTTGTACATGTTCTTGGACCAGTTCTCAATGGTGGAATACCGCAGCTTGGCGTTCTTGCCAACAAACAGCTCCACGCAGCCGGCGTGCAGGTTGGCCACATTGTACTTGGGGGCAGAGCAGCCCTCGATGAAATGCAGCGAAGCACCCTCGTCCACAATGATCAGCGTGTGCTCAAACTGGCCTGCGCCGGGGGCGTTCAGGCGGAAATAAGACTGCAGGGGAATTTCCACATGCACATGCGGCGGAACATACACAAAAGAACCGCCGGACCATACCGCGCCGTGCAGGGCGGCAAACTTGTGGTCTGTGGGGGGCACCAGGTGCATGAAATGGGTGCGGATCATCTCGGCATAAGGGCCGTGCATGGCGCTTTCCAGGTCGGTGTAAATAACGCCCTGTTCCGCAACCTCTTTTTTCACATTGTGGTATACCAGCTCAGAGTCATACTGTGCGCCGACACCGGCCAGGCTGTCACGTTCGGCCTGGGGGATGCCCAGCTTTTCAAAGGTATCCTTGATGTCGGAGGGAACTTCACTCCACTTGGCGCTCATCTTGGTGTTGGGGCGTACATAGGTGATGATATCATCCATGTTCAGCTCGTCGATCGGCGGGCCCCACTCCGGGATACCGGTCTTGTTATAGATATCCAGCGATTTCAGGCGCAGCTGCAACATCCAGTCGGGGTCGTTCTTCTCGCGGGAAATCTGCTCTACAATGGCGGGGGTCAGGCCGGCATCCACCTTGTAGGCGTCTTTTTCCTCATAGCGGAAATCATACAGGCTGCGGTCAATGTCCTCAACCTGCGATTTTTCGCGTTTTGCTTCGTTTACTTCTGCCATATATTTCTCAGGCCTCCGCCATCTTTTCAAAGCGCTCGTAGCCGTTCACATTGATCTCTTCCACCAGGCTGCCATCGCCGTTTGCAGCAATCTTGCCGTTGACCAGCACATGGGTGTAATCAACAGACAGCGCATCCAGAATGCGGGTGCTGTGGGTGATGATCAGCAAAGCACCGTTGTGGTCTTTCTGATATTCTTCCACGCCTTTGGAAACCAGGCGCACGGCGTCAACGTCCAGGCCGGAGTCGGTCTCGTCCAGAATGGCGAGAGAAGGCTTGAGCATCATCAGCTGCAAAATCTCAGCCTTTTTCTTTTCGCCGCCGGAAAAACCAACGTTCAGGCTGCGCTCTGCGTAAGAAGCATCCATCTGCAAAATGTCCATGCAGCGGGCCAGCTCTTTCTTGAAATCATAGTAGCGCACATGGCCGACTTTCTGCTGCAATGCGCTGCGGATAAAGCCCTCCAGCGTCAGGCCGGGAACTTCCAGCGGCTCCTGGAAAGAAAGGAACATGCCAGCCTTGGCGCGCTTATCGGTGGATTCATGGGTGATATCCTCGCCCTTGAACAGGATCTGGCCGCCGGTCACGGTATATTTGGGGGCACCCATCAAAACATAGCCCAGGGTGGATTTGCCTGCGCCGTTGGGGCCCATCAGCACGTGGGTTTCGCCCTTGTTGATGGTAAGGTCCACGCCGTGCAACAGCTGTTTGTCTTCCACGCGTGCGGCCAGACCGGTTACGTTCAAAACTTGCTCTGCCATAAAAACTGCCTCCTGCTCGCTTTATAATAAGGTGAGCGTTTGTATTTCAAAAAGCCGCAGGCAAACCCGCAGCTTGGTTCGGCACCCGGTGCAGCCATCCGTTTGCAGCGCAAAGCAGGTAGGCGGCGGTTGGCGCAGGCACCTTTGTTATTTTCATATCCTATAAAAACTCTAGGATTAACGGTGCTTATTATATTCCAACAATTTCTTTGCGTCAAGGGCAAACCGCAAAAACTGGTACAAACCCCGCAATTTTGCACCAAAAACGGACGAATCGGGCGATTTTTGGCAGGGCTTTACCACAGAAATAACGGTTAGACGCAACAAACGCAAACCGGTCCCGCCCAACGCTTTCCCATCAGTGTTGGCCGCGGCTGCGGCAGTTATGCAAAGGGGAGCACCACAAAAAAGAAGAGCCCTACCGGAAAACTCCAGTAAGGCTCAGTCAGTGCCGCCGACCGGGATCGAACCGGTACGATGTTTCCACCGAGGGATTTTAAGTCCCACTGAAAGCGGCATTTCTACATGTTGCGTTCAAACGCCTTTGACTAGTGTATTTTATCTGTATATTGTATGTATCTAAAGTTGCGGGAAAAATAGTACAAGGGATTGAAGAATTGAAAATCTGGTAGAGGGATTTTCAAATAGGCATAAAAATGTTTAATCTTTACCTTCATAGCGCTTCACCAGCCGATAAAATGTCGGCTTTGTAAGGTTCAATTCTCGCATTGCGTCAACAGCGAGAATTTGATTCTGCTTCCATTTGATATACACGGCCTGCCAATTTTCGGGGTAGTCCTTTGTGGGACGGCCCATCTTAACGCCGTGTGCGCGCGCGACCTCAATGCCTTGCGCTTGACGCTTACGAATGTTCGTACGCTCCTTCTCGGCGGTGTAGCTAAGAATCTGCAAGACCAAATCTGCAATGAAGCGCTTGTCAAGGTTCTCTGTTGCGGTGCTGGTGTCCAGCAGGGGCATATCGAGAACTTTAATATCTGCGCCGATCTCGGTGGTAATGTACGCCCATTGCTTGCGGATTTCAGTATAGTTGCGGCCTAGTCTGTCAAGAGAGAGAACAACGAGCAAATCGCCTTTACGCAAAAGGGGAGCACTGGTATCTGTGCCGACTAGGAGATTCCATGTGCGGCGCTCAAAGTCCTTGCCCGATGCCTTATCGCAGAGAATGTGTTTCTCGTCGATGCCCTCGGCCAGCATAGCGGCCTTTTGGCGGTCAAGGTTCTGATCTACACTGCTAACACGGCAATAGCCCCAAACGGTTCTGTCCATCTGTCGGCGCTCCTTTCATTTGCTAATATAAATATACCACAGGAGTATCGAAAAGTCAATACTTTTATTGATACGTTTCTAAAGCTTTTTTTGGAAAATTTGAGACGCAAAAAATGCCCTCCGAATAGGCTTCGGAGGGTGTTTCTTTAAGTATACCTTTTGGAACAGTTTAGATACTGCCTATATTATTGGAAGTCAGAGGAATTGATTTCAAATGTTCCTTGACGGCTTTGCAGTTCAACTTTGTTCCAACCATCGGGAACTTTGACTACCATATAGCCGCTCATAGATTTACCACTTGGAATTGCCGTACCATCTTGCGCATATAGGCTATCCATTCCATCTATTTCAGTTCCAATAAAATATGTCAAGTTGTCAGCGTAGTCGTCAATAAAGGTGTCGTAGTTATACAGCCACTTGATTTTTTGCGGCTGATTCAAGGTGTTTGTAATGTCAAAGAACAGAATCATAAAGTGTTCGCCTGGGTCTGGCTCAAAATAGGAATACGCGCTATAACTCACATAGTCAGTTAGTTTTGCGCTGGATAGCGTAATTGCCAATCCATTACGATACATTGTGTCGCCAATATAATAAATCGTAGATTCATTGCTGCCGTTCTTTCTTGACATTGCATCCAAATCATTATGATCAAAAGCAAATGTTACACCGTCAGAGGTGACAAGCTGAACCTCTTTCCAATCAACAGGAATCGTTGCCGAAATATAAGCGGCTGTTTTGCGTCCTGCTTGTAAATCGCTGTATTCATCAAATTCATCAACGCTGTTGTACTTTTCGTAGGTGCTTCTAGTAGATGCTCTTTCCCCATCTACCATAATAGAGAGGAAAGACCGCGTTGCCAATGTTTCATCAGAGGTGTTTTCCAATTCAAAACTAACAAAGAAATACTCTTGGCTGCTGTCAGATGGCGTATATGCTTCAAATTCTGGTGTTGCATCAACAGTATCAACTGTCAATTTGTAGTTTGCTGTCTCTGCGGTTTCGCCTTTCCGATAGACTTTCGACTTTGCTTCAAGTTCGGCTGCGGCATTTGCATCATCTGTTCTAAATGCGTCTGCGATTTCATCGGCAGATTTTGCAGCGTAGTTGACGCTGACAGTATAACTGTCATTGCTATTGATCGTAAATAATGTTACTGCTTTACTATCATCTTTCCATACGGTTGCTTCTGCCGTTTCATTGGTAAAATAAGCGTCTCCGTATTGCTTATTCAAGTCAGAAGTGAGCGCGTTGCAAAGTTCGGTGTATTCATCATTGGTTTTGGGCAAAGAAATCCACTGAATACTAATCGGCTTTCCGTCTGCCCCAAAACTGATATAAACTGCGCCGTCTTTTCCTTTATAGTCTGTCAAATAGGTATATACATTTCCGCCTTGGTCGTTGGTTGAAATGTTGCTACACTCACCATAGGCTTTTACTACATCATCTTCGGAACAATCCAGAGAAACTTTTGAAAATGGCGGCGTGTCCTTTCCTGTTTCGCTTGCTCCACAAGCAAACAGCGACAAAGCAAGTGCTATTGTCATAATTAGGGCAAGTAATTTTCGGGTTTTCATCTTTGAAATCCTCCTTATTTTTGCAAAAGCCGCCTATATGAACCATATAGACAATAAACAGCCTATGCAGTTTATTAAAATATAGCATATTTGCCTATATAATTCAAGTAGAAATGTATTGTGTAGGTGATTTATAGCATGGACTACTACCAAATCGGTCAAAGAATCCGTAAAATCCGTAAAGCTCATAAACTTTCACAAGATGAATTAGCTTCAAAAGTAGGGATTTCAACTACACACATGAGCCATATTGAGACAGGAAACACAAAATTGAGCTTGCCTGTTCTGGTTGACTTGGCGGACGCTTTGGAAGTCCGTGTTGACGATCTTCTATTTGACAGTCCGCGCGATAGTGTTAGCTCAACAGGTGATGAATTACAACAGCTTCTTGATGGCTGCAATGCTCAACAGGCAAAGGCTATATTAGATATTGCAAAATCAGCGAAAACCGCTTTAGAAAAGTATTATTGAAATCAATGAGCGCGTGTATCTTCAACCGATACACGCGCCTTTCTATTAGGAAACAAGGTCAAGCTGCTCCTGCGTGGAGTTATTAGCTACTTCAAGCGGCACATTCTGTTCTGCTGCTTTATCTTCGTCAGTAGCCTTTTTGCTTGCGCGCTTGGCTTTCTTCGCGGCGGCTTCGCGTTCCTTTTGGGCTTTCGCTTCTTCTTCCTCGCGCGCTTTCTTAGCTTTGTCCGCTTCTTCCTTTTCGCGCTTCTCAACAAACCATTTGCGAATTACAGCAAACTTCACCTTGCGAACGCTCTTAGTTGCGTTGGTCTTGCTGGGAACCATCTCACCAAACTTGAGCTTAAACTCTTCTTTCCAATCATCGTGTTCGCCGTCTTTGATATAGGCTTCAATATCGTCCATAGTGGTATGGTCGTATTTGCCAGCGCGCTTTTTGGCTTCTTCTACTTCAATCTTGAACGTGGGGAACTTGGCTTTCGTTTCAATGTAAAGGTCATAGGCTTCTTTGTTGCCGTTGTTGAGCTTCTTCTCAAATGCAGCGGTGAAGATGATGGTCTCATTCTGGAGGCTTACGGTATAAAACTTAGACATAATTTTTCTTCCTTTCGTTTCTTGTGCTTGTCTCTTTCGGGCTTGTTTCCCTTTCTTTACTTATATTATAGCACATAGTGTGTACAATAGTCCGTACTATATAGAAGAACTTGACACTATATTTAAACTTTTTTACTTCGATTTTATTTCTAATTATCGTCAATTTCTTTGCAAATCTTAGTTTTCCTTAGTTTTTGTTATTTATTTCTGGATTGCATGTTGCTATTGCTTTCAAATCCTTATTTCTACGCTATTTTTTCTTGCCGTTTCGTGTCCTAATTCAGACCGTGACTTTTTTCTTTTAATTTTCGCTACGCAGAATCGACAAAATTACTTTTCCTATCTTTTGGTTATATAGGACGCGCGCTCTGCATACTTCAAAAATGAACAAAGAAAACAGCGCGCAATTTTTCTCATTTCAAGAATTAAAACAACAAGGTTGTTTCTTCTCTTGCTTGGAACTATTTCATGTAGAACTTGAAACAAAACGTCAGTATCCCACATTATATTTCTTTATTATATTCTGACCTGTATGTTCGGAGACACTTTCTCTATTACTTCTTCTTTGCATGTTTTCTCTGTTTTTCTTAGCTTTTCTCTATTATTCTCTTTATATCGTTATATTTCTTATATTATCTCTTATATTATTTCCTTACACTATTCCCTTTATTATTTCTATTATTATTTCCGTTACTATTCTTCTACTGTTATCCCTATTATTCTTTGCGATTCCTGTTTGTTTTTATTGGCGCGCTTAACTCAACTCGCGCTGGCGCGCTGTTGACTACGCGCGCTGTCTGTCCTAATTCTATATATTATAATTATATATTATATTTATAATATCATTTTTAAAGAGAGTAATAAGAAAATAAGCAAAATCCAAAAATAAGATATAATAATTAACACAAAATCGCAATTTTTCGGAAATGCTTCTGTGCTTCAATAGCCAGCAAACACAGCTTTTTGATTTTGCCTTTTGTGTTTATCCCGCATTATATCCCCCCACATACTAAACAATAGAGGTGTTGAACCATGACAAAACAAGAGCAACTAAACAGCGCCGTTTCTATGCTGCGTCCATTGTGCGGCGTTTCAAGGGCAGCATTTGCAGCGTAGGCGGGTTTAAACGTCTATGACTTATACGATCTTTCACGCACCAAAAGAAAGGCATCTAAGCGGCTCTGTGAGCGCGTGGAAAAGGCATTATTGAAATACTATCCATTGGAATACAAAGCGCTCTTACAGAGCCTTACAACGTTGGAGGACGCAGCCGATGAAAACAACGAACATCTTCTATAATCCAGAGCATGAAGCGTGGCACGATGAACGCAGCCACAAAATTGCTCAATAGGAAATAAACCGCCTTGTTCCCTCAATAGCAAAGAGAGAAGCAGCGCGCCTTTATAATGAGCGTATGGACAGATTGCTTGCTGACTTACAGACCGATTTGCAAACAACCATCTATGCGGCTTTTGAGGATAATAAAAATGTTCTCTTAGGTCAGACTTCGCGCGCCGTTCTTTCCGATGCACTTTTTGAACGTATCCGCAATGATGTGGGGCGCTTGAGAATCACAATAGAATAAGAAAAAATGCGCTCACAGAATCTAAGCTGTGAGCGCGATTGTTATTTTCTGAAAGCTAACTTTGCTTTGCCTCTGTTTATACGAACGGTATTGATAGGGGCGTGCTCCTCGACCATCGGCTTTGTGTCCTCTGCAAACAAATTAGAGTAACGCTGCACCATCTTCAAAGAACGATGGCCTAATATCTTTTGCAAGGACAAAATGTCACCGCCAGACTGTATCCAGCGCTTGGCGAATGTGTGACGCCAGAGGTGACAACTTGTTTTTTGAACACCACGGCTTTTGTTGTATTCTCCAAGACTTTTTCCTAGGGCAACAGGGCTGCATTTTCCTCCGTAAGAATTGCAAAAGACATATGCCTTGCTTAATGGAATTCCGTTTTCATCACAACGATAGTGACGAATGTATTCTATAAGAATCGGTTTTAGCTTTTCGGCCATTGCAATGCGGGAGGGATCACGGTTCTTTTGAACGTTGACGGATATAATGCCTTCGTCAAAATCTAAATCGCATATTTTCAAGTTGGCGACAGAGGAAATGCGGTTTCCAGTAGCAAGAAAATAGTTGATGATAACCCAATTTCGGTATTCTATAAAATCTTCTGGTCTAGGCTTTACAAGCAACTTTTCGATTTCGGAATCGGTGTACACTTCTTTGATTGCGGGCGCTACTTCTCTTATATAGATATTGCGCATATCTATCCAGCCTTTATCCATGCAGAAGTAAGCAATAGCACGCCAACCACGGAAAATGTTGTTTAGTGTTTGCTCGTTACATTCTAGGTAGTCTAAAATGTAGTCGTGGTACTCGGCTTCAAAATCATCTGTTTCAAGAACGACCAACGGCATGATTTTACCAAACTCAAGATCGCTTAACGTGTGTTCTGTAAGAGCCTCTTTTGACGTGTTTAGCATTTTGGCATAATCGGCAGGGGATTCACTCACAAGATACGCGACAAACCTGTAAAGGTTGCGAAAAACCTTTTGATAGTATTTGATGGTGGCTTCTGTGTTGTTTTTGCCCCTTTGGTAGCTGATAAACATATCTTCGATTTGCCAAAGGGGAGTGGTGAACTTGTTGACCTGCTTACTTTTTAAGCGCGCGATTCTTCCTTTTGGGAGGGATGCCTCTTGCATTTCCAGCGCGTGCCGAAATGTTTGACGAGTTTCTTCGTCAACGGTTGAGTTGGATTTATTTAGGGCTTCTGCTTCTTCTGGCGTAGCTTCAATAGTAAGACTGGCGCTGAAGATAGGCTCTTTCATTGTAAAACCTCCAAACATCGACCTTTTGATACAGAAATTATACCGCAAAATCGAGGGATTGTCAACGGAATCGAGGGATTTTTAGCCTAAAAAGTACTAGGGATTGCCAGAATAAAATTGACGAGGGATTACTTTTGATACACGAAAATCAAAATAAAAAAGGCCCTATATTCAGCGAATGAACGTCGAATATAGGGCTTTATGCCGCTGACGAGGATCGAACTCGTACGATGTTTCCATCGAGGGATTTTAAGTCCCTTGCGTCTGCCAGTTCCGCCACGGCGGCTAACTGTATGGTATTGTAGCGCAAAACGGGGGAATTGTCAATCCGCAAAGCCCTGCCGCCCAGAGCGCAAAAAGCAAACGATTTATTTGCTGCAAACGGCAAAACAGCTCTTTTCATTTGGCATGGCATCCGATATAATAGTTACATTATATTACATGGATCATAGGCCATTCATTGCAGTACAAAACCGGAACACGGTTGAGGTAATAAACACAATGAAAACAATGCAGGAAATGCAGCGCCTGATGGAAGAACTTCGGGAACTGTATACCGATGTCCGCTTGCTGGATGCAGAGACCATCGGTAAAATCAAAGAAGGCTCCCGCGTAAACCCCTATGGGGAGCAGCGGTGCTATGCCACCAAGCATAAAACCCGCATGTCCAAGCACTGCGCGGTCAAGGCTGCGCTGGCGACCAAAAGCGAGCAGTGCCGCCTGGAATACTTTGAACCCGACATTGTGCAGGTGGTTGCCCATTACTATGAAATCGACGGCAAACCCTATGTGCTGGAGCTGATCAAGCGGATGAAAAGCCAGTCCTCCATCATGGACCCGGAGGACGGCGAGCGCCTGATGAGCGAAATTTCCGGCTACAGCACCAAGCTGTACCACGATGCCCTTACCGGCGTGTTCAACCGCCGCTATTACGAGGATGTGGCCCGCTCCATCGTGGGCCCGGCGGGCGTTGCCGTGATGGACCTGGACGATTTTAAGGTATATAACGATACCTATGGCCACCACGCCGGGGACCTGACGCTGGAAGCTGTGTGCAGCGCCGTGTGCGGCTGCATCCGCCAAACCGATACCCTGATCCGCTATGGCGGCGATGAATTCCTGATGATCCTGCCCGGCATCACGCAGGAGTTCTTTGGCACCAAACTGGAACAGATCCGCCAACGGGTGCATGCCGTTGCCATTCCGGGCTATTCGCATATTCACCCCTCCCTGAGCATCGGCGGTGTGATGCTGTACGGGGCCAACGGAATGGAAGATGCCGTGCGCCGTGCGGACCGCCTGATGTACCAGGCAAAGAACCGCAAGAACCTTGTAGTGATGGAAGCCACCCGCGAAACTGCGGATAGCGCAGCCCTGCCGGCAGCAGCCCAGGCACCGCAAAAGCAGCAGGTGCTGATTGTGGATGATTCCGAGCTGAACCGCGAGATCCTTTCGGAAATTCTGGGCGGGGACTACCGCACGCTGGAAGCCGCCAACGGCGAAGAAGCCCTGGAAGCCATGCGCGACCATGCGGGAGATATCGCCCTGGTGCTGCTAGATCTGAACATGCCGGTCATGAGCGGCTTTGAAGTGCTGGATTACATGAACCGCAACCATACCATTGAGGATATCCCGGTCATCATGATCTCCAGTGAGGATTCCGAAGAATCCATCCGCCGTGCCTATGAGATGGGCGCATCGGACTATGTCAACCGCCCGTTTGACTTCAAGGTGGTCTACCGCCGGGTGTATAACACCATCAAGCTGTATGCCAAGCAGCGCCGCCTGGTCACGCTGGTATCGGACCAGATCCGCAAACAGGAGAAAAACACCACCATGCTGGTGGGGGGGTAAGCCAGATCGTGGAGTTCCGCAACGGCGAAAGCGGGCTGCATGTGCAGCACATCCGCGTGCTGACCGAAAAAAATTCTGGAACACCTGCTGGAAACCGGCCACGGCGGCCAGATCTCGGCAGACGAAAAAGATATGATCCCGCTGGCCTCCGCCCTGCACGATATCGGCAAGATCGCCATTGATGAAAAGATCCTCAACAAACCCGGCCGCCTGACCAAGGAAGAGTTTGAGGAGATGAAAAAGCACACCGTGTACGGTGCTGATATGCTGCACAAGCTGGTGAACTTCAACGAGGAACCACTGCTGCAAACCGCGTATCAGATTGCCCGCAGCCACCATGAACGCTGGGATGGCCGAGGCTACCCGGACGGCCTGAAAGGGGATGAAATCCCCATGTCAGCCCAGATCGTATCGCTGGCGGATGTGTATGATGCTTTGACCAGCGAGCGCTGCTACAAAAAGGCATTCAGCCACGAAACGTCTATTCAGATGATTTTGAACGGGGAATGCGGTGCTTTCAACCCGGTCCTGCTGGACTGCCTGAAAGATATCGCCGACGAATTGCAGGCGGAACTGCATAAGGACGATTAAATAAATGCACTGCCCCGTGGATGGCCCTGTGTCAAATCTTATTGTGGGGTATACAACACGGTCCCGGAACGGTCAAGACCGTTCCCTACAGAGCTGTTTATAATGGTCAGCAAACCAATAAATATTCTGTAGGGCGGGGCGCCCTCACCCCGCCGTAAACCCTGCCCTATTGCACATTGCAAAATGGTAATATCTGTAGGGGACGATGCAAGCATCGTCCCGCACAGCGCACCTGGCAATTTGTGCGCATCCTCTCGTAGGGGCGCACATTGTGCGCCCGTCGCCTTGATGCAGCCAATGTCTTTCCCCGCAAATAACAACCTAAAAAACAAACCCTCTGTCCGCCAAAGCCTACAGAGGGTTTTACTATTTTATATGGAATGTATTTTTATATCCGCCCACATCACGCATCTTTCATATCGTGCGGTGCACCGCCGCCGACACGGGGAATGGTGCAATGCCGCAGGTAATGCAGGAACACCAGGGAAGAAATGCTCCAGGTCAGCGGGTATGCCCAGAAGATGACACCGATGTCATGGATAAAATGCAGTGTTACCGTAATGTAAGTAATGCGCAATGCGCACCAGACCGCCAGCATAACGGCCATGGGCACAATGGGGCGGCCCAACCCGCGCAGGATGCCGGCACAGCAGTGGCTGAACGCCAGCAAAAAGTAGAACAGCGCAATGGTGTGTGCCTGCCGCACGCCAAAGGCGACCACATCCGCCTCACTGCTGAACGCACCGATCAGCCAGGGGGCCAGCAGGTAAACCGCAACGCCAACGCACTCGGCCAGCGTGATCGAACAAATCACGCCAAACCGCATACCTTTGTGCACGCGGTCCGGTTTGCCCGCACCCACATTCTGGCTGACAAAAGTGGCCAGCGCCATCGAAAAGCAGGTGACCGGCAGGAATGCGAAGCCCTCCACCTTGCTGTAAGAGCCGCATCCGGCCATGGCCAGTGCGCCAAACGAGTTGATGTTTGCCTGCACAATAACGTTTGCCAGCGAGATGACCGAGTTCTGGATGCCGGAGGGCAGGCCCTGCAAAATAACGCCGTGCAGCATGGGGCCGTCAAAGCGGACTTTACGCCAGTTCACAGCCCAAACTTCCTTGCTGCGCATCAGCTTGGAAAATGCCAGAACGGCACTGACTGACTGGGAAACGATGGTGGCAAACGCAGCCGCGGCTACGCCGTACCCCAGCACGCCGATCAATAAAAGGTCCAGCACAATGTTGATGAGCGAAGCGGTAATCAGATACCGCATGGGGCTGCGGCTGTTGCCAACAGATTGCAGAATGCTGGCACCCACATTGTACATGACCACCGCAATGGAACCCAGAAAGTAGGTGCGGAAGTAAGCGACCGAGTTGCCGATAACATCCTCCGGTGTGCCCATCCAGTGCAGGATCTGCGGGGTCAAAATCACGCCCACAACCGTCAGCACCGCACCGGCGGCCAGGCCCAGCGCAACCGTGGTATGGATGGCTTTCTCCAGGCTCTCCCAGTCCTTTGCGCCAAAATAGCGGGCAATCAGCACACCGGCACCCAGCGCCACGCCGTTCACAAAGCCGGTCAGAAGGAAAATCAGGCTGCCGGAAGAACCGACCGCTGCCAGCGCCTCGCCGCCCAAAAAGTTGCCCACGATCAGCGAGTCCGCCGCGTTGTACAGCTGCTGGAACAGGTTGCTGATAAAAATGGGAATTGCAAACAGCAGCATGCCGCGCGCTACACTGCCTTCGGTCAGGGAATTGCTTTTGCTTTGTTGTGCCATCTTGTTTTGTTACGCTCCTAAATCTATGTTTTCTTATATCTTACACCAAATTTGGTAAAAAAAGAACAATGAATAATGGTTGTGTGGCGCCCGCGGCGTCACATTTTAATCAGGTCAGCCGCTCCGGCAAGAAGCATTCCGAGCAGAGCAGCCAACCTATTTTATTCGCACCGCCGCGGGCGGTGCACCGACATGATTCTTTATTCATTATTATCTATTATTTTGATGAAATGCCATAAACAACCAAAAGCAGCGGCAAGCCAAAGCTGCCGCCGCTGCAAAATTATAATTGCGCTGCTGGTAAATATATTATGCCTGCTGCCCGGTTGGGATATATTGCAGCACTTTTTCGGAAACATGGGTGTTGAAAAACTGAATCAGCGGCCCCAGGCAGAACGCGCAGATCAGGGTGCCCAGCCCCAGCAGCCCGCCCAGCAAAAACGCCAGCAATGCGCACAGCGTATCCGTAAAAAGGCGGCAGCAGAAATAGGGGAGCGGCGTGTGGTCCCGCAGGCCCAGCGCCAGGTAATCATACGGGGCAACCCCTAAATCGGAAGTCTGGTGCAGCGAAATGCCCAGCGAGGTACACACCACCGCCGCGGCCACCCACGCCAGCTGTGCGGGCAGGGTAGAGGCCTGTGTAAAATGAGCAGTGAGAAAATCATAGAAAAACATGATGATAAACCCACAGCAAACCGCATTTGCAACGGTGCCGAAGCCGACATATTTGCGGCCCCAGATCATCTGCATCGTGAAGAATACCGCGTTGTAAATTAAGTTCTGTACGCCAAGGGTCAGCCCGGCAAGTTCCGCAGAGCGGATGTTGAGCGCGTTGAAAGGGTCGTTGCCCAGGTGGGCAAACTTAAAAAGGGCAACACCAAGGCTGATGATCACAATGCCCACCAGCATACCGGCCATGCGCCGGAAGGTGACATGCTGTTCCATAACCGTACTCCAGTTGTGCTGCCCGGCCGGACAAAAGTTGAGCTCATGAATAAATATGCGTGCAACTTATTACAACAAAAGTGTAACATGTCCACGCTGAAAGGTCAATATAGAAATCTGTGGCCGGTTATCCATTCTTCTTTACCTGCTTTTGGGCCAAAAACCGCCTGCTTTTTGTGGAAAAAATTTCAAAACTGCTTGTATATTGTGGCCGTTTCGTTTATACTAATATGTATGTCTGAAAACTGTATGCTCTGCGCATACAAGCGGACACAAGAGGGAAACGTACTTGGACCTGCCCGGTGCGCGTGCAGCACCATGGCAGCCCACGATCTAGGGGGAAATGATTATGGCAAATTATTTTGAAATGTCCAAAGACCAGCTCCGCGCAGAAAAGGCTGCGCTGGAACAATCCTATGCCGAGTTCAAGGCCAAGGGCCTCAAGCTCAACATGGCCCGTGGTAAACCCGGCCCTCACCAGATGGACCTGGCCATGGACCTGCTGAAAATGAGCGACTATACCACCGAGGATGGCTATGACGCCCGCAACTATGGCAACCTGGAAGGCCTGCAGGAGGCCCGTGAATTGTTTGCCGATGTGATGGGCGTTAAGCCCAGCGAAGTTTTTGTGGGCGGCAACTCCAGCCTGCAGCTGATGTATAACCTCATCAGCATGGGCTATACCTTTGGCTTCCCGGAATCCCCCTGCCCGTGGTCCCAGGTGGAGCACCGCAAGTTCCTCTGCCCGGCCCCCGGCTATGACCGCCATTTCAAGATCACCGAGGAGTTCGGCTTTGAGCTGATCACCATCCCCATGACGCCGGACGGCCCCGATATGGATATGGTGGAAAAGCTGGTTGCCGAAGATGACACCATCAAGGGTATCTGGTGCGTTCCGCAGTACTCCAACCCCGATGGCTATGTCTACAGCGATGAAACCATCCGCCGCTTTGCCTCCATGAAGACCGCAGCCCCGGATTTCAAGATCTTCTGGGACGAAGCTTACATTGTCCATCACCTGACCGAGGAGATCATCGAGACCCCGGTGCTGCTGAACGAAAGCAAGCAGTACGGCACCGAGGACCGCGTCTTCATGTTCACCTCTACCAGCAAGATCACTTTCCCCGGCGCTGGTGTTTCTGCCCTGGCATGCAGTGAGAAATCTCTGGCTTACATCTGCAAGCGTTTCTCTGTCATGATCATCAGCTATGACAAGATGAACCAGCTGCGCCATGTCCGCTTCCTGAAAAACAAGGACGGCGTGCTTCAGCATATGGCCAAGCATCGCCGCCGCCTGGTGCCCTGCTTTGACGCTGTCAAAACCACCTTTGCCCATGAGCTGACCCCCTGCGGCGATATCGCCCACTGGACCAACCCCAAAGGCGGTTACTTCATCAGCCTGTATGTTATGCCCGGCTGCGCCAAGCGTGTGGCCCAGCTCTGCAAGGACTGCGGCCTGACCCTGACCGGCGCCGGTGCAGCCTTCCCCTATGGCATTGACCCGCAGGATTCCCACCTGCGCATTGCCCCCACTTACCCCAGCCTGTCTGAGGTAGAAACCGCATCCATGCTGCTCACCGTATGTGTGCGCCTGGCTGTGGTGGAAAAGCTGCTGGCAGAATAAGCAGCCATCTTACATCGTTAAAAACAGGTGTGCCCGGTTTTCCCGGCCGGGTGCGCCTGTAAAAAGGGAAAAAGCCGTCTGCTTTCCGGCAGGCGGCTGCTTCCCTGCATGGCGGTGTGCGGCAACGCGCATACGCCGGTAATAAAACCCCGCCCGCGCCGGTGCGCGGGCAATGTTTGGAGGTACATATGAATAAGAGAGGGAAGTCGTGGCATCTGATTGTCACGGCGCTGCTGATCGTCGTGTTCTCGTTTACCGCCCTGTTCGGCGTAAGCTACACATACGGCGATACCAAGAACGTCTACATCAAGGGCGCGGAAGATATCCGCTTCGGTATCGACATCCGCGGCGGCGTGGACGTAACGTTCATGCCGGCTGACGGTGTGGAAGCCACCGATGACCAGATGACCGCGGCCAAAACCGTCATCGAAGACCGTCTGGTCGGCCTTGGCATTACCGACTATGAGGATTATGTGGACTATAACAAGGACCGCATCATCGTCCGTTTCCCCTGGAAAACCGGCGAAACTGACTTTAATCCCCAGACCGCCATTGATGAGATCGGCACCACCGCCCAGATGGTGTTCCGCAAGGGCTCTACCGCCGATGGAGAAGAGATCCTGAGCGGTGACGATGTGACGTCCGCAACCGCAGGCTACAACCAGGAGAACGGTTACGTTGTTCAGCTGCAGTTCAGCTCCGAAGGCGCCAAAAAGTTTGCTGAGGCCACCACCGAGCTGGCAGCCCAGTCCAACGGCACTATCTCCATCTGGCTGGACGGCGAGAACATTTCCACCGCTACCGTCAAGACTGCCATCACGGACGGCAACGCTGTGATCGAAGGTTCCTTCACCCAGGACCAGGTCACCGCGCTGGCAAACCAGATCAACTCCGGTTCTCTGCCTTTTGCCCTCTCGGCCGAAAGCTTCTCCACCATCAGCCCCACCCTGGGCGCTAAGAGCCTGGATGTGATGGTGCTGGCCGGCATCATTGCCTTTGCCTTTGTGGCGCTGCTCATGATCGTGCGTTACCGTCTGCCCGGTACCATTGCGGTCATCTCTCTGTTTGGCCAGGTTGCCGCCACGCTGGCATTCGTTTCCGGCTACTTCACCGTGTTCAACGGCTCCACGCTGACCCTGCCCGGTATTGCCGGTATCATCCTTGGCATCGGTATGGGCGTTGATGCCAACGTTATCACCGCTGAACGCATCAAAGAAGAACTTGGCAACGGCAAAACGCTGGACGGCGCTATCGCCAGCGGCTTCAAGATGGGCCTGACCCCCATCATTGACGGCAACGTGACCATCGTCATTGTTGCAGCCCTGCTGATGGGCGCTTTTGGCCCCACCGATGGCTTCTGGGGTAAAGTGTTCAACCCCATCTTCTTCATGTTTGGTCCTTCCACGGCTGGCAGCATCTACTCCTTCGGCTTCACGCTGCTCACCAGTGTTCTGCTCAACTTTGTTTTTGGCGTGTTTGCAACCCGCGTTATGATCCGCGGTGCAGCCCGCTGCAAGGTGTTCCGCAACCCCGTTCTGTACGGTGGTTCCAAGGATGGCAAAAAGGCTTACAAGTGCCCCAACATCAACTTTGTCGGCAACCGCAAGAAGTTCTATACCTTCTCCGGCATTCTGGTTGCCGTTGTGCTGGTGTTCAGCTTTGTCTTCGGCGTTACCATGGATATCGAGTTCAAAGGCGGCGCAATGGTCACCGTTGGCTACCAGGGCGATGTTGACCTGAACAATGTCAAGCAGACGGTAGCCGCCGAGCTGGGCCAGAGCAACCTGACCGTGCAGACCGGCACTGATGTTTCCGGCGCACAGACCCTGACCATCAACCTGCCCGGCAGCGAGACCCTTTCCACTGAGCAGCTGGACAGCATGATCGAGACCCTGAATACCACCTACCCGGACAACCAGTTTGTCCAGCAGGAAGTCAGCAACGTCAACCCCACCATCGGTAACGAGTTCCTGGCCAAGAGCGTTGTGGCTGTTGTGGCCGCCTGCGTGCTGATTCTGGTGTACGTTGCCGTGCGTTTCCGCCGCATTGGCGGCTGGTCCGCCGGTGCCATGGCAATCGTTGCCTTGCTGCACGATATGTTTGTTGTGTACGGCGTCTTTGTTCTGCTGCGCATTCCCCTCAACGGCAATTTCATTGCCGCCATGCTTACCATTCTGGGCTACTCCATCAACGATACCGTTGTTATCTATGACCGTATCCGTGAGAACACCGGCCTGTACGGCAAAAAGCTGTCCCTGCCGGAGCTGGTCAACCTGTCCATCAACCAGAGCTTTGGCCGTTCCATGATGACCAGTATCACCACCTGCATTGCGCTGGCAATCGTCTGCGTGGTGTCCGTCATCTTCAAGCTGGACAGCATCTTCACCTTTGCGGTGCCGCTGCTGTTTGGTATGGTCAGCGGTGTTTACAGCACCATGTGCATTGCAACCCAGCTGTGGGTCAGCTATAAGACCCGCAAGGCTGCCCCCGCCCCCAAGAAAGCGTAAACCAGGAGGAACTTTGCTATGCGTTGCCCGTACTGCGGTGCCGTTGATTCCAAGGTAATTGATTCGCGCCCCACGGAGGACGGCGAAAAGATCCGCCGCCGCCGCGAGTGCCTTTCCTGCAAAAAACGTTTTACCACCTATGAGATCGTGGAAACGGTGCCCCTGATGGTCATCAAAAAAGACCATTCGCGTGAGGTGTTCGACCGCCAGAAACTGCTCAACGGCATGCTGCGCGCCTGTGAAAAGCGCCCGGTCAGCTATGAGCAGCTGGATGCCGCCGTCAGCCGCATTGAACAGATGCTGCTGAACTCTTACGACAGGGAAGTAACCTCCATCTATATTGGCGACCTTGCCATGGAGCAGCTGAAAAAGATGGATGATGTTGCCTATGTGCGCTTTGCTTCCGTCTACCGCCAGTTCAGCGATGTCAATACCTTTATGGATGAGCTGAAAGACATGCTGGATTCCCGCGCCAAAAACGGCGGCATGCAGGGCTAAAATGTGCCTGTAAAGCACTGCTCCAGCTGGTCGATCTGCGCCAGCACCCGTGCAACTTCCACCGCAAGGTCGGCCTGGTTTTCCGGGTTGGCATACTGCGGCAGAACCGCCATGGTTTCGTTCATGCGGTCCAGCGCGTTGCGGCGCACCAGCAGCCCCAGCTTTTTGCTGGCCTGCTTTGCATCGTGCGCGGCCTGGCGGAAAGCCTGCTGCGCCTGCGGGTACTGCTGCGTCAACGTCTGCGCGTAAGCGCTTTGCACCTGGGTGCGCAGGCTGCCCGCGGTGGTGCTTACATACTGCTTGCAGCCAAGCAGCACCGCCGCCAGCAAAGCCAGAATGGCAATGGCATACCAGTTGCGCTTCATTCAAAAACCACCTGTACTTTCCGGTTTTTCAGACCGCCCGTTCTGGGCGGTCTTTTTTTGTATCACAACGCAGCTTTCTTTGCTGCCAAGGTAGGCCAGCACCTCCGTCCGCCGCATCCCGCGTTTGGCAAGGTCGGCATCCAGCCAGGCTTCATCGTGCCCCAGCTGGGCCAGGTTTTCAGGGTAAACTTCCTGGTCCACCAACAGCGGCAGCAGCGGGCTGCTGTCCGGCACTTTTTGTGCGGCGCTGATGCTCCCGCTGGGCTCCACCACACCCCATACCACCTGCCGCGGGTCAAAGATATCCTTGCCACGCAGCGCTTCCATCAGATCGCCCGGTGTCATGCGCAGGTACCGCAGCGCATCCTGCCGGATCTGCCCGTCCTGGATCACCGTCACCGGCCTGCCGAACAGCAGCGCCGCATAGCCGGGCAGGTAATAAGCCACCGTGGAGTTCAATATTTCCAGCGCCGCGATCAATAAGATCGGCACCAGGCTGGAAAGCAGCGGCAGATCCGGCTCATCAATGCAGATGGAAGCAACGTTGGAGATCATGAATGTTGTTACCAGCTCCGATGGCTGCAATTCCCCCAGCTGCCGCTTGCCCATCAGCCGCATGGCAAAAATAACCACAGCATAAATAATCACGGTATGCAAAACCGATGCAAGCATAAAAACACCTCCTGCGTTTATTCCTGCCGTTTTTTGGTCACACTGAACAGCAAGGGAAGGTGATCACATGACAACTGCGGATAACCAGCCGCTGGGGCAGGCCCTTGCTGAAAATCAGGCGTTCCTGCAAACTATGTTTGGCGGCTCATCGGATTTCTATACCAAAAGCTTTACCATTTGCGGCTGCCACTGCTGCATTGCCATGTTTGCGGGGCTTTCCTCGCCGGAAAAACTCTGCATCATGGTGCTGCACGCGCTGGGCCAGGGCGTGCCGGGCTGCAAGGCCGGGACGCAGCTGGTGCAATACCTGGCAGAGCAAAGCTGCCTGCCCACAGAGCAAACCCCCATCACCACCCGCACCCAGCTGGTGGAAGCCCTCGCCGGCGGCATGGCCGTGCTGCTGGTGGAGGGCAGCGGCCAGGCGCTGGCGTTTTCCACCCAGGATATGCCGGGCCGCAGCGTGACCAACCCCAGCGGAGAGGGCAATATGCGCGGCCCGCAGGATGCGTTTACCGAGCACCTGCGCAATAACATCTCCCAGCTGCGCCGCCAGTTCCGCACCGGCAGCTTTACGGCGGAAATCTGCACTGCTAACACCCGCGCCAAAACCGAGTACGCCATCTGTTATGATACTGCCCTGGCCCCGGCGGATGTGGTGCAGACCCTCAAACAGCGGCTGGCCGGGGTACAAATCCCCATCCTGCTGGACAGCACCTATTTCGCCTCGTTCCTCAAGCAGGATAAACTCAATCTTTTCCCCGCGGCAGCCTATACCGAGCGCCCGGCCACCGCCTGCGCCCGCATTTGCGAGGGCAAAATCGTTATCCTTGTATCCGGCAGCCCGCTTGCCATGGTGGTGCCCAGCTTTTTTGCCGAGCACTTTGAATGCCTGGATGATTACTCCTCCGGCGCAGTGTTTGCCGGGCTCATCCGCCTGCTCAAATATCTGGCGTTTTTGCTGGCGGTGTTTGGGCCGGGGCTGTATGTCATGGCCGTCAGCTTTGCGCCGGAGCTGATCCCCGTGCACCTGCTGGCCAAGCTGGCCCAGGGCGAAGCTTCCACACCGCTGCCGCCCATGCCGGAAATGCTGGCCGTGACCCTGCTGCTGGAAATTGTGCGCGAAGCCGGGCTGCGTGCGCCCAAATCCATCAGCCACACCGTCAGCCTTGTGGGGGCGCTCATCATTGGCGAAACCGCTGTCTCAGCGGGCATCATCAGCGTGCCGGTGCTCACCATGGCCGCGGCGGCAACCATCGCCACCCTGGCAGTTCCGGCGCTGTATGAACAGTCGATTTTGTTCCGCTTTGCGGTCATCCTGCTGGCGGGGCTGTTCGGTGTGCCGGGGCTGGCCTGCGGGGCGCTGCTTATTTTGGCCATGGCCTGCGGCAGCGACCCGTTCGGCTATGATTATCTTTACCCGCTCATGCCGCCGGGCAAGGCCGCCCTGCGGGATGGCTTTGTGCGTGCCATCTGGTCCCGCCTGGCACAAAAAGGGGAGGTGCTGCCGCGCCATGCAAAAGAGTAATGTGGATTTTTACCCCGTGCTGCTCCTCAGCGTTCTGGCCGATCCGCTGCTGCGCCTGCACACTGGCTACTGGGCGCGGGCGGGGCTGCTGGCTCTGCCCGCCAGTGCGGCGGTGCTGGCCGCTGTCCTTCTGCTGGTATCTGCTGGTTGGCAGGGGAACGCCCTGCTGCGCAGGCTGCTCTGTGTTTTGCTGGCAATCAGCTCGGCATTGGAAATTCTGCGCCTGCATGCCCTGTTTGGCAGCGTGTACCCCGGCACACTGGGGCTGGCGGGCACCTGTTTTGTTGTGCTGGCACCGGTCGTCTATCTCCGGCGGGAACCAGCTCTGCGCCAGACGGCCAACGCCCTGTTGGTGTTCGGCGCCGTGTGCATGGCAATCATGGTGCTCTCGGTCGCGCCGCGCCTGCGGGTGCCCAACCTGCACGCGGCACCGCTGACAGGGCAGGACTGGCAGGCAGCATTTGCTTCCCAGCTGGCGCTCCCGCCGGAATATCTGCTGTTTGCCCTTTGGCCCTCGCAGCCCGGCCAGCGCTGCCGCAAGGCGGTAACATTTGCCGCGGCAGCACTGGGCTTTGATACTGCGGTCCACCTGCTGTTAGAGCTGTTTTTTGGTGCGGCCATGCCAACCCGCCCGACCCCGGTGCAGGGGGCCGCGCAGTGCGGGGCGCTTTCGATTTTTAACCGGCTGGAATGGCTGCAAATTTTGCTGTGGTGCATGGTGGTCACGGTGCGGCTGGCGCTGTACCTGTACGCCATGGTGGAACTGTGGGGCGGCCGCGCCGGGGCGGGCAGCGCCGCCGCCGGGCTGGACCGCTACCCGCTGTACTTTGGCGGCATGGCCCTGCTGTGCGCCGTGCTGCGCACCGTGCCGCTGGAACAGGCATTTTATTGGCGCAGCGCCGCCTGCTGGGGTTTCGCTGCGGTTGTGATGGTAACAGGAGGCTGCCAATGGCTGGTATCATGCAAAAAGCATCCCGCCTGATGGCGGCGGTGCTGCTGGGCTGCCTGTTGGCGGGCTGCGGCGGGCAGCTGCTTTCCCACAGGGAAATTGTGCGGGCGGTGTTTTTTACCGCGCAGGATGCCGGGTACACGGTCACTCTTTTGACCAGCGACCAGCAAAGCGAGGATTCTGCCGCCTGCAAAACCTTTACCGGCAGCGGGGCCACTTGTTCCGCTGCTTGGAACGCCGCCGCCCAAACCATGAACGGCCAGCCGTTTTACGGTCTAATGGACCTTGCCGTTCTGCCTGCCGGTTGCAGCTGGCCGCTGGCGGAAGAAATTGCCCAGCTATTGCAAAGCACCGCCCGCCCCGCACCGGAAATCGCCGTCTTTGTGCTGGACCCTGCTGTGCAAATGCCCATCCAAGACCAAACGCCAACCCTGTACGAGAATTTGAAAGCGCTGGAAGAAAAGCAGCAGCTGCACTGCGGCCTGCAAACCCTGTTTGATAACGCCGAAACCGCCGCCGTGCCCGTCAGCGCGGGCGGAGAGTATACCATGCTGTTTTATGATACCGCTGCCAATACAGCCCGCCAGACGCAAAGCCCGCTGGCCGCCCAGCTGGCGGCCATTCTGTGCGGCCAGGCCCGCCGGTTGGACTGTACTTTGCCGGATGACCTGCACCTTGCCGCCAAAGCCGCCGCCGATGTGCAGGTGCTGGCCACCGGCAGCGTGCGGGTAAACCTGACCCTGCGGGATGTGGAGCTGAAAGACCTGACACCCGCCGCCCGCCCGGATGCCGAACTGCAGGCGGCGTTTGCCGCAGCCGCCAACCGGGAATTTGATGATTTGATAATGGCACTGTACGGCGTAAACAGCCCAGATGCCGACCCGCTCGACCTGCGTTTCTGGCTGCAAAACCGCTATGGCAGCGCGCAGGGGGCGCTGCAGGCGGAGCTTGCCCTGCACTGGCACCGCCCCGGCGAAGGCTGATCCCCGCCAAAGCACGCCGCTATTTGCAGTGCCAGTGTGCCATTTGGCCGGGCGGGCTGCCAGCCAAAACCGAAAAAACAGGCGGGAAACAGCCCAAAATGCCAATAAATTACAACGAATAAACGATTAAAAACACTGTTCACAAAAATTTTATACTTCAAGGGGTTGATTTTTGGCAAAGGAACGCTATAATAGATTTAGCACTCAAGAGAAAAGAGTGCTAAATAAAATGTTTCAAAGAAACTTTAATTATAGGAGGATATTTCATCATGAAAATCAAACCTCTTGCTGATCGCGTTGTGATCAAACTCGTTGAAGAAGAAGAGACCTCCAAGGGCGGCCTGATCCTGACCGGTTCCGCCAAGGAGAAACCGCAGGTTGCCGAAGTCATCGCAGTCGGCCCCGGCGGCAATGTTGACGGCAAAGACGTTGAGATGATCGTCAAGGTTGGCGATAAGGTCCTCACCAGCAAGTACTCCGGCACCGAAGTCAAGGTTGACGGCGAGGAATGCACCATTGTCCGCCAAAGCGATATCCTGGCAATCGTTGAGTAAACTTTAACTGTTCTTACTGATAAAAGGAGATGCTGATTTATGGCAAAACAGATTAAGCAGGGCGAAGACGCCCGCAAGGCTCTTTGCGCCGGCATTGACCAGCTGGCTGATACCGTTAAGATTACCCTGGGCCCCAAGGGCCGCAACGTTGTTCTGGGCAAAAAGTTCGGCAGCCCGGTCATCACCAACGATGGCGTTACCATCGCAAAGGAAATTGAGCTGAAAGACGCTTTCGAGAACATGGGCGCACAGCTCGTGCGTGAAGTTGCCACCAAGACCAACGATGCAGCTGGCGACGGCACCACCACCGCTACCGTTCTGGCACAGGCTCTTGTTACCGAGGGCATGAAGAACGTTACCGCCGGTGCAAACCCGATGGATATCAAGCGCGGCATCCAGAAGGCTGTCAACACCGCTGTTGAGGCCGTTAAGGCACACAGCCAGAAAGTCAACGGCAGCAAGGATATCGCCCGTGTCGGCACCGTTTCTGCCGGTGATGCTCAGATCGGCCAGCTGATCGCTGACGCTATGGAAAAGGTTACCGCTGACGGCGTGATCACCATTGAGGAGAACAAGACCACCGCTGAAACCTACACCGAGGTTGTGGAAGGCATGCAGTTTGACCGTGGTTACGTTACCCCGTACATGGTCACCGATACCGAGAAGATGGAAACCGTCTATGACGATTGCAGCGTGCTGATCACCGATAAGAAGATCAGCGTCTTCCAGGATATCGTTCCTCTGCTGGAGTCCGTGATCCAGTCCGGCCGCAAGCTGCTCATCATCGCTGAGGATGTTGAGGGCGATGCACTGTCCAACCTCATCATCAACCGCCTGCGCGGCGGCCTGAACGTGGTTGCTGTCAAGGCTCCCGGCTTTGGCGACCGCCGTAAGGAGATGCTGCAGGATATCGCCATCCTGACCGGTGGTACCGTCATCAGCAGCGACTTGGGCTATGAGCTCAAGGATGCCACCATCCAGCTGCTGGGCAATGCCCGCCAGGTCAAGGTTGGCAAAGAGAACACCACCATCGTTGGCGGCGCTGGCGATAAGCAGGCCATTGCTGACCGCGTTGCCCAGATCCGCTCCCAGATCGCTTCCGCTACCTCTGACTTTGACCGTGAAAAGCTGCAGGAACGCCTGGCCAAGCTGGCTGGCGGCGTAGCTGTCATCAAGGTCGGCGCTGCTACCGAAGTTGAGATGAAGGATAAGAAGCTCCGCATTGAGGACGCCCTGAACGCAACCAAGGCTGCTGTTGAAGAGGGCATTGTTGCTGGCGGCGGTACCGCTACCATCAACGCAATCCCCGCTGTTGATAAGCTGGTCAGCGAGCTGGAAGGCGACGAGCGCACCGGTGCTAAGATCGTCCGCAAGGCTCTGGAAGCTCCTCTGCGCCAGATCGCCGCAAACGCTGGCCTGGAAGGCAGCGTTATCATCAACAACATCCTGCAGGCTGGCAAGCCCAATTATGGCTATGATGCCCAGAAGGAAGAGTATGTTGACGATATGATCGAAGCCGGCATCGTTGATCCGACCAAGGTCACCCGCTCTGCTCTGGAGAACGCTTCCAGCGTTGCCGCTATGGTCCTGACCACCGAAAGCCTGGTTGCTGACCTGCCGGAGCCCCCGGCACCGGCAGCCCCTGCCGGCGGCGACATGGGCGGCATGTACTAATTAGCAGCCGTACCCAGGAAGACTTGAAATAGCTTGATTTTTGGAGAGTACAAAACAATCTATGTGATGTCTGCCAAAAGTTGAAGTGCATATAAAGTAACAAAATCGGCACTTGCTTGAATAAAGCAGGTGCCGATTTTTTAATTACTATAATCGCCTTAAGAACATTTTATTGCGATTCTTTGCTGTCTGTACTATAATTAAAATATAAATGCAGGAACGAGGAATAAGCAAATGGCTAAAAACGAGAATTTACATAGAGCGAAGGACGCCAAAAAAGACGAGTTCTATACACAGTACGAAGACATACAAAATGAGTTGAATCATTATGAACAGCATTTTAAAGGGAAAACTGTTCTTTGCAACTGTGATGACCCATTTGAAAGCAATTTCTGCAAGTTTTTCCTGCGAAACTTCAATTATCTTGGATTGAAAAGGCTGATTTGCACATCTTATAGCACATCACCGGTAGTAGGACAACAACTGTCCTTATTTGATGATGAAAATGAACCCTTAGTTCAGGGAAATGGCTATGTTATGGATATTAAGGAAGTACCCATGGCAAATGGCAGAGGTGTTTCTGATGATGACATTGACGCACTTTTGAGATCCAAAAAACGCGGAGTGAAAAAACTGAAAGGCGATGGCGACTTCCGTTCAGAGGAATGTATTGAATATCTTAAGGAAGCAGATGTTGTGGTGACAAACCCGCCGTTTAGCCTGTTTCGAGAGTATGTCGCGCAACTGATGGAGTACGGTAAGAAATTTATAATTATCGGGAACAAGAATGCAATTACCTATAAAGAAATTTTTCCTTTGATAAAAGATAACAAGTTGTGGGTAGGCGTAACACCCATGACAAAAGATTTGCGTTTTATTTCACCGCAGAGCCATGTTGACGAATTGATTAAAAGCGGAAGAAAGACGAGCTATGTATTTGAAAATGGAGTTTATTTAACCCGAAGTCCATCAATATGGTTTACAAATTTAGACCATAACAAACGGCATGAGGAACTGATATTGTATAAACGCTACCGCGGAAACGAGGACGAGTATCCCCGATATGCAAACTATGACGCGATAGAAGTGTCGAAAGTCAGTGATATTCCCTGCGACTACTTTGAGAAAGTCGGCGTTCCCATTACCTATCTGGACAAGCATAATCCAGACCAGTTTGAAATCATCGGGGCAAGCAGATGGTTGGGAAAACCCATGTCGGAAATCGCGCCGAAAGGAAGTTATGTTTCCGGCGGCGTAAGATTTTATTTACCACTTGACAAGCTAAGCGAATCGGACGACAATTCTAACAACACAACACAACACAACACAACACAACACAACACAACACAACACAACACAA
>CAVFVI010000021.1:0-48662 GCA_963626055.1 Acutalibacteraceae bacterium
TTAACAACAAAAAATTGCCGTATTTATGCGGCTTTTGGCGTTTCGCAAACGCCTATTCCAATGTCATGCGGGAAAGGAGATTATCGATCGTGGTAGGCATAGGGCACCTCGATGGTAAGGGAGGAGTTAGGAGTTTTCTCAATGAGGAATGAGAAATTAGTAATTAGGAATTGAAAATTGGGAGGGGCTAGGTACCGAAATGAATAAGTAATAAAGAATAATGGTGGTGGGTCGCGGCGCTTTGCGCCGCTCAGGGGATATCAGGTTTGCTGGTTGTTAAAAAGTGCGATTGGCTATTAAATGTTTTGTAGGGCGCGATGCCCTCATCGCGCCGGATCCCGTTATACAGCAATCAAGAAATACGTGATATCCTCTATTTCACCTCAAATTACTAATTTCTCATTCCTCATTTCTAATTCGTGCTACTTTGCTCGCTTCTATCGCCCCGCCAATGATTCCTGCGGTGTTGCGGTGGGCGGCAAGGCGGAGGGTGGGCTGGGGGTTGGCGTGCAGGCGGGCCAAAGCGGTGCGGCAGGCATCCAGCAGAAAATCGCCTGCTTCACTGATGCCGCCGCCCAGGGCCACGACCTCCGGCGCAAAGATAGAGTTGAGGGAAACAATGCCGGTGCAAAGCTCATGCACATACTGGGCAAACACAGCCTGCGCCGCGGCATTGCCGCTGCGGGCACGGGCAATCAGGCTGGCGGGGGACTCGCCGCCGGCCATGCGGATCAACGCGGTGGCCGAAGCGTACTGTTCAAAGCAGCCGCACTGGCCGCAGGGGCAGGGCAGGCCGCCGCTGTGGGTGATGATATGCCCCAGTTCCGGGGCCAGCCCGGTAGGGCTGCGCCAGCACTGCCCATTGATGACGATGCCACCGCCAATGCCGGTACCCAGGGTGAGCAGAATGCCTGTCTGCACATTTTGCAGTACACCGGAACGCATTTCGGCCAACATTGCCGCGTGGCCATCGTTGATGACCACCGCGGGCAGACCGGATGCCTGGCGCAGCAGTACAGCAAGGGGCACATCTACCCAGGCCAGATTATCCGCCGTAATGGTTTCGCGCGCAGCGTTCAGCGTGCCGGGCGCACCGGCCCCAATAGCCACAACGTGATACGGTTCCAGCTGCGCCGCAATCAGTGCGGCGGCTTCGGCAGGGTCTTTGGGTGTGGGGCGGCTCCACTGCTGCAAAAGGTTCAGCTGTTCATCAAAAACGCCGAACTTAATGCTTGTGCCGCCAATATCAATACCGGAAAGAAACATGATTGAACCTCGATGGAGCGTTATAAAGAATTAGAAATTAGAAATGAGCAATGAGAAATTTGAGGGGGAGCGGAGCGAAAAGAAAAAAGAATAAATAATAAAGAATAATGTTGGTGGACCGCGGCACAAAGCGCCGCTCAGGAGATATCAGGTTTCGTTGTTTATTAAAACGTACTTTAGTCCACAAAACGTTCTGAAATCGTGGGGGAGTAAATGTCACAACATCTTTATAACGTGCAATAGGGCAATGTTACGGCGGGGTCGGGTGACCCCGCCCTACCGTAAGACAAAGCCTTGCACCATTCTGCAAATTGCGGTATAGCGCCCCCGTTGGCCGATGACGAGCACCATCCCTACAAGCAATTCCTAATTACTCATTGCTAATTTCTAATTATCTCGTTATCTCGTTTTGGGCCTTGCCGCGCCGCCAACTCCTAACTCCTCCCTCCTAACTCCTACCTAATCCCCACGCCCTTTCCACCTGCCACCCTTCGCTCCATCCAACCAGCACAGCGGGGCGGCCGGGGTGGATGGTGCGGGGCAGGCCAAGCAGGGTGGCGGGGGTGGTGGATGCCATCAGGCAAGCATCTGCCGCGGGGATGCCAATACTTTGCAGGTTGCGCACTGCACCGTCCAGATAAACACCGCCGCCGTCCAGGGTACCGTCCGCGCAGCGGCTCACACCGTTTTGCACAATATAATCCTGCCCCGCCACGGTGTAGCGTCCATCGGGCAGGCCATGGGTAGCCACACTGTCGGACACGGCAATCATCGCTTCGGGGCCTTTCATACGGTAGACAAGCTGCAAAGCGGCGGGGTGCAGGTGGACCAAATCGCAGATACACTCGGTGGTCACGTTAGGGTCCAGCAGAGCGGCGGCCACCACACCGGGGTCGCGGTGGCGCAGGGGGCGGCAGGCGTTGAAGGTATGGCACAGCCCAGTAAACCCAGCAGAAAAAGCGCGCTGGGCGGTCTCATAATCAGCGTCGGTGTGCCCGGCCTGCACCCGAATGCCCCGCGCCGCCAGCGCCGCGCCAAGTTCCAGCGCGCCGGGCAGCTCCGGGGCAAGGGTCACCTGCCGGATGATGGATTCATACCCCTGCACCAGCGTCTGGTACGCGGCGGGGGTTGGCGGAAGCAGCGCGGCGGGCGGCATGGCACCGGGGCGTTCGGGGCTTAAAAATGGACCTTCCAGATGAACGCCCAAAATATGCGCACCGGGCAGCTGGCCTGCAGCCTGTTGCTGCATAGCGTTCTGCACCACCGCCAGCGCACGCCGCATGGTGGGCAGCGGCTCCGCCCCAAGGGTAAGCAGCACATCCGTTACACCGTGGCGCAGCAGGGTGGCCAGGAACTCCGGCAGGGGGCGTTCATCCAGCTCCGGGTCAAAGCCTTGACCGCCGTGGCAGTGCAGGTCAACCAGCCCGGGCGTTAAGGCCCAGACAGAAAAATCGGCCGGACCCCCGCCGCCAATGGCAGTGATCCGGCCGTTTTCGACCGTCACGGTCTGATTGGCTAGGAATGTACGGCCCACCAGAAGTTTTTGAGCAAAAATTTTCATGGTAAGCACCAGCTTGAGTTAGGAGTTAGGAATTAGGAGGTAGGAGTTCGTATGAATTAGAAATGAGCAATGAGAAATTAGGAATTTGTGGTAGAGCGGGGCATATTACATATTTTTTGATTATCGCATACTGAAACTTCGGCGCGATGAGGGCATCGCGCCCTACAGAATGTTATATGGTTTACCACTCAATTTCAAGTAACATTAAACCTAATATTTCCCGAGCGGCGCTTTGCGCCGCGGTCCACCACAATTATTCTTTATTCTTTTTTAATTATTCATTCAATTCCTAATTACTCATTTCTAATTACTAATTATAAATTGTTCAGTGCTTCCGCAATTCTCCCGTGCGTTTGTTCCAATCGTGCTTCCGCGGTGGGGGCGTCGATTTTGCACAGGATCATCAGGATGGCGGTTTTGGCGCTGTAGCCGCACTGCTCCAGTGCGGTGCGGGCGGCAACGCTGTCGGCACCGGTGGCGGTGCGCACAATGCGCACACAGCGCTCCACCAGCTTTTCGTTGCTGGCACGCACATCTACCATCAGGTTGCCATACACCTTGCCCAGTTTGATCATAGTGGCAGTGGAAAGCATGTTCAGCACCATTTTTTGGGCGGTGCCGCTTTTCAGGCGGGTGGAACCGGTGATAACTTCCGGCCCCGGCATGGGGGAAATGCCGATATCAGCCTGAGTATCCACCTCGCTGCCGGGGCAGCAGGTCACACTGATGACCGCCGCGCCAAGGCTGTGGGCGTACTCCATCGCGCCCAGCACATAGGGGGTGCGGCCGCTGGCGGCAATGCCGCACAGAACATCTTTCTGGCTGAAATTCAGCTTTTCCAGGTCCTCTTTGCCAAGGTCGCGGTTGTCCTCGGCACCCTCCACCGGGATCAGCATGGCGCGCTGGCCGCCCGCAATAACGGCATCCACCATATCGCGCCCGGCGCTGAACGTGGGCAGGCATTCGGCGGCATCCAGCACGCCAAGACGGCCGGAAGTACCGCATCCGCAATAAATCAGCCGTCCGCCTTTTTGCAGTGCGGCGTAAATCACATCCACAGCTGCGGCGATCTGCGGCAGAACCACTTCCACCGCTTCGGCTACTTTTTTGTCCTCCTGGTTCATCAGGCGGACGATCTCAAGCGTTGAAACCTCATCAATATGGCTGGTTGCCGGGTTCCGCTGCTCGGTTGAAATATGATCCAGTTTTACCATAAACAATTCCTCGCATTCGGCAGGTGTAGAGCCCTGCTTGCTGTGCGGCGGGCATTAACCCTTGACGCCGCCGACAGTAAGGCCCTTGACGAAGTATTTTTGCAGGAAGGGATACAGGATGATGATTGGCAGGGTAGAAACAATGATAACGGCAGACTTGATGGCAATGCCCAGGGAGGATTTATCCGCAGAGCCTGCACCATCGCCAACCATGGCGGTACCGTTGACAATGTTGCGCAGGAACAGCATAACGGGGTACTGCTCCTTATTAAGGTAGATCAAAGAGTTGAACCAGTCGTTCCAGAAGAACACCGCGTAATACAGGCCGACCGTTGCAATGGCAGCGGTGGAAAGCGGCACAATGATGCGGCGCAGAATGCCCCAGTAGCCCAGGCCGTCAATAAGGGCGGCTTCTTCCAGCTCGTGCGGGAGAGATTTGAAAGAGTTGATCATGATGATCAGGTTGAACTGGCTGATGCAGAAGGGCAGCAGCATAGCCCAGCGGGTACCGGTCAGATGCAAAGAGGATACCAGCAGGTAGTTAGGAATCATGCCGCCGGCAAAGAACATCGAGATAACAACGATCTTCATGAAGAACTTGTGGCCCATCAGGTTGTCTTTGGACAGGGGATAGGCGAACATGATCGTCATCAGCATGGCGATGGCAGTACCGCCGATGGTATAAATAAAGGTATTGCCATATGCCTGGAAGAAGTTGGGGTAGGTGAAAATCTGCTTGTAAGCGTCCAGGTTAAAGCCGACCGGCCAGAACAGGACCTGGTTGTTGATGATGGCCTTGGAGCTGGAAAAAGACAGCGCTGCCATGTACACAAACGGCAAAAAGCAGACAAGCAGGGTAAAGACCATGACCAGGTTGACAATGGTGTCAAAAACGACGTTTTCTTTTGTTTTATAATACTTGCTCATCTTTTTGCCTCACTTAATACAGGCTTTCGTCCGTCAGCTTTTTGCTGATTGCGTTGGAGCCGGAAACCAGGATCAGACCAATGATGCCGCCAAACAGGCCGATGGCCGTTGCGTAAGAGTAGTTCTGGTTCTGCAGACCGGTGCGGTATACCAGCGTATCAATGATATCGCTGACGCCGGAGTTGGACGGGGTGTACATCAACAGGACCTTTTCATAGCCAATGCTCAGCATACGGCCAACATTCATGATCAGCATGACCATGATGGTAGGCATGATGGAGGGAATGGTAACATGGAAGATCTGCTGCAGGCGGGTAGCGCCATCCATCTCAGCGGCTTCGTACAGATCGCTGCTGATGCCGGTGATAGCGGCCAGGTAGATGATGGCGGTCCAGCCGGTATACTGCCAGGATTCCGACAGGATGTACAGCGGGCGGAACCAGCCGGGTTCGTTCATAAAGTAGATGGGGGTCATGCCGAAAACGTTGTGCAGGAGGTTGTTCAGCAGGCCGGTGCTGGGGGAAAGGATCTCGTTCATGATGGCGATAACGACCACCGTGGAGATAAAGCGCGGCATGTAGGAGATGGTCTGAACGACCTTTTTCAGGTGTTTATTGCGCACTTCGTTCAGCAGGATTGCAAAGATGATGGGCAGCGGGAAGTTGATAACCAGGTTTTCCAGCGAGACCACCAACGTGTTGCGGAATGCGCGCCAGAAAGCGGGGTCTTTCAGGAACCGCTCAAAGTAGCGCAAAGTCCATTCGGTACCAAACATACCCTGGCCGGGGCGGTAGCGCCGGAATGCCAGAATGTTGCCGAACATGGGGACGTATTTGAAGATAATGAAATACAGCAGCGGCAGGATCATCATGGCATATAATGCGCTGTACTGCTTCAGGTGCTTGATGGTATGCGAACGCCGCTGGGCCTTTTCGGCCGGCGTAAGCTTTGCTTTTGCCTTACCCATGGATTGCGCTCCTTTGGTTGGGGGCGGCGCGAACAGCGCCTGCCCTTAAAAATAAAAGCAGGGGGTATATCCTCCACGGATATGCCCCCTGCTGAGGATCAACTGGTCAATAATTTACTTGTTGTTGTCGTTGTACATCTGCAGGTACTGGTCAATGCTCAGGTTCTTCATCTCAGCAACGTAAGCATCCCAATCAGTGTCGGTGCTCTTCTTGCCGGTGATGAAAGCATCTGCCCAAACTTCGAAGGTATCACCCAGCGGGGTGCGCAGGCTGGCGGCATCCTCAGCGGTCAGGTCGTCAAACTGCGGGGTGGGAGGTACGGGCTGGATGGCATCATCCATTGCAGCAACTTCGGTGTTAATCTCGGCATAGTTCTCATCGTACTTGGAAAGCTCGCGCTCGTTGATCCAGACCATCTGGGTAACGTCGGAACCGCAGCCGTACTTGAGCTGCATGCCCTTGTAAATGCCGTCGGGGCTGTTCTGGATCTCGTCAGAGTAAACGATCTTGTCGCCGTCCATGGTGTAGGTAACGCCTTCAACGCCCAGGCACCACAGTTTTGCGTTCTCCTCAGAGTAGAACATTTCGTCGATCGTGCGGACAACGCGCTCGAAATCATCGCGCTCAGCAGTCTTCTTGGGGAACATGATGCCGGAGCCGGTGCGGGACTTGGGCTGGTGGTGGGCACCTGCGGTACCTGCCAGCGGTGCGTACATCTGCAGCTTGAAGCCGTCGATCTCGCTGGCAGTTTCCACGCCGCCGATCTGGTCATAGTAAGCGTAAGTGGCCATGGAAGCACCGGTGGCCATCTTCTGGCTCCACTTGTCGCCATCGATGGGGTCAGCCATTTCGGGGTCAAGCAGGCCTTCGGAGTAGAGCTTGTTCAGGAATGCGAAGTATTCTTTGCAGTTATCGTCGATTGCACCGGCAAAGTATTCCTTCTTATCGTAATCATAGCTCAGAACGTAAGAACCGTCGGCGCTGTTCTTGCCAACGCTGATGCCGAAGGAAGGCATCGTCATACGGAACAGAACGCGGGGGCCGGCCAGAATGGTGAGCGGGTAAGAATCGGGATAATCGGCCTTGTAAGCTTTCAGGATCTCGTACAGGTCATCAAAGGTCTTGGGGGCTTCCAGGCCCTTGGATTCCAGGTAATCCTCACGCATGATCAGGCCGCCGTCATAGGACGGCTTATCGGTCAAAGACGGCATGTAGTAGCGCTTGCCGTCCTGCAGGTTCAGCATGTCCACATCATCCTGCAGGCCCATCTCCTCAACGCGGGCGTTGAAGTTGGGGGTCCAGGTCATGGGCGGGCTTTGCTGAATTGTTGGCTGTAAAAATGGAAAGGGCATAAATGCTCCCCATCTCCAATTTCGCTAAAGGCAGGTTTAGCGAAATTCAAGGCAGAGGGAAGTAGCAGGCTAAGCCTATTAGAACTCATTCGCATACTGTATTTCGTTCCAACAATACAGGTCGTACCAGCCACTTACCGAATTGCTTCCTTAAATAAAATAGATTTGTCCTTCGCATTAAGTAGAGTATGCTGTATCTGTTAAGCACTATATTCCTGTTCATTCGTTTTCTCGCACCTCCTTGTTTGCAAGGCCAAACACCATATACACACATCAGAATACATCTCGCACCGACAAAAGCATGATTTTACCATAAAATCTATTCCACCCGGAGCACATGCCTTTGAACGGATCCGACTTTGTCAGCAGCAAAACTCCGGTTCCTGTAAAAAGTCGGATTTGTTCAAGAAACAGGTCGGATGCGTCCATTCTCAAATTGTGGAAAAATGTGTATGATAAAGACAACGAAAGGGGCACACGAGAAAGAGTCCCACAGATTGAAGGAGGAAAAATCAAAATGAAAAACAAGCGCATGATGAGCGCCGCCATGGCCGTTCTGATGGCTGGTTCTCTGGCAGCCTGCGGCGGTTCCACTACCGCCAGCAGCACTGCTGACAGCACCTCTGCTTCCACCGCATCTTCTGCTGAAGCAGCCTCTGAAAACAGCGACGCCCCCGTTACCATCCGCATCACCTGGTGGGGCAGCCAGTCCCGCCACGACTACACTCAGCAGCTGCTGGACCTCTACACCAGCGAGCACCCCAACGTTACCTTTGAGGCAGTTCCTTCCGGCTGGGATGGCTACTTTGAAAAGCTGGCCACCGACACCGCCACCGGTTCGATGCCCGACATCGTCCAGATGGATTACCTCTATGTTTCTACTTACGCCGCCAACAACTCTTTGGCTGACCTGACCCCCTATATGCAGGATAGCACGATCCAGACGGATGATCTGGATGCAAACCTGATGGCAAGCGGCAATATCGGCGGCAAGCAGATTGCCATGCCGCTGTCCAACAGCCTGCTGGCTTTCGGTTACAGCCCGGCTGAGCTTGAAAAAGCTGGTGTTGAAGCCCCGACCAACGATTGGACTTGGGATGATTTCATTGCCAACTGCCAGGCTGTCCATGATGCCACCGGCGATTATGGCACAACCACTTTCCCGGTCGGTGATACAAACCTGTTCAACTACTGGGTGCGTCAGCACGGTGTAAGCCTTTTCGCCGCTGACAACAAGAGCCTGGGCTATGATGACGATGCCATCACTGCCGAGTGGTTCACGATGTGGCAGGATATGATGGACAAGGGCCTGGCCCCTGACCCCGATGCTTACGCACAGATGAGCACGCTGGGCCTGGAAGGCGACCCCATTGCAACCGACACCACCGGTTATAAGCAGAACTGGAACAACCTGACCAACCTGATGGCCAACGTCAACTCCAATCTGGAAATGGTCACCCCGCCGCTGCTGGATGCCGCCAATGAGAACAAGGGCCTGTGGCTGAAGCCCGGTATGTTCTTCTCTGTTGCCGAGACCTCCAACGTTAAAAAAGAATGCGCCGAATTCATCGACTGGTTCCTGCATTCTGAAGAAGCCAACGATATCATCATGGGCGAGCGCGGCGTGCCTTCTTCTTCTACGATCCGTGATTACCTCATCAACTCCGGCAAACTGACTGACGCACAGAAAAAGATGTTTGCTTACGTTGACGATGCCGCTGCCTACTGCGGTGACACTCCTGCCCCCGATCCGGTCGGCATTTCCGAGATCAACCAGGCTTTCCAGGATTGTGCTTACCAGGTCTTCTACGGCCAGACCGACGCTGCAACCGCAGCAGCTGATTTCCGCGAGCAGGCCAACAGCATCCTGGCCGCTAATAACTAAGCTATCTTCTTCTTCATAAGTTTCTCCTAAGAATCGTTTCTCCTAAATCCATCGAAGCGGAAACGGGGAGGGTCAAACCCTGACCCTCTCCATTTCTTTGTCCAAAATTCCTGTCAACAAGGAGGTTTTCCGCCATGACTGCGACAAAAACCGCCGCCAAGCGCAAGGCGCATCACTACAATGCAAAGGATAACCTGACCGGTTATCTGCTGCTTGCTCCCTGGCTGTTCGGCTTTGCTTTTATGTTCGTGATCCCGGCTATTATTTCTATCTATTATTCTTTCACGGACTATAACTTGCTGTCCGCCCCGAACTGGGTTGGCCTTAAAAACTATATCACGATTTTCACCACCGACAAAAACTTCCGCAAAGCGATGGTCGTTACCTTCACCTATGTCTTTTTGATGGTCCCGCTGCGGTTGGCGTTCTCGCTGTTTGTGGCAAACCTTTTGAACAAAAAGCACCACGGCATGGCATTTTACCGCGTACTGTATTATGTTCCGTCCATCATCGGCGGTTCCATCGCGGTTTCCATCGTCTGGAAGCAGATCTTCGGCAATGAAGGCGTTATCATGACGCTGCTGCGTGTGTTTGGCATTGAGCAGAAATATTCTTTTGTCGGCAACCCCAAAACTGCGCTGCTCGTTATCATCCTGATGGGTGTGTGGCAGTTCGGCTCCTCCATGCTGATCTTCCTGTCCGGTTTGAAGCAGATCCCCGTGGCACTGTATGAATCCGCCGCCATTGACGGCGCTACTCCGATGCAGCGCTTCTGGAAGATCACCATGCCGATGCTGACCCCGACCATCTTCTTCAACCTGATCCAGCAGATCATCAACGGCTTCCGCATCTTTACGGAAAGCAAGATCATCACCGATGGCGGCCCCATGAACAGCACCCTGACCTATGTGCTGTACCTTTACCGCTCGGCGTTTACAAACTTCCACATGGGTTATTCCTGCGCACTGGCGTGGATCCTGGTGGTCATTATCGGCCTTGCTACCGCTATCCTGTTCAAAACCCAGAACGCATGGGTCCATTACGAAGCTGAATAAGGAGGTTTTACCATGGTTGGCGAACAGAAAAACAAAAAAATGGCTTCCGTTGTGTTCCATGTTTTTTCCTGCCTGTTGGGTTTTATCATGATCTACCCGCTGCTGTGGCTGGTGGCGAGCTCGTTCAAATCCAATGATACGATGTTCAAGAACACCTATTCCCTGCTGCCGGAAAGCTGGGACATCATCAAAAACTACACTTCCGGCTTTGCCGGCACGGCGGGGTACAGTTTCGGGCATTTCTTTATGAACTCCACCATCGTTACGGTCATCGGCGTTGTCTGCACGATTTTCTCCTCCCTGCTGGCGGCCTATGCAGTATCCCGCGTCAAGTTCTTCGGTGCCAATTTCTGGTTCGGCTGCATCATCATGACCATGATGATCCCCGCACAGGTCATGGTCGTTCCGCAGTACATTATCCTGAAAAAGCTCCACCTCAACGATACGCTGCTGGCCATGATCCTGCCGTGGGCATTCGGCGGTGCGTTCTTCGTCTTTTTGATCGTGCAGTACATGCGCGGCATCCCCAAAGAGCTGGATGAAGCGGCCATGATCGACGGCTGCTCCAAAATCGGCATCCTGTTCAAAATTCTGGTACCCGTTGTTCAGCCCGCTATCGTTTCGGCGGCCATCTTCGCGTTCTACTGGATCTGGCAGGACTTCTTCCAGCCGCTGATTTTTGTCGGCAGCCCGAAGAATTACACCATTCCTCTGGCACTGAACATGTACACCGACCCCAACAGCTACAACAATTACGGCGGCCTGTTTGCCATGTCGGTCATCTCGCTGCTTCCGGTCATTCTTGTGTTTATCAAATTCCAGAAATATCTGGTAGAGGGTATTGCCACTGACGGCATTAAGGGTTAAAATAAAATAATATAGGGAAACAAAATTATAGGGGTGGTCATTGACCGCCTGCCAACGGAACGCTGCGCCGCTTTCAAAGGAAGTGGTTCATACGGGAAGCGGCGGGCGGGCGGTACCCACCCCTATAATGCGTTTCAAGAGGGTAATTGCTATGCTTTTGAACCGAAACACCATCTTCCCCGCGGCTGTCACCGCAAAGCCGATCCAATACGCGCTGGGTGCGCTGCGCCGGGATTTTGACCGCATTTTTTCCGCAACCGCTGCCCCAGGCGGGCGGCTGCTGCTGACGATAAACCATACGCTTGCCGCCGAGCAGTACACTTTAACAGCGGGTACAGACACCCTGCTGCTATCGGCATCCGATGATCTGGGCTTTGTCTATGGCCTGTTTGAGATCAGCCGCCGCTACTTGGGGGTTCAGCCGTTCTGGTTCTGGAACGACCAGCCGTTTGAGGTGCGGGAAAGCGTGAAGATCCCCACCAGCACCGTAATTGAAAGCAAACCTGCCCGGGTAACCTACCGCGGCTGGTTCATCAACGATGAAACGCTGCTCTCCCACTGGAAAGTGGAGCGTCGCGCCGACCTGCCCTTTATCATGGTGTTTGAAACCCTGCTGCGGCTGGGCGGCAATATGGTTATTCCCGGTACCGGCAAAAACGCGCACATTTACCGCCAGGCAGCGGCAGATATGGGCCTTATTATCACCCACCACCACGCCGAACCGCTGGGCGCAGAGATGTTTGCCCAGGCTTATCCCGATCTGGAGCCGATGTACAGCAAGTACCCGGAGAAATTCCGCTCGCTCTGGCAGGCAGGCATTGATGCCCAAAAAGGGATGCGCGTGATCTGGAACATCGGGTTCCGCGGGCAGGGCGATAAACCGTTTTGGGATGATGACCCCCAGTACGATACGCCGGAAAAACGCGGAGCGCTGATGTCTGCGCTGATCAAAGAGCAGTATGATCTCGTCAAGGACAATGACCCGAATGCTGTCTGCTGCACAAATTTATACGGCGAAACGATGGAACTTTACAAAGATGGGTTCCTGAAGCTGCCTGATGATATTATTAAAATCTGGGCGGATAACGGCTATGGCAAAATGGTCAGCCGCCGCCAGGGCAACGCCAATCCCCGCGTGCCTGCCCTGCCGCAGCAGGGCGATGATGGTGCCCACGGTATCTATTATCACGCATCGTTCTATGATCTGCAGGCTGCCAGCCATATCACCATGCTGCCCAACAGCACCGAGTTTGTCAGCCAGGAACTGACCGATGTGCTGATCCATGGTGCGGATGATTACTGGCTTATCAACTGTTCCAACATTAAGCCCCACGCCTTTTTGCTGGATTTGATTGCCCGCTGCTGGCGGGATGGAACCGTGGACGCGGTACAGCAGAGCATCGCCTACACGGTTGCCTATTATGGGCTGCTGCACCGGAGCGATGTTGCCCAGTGCCTGACCGACTATGCACAGTTTACCGTGCCCTATGGCCCCAACGAAGACGACCGCGCGGGCGACCAGTTCTATAATCACGTGCCCCGGATGCTGATTTCCCAATTTATAAAAGACCGTACCTCCCCTGCGGACGACCTGCGCTGGCTTTGTGATGTGCCGACCTTGGCGGAACAAAGCACCCACTGCGCCGAGATCTTCCAGAAAGCGGCCGAAAATTATGCCGTCTACCTGCGCCAGTGCGAAAAAACTGCCGCGGAGCTGGCGGGGCACCCCCGAACCCTGTTTTTGGATACCGTGCTTTTGCAGGCACGGTTGTATGATTTGTGGGCGCAGGGTGCTGCGGCCATATGCCGGGCGCTGGCGGCCGGCTTTGCCGGAGATTGGCAGCACTGCTTCTATCATGCAGGCCATGCCAAACGGCTGTATACCCTGGCCAACCGTGCCATGCGCGACCGCGAGCACGGCAAGTGGATTGGATTTTATGCCAACGAGTGCCAGACCGATGTAAAGCAAACCGCGCAGGTGTGCGGTTATTTGATGAGCTTTGCCCGCACTCTCGGCGAAGGGCCGCATTACTATGAATGGATGCGGGAATTTGGCGACCCGGAAGAAGAACGCCGCATTATGCTGATTTTGAACACCGATAACCACCCCACCGATGATGAACTCTGGCTCCTGATGGAACAGCGCTGGGGTGAATAAAAGGAGCATCTTTTCATGTTGACCCGCCTCAAAAAAAGGTTTCTTGACCTGCCTATTGCACAAAAATTCGTCAGCATCTTTGCGGTGATGACGTTTTTGAGCTGCGCTGTCATGGTCGGGGCGCTGCACCTGGGGCTTTCGGTCTTTGAGGATAAGCTCTATGAAAAATCCCTGCAGGAACTGGACTTTTTTGTCCAGCGCCTTGATAATGACCTGCAGGACATGAATGTACTGACCCGCAGCATTGCCGTGGATACCAACGTGCAGAACCAGCTGGCCGCACTGACTTCCGCCACACCGGAAACCGCACAATATTACTACCTGTTGACCGGTGTCCGCCCGCTGCTGCTGGAAAAGCTCTACCAAAGCGGGCAGGTCGACAGCCTGCAATACATTGATGCTTACGGCAATGCCATTACGGTGGGGCAGTCCTTCCCGGACCCCGGCAATGACCGCCGCGCTGCCCTGAAAGAAAAACTGGCCGAAACACCGGGTGGTTTTGTGCTGCTGCCGCCGGATGCAGACTATCCGTATTACATCTGCGGGCGCGAGATCCTGCGCAGCCAGAATATGAGCATGCAGGACCTTGGCACAGCGCTGGTGACAGTGGACATTGAAAAACTGCTTAACGGCCAGCTCAACGCGCTTTCAGGTACACCATCGGAACTGTACCTTTACAACGGCGCGGAATTAGTCTACCAGAGCACCGCCACCGCAGTGGGGGTCACCCTGCCCGACACACCGCAGGGCTACGCGCTGCAAAGCATAAACGGGCAGAAGTATTTTGTCTGCTGGCTGACCTCCGGCATGACCGGGCTGCGGCTGTGCAGCGTGTTCGACTATAACCAGATCTATGGCCAAACCATCCGCGCGCGCTGGGCGCTGCTGCTGGGCGGCTGCGCGATTCTGGTTCTGTTCGGCTGGGTCATGCTGCGGATGGCGCGCCTTGTCACGCGGCCGGTGCATACCCTGAGCGAAGCTGTCAAAAGTGTGGAGGGCGGCGATTTTTCCACCGCCCGTGCCATGCTGCCCACCACCCCCGCCGCGGATGAAATCGGAACCCTGACCCGCGATGTAGATACCATGCTGGGGCAGATCGATACCCTGATCCACGAAAATTACGAAAAACAGCTGCTTTTGCAGGATACCCGCTACAAGATGCTGCAAGCACAAATCAACCCGCACTTTTTGTATAACACCCTCAGCACGTTAAGCTGGCTCGTGCGCGCCGGCAAAAACGAGGACGCCGGGCGGCTTATCATCAACCTGGGCGATATGCTGCGCGCGGCGCTTTCCCCCAAGCAGAACACGACCGCCGCGGCGGATGTGCGGCTGGTGCGCAGCTATATTGAGATCCAGCAGCTGCGCTACAAGCGCCGCGCCGCCTTTGCCTTAGAGACAGACGGCGACCTGGAAAGCTGGTATCTGCCCCACTTTACCCTGCAGCCGCTGGTGGAAAACGCCATCAAATACGGTGTGGAGGAAAGCGAGGATGTGTGTTCCATCACAGTAACAGCCCATGCTGACGGTGATACCCTGCTGCTGGCCGTGCATAACACCGGTATCCCCATTGCCCCGGAACGGCTGGCGGAAATACGGAATTTTACAGTAAAACCCCAGGGGCATGGCATTGGGTTAAAGAACATTTATGAGCGGCTTTCCATGCTGTACACTTCGTTTAACTTCACGATTGAAAGCACAGAACAAGACGGCACAACAGTAAAAATACTTCTTGACCGAAAGAATGTAAAGGAGGAAGCCCCGCATGGAGAAACTGCTGATCGTTGACGATGAGGAAATCGAGCTGGATGGCATGGCCGAGCTCATTGACTGGCAGAGCCACGGCTATGAACTGGTGGGCACCGCCATCAACGGCAAACGCGGGCTGGCACTGCTGCAGGAAAAACGGCCCGATATCGTCATCACTGACATCAAAATGCCGGTGATGGACGGCCTTTCCATGATCCGCGCCGCACAGGAACAAAACGCCGATGCCGTGTTTGTGGTGCTTTCCGGTTACGGCGATTATGAATACACCAGCCAGGCCATGCAGCTGGGTATCCGGCACTACATTTTGAAACCGTGCGATGAGACAAAGATCCTCCCTGTTCTGGAACAGGCACGCGCCGAATTGCGGGAGCGCCGCACCACCGCCCAAAAGGCTACCGAGATGGAACATGCCGTGCAGCGCATGGCCCCTATGGCGCGGGAAAAAGCCCTGCGCGACCTGCTGTTAGGGCGGGAAAGCCTGGGGCATCTGCCAGGAATTGCCGAGAGCCTGGGCGGCATGGACAGAAAGCTGCTGCTATTGCTGCTCCACACCAAGGATGGCATTGACCACCTGGAGCAGTATGCGATCGCCAATATGATGGCAGACCTGCTGCCGGAAGGCGGGCTGCTGGGGGATACTTCGGTTGCACAGGATGTCTGCCTGCTGGTGGATGCTGCGCTGTATGACCAGCTGCCCCCGGCAATCGAGCGGCTGTGCACCGAATTCGGGCGTTTTCGCTCCGGTACGTTGACCATAACAGGCAGTGCCCGCGGCACGGCAGCGCAGCTGGCCGAATTGTATGACCAGGCACACCGCCTGTTGACAACTGCCCCGGAAAACACGCTGACGCTGCTGGAACGCCTGAACGCGGAACAGCACAAAGCCGCGCACCTGATGGACTATAACATCCTGCGCACAGCCAACAGCTATGCCGCCCTCTGCTTTGCCTGCTGCGAAACGCTGCTCTCGATGCAGCTGCAGGAAATTTCGCCCAATGTGCAGCGGGATGTATGTCTGCGTGCCGTGCGCTATATCTGCGGCAGCACTGCGGAGCCGTCCGATGCAACCCATGCCGGTCTTCTCTCTTACCTGGCGGATAATATCTGGCAGCACCGCATGGGCGGAGAGCCGCTGAGCAAAGCCACCCGCACCGAGCAGACGATTTTGCGGGAATTTTATGCCCACCTGCCCGAAAAGGATTTTACCATGCAGTTTTTTGCACGGGAGATCCTGTTCATGAACCCCGATTACCTCAGCCGCAAATTGCAGCAGCTGACCGGGGATAAATTTGCTGCCCGTTTAACCACCGACCGCATTGAACTTGCCCGCCGCCTGCTGCAATCAGCCCCGGATACCAAACTTTCCAGGCTGGCAGAGATCGTCGGCTTTGCCTCCGATGAACAGTATTTCTCCCGCGCTTTCCGCAAAATCGTGGGCATAACGCCCAAGCAGTATGCTGAGCAGGTAAAAGATTAAATCGTACGCATTTTTCGGACATTCTATCGCTTTTTCTCATTCATATGCAAAAAACCGCCCTTCCTTACGGAAGAGCGGTTTTTATAAAACGCGGCGGGGATGGCAGGGGTGATGAGGCTGCCAACTCCGTTTCGTTTTACATCAGTATATTCTTTTTTCCCTATTTGGCAAGTAGGTAGACCGCACTTTTTCCAAATTCCGCATATTTCACAATTTGAAACCGCGCAGGTCCAGCGCACCTGTACCACGGTAGGTGAACCACAGTTCCTGTTCGCCGTCCAGCTGCAGCGTCCCCGTCGCAGTCTGCCAGGTATCGCTGGTGTTGACCGGGAACACAAGGGCCGGGGTTCCGTTTTCTTTTGCGGCAATTTCCAGCGTACCTGCGCCGGTGCAGCGGTAGGTAACGGTAATTTCCGTGCCAGGGTGCAGCAAAAAGCTGCGGTAACCCGCGTCGGAACCATCGCGCAGGTTGGCAACATACTGCTGGGCAAAAATATCGCCGTCAGGGCCATCCTGGGTGATGTAGGGGTGCTCCTCGCCGATGGTGGTTTTGGCGCGGTAGGGGCCGGCACCGTTGGCGGTCTGCAGGCAGCAGGCAATGCCTGCGGGGTAGCTGTATCCGGTTTTCAGCGGGCCATTGTTCAGCCCGCAGGAGGTGACCCGCACCTGGGGGATGCTGCCATCCGGCAAAAGCGTGATCTTTTCGGCGCAGCCCTGGCGGGAATAAGGCGTGCGGTTGGTCTGGCGGTGGTAGAACACATACCACTGGCCGTTGATCTCCACAATGCTGCCATGGTTGGTGCCGGTATAGTTGCAGGGCACCGTGCGGCCATCCAGCCCAATATCGCCGTTGGAAACAATAGTTCCGCCGTAATGGTAAACGCCTTGGGGTTTATCCGCCACAGCATAGCACAGTTCGTGGTTCTGGGTGGAAGAATAGATCAGATAATAGCGCCCACTCGCTTTGCGCAGGGACGGTGCTTCAAAAAACGGGTGCTCCGCAAACTCGGTTCCCTCGGCATCCACCTGCTGGGGCAGAACGATCTGCGGGGCTTCGCGCACGGTGCACATATCGTCCTCCAGCTCAATGAGCTGGCAGCCCTTGGTGACCAGGTGCATGGTGGCAAACTTGGGGTTGATGCCCGGAATGGGGCAGAAACCGCTGACAAGATACACCCGGCCGTTATCGTCCACAAAAATGCCAGGGTCATACTGGAAAGCGTCCCCTTCCATCGCGCCCAGCAGGGTGCCATCCGGGTAATGCACATGGGCGTAAAACTGGAACGGCCCCACCGGGGATTCCGACACTGCCACCGAGATGCGCCCGCAGAATTCCAGCGCATAGAACAGATAATAGCGGCCATCCCCGCCGCGCTGCACATCGGGGGCAAACAGGCGCATGGCAGTACCGCTTTCAGCACACAGGGGATCCTGCACGCTGCGGTAGCTGGTGCCTTCGTACCGCCAGTTGGCAAGGTCATCCGCGCGGGCGGACCAGCAGACATAATCGTTCAGGCAGAAATCATCCCCGCCAAAGCGGTCATGGCTGCCGTATACATACACCCGGCCGTTGAACACATGGGGTTCGCCGTCCGGCACATACTCATAGGATGGCAGATACGGGTTGACTGCCTGTTTGGGTTGGTTCATCTTGCTCTCTCCCCTATCGGGCAGCTTTTGCTGCCCGTATTTTTATTGCATTGCGGTTACATCATCAGGGTCTGCCAAATTGCCGAAGCCGGCAGCACCAGCAGCAGTGCCGGGATCATGTTGGCGATGGGGTACTGCTTGATGCCGCTGACCCGCATACCGGCCACAATGGTCAGAACGCCGCCGCAGCTGATAAAATCCTGCAGCATTTCGGGCGTGACAAACGGCGCAATGGCCCCGGCTGCAAAGAACAGCACCAGCATGACCGCCACCATGGGCAGCGCGATCACTGCCACCGCCACGCCCAGCGTAACGGCGAACACCGCAGCGGTGCACAGATCCAGCACAGCCTTGGATTGCAGCACGGCGGGGCTGCCGCTCATCCCCTCCACCAGCACGCCGTAAATGCCAAACCCGCTGGCGCAGAACAGCACCACAACGGTGATGTAACGTTCCATATCAAAGTTGGCTTCATCGTGCGGCAGTTTGCGGGTGACAGCGCCAAACACATGGGTGATGTGTTCTTCCAAATGGAGCAGCTCACCCAGCAGGGTGCCAAAAATCACGGCAATGACCACGGGGGTCATCTGGTTGGCTTTTACGATGGAGTTAATGCCGATGGCCATGGAAGCAAACCCAAGCACCATCGTCAGTTTTTCCCGCAGGGCGGGGGTAAAGCGGCTGCCCAGCACAGTGCCCAGCAGGCCGCCGATCAGCACGCAGCTGCAATCCGTCAATACTCCAACCGGCATCATACGTTCTCCAGCTTCTGCAGCAGGTCGTTCACCGTCACGTTGGCAAAACCGGGGATGACCAGTTCAGCCTGGCCCAAAATTTCGGGGCTGCCAATGCCAACAGCTTTCATGCCTGCATTGTGGGCGGCCTGAACACCAGCCACAGCGTCCTCAAACACCACACAGTATTCGGGGTCAATACCAAGATCCTCGGCACCGGTCACAAATACTTCGGGGTCGGGCTTGGCGCGGCTCACGCGGGTGCCATCCACCACAGCGTCAAACAGTTCGGTAATGCCCAGTCGGTCCAAAATCAGCGGGCTGTTTTTGCTGGCGGAGCCAAGGGCGATCTTGATGCCTGCCGCACGTGCCTGCTTCAAAAAGTCCTCCACGCCGGGCAGCAGCTCGCTTTTTTCCAACTTTTTGATGTACTCCACATACCAGTCGTTCTTGCGCTGGCAGAGGGCCTGCTTTTCGTCCTCGGTCATTGTGCGGTTGCCGATCTCCAGGATGATCTCCAAACTGGCCATCCGGCTGACGCCTTTCAGGCGCTCGTTGTCCTGCTCGGTAAAGGGAATGTTCAGCTCATCGGCCAGGCGCTTCCAGGCCAGAAAGTGATATTTGGCGGTGTCCACGATGACGCCGTCCAGGTCAAACAAAAATCCGTATTGGCTCATTTGTATCCTCCTGTTGTTGGTTGGGGTCAGTTGTTTACATCCGGCAGGCCGTAAAATTCGTGGGTCTGGCTTTTCCCGGGGGCGCTGGTCAGGTTGGTCACGCAGTATTGCGGGGCTTCCTTGGCGGCGCTGGGATAATCACGGTAGCGTTCGCGGTCATCGCCGCCGGTTGCCATTTCCGCTTTTGCCAGCACAGCAGCGGCAGCAGCATGGCGTTTTTGCAGCGCTTCGGCGGCGGCAAAATCCACCCTGCGGGCGGCAGCTGCGGCAAATGCCGCGGTTTCGTCCGGCTGGGCATCGGCCAGGTTGGTGGTTTCGTCCGGGTCGGCGACCACATTGAACAGCTGGTCGTGGATTTCATCCCGGTGGCAGGTGATGAATTTCTGCTGCCCATGGCGGGCCATACAGCTGTAGGTCCAGCCGCCCTGCGGCAGCTTGTCCACAATTTCACTCCACACGGTGCGGTCAGCGTCGGCGGGTTCGCCGCGCAGCACAGCGGCAAGGCTCTGGCCGTCGGTTTCCGGCAGGGGGTCTGCCCCGGCCCAATCGCACACGGTGGGGCCAAGGTCCAGCAGGCTGACGGGGGCGGTCACGCGCTGACCGGCTGCCACGCCGCTGCCCGCAAACACCATGGGGATGCGGACAGACTTTTCAAAAAATGACTTTTTGCCATAAATTCCGTGTTCCCCCACGGTATCGCCGTGGTCGGAAAGATAACCGAACAGCGCAGGGGTGCCGCGGCTTTGGGTGAACGCATCAAAGGCGGCGCGCGCACGGCCGATCAGGCCATCCGTGTGCTCCACCAGCCCTTTATAGGCGGCCTGGCAGGCCAGCACGATCTCCGCACGGGTGTTGGGTTCCTGCAAATTGCGCTGCTGGGCGTTCAGCCAGGGTTCATTCCACTGCCAGGTGGCGGGCAGCTGGGCGGTTTTCAGGTACTTCAAAAACAGCTCCGGCGGTGCAACATACGGGAAGTGCGGGCCATAGGTGCCAACTACAATGAGCTGCGGTTTGCTGTGGGGCTGGGCAAGGTACTGTTCCAGAGCATCCAGCACCATATCGTCATAACACACAACGGGCGAAGTGCCGCCGCCGACCACATCAATGCACCATTTATAGCCCATCGTCTGGGTATGCACGCCGAAATCCTGTTCCAGCGTTTTTTGCGGGCGTGCCCAGCCGCTGTTGGTGAAATCCGGGGCCACGCGGCGGGTAAACCCGTGGCGCTGGTCGGGGCCGATAAAGTGCATCCGGCCAACCAGCACGGTTTCGTACCCAGCAGCCGCCATCGCATGCAGGAAAGTGGGCGTGGTTTGGGGCAGGGTATCGTTATTGGTAAAAATGCCGGTATGGTGCGGGGCCAGCCCGCTGAGCATGGCCATACGCGCCGGAACACAGAGCGGGCAGGGGGTGTATGCAGCGTCAAACGCCGTACCCTGTTCCCGCAGCGCTGCTAAGTTGGGTGTATCCACCGGCATCCGCCCGCCCGCCTGATACTGCGGCGCGTGCTGGTCACTGATAAAAAGTAAAATATCGGGAGACATGAGGGGCTCCTTTCGGTAAAGTTAGGAGTTAGGAGTTAGGAGGGAGGAGTTAGGAGTTTGTTTCAATGAGGAATTAGGAATGAGAAATTAGGAATTGGAGATTGTTTTGAGGTTTGCGGCGGACTGAAAAGTAATCCGTAGGGAACGGTCTTGACCGTTCCGGGGCATTGCGGATTTTTGTCATATGGCCCGGCCAGGTTCCGGCGTGGTCAGGTGACCACGCCCTACAGGAGACCATCAAAACTGTGCGGCCCTCTTCCCTGCCTCAAATTGCTCATTGCTAATTCCTAATTTCTAATTCACCTTTTAACTCCTCCCTCCTACTTCCTAACTCCTAACTATCTTACAAATTCCGCCACCATCTTCAGGCTGTCATCGGCCTGGGGGTACACGCCGCATTTATCCACAAAGGCGTGGCCGACACCACAGTAGTTCACCCAGGTAACGGGCACATGGGCGGCGGCAAGGTAATGGGCATAGGTTTTGGCCTGGCTGGTCAGGTAGTCGTACTGGGCGGTGATCAACAGCGTGCGCGGCAGGCCGGAAAAATCGCTGTCCCACAGGGGCGAAACGGACGCCATGCGGGAGTTGACACCCTCCGGCAGGTAGTTATCCTCGCTGCGCTTGCCTGCGTTCCAGATAGCCAGGATACGCGGCACGATCCACTCGCTCTGCGCATCATCGTAAATATAGTCTTCCAGCCCAAAGTGATGGTCTTTCAGGCCGTCGGTTTCCCGCACGCTCAGCGCGGGGTAATACAGCACCTGGCTGTTGACCATGCCAAGGCTGCGGTCACGGTCGCGGTGGGCGCACAGGGCGGCCAGGTTGCCGCCGGCGCTGTCCCCTGCCACAGTGATTCTTGCGGGGTCAATGCCCCTTGTTGCGGCCTGGGCATGCAGGCGGCAGAGCAGCTGCCAGCAATCCTCCAGCGCAGCAGGCCAGCGGTGTTCGGGGGCCAGATGATATTCCGGCACCGCCACAACCGCGTTGGCCTGCTCGGCCAGATAGCGGCAAAACGGCAGTACCACCTTGCGGCTGCCGTACTGCCAGCCGCCGCCATGCAGGTACAAAATGCAGGGGCGGCCCTTGGGCGGGGCGGGGGTCTTGGGTTGACAATAGGTCACATCAAAGGGACCGGATGGCCCGGCCATACTTTCTTCCCATTCTTCCAGTTCGGTGGTGGCAAGTTCTTTGCCCTCAATGTGTTCATTTTGCAGCTGGCGTACCAGCTGAACGTTGCCGCTGCGGATGGCCATGATCTTGGCGTCCGGTTTGCCGTTGGATTCCCGGATCTCCGCCAGAATTTCATCGCTCAGTGCACCAATGCGCCCACCGGGCAGCAGCTTTACAATATGATTCACGCCGTTCTGTTTCCATTGCAGCGCAGGCAGCGGGGTGTTCATGGGGGCCTCCTTTGGTAGGTAGGAGTTAGGAGGGAGGAGGTAGGAGTTTAATTAGGAATTAGTAATGAGGAATTAGAAATTGGTGGGGCGGCATGTGTGATAGACATTGATTGCACATTATAAAATGTTCTGTAGGGGGCGTCGGGGACGCCGCCCCCTACAGTGAGATAGCGGTATCTTGCAAATTTTTAATGTACAATAGCTCCAGGTTCCGGCGAGGTCAGTGACCCCGCCCTACTGTGAGACAGACAATTCATGTTTCTTCCCGGCGCGATGAGGGCATCGCGCCCTACAAATAAATTTCTGTCTTTCCTGATTTTTCAATACCAGGCTTTTCTCTACCGCAATTCCTAATTGCTCATTTCTAATTCCTAATTGCAATAACTCCTACTTCCTCCCTCCTAACTAATCACAGGTGTGCGTCCCACTTGCCGCAGAAGGCATCCACGGGGCTGTTGCCCTTGAAGGTGCTGCGGCCGGTGAGCTTTTCTACCAGCTGGTGCAGGCAGTGGTCGTTGTTGCTGTAGCAGTTGATGTAGGTCTTGACGCGCGGGAAATCCTGCAAATGGTAGGGGTTTTCCAGCGAGACAAACACGGTGGGAACATCGTTCATATAATGTCCGCAGTCAGCGCCCATGGGCTGCTTCCATTCAATACGCACCACGGTCTGGTTGCTCTTGGTGGAAAGGTTCGCCACATACAAAATCAGGTCGTAATTATTCACGACTTTTTCGTACTTGGTGGTAAAGCCTTCGCCATAGGGCTGGGGCACAAAATCATCGATTTCAAAGCCCTCTTTTTCCAGCATGGCGCGCAGCTTGGCACAGGCCGGGGCAACCTTATAGTTGCCCTCACCGCCCGCAGCGGGCTCGATGGTATAGAACAGGATCTTCTTGTAACGTTCCGGGGTGATGGGCAGCACGCCGGGCTGCTCCTTGACCAGAGTAATGGCCTTATCGGCGCATTCCTCGGCCCACTGCTGGTGCTGGGCGCATCCGACAATGGTCTTGGCCTTTTCCACATCCAGTTCCGGGGCGCCGTGGTGCAGGCCCAGGGCAGCCTTGGTGGCCAGGATGCGGGTCACAGCTTCATCCAGGCGTTCGGGGGTGATGATGCCATCCTTGATGCCCTGCAGCATAAAGCCATAGTCTTCTTCCAGGTTGCGGGCAAACAGGAACATATCGGCACCGCGGGCAATGCTTTCGGGCACAGCGCGGCGGCGGCTCATGGCCAGGGTGTAGCCCGCCATGGTGGTGGCATCGGTGCAGATCAGACCGTTGAAGCCCAGCTCCCCGCGCAGCAGGCCCTGCATCATTTCACGGCTCAGGGTGCCGGGCATGATATCCTCATCCTTGATGCCGGGGTTCAGGCGGCGGGTCCAGGCGGGCTGCATGATATGGCCCACCATGGCGGTCAGGGCACCGGCTTCAATCCCGGCTTTGTAGGCTGCACCATAGGTGTTCATCCAGGTATCGCAATCCATGCTGTTGATGGAAGTGACCAGATGCTGGTCGCGCTCGTCCTGGCCGTCACCGGGGAAGTGCTTGATGGAAGCGGCAAGGCCCATCTTCTGCACCTCTTCCACATAAGCGCGGCCCATGCGGCGCACCCGCTCCGGGTCGCTGCCAAAGGTACGGGTGTTGGTGATGGGGTTGCGGTAGTTCGAATCAATATCAATGATGGGAGCAAAAGCCCAGTTTGCACCAACGGCACTGGCTTCGGCGGCACAGGCGTGGGCCATCTTGGTGGCCATGCCGGTGTCATCCGTTGCGGCAATTTCCATCGGTGCACCAACCAGCGTACCCTCGGTCACAATGCCATTGCCGCCTTTTTCCAGGTTGGCGGCGATCAGCGGCGGCACCTTGCTGCGGCTGTAAATGTTCTGGGTAGCGGCGATGGCGCGCTCGGTGGGCACCACGCGGTACATACATCCGCCCGGTTTGAGGATGTTGAACACATACTCAAACTCTTCGGGCTTGCATTCCTTGAACAGAACGCAGAACAGCTGGCCGGCCTTTTCTTCGGTGGTCATACCGGCCAGGGTGGTGTTCACCCATTCAATATCTTCCGGTTTGAGGTAAAATGGTTTCGCAGTCAGGTCGATCATAATTCTCTCCCTCTCTCAAATGGTATCGTCATCGTTCACAAACAGCTCGGTCAGGGGGTCGGTGGGCAGGCCGTCTTTTTCGTGCTTACGCTTACCAAAGTAGACGAACGCGCCCACGCACACCCCGCCGGCCAGCAGGCCCAGCACGGGCAGAATTGCTTGGAGTGCCGTCATTTATTTCGCCTTCTTCCGGTATTGCTGCAGGCCGTAACGGCGGTACATCTCTTCGGGGGCATCGTTTTCTTCAAACGCAGCAGTCATGGCGGTCAGCAGGCGGTCAGACTGTTCTGCATCCTCCAGCACATGCTCCTGATGGGGGTCGTTCTGCAGGTCAAACAGCATATCGCTGCCTTTCAGGGTGTGCAGGAAGCGCGGGTTGGGCCGTGCTTCGATCTTCATCACCGGGGTGCCCTTGGTGTAGCTGAAGCCCGGTGCCATGGTGGCGGTGCGCATCTCCTCCACGCTGAACATGGCGCGCATGTGGGTGGGCATCTGGGTGTATTCGTAGGTCTTTTCGTCAAAGTCCTTCACATCGCGCAGCAGGGTGTAGCGGCCATCGGTAATGCCAACAGGCATGCTGTGGTAGCCAAACAGCGCATATTCCCGCACGGGGGTATCATCGGCCAGGGTCTGGGTCAGCGGGCGGCCCAGCATGTCAGCGGGGATCTCGATGCCAAAGTAATCTAGCACGGTGGGGGCCAGGTCAATGGTCTGCACCAGCGCGGGGCTGTGCACGCCCTTGCGGCCGGAGCGCGGATCCCAGATGAACAGCGGGGTGTGGACCAGCTCCTCATAGTTGGGGCTGCCGCCCTTGCCCCAGTAGCCGTGCTCGCTGAGGAAGAAGCCGTGGTCGGTGTTGACGATGAGCATGGTATCTTTCCACAGGTCCAGTTCATCCATCAGGTCCAGCACGCGGCCCAGCTGGCGGTCACAGAAGCGGACGGAAGCTTCGTACTTGGTGCGCATTGCCTCGATCTCTTCGGGGCCTTCGGTCACATCGGCATACGGCGGCCAATCGGGCTGGGTGGCACAGTCGGGGTCAAAGTGGGAAGTGGGAGAGGTAAACGGCTCGTGCGGGTCAAACGTTTCGATCTGCAGGAACCAGTTATCGTACCGGCCATTGCGGTTCAGGAAGTCGATGCCATCCTCAAACGTCTTGCTCATCGGGAAATCCTCTTCCCCGTGCAGGCGTTCGCGGTTGTGCATGTTCTGCCAGCCGCCATGGCGGCGCATCTCGCGCAGGGTGCCGGTTGCGCCCTCAGGGCTGAGCTGGTTGGGTGCAAACTCGGTGGGGGTGGGGGCCAGATCAGCCACCCAGTTATCACTTTCCTGGCCGCGGTAGCAGCTCCAGCTGGAATAACGGCTGTGATAGGTGCAGCCGCCATCCTCAACATAATGGTAGTGGTCGGTGGCAAGGCGGCTGTGGATGCCGTGCTTTTTCAGGATCTCCGGCATGGAATCATCATACGGTTCCATGGGGCCCCAGCTGCGGTGCAAGAAGTTATAGCGGCCGGTGTGCAGCTCTCTGCGGGCGGGCATGCAGGGCAGGCTGCCCACATAGCTTTTGTCAAAGCAGACGGTATGGGCCGCCAGACGCTCAAAGTTGGGGGCCGGGATGGGGCCGCCGTATACGCTCAACAGGTCCCGGCGCAGGGAGTCATACATGACCATCAATGCTTTCATGGGTGTTCTCCTTATCTTAAAAACTCAATGGCGGAAGCTGTAGGGGCGCATACGGTCCAGCACTTCCGGGTGTTCGTTGATGACGTTGTGCAGTTCCTGGGGGTCGGTTTCCAGGTCATACAGCTCGTCGGTATCGTTATAGCTGCGGATCCACTTGTAGCGGCCATCAAACAGCATGGTGCAGTTGTGCAGCTCGCTGCGCTGCACGGGGCGCAGGGGCTCGGTGCTGCCGTTCAGCACCGGCACCAGAGAAACCGCGTCCATTTCGCGGCGGTTCCAATCCGCACCGGCCAGTTCCAGGCAGGTGGGGGCCAGGTCCATCAATTCGGCCAGGGCGTCGCTGTCCCGCCGCTGGGTCATGCCCGGCAGGTGGATCAACAGGGGGATGCGCAGGCAGCCTTCGTACATACAACTCTTTTCCAACAGGCCGTGGTCGCCCAGCAGCTCGCCGTGGTCAGCGCAGAAGATAACGACCGTATCGTCCTTGTGGCCGGAGGTTTCCAGCCAGTCCAGCAGCTTACCGATCCATCGGTCGATGACCCGCACGCTGCCGGCATAGCAGCGTTTGACCTGCTGCAAATCAGCCTGGGTCATGCCGCCGGTCTGCTGGGCTGCGCGCTGGCGGATCCAGGCGGGCTTACCCTCCATATCATTGGGGATGGGGTCCGGCCACAGGGTATCGCCGACTGCATCGTAATCCTCTTTCGGGGGGTCCCAGGGGTTGTGGGGGCCGGCAAAGCTGACAGTCAGGTGCCAGGGGGCGCCGGTGTTATCGTGTTCGTTCAGCCATTCCAGCGATTTTTCACCGATGAAGGTATCCAGGAACACTTCATCCGGCAGCACGCTGGGCTGGGCATAGTAGCGGGGCTTCTGGCGCATATAGCTGCGGTAATCTTTTTCCAGGGTGCGTACCAGCTCCGGGTCTTTATCCATCAGGTATTTCTGATAGGGGCCCATGGGGTAGATGCTGCCGTCCGGGTTGGTGCCGTACCAGGCGCTGTTCATTTTGCCCTCGGTTTCCACCGGGTCGGTAAAGCCGTAATGGTACATGCTGGGCAGATCGCCCTTTACGCCGCAGTATTTATCGCGCTTATGCAGGTCGGTCTTGCCCACAATGCCAACGCGGTAACCGCTGTCCCGCAGGGCCTGATAGAAAGTAGGCTGTTCCGGCGGCAGCACCGCATCATGGATGGGCACACCGCAGCGGCTGGGGTACCGCCCCGTTGCCAGGGATGCCCGGCTGGGGGTGCAGAGCGGGCTGGTACAGGATGCACGGGTAAACAGCACGCTTTCGTCCATCAGGCGGCGCAGGTTCGGGGTCTGGATGCCGTCCCCCATCCCCTCCAGCGTTGCTGTGCGGATCTGGTCGGCCATCAGAAATAAAAAGTTGTAATGTTTCATAAAGCACCTCTGGAGGTAGTTAGGAGTTAGGAGGGAGGAGTTAGGAGTTATCTCAATGAGAAATTAGGAATGAGAAGTTAGGAATTGGAGGTGGTTTTGAGGTTTGCGGCGGGCCGAAAAGCAATCCGTAGGGAACGGTCTTGACCGTTCCGGGGCGTCGGGGACGCCGCCCCCTACAAATCATTGGGGGTTCCTCGCGGATTTCTGCCATTGCGGCTCGGTCAGGTCCCGGCGTGGTCGGGTGACCACGCCCTACAGGGCCTTTTCCCTGCCTCAAATTGCTCACTGCTAATTCCTAATTTCTAATTCACCTTTTAACTCCTACCTTCTCACTCCTACTTCCTAACTAACAAAAATGCGGCGCGGGCCTTTTTTGACCCGCGCCGCTGATGTTTGGTTATGCCGCAACGGCGCGCTGTGCGCGGGTCTTACGAGCCAATGCGATGCGTGCATGCTTTGCTTTGATGTGATCGAACTTGTCTTCGTTCATACGGTAGATCATGAAGATCAGCCATACGCTGTACTTGATGCAGGTCTGCATGTAGTCGCTGACGCCGATGGCGGTGAACTTTGCCAGGCCAAGAATCAGGAACTGTACGCTCAGGGAGCCAGCCAGGATGCCAACCACCGGGTTGGATTTCTTTGCCAGCCAAACGCCGACTGCCATGGGGAACATGTTGGCGAACACGGTGCTGTTGGAGTTCATGCCCAGCACGGGGACCAGGCTGCTCTTGTAGGCGGTATCAAACACACCGGCAATGGAAACCAGCGCACCGGCTGCAACGTAGCACAGGAAAGCGTTCTTGTAGATGTTGATGCCGGCATCGTTGGCCAGCTTCTGGTTGCCCTGGATGGCGCGGCGGTTGTAACCAAAGCCGCTGTACTGGAACAGGTAGGTCATAACCAGCATGACCAGCAGGGTAACAACGATGATGAAGCCCCAGTTGGACAGGATGGAAACGCCCGGTTTGCCGAACAGGTTCAGGCCCTGCTGGTTGTACATACTGAAAGAGATGCACTCGTAAACCAGCGAGATGCCAAGGCCGAGAACCATGGGCAGGATGCGCATGTTGATGAACAGGAAGCCAACGAAACCGCCGGCCAGCATGCCGAATACCATGCTGAAAACCAGAACACCAACGCCGCCAAGGTTCAGGGACAATGCGATGTTACCGCCGATGATACAGGCCAGGTACATCTGGGAGCCGGTGGAAGTATCCATACGGCCAACGGGAAGGTTGCAGTTCAGGCCCAGTGCAAAGCAGAAGGATGTGACCAGGTTGCGCATCAGGGTGGTGTAGTCTACCGTGGAATTCAGGGTGTGCACGCCGCAGAAGGCGAGGTTCAGCAGCTCCATGATAAGCCACACCGCTGCCGGAATTGCCACAGTAAATGCAGCGTTCATGAGCAGAACGTGTTTTTTCTTAAAGGATTGCCAGTTGCTCATTGTTTTTCTCTCCTTATCCGTTCAGGCGTGCCGCCGCAGGTCTTTTGCGGGGATCAGCCCATCATCTCTTTAATGGTTTCAAAGCTCAGGCTCTGCATGATGGCGTTGATGTCATCAGAGGTAACGTCGGGGTTGACGGTAACGAGCATCTGATCAACGAAGTCCTTGTTGGCGATCCAGTTGCCGGTTTCTTTTGCGTCCCAACCGGACATTTCGGTCAGCTGGTCAGCGCTGGTGATGGGGATGAAGTTGAAGGTGAAGTAAACGGGCATGCCATCTTCAGCACGGCAGGCACGGGATTCAGCACCAGCGACCAGTGCGTTATAGGTAGCGGCGAACATAGCAGCGGTCTGGGTAGAAACAGCCTTGATGGCAACCAGGTCAACGCTGGAGTTGCCGGAAGAATCCTTGGTGTTGAATGCGGTTTCCAGGGTGGTGCCCAAAGCGCCGATGCTGGCGACCTTGATGTTGATGCCGAAGCTCTTTTCCACTTCGTCAACCACGGTAGCGCTCTGGTTGTAGGTCTGGCCGGAGCTCATGAACATCTTGTAGTTGCCGGTCTGCAGCAGGGTGGAGATGCCGGGCAGCCAGGTATCCTTGTTGGGGGAGCCGGGGTACAGGGTGATCAGGATGTTCTTATCGTTTTCAACCGTGGTGGTCTCGCTGGAAGCAATCAGGTCATCAATGCTCTTGGTGTAGGTGATACCGTACTTCTGCTGCAGGCCTTCCAGGATAGCGCGGGTGATCTCAACGTGCTGGGTGTTGCCCTGGGCAGCCAGGCTGGTGGAGATCAGGAAGCCTTCGCTGCCGTCCTCGCTGGCATTCTCTTCCAGCCAGTCACCGAACAGGGAGCCAACCTGGGCGTTGTTTGCGCCGATGCAGCCAGCAAAGTTGGTGTAATCGGTGGTCAGCAGTTCGGGGTGAGCAACATAGTTGCCATTGATGGTGTAAACCAGGCCGTTATCCATGCAGAGCTGAGCCATCTGGCCGGAGGTGGACTTCATATCGATGATAGCGTCTGCGCCGGAGTCGATGCAGTTTTCAATAAAGGTCTTGGTGGCTGCGTCGTCCTTCAGGGTCTCAGAGAAGATGAATTTGACGTTGTAGGTGGGGGCGATGAAATCTTCCAGGTAAGCGCGGCGGGTAGTAACTTCATCGTTAGCCTGGGCCTCAGCAATGCCGATGACGTACTGCTTGGTGGCAACCGGTGCGCTGGAGTCAGCAGCATCGGAAGCAGTGGAAGTGGCTGCGCTGTCACCGCCGGTAGAGGCGGCAGTGGAGGTAGCGGTGGAGGAAGCGGAGCTGCCGCAGGCGGTCAGCATGCCGCCAACCAGCATCAGCGAAAGCGCGGACTGGAACAGTTTGCTCTTTTTCATGGTGTTTTCTCCTTTGAATTTGTTTTTCATGTGTGTTCAGGGTGCTTAGCACCCGATATACGATTGTAGAGGTTTTAGAACTGCACGCGGGAAGGCAGCAGGCTCTGGCGTTCGCTGTTCATCCAGACCAGCAGCAGGAAGATCACGCCGCGGATGCCCTGAATGAATGCGCTGGAAACACCGACCATCAGCAGGCCCTTGTTCAAAGCTGCAACGGTCAAAGCGCCCAGCAGGCCAGCGTAAGCATTGGAGCGGGAGCCGCCGAAGATGGACATGCCGCCCAGAACGGTTGCCAGCATAACGTCCATGCCAAGGCCGCTGCCGGTCTCAACGCTGACTGCGGAAACATCGATCACACTGAACACGGCGGCCAGGCCAACGCCAACGCCGGTCATCAGGAAGCTGATGTAGGTTGCGCGGGCGTTGGAGATGCCAGTCTGTGCAGCACAGTTTTCGTTGCCGCCCAGGAACCGCAGCTCACGGCCAACGCGGGTAAAGTGGTAAACGACCACGCAGAAGATGAAGTAACCAAAGAATGCGATGTAACGGAAGCCGCCGTCTTCCAGCATAGCGGCAACGTTCATGTCAAGGTCGATCTTGCCGCTGCCGCCGATCAGCAGGGTGCTGATAGCGCCGTAGATCTGGGTAACCACAATGGCGACGGTGATGGTTTTGATGTTGCACACAACGGACATCGTGCAGTTGAACGCCATCAGGCCCAGGGCTACGGCCACCGTTGCCAAGATCATGACAACAACGGACTGTGTTGCGTTGTAAGCCTTAACGCCCAGTGTAGCGGCAAGGCCAAGCACCGCGCCGATGGAGATATCCAGGTTGCCGTTGGAGTAGATAAAGGCAACGCCCGTTGCGCAGGTACCGATGATGATGGCCTGGCTCAGGATGCCTTTCATGACGGAGAGTTTGAAGAACCGTCCCGCCGTTGCAGCGCCGAAGATCAGGATGATGACCGCCAGCATTACAATGGGGAACAGCATGAGGAAGTAGCGGTTATCCCGGATGATGTTGAGTTTGTCTTTCCAGGAAAGGTGCAGATCCTCTTTGGTCATTTTTGTCTGTTTTGTTGCTTCCATGGCTGCTGCCTCCTTCCGTTAAATCATCCGCTCGATCAGTTCGCGGTCGTTGTAGCCGTCCTTGCGGTAAAACTCGCCGGAAACGGCACCATCGCGCATGATCAGCAGGCGGTCGCACATGCCCATCAGTTCGGGCAGCTCTTCAGAAATCATGATGATGGATTTGCCCTGCTTCTTCATATCGTAAATCAGCTGATACATAGCGGCTTTAACACCGATGTCAACGCCGCGGGTGGGGCAGTCCAGGATCAGAACGTCTGCATCGTCAGCGCACCATTTGCCGAAGACAACTTTCTGCTTGTTGCCGCCGGAAAGGGCACGCACCGGCTGGTAAGCGTTCTGGCACTTGATCTGCAGCGCCTTGACCTGCTTGTCCACGTAAGCTTTTTCTTTCCAGGGCAGGATGAAGGGGCCAACGTTGTTTTTGTCATAACCGGTAGAGGCGATATTGGCAAAAATCGAAGCATTCAGTTCCAGGCTTTCGGTATCGCGGTTCTTGGAAACATAGCCCATGCTGTTGCGGAAAGCAACCTGTGCGTTCTTGATCTTCACGCCGGTCTTGGGCAATACCACTTCGCCGTCCACGATCTCATCCAGGCCGTACAGTGCCCGGCCCAAGGTGTGCATGCCGCAGTCAGACAGACCGCCGATGCCCAGGATCTCCTGCTTGTGCAGCTCCAAGTCGAAGCAGAGCAGGCTTTCCATGGTGGTGATGCAGTCGGCTTTCAGCACAACCTCATCACTGTAACCATCGTTGTCCACGCGGTAGTAGTGGCCTTTGATCTCACGGCCGACCATCTTTTGTTTGATATCGTCGGGATCAAAGTTTTCTTTTTCAATGTTGTCAATAATCACGCCATCGCGCAGAACCGTCAGGGTGCTGCACTGTTCCATCATTTCGTTCAGGTCGTGGCTGATGATCATAACTGCCTTGCCGGCATCGGCCATCTCATGCATGATGCGGTAAATGATGTCACGGCCGCTCTGGGAAAGTGCGGTGGTGGTTTCGTCCACGATCAGCAGTTCGGGGTCGTTGTACATGCACTTGGCAATCTCGATGAGCTTGCGTTCCTGCATGTCATAGTGGCGGGCGGGCAGTGCGGGGTTGATGTTGGTTACGCCGATCTTTTCCAGCGCCTTGCGGGCTTCGGAGATCATGGCCGCCTTGTTGATGATGGGGCCCTTTTTGAACTTATCATAGTTGCCAAGGAAAATGTTCTCGGCCACCGAGATATTTGCGATCGTGCCTGCCTCCTGCACGATCATGCCGATGCCGGCTTTCTGCGCTTCCAGCATGGTAGCGGGTTTCCACGGTTTGCCCTTGTAGAACATCTCGCCGCTGCTGGCCGGCTGCATACCTGCAATGATGGAAGATACTGTTGATTTACCAGAACCGTTCTCACCGATCAGGCCGCGAATTTCACCGGTTTTGACAACAAAATCCACATGGGACAGTGCGATCGTTACGCCGAAGTTTTTGCAAAGGTCTTTTACTTCGACCAAGGTCTCGCCTTTCTGTGCCATACCGTCCTCCTCCTTTTTCAGAGCTTCCTTTTATCCGGCGTCCCTTACGCCGTTCTTTGTATCTATTATAAAAAAATCCCGATCCCCCCTCCACCAATTTTGCGAGCGGTAATATCGAAAATGCGACATGATGAATTGTCAGGATTTTGATAAATTAGAAATGAGAAATGAGGAATGAGCAATTTGAGGAAAGGCAAAGCCTGCGGCAGGATTTGTTGGTAAAACATTATATAATTATCCATATAATAAGGTAGATATTGGCTTGAACAGGCAGACATAGGGTACAGTATAAACCGACATGGTCCGCCGACCACGCCCCGCAACGCGTTTACTGTCCATTACTCATTTTCAAATTGTAACAAACCCGATATCTCCTGAGCGGTGCAAATGCGCCGCGGTCCACCACCATTATTCTCTATTCTTTTTTAATTTTTCTTTTAATTTCTACTTGCTCATTCCTAATTCCTAATTGAAATAACTCCTCCCTCCTACCTCCTAACTAAAAAATCCCCTCTTCCCTTTCTGCCCGCAATTTGCTATAGTTAAATCAGACCAAAAGCAAATTTATCCAGGAGGGAACTGCCTTGATTTACAAAAAGCAATACGGTCACCCGTTTGATACCGAAAGCGTGGTGGGTTCTTTTTTACCCGCAATGGAAACGATTCCATATCTCACCAAGGAACCGGACGGCTTCTCCTATGCCATGGACCCGCAGGATATCCTGTATGGCCTGGGCGAAAACATCCGCGGCATCAACAAGCGCGGCTGGGTGTACGAGAGCAAATGCAGCGATGACCCCAACCATACCGAGAACAAATCTTCGCTGTACGGCGCTTATAACTTCCTGATCGTGTCCGGCAAAGCCACTTTTGGCTTTTTTATCGACTACCCCGGCAAGGTCACCTTTGACTGCGGCTATACCGATCTGGACACCCTGCGGGTAACGGTGGCCGAAGAAAATTACAATCTTTACATTATTGAGGGCGAAAGCCTGACCGATATTGTGCACCAGTTCCGCCAGCTGGTGGGGCGCAGCTACATCCCGCCCAAATGGGCTTTTGGCAGCACCCAAAGCCGCTGGAGCTATATGAACGAGGACGAAGTGCGCGACGTCGTGGCCAACTACCGCGCCAATAACATGCCGCTGGATGCCGTGGTGCTGGACATTGACTACATGGAGCGCTACAAGGACTTTACGGTGGACGAGCAGCGATTCCCCCATTTTGCGGACTTTGCCGCTGAGATGAAAGCCCAGGGCATCCGCCTTGTGCCCATCATTGATGCGGGCGTTAAAATTGAGGACGGGTACGATGTGTACGAAGAGGGCGTGAAGAACGGTTACTTCTGCACCAATCAGGATGGCACCCCCTTTGTGGCCGGTGTGTGGCCGGGCCGGGTACATTTCCCCGATATGCTCAACCCCGAAGCACGCGCCTGGTTTGGCAGCAAGTACAAGTTCCTGCTGGATCAGGGCATTGAGGGTTTCTGGAACGACATGAACGAGCCTGCTATCTTTTACTCCGAAGAAACGCTGAAAAAGACCTTTGCCAAAATTGACGAGTACCGCACCCAGAACCTGGATATTTCCAGCTTTTTTGCGTTCAAAGATCTTGTGGCCGGGCTTTCCAACAACGAAAATGACTACAAGCTGTTCTATCACAACACCAAACAGGGCCGCATGCGGCACGATAAAGTGCACAATATCTTTGGCTACAACATGACCCGCGCTGCAGGCGAAGCTTTTGAGCAGCTGGAGCCGGATAAGCGCATTTTGATGTACTCCCGCTCGGCCTGCATCGGTATGCACCGGTATGGCGGCATCTGGACCGGCGATAACCAGTCCTGGTGGAGCCACATTCTGCTCAGCCTGCACATGATGCCCTCCCTGAATATGTGCGGCTTCCTGTACGAAGGCCCCGACATTGGCGGCTTTGGCAGCAACACCACCGAGGACCTTGTGCTGCGTTGGTACGGCGTGGGCATCTTCTCTCCCCTGCTGCGCAACCACTCCGCTGCCGGTACCCGCAAACAGGAGCCCTACCGCTTTAAGAATAAAGCAGCCTTTGCCGGTATTTTGCAGCTGCGCTACCTGCTGCTGCCCTATATTTACAGCGAATACATGAAAGCAGCCCTGCGCGATGGCATGTACTGCATGCCGCTGGCCTTTGCTTTCCCCGATGATGCCTTTGCACGCCAGGTGGAGGACGAGGTAATGATCGGCGAAAGCCTGCTGATTGCCCCCGTCTATGAGCAGAACGCCCGCGGCCGGTATGTTTATCTGCCGGAAGAAATGCTGCAGGTACGCGTAAAGTGCAGCGAGAATTACCGCATGGAAACCACCGTTCTGCCCGCCGGTCATCATTACATTCCGGTGGAGCTGGACGAAGTGGTGTTCTTTGTGCGCAAGGGGCACATCCTGCCCATCGCCAAGGGCGGCAATAAAATTCAGAATGTGGCAAGCGTGGATTTTGCAGATCTTCGCCTACTCGCCCATGCCCCCGATGGTGCCGCTTATGAGTACTACACCGACGACGGCGAAACGAAAGATTACGATAAACCGGAACATTTTGTACGTATTACGCTGGACGCAGATGGGAATGCGAAGAGCGACAGTGAAAGTGTGAAAGTGGAAGGATAAGTTAGGAGTTATCTCAATTAGGAATTGATGTAGCGGCAGGGCCCGGTGCGATTGTACCGGGCCCTGCCTTTCCGTTAATTTCTAATTACTCATTGCTCATTACTAATTCCTAATTTTTCTCTCCCCTTTTTGCCCATTTTTCTTCAATTTTTTTCACTTTTTTCGTGACATTTTCCTTTGTTTGGTGTATACTGATAGCAAGAATGCGGCAAAAGAAGCAAATTTTGCGGTTTTGCGCGCAGCAATGTTACGGACCAAAACAAACGGAGGGTTCAAACCATGTATTATGAAGATAACCGCGTAAAAGACTTGAAAGTTGCTTACATCGGCGGCGGTTCCCGCGGGTGGGCGTGGGGGTTCATGATGGACCTTGCTGCGGACACCCAGATGGAAGGCACCGTGGCGCTGTATGATATCGACCACGAAGCAGCCGAACACAACGAGATCATCGGCAACAAGATTTCTGCCCATCCGGATGCGGTTTCACACTGGAAGTATACCGTGGCTGACACGCTGCAGCAGGCTCTGACCGGCGCGGATTTTGTCGTCATCTCCATCCTGCCCGGTACCTTTGACGAGATGGAAAGCGATGTTCACGCGCCGGAAGCTTACGGCATCTATCAGTCTGTGGGCGATACCGTGGGCGCAGGCGGCTTCATGCGTGCCATGCGCACCATCCCCATGTATGTTACCATCGCCGAGGCGATCCGCGATTACAGCCCCAATGCCTGGGTCATCAACTACACCAACCCGATGACCCTCTGCGTGCGTACCCTGTACCATGTGTTCCCCCAGATCAAGGCGTTCGGCTGCTGCCACGAGGTATTCGGCACCCAGACGCTGCTGACCCACATTCTGGATGAGGAACTGGGCCTGAAAGACGTTGCCCGCCAGGATATCAAGGTCAACGTCAAGGGCATCAACCACTTTACCTGGTTCGATAAGGCTACTTACAAAGGCATGGACCTCTTCCCCATCTACCGCAAATTTGCCGAAGAGCACTATGAATCCGGCTATGAGTACGGCGATAAGAACTGGATGAACAGTTCCTTTGCCTGCGCCAACCGCGTCAAATTTGATTTGTTCCTGCGCTATGGCTGCATTGCCGCCGCAGGAGACCGTCATCTGGCAGAGTTTATGCCGGGCAAGACTTATCTGGAAAGCCCCGAAGCCGTACGCGAATGGAAGTTTGGCCTGACCACCGTTGCGTGGCGCAAAAATGAGCTGCAGGAACGCCTGGCCCGCAGCCGCCGTCTGCGCATCGGCGAAGAGCCGATCGAGATCAAGCCCGATGGCGAGGAAGGCCACCTGCTGATGAAAGCACTGCTCGGCCTGGGTGACCTGGTCAGCAACGTGAACATTCCCAACCACGGTGCCATTGCCAACCTGCCGTGGGATGCCGTGGTGGAAGTGAACGCGCTGTTCAGCCGCCAGGGTGTGCAGTCCGTGAACGCCGGTCCGCTGCCCGCCAACATTCTGCCGCTGGTGGCCCGCCATGTTTACAATCAGGAAAACACCCTGACCACCGCCCTGACCTGCGACCGTACCCTTGGCCTGACCACCTTTATGAACGACCCGCAGGTGAACCTGAACTGGAAACAGGGCAAAGAGCTGTTTGACACCATGCTGCACAATACCCGCGCATACCTGCCGAAAGAATGGAACGCGTGATGTAGTTAGGAGTTAGGAGTTTTGCGGCGGGGCGAAGGCACGGCGCGAGAAAAATTAGGAATTAGCGATTAGTAATTAGAAATTGATAGTAGGCAGGGCCTGATGCAGTTGCATCGGGCCCTGCTTTTTTAGGCGAAGTATTCAAAAAGCGACGAATTGCCGTTGTTGTTTATGATGTATTGCGAGGCGGGGATTGGCTCGCGGTGCCTGTTAAAAACATGCGTTCCTTAACAAATATTAAGCTACTCTCTATGCTTCCTGTAAGGTTTCGGGTGCATTATAGAATCATCACGAAGGGGATATGAAAGACGCCCCCAAAACGTTCAAAATGCACGGCAACCTAAGGAGGAAAACGCATGGAACTTAAAAAGGCAGCCACTGCCGGCACGCTGGAATCCAGCGACTGCATGGTCACGGTGGAACCGGGCGAAGGCGGAATCGACTTCACCCTCGACAGTTCGGTCATCAACCAGTTTGGCAACCAGATCCGCAAGGTCACGCTGGATACCCTGAAAAACCTTGGTGTTGATAATGTCAGCATCCATATTGTGGACAAAGGCGCGCTGGACTGCACGCTGAAAGCCCGCATTGAGGGCGCGGTTTACCGCGCTGTGGACCAGTACGAGAATCTGCCGTGGGGAGGTGCCATTCAATGAACAACCCGAACAAAAAGCGGCTGCGCCGCACCATGATGTTCTTAAACGCCCAGAAACCGGGCCTGATCAAAGACCCCTACATCTACAAGCCGGACTCCATCATGCTGGATCTGGAGGACGCTGTTGCCGAAAACCAGAAGGATGCCGCGCGTTTTTCCCTCTACCACGCGCTGCGCACCATTGACTACCGCGGCTGTGAGCGGGTCGTGCGCATCAACGGCCTGGATACCCCCTACTGGCGCGAGGATATCCGCGCTTCCGTTGCGGGCGGTGCGGACGCTATCCGCATCCCCAAAACCGAGAGTGCCAAGGATGTGCAGCTGGTGGAAGCCGCCATCGCCGAAGACGAAAAGGCCTTTGGCCGCCCCGAAGGCAGCACCCTTATTATGGCGGCCCTGGAATCTGCCCGCGGCATCATGCGGGCGCTGGATATCTGCGAAGCATCGGAACGTTTGTTCGGCATCGCCCTTTCCGGCGGCGACTACACTAAGGATCTGCAGACCCACATCACCGGCACCGGCGTGGAGCTGATGGGCGCACGCCAGAACATGATCATTGCAGCCCGCGCGGCGGGTGTGCAGTGTTTCGACACCGTTTATACCGACCTGAACAACATGGAAGGCTTCCGCCAGGACGTTGAAACCATCCATCTGATGGGCTTTGACGGCAAATCCATCATTAACCCGCGCCAGATCAACATTGTGCACGAGATCTACACCCCCACAGAGAAAGACATCATCTTTGCGGAAAAGGTCGTGCGCGAAATCGACAGCAAAAAGGCACAGGGCATCGGCGTGTTCACCGTTGATGGAAAAATGATCGACATTGCGTTCTATGACGGTGCCAAGCGCACCATTGAGCTGGCCAAGGCATCCGGCGTGTATAAGGGGGAACTGTAACATGATCAACGCAGTAGGCAGAGACATTCCCGAAGATATCCTGAAAATTACCGGCAAAGAGGTTTTTCAGGGCAACTATTATAAAGACGGCAAGCCGTTCCACAAGGCCGGCCCCATGGTCACGCCGGTCATGAACCACGACCACGACAAAATGGTCAAAGACATTCACGAAGCGCTTATTAAGTGCCACGCCCATGATGGCATGACCGTTTCTTTCCACCACCACTTCCGCGATGGCGACCTTGTTGTCTGCATGGTGATGAAAGAAATCCAGAAAATGGGGCTGAAAGATATTACCATCAGTGCCAGTTCCCTGGGCAAAGCCCATGATGACCTGGTGCCCATGATCGAAGACGGCACCATTACCAACATTGAATCTTCCGGCGTGCGCGGAAAGATCGGCGAAGCCATCAGCCACGGCAAGCTCAAGGGCCTGGCCACCATGCGCAGCCACGGCGGCCGCGTGCGTGCCCTTGTTACCGGCGAAACCCATGTAGATATTGCTTTTATCGGTGCACCCACCTGCGATGAATACGGCAACTGCCGCGGCATTGGCGGCAAAACGAACTGCGGCGTGTTGAGCTACTCTTACGTTGACGGCAACCAGGCGGATTACGTTGTGGCCATCACCGACTGCCTGGTTCCCTTCCCCAACTATCCGGCGCACATCTCGATGACCAAGGTGGATTATGTCTGCGTGGTGGACGCCATCGGCATTCCGGAAAAAATCGCTACCGGCGCTGCCAAACCCACCACCGACCAGCGCAAGCTGATGATGGCCGAGTACTGCACCCAGGTCGTGGCCAACACCCCCTACTTTAAGGATGGATTTTCCTACCAGACCGGCGTGGGCGGTGCGTCCATCGCTTCCACCATCTCGCTGACCAAAATCATGAAGGAACGCAACATCAAGATGGGGTTCGGCGTGGGCGGCCTGACCAAACCCATGTGCGATCTGCTGGATAACGGCATGGTGCGCGTGCTGCTGGATACCCAGGACTTTGACCTGGATGCTGTGCAGAACGTCAAGAATCCCAACCACCACCGCATTTCGGCCGGCGCTTACGCCAACCCGATGAACAAGGGCGCTTTCGTCAATAAGCTGGATTATGTAATTCTGGCCGCGCTGGAAGTGGATACCCACTTCAACTGCAACGTAGTTGTCGGTTCGGACGGCGTTATTACCGGTGCACAGGGCGGCCACCCCGACACCGCACAGGGTGCAAAGTGCACCATCGTCATTGCGCCGCTGCTGCAGGGGCGCATCCCGGCCATCTGCACCGATGTTACTACCGTCACTACCCCCGGTGAGAGCGTGGACATTGTTGTGACCGACTATGGCGTGGCAGTCAACCCTGCCCGCCCCGATCTGCTGGAAGCGCTGCAGGCCGCTGACTGCGTGCCGCTTAAAACGATCGAAGAGCTGCGCGATATTGCCTACTCCATTGTAGGGGAACCGGAGAAAGTTCAATTTGGCGACCGCGTTGTCGGCATTATTGAAGCCCGCGATGGCACCATCATGGACGTTGTGCGCGAAGTGAAACCCTTTGCTTTCCGTGAAGATTAAGCCCCGCATCGTAGCCTCCCCCGCCCTGTGGGTTTAGGCCCGCGGCGGCATCCCGTATCGGCGCTTTAACGTTTCAGCATCTCCCCGATTTGCCATTTTCATCATTTTTGATACAGCCATACGAAAAAGCGCCGCTCCTTACGCAGGAACGGCGCTTTTTCGTAAAATACGGGCGGCTTACGGTACAAAACGGTACCCTACCCCGCGGATCGTAATGATATGTTTCGGGGCTTTGGCATTATCTTCAATTTTGCTGCGCAGGCGGTTAATGTAAACCATGATGGCGTTATCATCCACAGCGATCATGTTCCCCCAAACCTGCTCATAAATCATATCCTTGGTAAACACCTGCTGCGGATGGCGCACAAACAAAAGCAGCAGCGAGCGCTCTTTCTCGGAAAGGTTCAGCTCTTCGTTGTTTTTATAAAACCGCATTGTCGTGGTATCGCACAAAAACGGCCCGCAGGTAATTTGGTGGTTTGCCTCCTGCGAAAAGCTCTTGCTGCGGCGGATCAGCGCCTTGACCTTGGCGCCCAGAATCTGGGGGCGGAACGGCTTGGTAACATAATCATCCGCCCCCAGCGAAAGACCGTACATAAAGTCATAATCCTCACTGCGGCCGCTGATGATGATCACGGGGGTCGTTACGCCGTTGCGGCGGATCGTCTGGATAACGTCAAAACCCTCCATATCGCCCAGCATAATGTCCATCAGGATCATATCCAGCGTGTCACTCTGCCGTGCAATCAGGTCCAGCGCCGCTGTGCCGCTGTTCACAACGGTGGGTTCCATCTCGTTGCTGATCATGACCTTGGACAAAAGTTTGCAAATTGCCGGGTCATCGTCTACAATAAGAACATGATACGCCATAGTTATGCCTCTTTTTGCCTGGGGCAGCACCGCACCATTCCCATAATAAAGCCCCTGGTTCCGGCGCCCGGAATGGCACGGTACTGCCTGCGAAGTTTTTTCCAGTATATCATTTTTGAGGAGTGTTCGCAACATGAAACAAACGCTTCTTTCCAAACTGCAGCGCAACGCGCGGCTGATTGCCAAAACGCTGGCGGTGGGGTTCCTTGTGTTGTTTTTCCTGCTGATGGCTGGCCTTAGTGCGTGGCAGGACTACCGCGATACCCTGATTGAAAGCCAGACCCGCCAGCTGGAGCTGGTGGTGCAGAGCTTTGCCGATGTGATGCGCTACACCCTGACCGAGTACAGCGCCCGGCTGGATGCCGCCGCCCAAAAAGTACGCCAGGACCCCACTGTGCTGCCAAACCTGAGCGCCAGCGATACCATTGTGGATCTGTGGCTGGAGGATGCCGATGGCAACATCACGGCCAGCCGTTACGGCGTGCATGCCGACCGTGATGTACTGCTGACCCACACCAACGGCATCAGCTTTTGGCAGTACCACAGCGGCGACCGCCATTACCTTGTTCTGAAAGAAAGCGCCGGGGAAACGACCGTCTGCCTGGTAACGGATTCCGAAGCGTTTTATGAGCAGCTGGTTTCGGACATCCATGTGGGCGAAAATGGCTATCTCGTCATCAAAAACAGCGAGAACCGCATCATCATGCACCCGGAGCGTGCTCAGTGGGGGCTGGATACCCTGACCGGGCGGCTGGCGCTGCATAAAGATGCCGACCTGGATCTTTCCAGCCTGCAAACCCTGCTGGATGCCCAGCTGACGGAGGAATCCGGCATCATGGACTACTATTCCTACTGGTGGACGGACCCCGATTTGCCCCGTGTACACAAGGTCAGCGCGTTCCGCCGCATTGACATCGGGGATAGTTTCTGGACCGTCAGCGCCGTGCTGGACTATGACGATTTGTACCGCCCCGTGGCCGAAAGCTTCCACAAGGTATCCCGCGTCTTCGGCGTGGGGGTACTGGTGCTGGCCGCGGTCATGGCATATATCTTCGCCCTGCTTTTGAAAAACCGCCACAGTTCCGATAAAATCACCGCCCTAAAAGAAGTAAACAGCGCCCTGGAAGAGCTGCACCGCAGCGAGGAAACACTGGCCCACACCCAGCGCCTGCAGCTGATGGGCACCCTGACCGGCGGCATTGCCCACGAATTCAATAACTTTTTGACCCCCATCACCGGCTATGCCGATTTAATCATGGCCGAAACCGACCCGGACAGCGAAATTTACGATAACGCGCGGGAGATCAGCGATGCCGCAGAAAAAGCCCGCGATGTTGTCAAACAGATTTCCGCCATGAGCCGAAAAAACGTTGAAACGGTCTATGAACCGCTGAAAGTGGAAAATCTTTTAGAAAAAACGATGAAACTCGTCCACACCAACTGTCCCCGCCAGGTGGCCTTGCAGACCGAGTTTGCCGTGGCGGATACCTGCATTTTGGGCAATGCCACCCAGCTGCAGCAGGTGCTTTTGAACATTTGTGTCAACGGCATCCACGCCATGGGCACGGCAGGCGGCACGCTGACCGTGGGGGCCGATGTTGTGGCACGAGAAGCGCTGTTTGCCCATTTCCCCGATGAAAATATCCCGAAAGACTGGGAACATTATGTCTGCATTCGCATCTCCGATACCGGCTGCGGCATGGAGAAAGACACCTTACAGCACATCTTTGAGCCGTTTTTCACAACCAAAAAATCCGGCGAGGGCACCGGCCTTGGCCTTGCCGTGGCGGAGCAGATCATCCACACCCACCGCGGCTGGCTCTGCGCCGAAAGCGCCGTGGGGGAAGGCTCCACATTTTTTGTCTACCTGCCTGTTCAGGAGCAAGCCCGCCAGAAAGAACACCTGCAGTGGGGCCAGCGCCACGACCTGCGCATTCTGGCGGCGGATGACAACCAGAAGGTGCTGAACCTGTTGGAAAAGGACTTTGGCCGGCTGGGGATCTCCATCACCACCTGCGCCCGGCGCGAGGATATGCAGGGATTTTTGCGCGATACGCCTTTTGATGTATTGCTGATTGATGAAAGCCTGGCTGACGGCAGCGGCGTGGATTTCTGCATGGCGATCCAGAACCAGTACCCCGCCCTGACCCGCATTGTCATGGTTGCCGCCCCCACCCGTGAAATTGTTGACGCCAAGCGGCATAAGGTGATCGACGGCTACATTGTAAAACCGGTCGCCGCATCCACCTTAATGGAAGTCATCCGGGCAAGCCGGAGAAAGTAAATCCACAAAGCCAATGCCATAACGGCAGCCGCAAAGTTCCTGGCAAATGCAGCATTCCGCCCCGTGCTGGGGTCGGCGCTCGTCACTGCCCCGGAATTTTGTGGCTGCCGCTTTTTATTTTCATGCGGCATCTTGAACCGCAGAGCCGCGCAGAAAACTTTTCTTACAACATATTAAGCTGCCCCTTAACAAACCGTAACATAAACCGCTTTGGGCTGTAAGGCTCACTTCCTATACTATAAGCACAACAAGCGGAAAGGCCACTGCAATAAAGACTTTCCGCACATGATTCGGCTCCACCCGGCTTAAAAAGAAAGGAAGTATCCCCATGAGTGAATTTGCCCTTGCGATGATCGGTTTTGCCACCGTTATCGCGATCATTACGCTGCTGCTGCGCAATGTCACCGTTCCCTCGCTGGCGTTTGTCAGCGTTTCCACCGTCACAGCCGCCGTCCTTGTGCTGACCAGAACTTTTTCCCTGGACGAGATGGCCGGGTACATTAAAGCCGGCGTTGCGGGCGTCAACAGCACCGCCATCCTGTTTATCTTCTCGGTGCTCTTCTTTGGCATCATGACCGATGCCGGCATGTTTGATACCATTATCAACGCCCTGATGAAAAAGGTTGGCAACAACGTTGTGGGCGTTGCGCTTATGACCTGCGTGATCGCCATGATTGCCCATCTGGATGGCAGCGGCGCGGCAACCTTCCTCATCACCGTGCCCGCCATGCTGCCCGTTTACAAGCGGCTGCACATGCGCCGCGAAACACTGCTGCTGATCTGCGTGACCGCCATGGGCGTTATGAACCTGATGCCCTGGGGCGGCCCCACCATGCGCGCCGCCAGCGTTGTGGGCATTGAGCCGAATGAACTGTGGTTCCGCCTGATGCCCATGCAGATCGTTGGCCTGCTGCTGGCCGTGCTGACCGCTTTGTTCTGGGGCATCCGCGAGAAAAACCGCATTGCCAAACTTGGCGATGCCGCCATTGAGGACGCCGACAAATACGACGACTCCGAATCCGGCGCCCGCGATGCCTCTCTGGCCCGCCCGCAGAATTTCATCTTTAACGTTATCCTGACCCTGGCTGTCATTGTTGTGCTTGTGCTGGACATTCTGCCCACCTACTATGTATTCATGGTTGCCTGCGTGCTGGCACTGTTCGTGAACTACCGCGGCAAAAAGCTGCAAAGCAAGATCATCAAGTCCCACGCCGCCGCTGGCCTGACGATGGCCTCTACCATTATGTGTGCCGGTGTTTTCCTCGGTGTGATGCAGCAGAGCGGCATCATGGAACAGATGGCCGTTGTTATGGCAGGTTTCATTCCGGTGCAGCTCGGCCGGTTCCTGCCCATCATCATCGGCATTCTCAGCGTGCCGCTGGCCCTGCTGTTTGACACGGACTCCTACTTCTATGGTCTGCTGCCTGTTCTGATGAGCGTTGGCAACCAGTTCGGCGTTGACCCTGTCCACATTGCCATTGCCATGGTCGTCTGCCGCAACTGCGCCACCTTTATCAGCCCGGTTGCCCCTGCTACCTACCTCGGCATCGGCCTGGCGGGCGTTGAGATCAAAGATCACATCAAATACTGCTTCCGGTGGCAGTGGGAAGTTTCCGCTGTCTGCCTGGTTGCCGGCCTGATGCTGAACGTCATTCGCTTCTAAATATTCTCTTCAACCGTCCTGCGGTCCCCTGCGGGGCGCTGGGCGGTGTTTTTGTAAAAGGAGGTTCCCCCATGCAGCAGGCAACCATCACCACCGCGGCGGATGCCATCTACCGGCTGGCCACGGGCAACCTGAAATACCTTACCGCCCATAAAAGCAGCGGCAATATTTCCCGCCGCATTCGGCTGGCCACAGCCACCGACGGCCAAAGCCCTTATGCCATCATCGTTACCTGCTCCGATTCACGGGTCATCCCGGAACACATCTTTTCCGCGGGCATTGGGGAGCTGTTCGTCATCCGGCTGGCGGGCAATGTTATTGATGACCACCAGCTTGGCAGCATTGAGTACGCTGCCGAGCACCTGAACTGCAAGCTGGTGGTTGTGTTGGGCCACACCCGCTGCGGCGCAGTGGACGCCGCCATCCATCACGAACCCACCGGATATATTCGCTATATCACCGATGAGATTCGCGCAGCCATCGGCAGCGAAACTGACCCTTACAAGGCCAGCTGCCTGAATGTGCGGCACAGCGTGGCAGAGATTGAAAAAAGCCTTTCCATCAGCCACATCGAAGCCGAAACCGGGCTGCGGGTCGTTGGGGCAATGTACCACATTGAGGACGGCAGCGTGGAATTTTTGTAAAGCCTTCTTGCGTTAAAATTTTATCGTGCCTGCCGCATCCAAAAGCTTCTGCCAAGTCTAAAAGGAGTGTTCATCATGCCGGAATCTGAGATCTTTGTTACCCTGCCCCAAATGCTGGCCGCCCGCGAAACCCGCGTTTTCCGTCAGCAGGCTCTGCTGGCCCAATACCATGCGCCGCTTGTCTGCTTTACCATGAACATCGCCGGCCCCATCAAAAACAGCCCGCTCATCCGGCGCGGCTTCCGGCTGGGCTGCCGTGACCTGGAGAACGCCCTGCGCCGCGATGGGGCAGCAGTCCTGCACAAAGAGATCACCGATGCTGCCACCGGCAACGAAGCCTTTTATGCTGTGGACATGGACCTGCTGCGCTTGAAAAAGCTGACCGCTGAACTGGAGGATGCCGCCCCGATGGCCCGCCTGTTTGATATGGATGTACTGGACGAAAGCGGTGAAAAGATCGACCGCACCGCCCTGGCTTTGCCCGTAAGGCGCTGCCTGCTGTGCGGTGCCCCTGCCAAAGAGTGCGCGCGCAGCCGCCGCCATACCGTGGCGGAATTGCAGGCCAAAACCACCGAACTGCTGCAAACGGCGCTGGATGAACACGATGCCGAAACCATTGCCCAACAGGCTACCCGCGCCCTGCTGTTTGAGGTAACCACCACCCCGAAACCGGGCCTTGTGGACCGCCGCAACACCGGCAGCCACCGCGATATGGACAGTTTTACCTTTATGAGCAGCGCGGCGGTGCTCTATCCCTATTTCAAAAAGTGTGCCGAGCAGGGGCTGCGCGATGCCGCCGAAAGCCGCCCTGCAGCGGACACCTTTGCTGCCCTGCGCCCCCTGGGCCGAAAGGCTGAAAGTGAAATGCTGGCCGCAACAAACGGCGTGAATACGCACAAAGGCGCTATTTTTTCCATTGGCATTGCGGCCGCCGCGTTGGGCCGCGTGGGTGCCGACCGCCGCAGCGATCCTGCCGCGGTGCTGGATGAGTGCGCTGCGATCACCGCGGGCCTGGTCAGCCGTGACTATGCCGGGCTGACAAAAGCGACAACAGCCGGGCAGCGGTTCTTCCTGCAATACGGCATTACCGGTGTGCGCGGCCAGGCGGAAGCGGGCTTTCCCGCTGTGCGCAGTGTTGGGCTGCCCACGCTGGAAGCCGGGCTGAATCAGGGCCTTGGCAATGACCGCGCCGGAGCGGCAGCCCTGTTGGCCATGCTCTGCGCTGACGATGATACCAACATGCTTGCCCGCGGCGGCCGTGCCGAACAGCTGCGCGCAGCCAACCGGGTTGCCGCCCTGCTGGATGAGACCCCCTACCCCGACGAACAGGCTTTGGAACGTTTGGATGATGAATTTATCCGCAAAAATCTTTCCCCTGGCGGCAGCGCCGACCTGTTGGCGCTGTGCTGGCTGCTGCACTTTTTCAAAACGGAGGATCTGTAAATGGCGGATTACGGCATTACACAGGTGCACCCCGCTGACACGCGGATGATGGCACAGGTGGACGCACTGTTGCAATCAGAGGGCATCCGCCGCGATACAAATTTGGATTACACCTGCGCCGTCTGCGACACGGCCGGGCAGGTCATCGCGACCGGCAGCTGTTTTGCCAACACGCTGCGCTGCTTTGCCGTCAGCCGTGCCCACCAGGGCGAGGGGTTGTTGAACACCGTGGTCACGCATTTAATCGAGTACGAGTGTGCCCGCGGCAATTTGCGGCTGTTTTTATACACCAAAACCGAATCTGCCAAGTTTTTTGCTGATCTGGGCTTTTACGAGATTGCCCGCGTGGATGGCACGCTGGTTTTTATGGAGAACCGCCGCGGCGGCTTTGCGGCCTACCTGCAGCGGCTCCGTGCAGCCCGCCGCCCCGGAAAAAGCGTCGCTATTGTGATGAATGCAAACCCGTTCACCCTGGGGCACCAATATCTTGTTGAAACCGCTGCCGCAGCCTGCGATACGCTGCACCTTTTCATTGTCAGCGAGGATGCCAGCCTTGTGCCATTTGCTGTGCGCAGGCAGCTTGTTCTGGCGGGCACAGCCCACCTGCACAATGTTATCTGCCATGACAGCGGGCCATATATCATCTCGAACGCCACCTTCCCCAGTTACTTTTTGCGTGATGAAGCCGCCGTTATTGACAGCCACGCCCGCCTTGACCTTACGGTATTCACCCAGATCGCCGCTGCCCTGGGCATTACCGCCCGCTATGTCGGCGAAGAGCCCTCCAGCCTTGTCACTGCCGCCTATAACCGCGTTATGCAGTCGGAGCTGCCCAAAGCAGGCATTGACTGTATCGTTGTTCCGCGCAAAACTTCCGCCGGCGCACCCATCAGCGCCAGCACGGTGCGGCAATGTTTGCAGCAAAATAGTTTTACCGCGCTGGCTTCCCTTGTTCCCCCAACCACTTACGACTATTTCACCAGCAGGGAAGCTGAACCGGTGCTTGCGGCGATCCGCAGCGCGGGGAATGTTGTGCATTACTGATTTGGGCGGGATCGTTCTTTTGCAATGTCCTGTATGGTCGGTATTGATCTGTTCAAAAAGTTCAAGAGTTATCAACAGAATCATTATATAAGTCATGACCCCCGGCCAAGCCGGGGGCTTGAGAAAGCCCTAGAAGGGCACATTA